>NZ_JAEKMI010000019.1 GCF_020217485.1 Mycobacterium sp. WUMAC-067 | reverse complement strand
CGGCCGCGCTCAGCCGGACCGCCCCCAGGTGGAGCCGGTCGACCGCCTCGGCGAACTCGTCGCGGGTCGGCATGCGGTGATCGCGGAACTTCAATCCGATCACGCGCTGCGCGCGCGCCACGCCATACGACTCGGCGGCGCGCACCAAGAGATCGGAAACGACGGCCCGGTCGCGGATGAGCTCGCCGCGCATCGCGGTCGTCTCACCGTCGTACACCACGTGGGCGGGGCCGCCGTCGCGGAAGTTCTGCTTCCACGGCGCGCTGGTCAGCGCGTAAAGCTGGCCGTCAATCAGGTGCGCGCTCAACGGAATTGAATACGGACGTCCCGTCTTGCGCCCGGTGAAACTCAGCACCATGAATTGCTTGCGCGCCGCGCCGGCGAAGGGGCTGCGCAGCAAAAACCCCATCACCGGGTTAATCAGACGCAATAGCGCCGACGGTGGATGCCCGGCATCGACCGCATATGACTGCTCTGCCATGCGTTTACCGTAGAGCCCCGCGGGGCCGCCGCCTACTTCTCAGCCGGTGATGGTGGTCTTTTCGTCGATGACCATGGCGGCGTCGATCAACGAGGCTTGATCGCTCTGAAGGCCATCGGCTTTGAGCAGGAGCACATAGACCGCCCCCTGGGCGGGGATCACCACCGTTTTCTGCGCCCTGACGCGGGTGTTGGCGTCCTCTTGGTAGGTACCGCCGAGCTGCCAGGCCTGGAAACCGCCGAGCGTGGACGCGGAACCAGCACCACCCTGGCCTTGGTATCCGGGCAGATTCTGCACCTCGCCCGGGGCGTATTGGAGGACCTTCGCCGGGTCGACGTTGCCGGTGAGCTTGGAGAACAGTGTCGCGATGGTGGGCGGATCGGAGGGATTGGCGGGCTGGCTTTGCACGATGCCGCCATACGAGGTGCCGGAGTCTTGGGTGAGTTGCCAGCCCGGGGGCACCGGCAGGTCGACGTTCGGACCGGGATCGCCGTGGTGGACGGGCGTCTGCGAGATGTTGTTGTCCTTGACGTAGTCGGCGATCGTGTAGTTGGCTTTCGCCGCCGGCGCCGCGCTGGTCTGCGACGGGGTCCCCGAGGAAGTGGATGTCGACGCCGCCGTGGACGTAGTCGTTTTGTCAGCAGATTTGTGGTCGTGGCCGCAACCGACAAGCGCAAAACTCAGCGCCAAGGAGATGGTTGCTAGAAGCAAGTGTTTCATTTATCCAGGCTTTCCCGAGAATTGGGCCGATAGCAGCGCCAGCCACGCTGGATGACAGTAGCCGAAATGTGCCGCAAGTTTGCCGGTATCTTTTAGACATTTTGCTGCCCGTGCCGCGCCGGCCGCTCGTCAGTCAATTCATGGCGGAAACGCCACTGCAATGCACCGCTGAACGGTCGTCATCGGAGTAAGAGACTTCTATGTGGTCACGAAGGGCGCTGATTGCGGTCATCGCGGCGTCGGCCGTCTTCATGACCTTCATCGCGGCGGCCCCGCCGAAGGGGTATGACGGTCCGCCCGTCTTCGTGGCGAATCCGGTCGATCACGTCGCGACGCTCATCGGCACCGGCACGGGCGGCGAGACGGTCGGCGAGATCAACAACTTCCCCGGCGCCACCGTGCCGTTCGGGATGGTGCAGTACTCGCCGGACACCGTCGGCAACTACGCCGGCTACAACTACGACAACCCGCGCTCGACCGGATTCAGCATGACCCACGCGTCGGTGGGATGCGCTGCGTTCGGGGACATCTCGATGCTTCCGGTCACCGGTGGCGTCGGCCCGCAGCCCTGGAACGCCTGGGAGACGATCGCCCACGACGACACCGAGCAGGGCGTGCCCGGCTACTACACGGTGCGGTTCCCCGAGAGCGGGGTGAAAGCCGAGCTGACCGCCACCGCGCACACGGGCGTCGGGCGATTCAGCTACCCGCGCAACGGCCGCCCCGCCCTGCTGCAGGTGCGCTCGGGCTCGTCGCTGGCGGGCAACTCCCGCGCGACCATCCAGATCGGCGAGGACAACACCACCATCACCGGGTGGGCCACCAGCGGTGGGTTCTGCGACAAGCCGAACGCCTACACGGTGTATTTCGCCATGAAGTTCAGCCGGCCCTTCACCGCGTACGGGTCCTGGGACGGCGCCACGGTCTATGCCGGGTCCCGCAGCGCGAACGCGCCCTACAGCGGCGGCTACGTGGAGTTCCCGGCCGGCTCGGTGCTCGAGGTGCGGACCGCGATCTCCTATGTCGGCATCGAGGGGGCGCGGGCGAACCTGGCGGCCGAGGTTGCGGCCGGCTTCGACGAGGTGCGCGCCGCGGCCTCGCGGGAATGGAACGCCGCCCTGTCCCGCATTACGGTGGCTGGCCGCAACGGCGACGATCTGACGACCTTCTACACCGCCCTGTATCGATCCCTGTTGCACCCCAACATGTTCAACGACGCCGACGGGCGCTACGTCGGGTTCGACGGCGCCATCCGCACCGTGGCCGCGGGCCACACGCAGTACGCCAACTTCTCCGACTGGGACACCTACCGGTGCCTGGCGGCGTTGCAGGCGTTGCTGTTTCCGGACCGGGCCAGCGACATGGCGCAATCGCTGGTGAACGACGCACAGCAGAGCGGCTCGCTGCCGCGCTGGGCGTTCGCCAATGCCGCGACCGGCGAGATGACCGGGGACAGCGTGGTGCCGTTCATCGTCAACCTGAACACGTTCGGCGCCAAGGACTTCGACGTGCGCGCGGCCTTGCGCTACATGGTGGACGGGGCGACCAATGGCGGGGTGGGGCTGGCCGGTTACGTGGAGCGGCCCGGCATCGAGACCTACCTGCGGTTCGGTTACGCGCCGTTCACCCTGGAATTCGGCCGCAACGGCTGGATCGCCGACGCCTCGATCACGCTGGAGTGGTCGATCGACGACTTCACCATCTCCCGATTCGCGGACTCACTCGGGGACGCCGCGACCGCCGCCGATTTCCAGAATCGCTCGCAGTATTGGCAGAACCTGTTCAATCCCACCACCCGGTCGATGGTGCCCCGCAGCTGGAGCGGGTTCTTCCGCCCCGGCCCCGCGGTCGTGGTGTCCCCGGACAACTTCGGCCAGGTCGGCTACGACGAGGGCAACGCCGAGCAGTACGTCTGGTCGGTGCCGCACAACGTCGCGGGCCTGGTGACCGCGCTGGGCGGCCGCGCGGCCGTGGCGGACCGGCTCGATCGCTTCACCGAGAAGCTCAACGTCGGCCCCAACCAGCCCTACCTGTGGGCGGGCAACGAGCCGAGTTTCGGTGTGCCATGGCTGTACAACTACATCGGTCAACCGTGGAAGACCCAGCGCACGGTCGATCGGGTGCGTGGGCTCTTCGCGCCGACCGCCGACGGGGAACCCGGCAACGACGACCTGGGCGCGCTGGCCGCCTGGTACGTGTGGGCGGCGCTGGGCCTGTACCCGGCCACCCCGGGCACGCCGATCCTCACCGTGGGCGCACCGCTGTTCGATCGAATCGACATCGCGCTGCCGGCAAACAAATTCCTCCGGATCTCCGCCCCCGGTGCGTCGGGGCCGCACCACCTCACCTACATCAGCGGCCTGAAGATCGACGGACAGCCCACCGAGCACACGTCACTGCCGGAGTCGGCCATCACGACCGGCGCCACGCTGGCGTTCTCACTCGCCGCCTACCCCGACAAGCGTTGGGGCACAGCCGAAGCGGACGCGCCGCCGTCGTTCGGGGCGGGCAGTTCGGCGTTGACCGTCAACGTCGCCCAACCCGTCGTGACGATCGCGCCCGGGCACACCGGCACGGTCACCCTCGACGCGCAACGGATGATCGACGGCCCCGACGTCCCTGACGGCTACACGGTCTCCGGCACGTCGTCCGATGCCGGGATCACCGTGGCGCCCACGCCCGGCCGATTCCGCGACGGGGGATCGGCCGCGGTGTCCGTCCCGATCACGGTGGCGCAGTCGGTGCCCGAGGACTACCACCTGGTGTATCTGACCACCACGGTCGGCCAAAACGCGCGCAGATCAACGGTTTTCGTGGTAACGCAGGCCGGATCCGGCAACTCCTGAAGCGGGATCTCTCAGATCATCTCGTTATTGGTCAACCACCGCATCACCGGCCACCCGACGAACACCGGTAGCCAACAGGTCAGCACGCGATACAGCAGCACCGACGGCACACCGATGGCCGCCGGCACACCGAAGGCGGCCAGGCCACCGATCAGCGCCGCCTCGACGGCGCCGACGCCGCCGGGGGTCGGGGCGGCCGAGGCCAGCGTCCCACCGACCATCGTGACCACGGTGACGGCCACGAATGTCGTGCCCCCGCCGAAAGCTTCGATGCTGGCCCACAGCGCGAGCGCCGCGCCGAGGGTGGTGCCCGCGCACCCCAGCAGGATCAGGGCCAGCCGCCGCGGCTCGCGGGCGAGCTTCACCAGGTCGCCGACCACCTCGTTCAGCTTCGGGCGCACCTCGGTGGACAGCCATTTGCGCAGCGTGGGCACGAACAAGAAGGTGCCGATGATGCCCAGCGCCACACCCGCGATCAGATACAGCAGGGTCGCGCTCGGCACGAAATGCCGCAGATTCATCGAGGCGCCCGCGGCGGCGCTGAACACGACCAGCAGCGCGAGATGCGCGATCACCTGCACCGACTGCTGTAGCGCCACCGCCGCGGTCGCCCGCATCGCCGACAGGCCGCTCTTCTGCAGGAACCGCGTCGACAGCGCCAAGCCGCCGACCCCGGCGGGCGTGGTGGTCGCGGCAAAAGTGTTGGCCACCTGCGCGATTGACAGCGTCCAGAAGTTCACCATGCCGTCCGCGCAGGCCCACAGCGCGGCGGCCGCGCCGACGTAGGTGAGCGCCGACACCAGCAAACCCAGCAGCGCCCACGACCAGTTCGCCGTCTTCAGCTCGGAGAAGAACGTCGGTGCCGTGCTGATGAAGGGATACGCGACATAGACCAGCGCACCGAAGAGCACCAGCTGGATCATCTGGCTGCGGGTGAACCGCGTGATGGTTTGCGGCTTGATCTGATCGGCGCCGGTTTGGCGCTTCACCTCCGCGCGCGCCTCCGAGATGAGGGTGCCGGCGTCCGGCACCGAGCGCCGAATGAACCTCGGCACAGCGACTTTGGTGAGCCGGCGGGACGCCGACAAAATGGTGTCCGCGCCGAACACGTCGATCGCGGCGCGCACCGCGGACTTCGGCTCATACAGCGCCGACGTGGTCACCAGCAGCTGCGCGATATCCGACTGAAGCTGGGCATCGGTCGCGCCGTACTCGGCGCTGCCGAAGCTGCCGAACAACACCGCGCCGTCGTCGACCGTGATGTGCTGGCTGCGCAGGTCGCCGTGGGCGATCTGACGGTCGTTGAGGATCCGCAGCGATTCCCACAGCCGTCGAACGGGCGTCGCCGTCGCGCAGCGGTCGATCGGCGTGCCGCGAGCAGGCTTGTGCGAGTGCAGCATCCATCCCCGGTCCAAGGGGGCGAGGGCGACCGTCGCGGTGTTGGCCACGCCGGCGTCACCGACGGCGATCGCCATCAACGCGCGATGCTCCACCGCGCGGCGCATGGACGTCACCAGCGGTGCGGTCTCGGTGTCGCGCAGCTTCAGCTTTCCCCAGAGCTGGCGCAGCGCGCCGCCGCTGCGTTGGTGCGGGCCGTACAGCTCGATCAGCGCCGTGCGGCCGGAATCGTCGCCGTCGGCCGAAAGGATGAGCGGGCCGCGCCCGGCCGGCCGCACCACGGTGAGCCGCGAGACGACGAAGCCGGCTTTGGCCATCGCGCGCACCGCGGTGTCCAGCGGCACCTCGAGCGCGGGGGTGCCCACGACCAGCACCACCAGCGCGCCGACCACCCACCCGACCGCCAGGCCGACCAGCGACCGCGCCGGAACGACCGCGCTGATCACGAGGTGGATGGGCACGAAGGCCAGCAGCAGGGCCCACCACCAGTGCCGCCAGCGCGCCGGCAGCCAGGGGCCCGACACCGTCAGCACCGCCGCCAGCATCCCGATCCAGCGGGGGTCGTCGAGCAACTGCGCCGGCAGCGTGGTCAGCCGGTCGTGGACGTCGAAATGCCATCGGGGCGCCGCCAGGCCGGTCCCGCTGATCGACAACAGCACGATCGCGCTCAGCCCCGCGGTCGCGTAGGCACCCAGCAGTTTCCACTGCCCGGCGACGATCAGGCCGATGAGGATCATGAACGGCAGCGCCACGATCGCCAGCCCGTACACCAGGTACACCACATCGGATTGGGTGGGCGACAAGACACCGACGATCTGCGAGATGGATTTCTCCAGCGCGATCCACTGCGGGCGGGTGATCACCGAACCCGTGATCACCAGCGCCAGAAAGAGCGCGGCCAGGGCCAGCCGCAGGATGTCGTTGGTCCGCCGGGTCAGTGGCTGCAGCAGGCTGCCGGAAACGGGGATGTCGCGCCCGTCAACTCGCATGTATCAACGATCCTTCGGATTCGCCCTGCCGATGGGCTCGCCGACAAGGTAACCGAATACCGGACTCGGGGACAGCTCCCACTCATCCGCCGCGCGTAGGGTCGGGTAGGTAGCCGTGCTAGCGAAGTGGGAAGGACGTGCGCGTGGCCAGGACCGACAACGACAGCTGGGAGATCACCGAGAGCGTGGGGGCGACCGCGCTCGGTGTGGCCGCGGCCCGCGCCGCCGAGACCCGCGGAGAGAACCCGTTGATCAGCGATCCGTTCGCCCAGGTTTTCCTCGATGCCGCCGGCGACGGCGTGTGGAACTGGCATTCGGCGGGGCAACTACCTGACGCGGTCGTCGAAGCCGAACCGAGTCTGCCGCTGCAGATGCAGGCGATGGTCGGCTACATGGCCTCGCGCACGGCGTTTTTCGACAACTTCTTCCTCGATGCGACTCAAGCGACCGGCGCCGGCATCCGGCAGGCGGTGATCCTGGCCGCCGGCCTGGACGCGCGGTCGTGGCGGTTGGCCTGGCCGGTGGGGACGACGGTCTACGAGCTCGACCAGCCCCGGGTGCTGGACTTCAAGGCGGCGACGCTGGCCGAGCATGGCGCACAGCCCGCCTGCCGGCGCGTCCCCGTCGCGGTGGATCTGCGCCAGGATTGGCCGGAGGCGTTGCGGCAGGCCGGTTTTGACGCCACCGCGCCCAGCGTGTGGTCGGCCGAGGGGCTGATGCCGTATCTGCCGGCGGCCGCGCAGGAGCTGCTGTTCGACCGCGTTCAGGGACTCACCGCCCCCGGCAGCCGGGTCGCCGTGGAGGCGCTCGGTCCCAAGTTCCTCGACCCGCAGCTTCGCGCGCGGCGCCGGGAGCGGATGGACCGGATCCAAGCGCTGATGGCCGAGGTCGATCCGGACCGGCAGGTGCCCAGGACCGACGAGCTGTGGTACTTCGAGGAGCGCGAGGACGTCGGCGAGTGGTTCGCCCGGCACGGCTGGGATGTGACGGTGACGCCGTCCGACGAGTTGATGGCCGGCTATGGGCGCGCGGCGCCCGCCGAAATTCGGGACTACGTGCCGGGCAATCTGTTTGTGGCCGCGCAGCGGACGACGCGTTAGCCGCCCTCGGAAAGATCTGCAAGATTCGCGACACGCCGGTGGTCTGACCACCTGACTGGCTTTCGGCCCGCCACACTGGCCGCATGGCGCTGCAGCCGGTAATTCGCAGATCGGTGCCTGAAGCGGTTTTCGACCAGATCGCAACCGATGTGCTCAGCGGCGAGATGCGGCCGGGCGCTGCGTTGCCCAGCGAGCGCCGGCTGGCGGAGGTTTTCGGCGTGTCCCGGCCCGCCGTCCGCGAGGCGCTCAAGCGGCTCTCGGCGGCCAGCCTGGTCGAGGTGCGCCAGGGCGGCGTCACCACCGTGCGCGATTTCCGGCGGCACGCCGGCCTTGATCTGCTGCCCCAGTTGCTGTTTCGCAACGGCGAACTCGACCCGGTCGTCTTCCGCAGCATTCTCGAGGCCCGGCTGCGTATCGGACCGAAGGTCGCCGAGCTGGCAGCCGAACAACACGGGCCCGAACTGGTCGCGCTGCTCGAGGATTCGCTGGCGGGCCTCGAGGTCCGCGCGGACCTGGTCGAGTGGCAACTCGACACGCTCGCGTTCTGGGATCATCTGGTCGACAGCTCCGGTTCGATCGTATTCCGGTTGATGTACAACGCCTTTCGTGCCGCCTATGAGCGCGCGCTGGCCGCCCTGGCGACCGCGATGACCCCCGAGGTCAACCGTGCGGACGCGTACCGGAAACTGGCCGGCGCCATCTGCGGCGGCGATGCCGCCGCGGCGCGGAAGGCCGCCCACGACGTCCTCGAGCTCGCCAATGCCACGATGACGGCCGCACTCGACCGCCGGGGGGAGCCGCGGTGAGCACCCACACCGTGATCACCACCTATCTGCGCGGTCAGATTCAGCCCGGCGTCGACGCGGTCGGCGGCTTCTTCCGGACCTGCGTGCTGGCCGGCAAGGCGCTGTTTCGTCGGCCCTTCCAGTGGCGGGAGACGATCGAGCAGGGCTGGTTCATCACCAGCGTCTCGTTGCTGCCGACCCTGGCGGTCGCGATCCCGCTGACGGTGCTGATCATCTTCACGCTCAACATCCTGCTGGCGGAGTTCGGTGCCGCCGACATCTCGGGCGCCGGGGCGGCACTGGGCGCGGTCACGCAGCTGGGACCGCTGACCACCGTGCTCGTGATCGCGGGCGCTGGATCCACCGCGATCTGTGCGGACCTGGGCGCGCGCACCATCCGCGAGGAGATCGACGCGATGGAGGTGCTCGGCATCGACCCGATCCACCGGCTGGTGGTGCCCCGCGTTGTCGCCGCGACCATCGTGGCGACGTTGCTCAACGGCGCGGTGATCACCATCGGCCTGGTCGGCGGATTCGTGTTCGGCGTTTTCATCCAGCACATCTCGGCCGGGGCCTACGTCGGCACCCTCACCTTGGTCACCGGCTTGCCCGAGGTGATCATTTCGGTGGTCAAATCGGCCACGTTCGGAACAATCGCCGGCCTGGTCGGCTGTTACCGCGGCCTGACCACGAAGGGCGGCCCCAAAGGTGTCGGCACCGCCGTCAACGAGACGCTGGTGTTGTGCGTGATCGCGTTGTTCGCGGTCAACGTGGTGCTGACCACGATCGGCGTGCGGTTCGGGACCGGGCGCTGATGGCCGCGACGGTCGTGCTGCGCGCCCGCTACCCGCGGACGGCCGCCGGCCTCGACCGCTTTGGCGGCGGCGCGGCCCGAAGGCTTTGGCGGATCGGGGTTTTCGCCAGGTTCGCCCGGATCAGCGTCGGGCAGATCGGCTGGGCGTTGCGCCGGTACCGGCGCGAGACGCTGCGGCTCATCGCCGAGATCGGCATGGGCACCGGTGCGATGGCCGTCGTCGGCGGCACGGTCGCGATCATCGGGTTCGTGACGCTGTCCGGCGGCTCGCTGATCGCCATCCAGGGCTTCGCGTCGCTGGGCAACATCGGGGTCGAGGCGTTCACCGGGTTCTTTGCCGCACTGGCCAATACGCGCGTCGCCGCGCCGATCGTCGCCGGTGTCACGCTGGCCGCGACGGTCGGCGCCGGCGCCACCGCGCAGCTGGGCGCCATGCGGATCAGCGAGGAGATCGACGCGCTGGAAGTCATGGGCATCAAATCGATTTCGTTTCTGGTCTCCACCCGGATCCTGGGCGGGCTGGCGGTCATCACGCCGCTGTACGCTCTTGCCCTCGACATGGCGTTCACCTCGGGCCAGATCGTCACGACGGTGTTCTACGGCCAGTCGAACGGTACCTACGAGCATTACTTCCGCACGTTCCTGCGACCCGAAGACGTGGGCTGGTCGGTTGTCGAGGTCGTCATCATCGCGGTGGTCGTGATGATCACCCACTGCTACTACGGCTATACCGCCAGCGGCGGCCCGGTGGGCGTCGGCCAGGCCGTTGGCCGTTCGATGCGATTCTCACTGGTCTCGGTGGTGGTCGTGGTCCTGCTCGCGCAGTTGGCGCTCTACGGCGTCGACCCGAACTTCAATCTCACGGTGTAGCCGCCATGACGACGCCGATGCCGCGGAATCGCCGACGCGCGTGGGTGTACGTCGAGGGCGTGATCCTGGTCGTGGTCTGCGGGCTGGTCTTGCTACTGGTATATCTGCAGTTTCGGGGGGAGTTCACACCCAAGACCGAGCTCACGATGGTCGCCACGCGGGCGGGCCTGGTGATGGAGCCGGGTTCCAAAGTCACCTACAACGGCGTCGAGATCGGCCGGGTGGCCGCCATCTCCGAGATCGAGCGCGACGGTGCGCCGGCGGCCAAGCTGACATTGGACGTGGATCCACGCTCCGTCGACCTGATTCCGGCGAACGTGGTGGCCAACATCGAGGCGGCCACCCTGTTCGGCAACAAGTACGTGTCACTGACATCGCCGATCGCACCGGAAAAGCCCGCAGGGCGGCGCATCTCACCGCATGACGTGATCGACGCGCGGTCGGTGACCACCGAATTCAACACGTTGTTCGAGACGGTCACCTCGATAGCCGAGAAAGTGAATCCGATCGAGCTGAACGCGACGCTGTCCGCGCTGGCGCAGGCGCTGGACGGGCTGGGAGGCAGGTTCGGTGAATCCATCGTCAACGGGAATGCCATTCTGGCGCAGTTGAATCCACGGATGCCCCAGATCCGCCATGACGTGCGGCGGTTGGCGGACCTGGCCGACGCATACACCAGGGCCTCACCCGACCTGTTCGACTTTCTGCGCAACGCGGTGACCACCGCGCGCACCCTGACCCGACAGCAGGGGGACCTGGACGCCGCGCTGTTGGCGGCGGTGGGCGTCGGGCGCAACGGCGAAGACATCTTCGCCAGGGGCGGGCCGTATCTCGCGCGCGGCGCCGCCGATCTGGTGCCCACCGCCGACCTCCTCGACACCTACAGCCCCGAACTGTTCTGCATGGTCCGCAACTTCCACGACGCCGCCCCGGAAGTCGCGAAAGCGGCGGGCGGCAACGGCTATTCGTTGGCGGCCGCCGGGTCCATCATCGGTGCGCCCAATCCCTACGTGTATCCCGACAACCTGCCGCGGGTGAACGCCCGTGGGGGCCCGGGCGGGCGGCCCGGCTGCTGGCAGAAGATCACCCGAGAACTCTGGCCCGCCCCGTACCTGGTCATGGACACCGGCGCCAGCGTCGCGCCCTACAACCACTTCGAGATCGGTCAGCCGCTGGCCACCGAATACGTCTGGGGACGCCAATACGGGGAGAACACGATCAACCCATGAAGACCACTCATACGGCAGTCAAACTCGGCATCTTCTGGTTGGTGCTGGCG
The DNA here is from genome assembly GCF_020217485.1 of Mycobacterium sp. WUMAC-067. Taxonomy (GTDB): domain Bacteria; phylum Actinomycetota; class Actinomycetes; order Mycobacteriales; family Mycobacteriaceae; genus Mycobacterium. Next base: position 93,736 of record NZ_JAEKMI010000019.1, on the reverse strand, counting down.
ATGTTCACCGTGATGATCATCATCGTGTTCGGCCAGGTGCGATTCGATCGCACCACCGGGTACGTCGCGGCCTTCACCGACGCGAGCGGATTGCGGGAGGGGCAATTCGTGCGCGCGTCGGGGGTCGAGGTCGGCAAGGTCTCCAAGGTGACGCTGACCGACCGGGACACGCGGGTGTTGGTGGAGTTCAACGTGGATCGCACGCTGCCACTGGACCGGGCGACGACCGCTTCGATCCGCTACCTCAACCTGATCGGCGACCGCTACCTGGAGCTCAAACACGGCAACAGCGGCCAACGGCTGCCCCCGGGTGGCATGATCCCGCTCGAGCGCACCCAGCCGGCACTGGATCTCGACGCGCTGATCGGAGGATTCCGCCCGCTTTTCAAGGCTTTGGATCCGAACAAGGTCAACAGCATCGCCCAGTCGATCATCACCGTGTTCGGTGGGCAGGGTGCGACCATCAACGACATCCTCGACCAGACCGCCGCACTGACGGGGGCGCTGGCCGACCGCGACAAGGCGATCGGTGAGGTCATCAACAACCTGAATACCGTGCTGGCCACCACCGTCAAGCACGAGAAGGAATTCGACCGAACGGTCGACAAATTGGAACTGCTCATCACCGGATTGAAGAACAGGGCCGATCCGCTGGCCGCGGCGGTGGCACACATCAGCGACGCGGCGGGAACCGTGGCCGATCTGCTCCGCGACGAACGGCCGGTGCTGCACGACACGCTCGGACACCTCGAGGGCATCGAGCAATCGCTCATCAACGACCTGCCGACGGTCGACGACGTGCTGGCCAAACTGCCGAACGCGTTCCGTGTGATCGGCCGTGCCGGCGGCATTTACGGCGACTTCTACAACTTCTACCTGTGTGACATCTCGGTCAAGGTCAACGGGTTACAGCCCGGCGGTCCGGTACGCACGGTCAAACTCTTCGGGCAGCCGACCGGGAGGTGCACGCCGCAATGAGGACGCTGACGGAGTTCAACCGCACCCGCGTCGGTCTGATGGGCACGCTGGTGACGCTGCTCGTTGTCGGTGTGGGACAGAGTTTCACCAGCGTGCCGATGCTGTTCGCCACGCCGACCTACTACGCCCAATTCGTCGACACCGGTGGCATCAGCCCCGGCGACAAGGTGGAAATCGCCGGGGTGAACGTCGGATTGGTGCGCTCGCTGGAGATCCGCGGCGACCGTGTCCTGGTTGGCTTTTCGATGCCCGGCAAGACGATCGGGGCGCAAAGCCGCGCCGCGATCCGCACCGACACCTTCCTGGGGCGCAAAAACATGGCGATACAGCCCCGCGGCTCGGATCCGCTCCGGCCCAACGGGATCATCCCCTCGGCCCAGACCACGACGCCGTATCAGATCTACGACGCGTTCGTCGATGTCACGAAGGCGGCGACGGACTGGAACATCGACGTCGTCAAGCGGTCGCTGAACGTGTTGTCCGAGACGTTCGATCAGACCGCGCCGCACCTGAAGGCCGCCCTCGACGGCGTGGCCAAGTTCTCGGGCACCATCGGGAATCGGGACGACCAGATCAAGCAGTTACTGGCGAACGCCGACAAGATCACTCGCGTCATCGGCGACCGCAGCCAACAGGTCGACGGGCTGCTGGTCAACGCCAACACGCTGCTTTCCGCGTTCCGCGAGCGCAGCCAGGCGCTGAGCGTTCTGCTGAGCAACGTGTCGGCGGTGTCCACCCAGGTGTCCGGATTCATCAAGGAAAACCCCAACGCGCACCACGTGTTACAGCAGTTGGGCACGGTCAGCGACGAGTTGGTCAAACGCAAAAAGGAGCTGTCCGACGTGCTCGTGCTGGTCAGCAGATACACCGCGTCCCTGACCGAGGCGGTCGCGTCCGGGCCGTTCTTCAAGGCGATCGTGGCGAATCTGCTGCCCTACCAAGTCCTTCAGCCGTGGGTCGACGCGGCGTTCAAGAAGCGGGGCATCGACCCGGAGAACTTCTGGCGCAGCGCCGGATTACCGGAGTTCCGCTGGCCCGACCCCAACGGAACCCGATTTCCCAACGGCGCACCGCCGCCGGCGCCGCCGGTGCTGGAGGGCACCCCGGAGCATCCGGGGCCGGCCGTGCCGCCGGGATCGCCGTGTTCGTACACCCCCGCGGCCGATAACCCGCCACGGCCCGGAAATCCGTTGCCCTGCGCGGCTTCCGAGCACGGCCCGTTCGGCCCGGTCCCCGGCGGCTTTCCGGCGCCACTGGACGTCGGGCCATCGCAGCCAAACCCTTACGGCCCCCCGCCGGGCCCCGGCATCCCGTCCGCGGGCCGCCCGGGTGAGGCGCCGCCGGACGTTCCCGGCACCCCGGTGCCGCTTCCCGCGCACGCCCCGCCGGGATCGCGCACCGAGAATCTGAACCCGGCGCCGTCCGTCGCGCCCGGCGGGACGGGAGGTAGCGACCGGTGAGCACCATCTTCGACATCCGCAGCCTGCGATTGCCCCGACTGTCTGCCCGGGTCGTGATCAGCGCGGCGTTGGCGGCGATCTTCGTCCTCGTCGCCGCCGCCGCCGGGGTGCAGCTCTACCGGAAGCTGACCACCACCACCGTCGTCGCGTACTTTTCCGAGACCCTGGCGCTGTACCCGGGCGACAGGGTTCAGATCATGGGCGTGCGGGTCGGTTCGATCGACAAGATCGAGCCGGCCGGCGACAAGATGCGAGTCACGTTGCACTACAACAACAAGTACAAGGTGCCCGCCAAGGCCACCGCCGTGATTCTCAACCCCAGCCTGGTGGCCTCGCGCACCATCCAGTTGTCACCGCCCTACACCGGCGGCCCAGTGCTGACCGACGGCGAGGTCATCCCGATCGAGCGCACCCAGGTGCCCGTCGAGTGGGATCAGCTGCGGGACTCCATCAACGGCATCCTGCGGCAGCTCGGGCCCACACCCCAGCAGCCGGCGGGGCCGTTCGGCGATGTCATCGAATCGGCCGCGGACAACCTGGCCGGCAAGGGCAGGCAGGTCAACGAAACCCTGAACAGCCTGTCGCAGGCGCTGACCGCCCTCAACGAGGGCCGGGGCGACTTCGTCGCGATCACCAAAAGCCTGGCCCAGTTCGTCACCGCGCTCTACCAGCACAAGCAACAGTTCGTCGCGCTCAACGACAACCTGGCCCAGTTCACCGACTGGTTCACCAAATCCGACCACGACGTCGGCGACACCATCACCCATCTCGACGACGTGCTCGACGCCGCGCGAAAGTTCCTGAGCGACAACGGGGCAACGCTGTCCCATGATGTCGACAACCTCGCCGACGTGACCACCACAATCCTGCAACCCGAGCCGCGGGATGGCCTGGAAACCGCCTTGCACGTGCTGCCCACCTTTGCGGGCAACTTCAACAACCTCTACGAACCCGCACACAGCTCGCTGGTGGGCCTGTTCGTGTTCCCCAACTTCGCCAACCCCGTTCATTTCATCTGCAGCGCCATTCAGGCCGGCAGCCGGCTGGGTTATCAGGACTCGGCCGAGCTGTGCGCGCAGTATCTGGCGCCGGTGCTCGACGCCATCAAATTCAACTACCCGCCGGCCAGCTTGAACTTGTTCAACTCGGCGGCCACCCTGCCCAAGGAGGTGGCGTATTCCGAAGAGCGACTGCGCCCCCCGCCCGGATACAAGGACACCACCGTCCCGGGGATCTTCTCGCGCGACACACCCTTTTCGCACGGCAACCACGAGCCGGGCTGGGTGGTCGCGCCAGGGATGCAGGGCACGCACGTCCAGCCGGCCACCGCCGGCATGCTCACCCCCGAATCGCTGACCGAGCTCATGGGCGGTCAGGACATCGCCGCGCCCCCGCCGGCGGGGGCCACCGCGCCGGGACCGCCGAACGCCTACGACGAGTCGAATCCCGCACCCCCGCCGTGGTTTCCGCGGCCGGCACAGCCGGGGCCCGGCCAGTGAACGCGAACGGCAAGCCGACGAAAACACCACTGCGGCGAGCCATGGTCGGAGCTGGCCGCCGCGGCCTCGTCTGCCTGCTGGCGGCGATGTTGACGTCCTGCAATTGGCGCGGCATCGCCGACGTGCCGCTACCGATCGGCCGCGGCACCGGCGGCGACCATGTGACGATTTACGTACAGATGCCGGACACGCTGGCGCTGAACACCAATAGCCGGGTGCGGGTCGCCGACGTCTGGGTCGGCACGGTGCGTGCGATCACCCTGAAGAACTGGATCGCCACCCTGCGGCTGGACCTCGATCCCGGCGTGAAGCTCCCCGCGAATGCGACCGCCAGGATCGGCCAGACCAGTCTGCTGGGCACCCAGCACGTCGAACTGGCCGCGCCGAAAAACCCGTCCGCTCAGCAATTGAAGAGCGGCGACACCATTCCCCTGAGGAATTCCTCGGCCTACCCGACCGTCGAACGAACGCTGGCGAGCGTCGCGGTGATCCTCAATGGCGGCGGCATCGCGAACCTCGACGCGATCCAAACCGAGATCGTCAAGGTCCTCGATGGGCACGCCGATCAGATCCGCGAATTCCTCGGTCGATTGGACACTTTCATCACCGAACTGAACCGCCAGCGTGACGACCTCACCCGCGCGATCGATTCGACCAACCAACTCCTGACCATCTTCGCGAACCGGAAGGACACGCTGGACCGGGTCCTGACCGACATCCCGCCGCTGATCCAGCATTTCGCCGACACCCGCGAACTGTTCGCCAACGCCACCGAATCCCTGGGGCGGTTCAGCAGCGCCGCCGACCGCGCCTTGACCGACGCCAGGCCCAACCTGCACCGCAGCCTACGGTCGCTGCAGCGGCCGCTCGGCCAACTCGTCCTGGCCTCCCCGTTCCTGGCCGGCGCGCTGAAATTGGGCCTCACCGCGCCGTTCAACATCGACGACGTCGCCCAGGTGATCCGCGGCGACTACGTCAACGTCTCCGCCGCGCTCGACCTGACGCTTTCCACCATCGACAACACGATGCTGACCGGCACCGGACTGTCCGGGGCGCTGCGGGCGCTCGAGCAGTCGTGGGGACGGGACCCGGACACCATGATCCCGGACGTCCGCTATACGCCGAACCCCAACGACGCCCCGGGTGGGCCGCTGGTCGAAAGGGGCGAATGAAAGATGTTGCCCCGCTTGATCAAAACCCAGCTGGCGCTCCTGACGGCGGTGGCGGTGGCCGCGGTGGTAATTCTCGGCTGGTACTACCTGCGGATACCGAGCCTGGCCGGTGTCGGCCGGTACACCCTGTATGCCGAATTGCCGCAGTCGGGGGGCCTGTATCGAACGGCCAACGTCACCTACCGGGGGATCACCATCGGCAAGGTCACCGGCGTCGCACCGACCGAGCGCGGCGCGCGCGCCACGATGAGCATCGAGAACGGCTACCAGATACCGGCCGACGCTTCGGCCAACGTGCATTCGGTCTCGGCGGTGGGGGAGCAATACATCGACCTGGTATCGAGCGCCAACCGGGGCCCGTACCTGGCCAATGGTCAGACGATCAGCAAGAGCACGGTTCCCAGCCAGATCGGTCCCGCGCTCGATGCCGCCAACCGTGGGCTGGCGGTGCTGCCGAAGGACAAGATCGCCTCACTGCTCTACGAGACGTCGCAGGCCCTCGGGGGGCTGGGGCCGTCGCTGCGACGGCTGGTGGACGCCACCCAGGCGATCGCCCACGACTTCCGCGGCAGCGTCGACGATGTCGACGACATCATCGAACGCTCGGCGCCCATCATCGACAGCCAGGCCGATTCGGCTGACACGATCGGCCGTTGGGCTGCCAATCTGAACACGCTGGCCGCGCAGACCGCGCAGCACGATCAGGCGGTGCGAAGCATTCTGGCCAACGCGGCGCCGACGGCCGCGCAGGTGAACACCACCTTCGGTGACGTGCGGGAGTCGTTGCCGCAGACGCTGGCCAATCTCGAGGTCGTGATCGACATGCTCAAGCGCTACCACAACGGTGTTGAGCAGGCGCTGGTGTTCTTGCCGCAGTCGGGCGCGATCGCCCAGTCGGTGACTGCGCAGTCTCCCGGCCAGGCCGCCCTCGGCGTCGGCGCCATCTCACTCAACCAGCCGCCGCCGTGCCTCACCGGCTTCCTGTCGGCATCGGAGTGGCGGTCGCCGGCGGATACCGGCACCGCGCCGCTGCCGGCGGGCACCTACTGCAAGATTCCGATGGACGCGACGAATGTGGTTCGCGGAGCGCGCAATTACCCCTGCGTGGACCGGCCCGGTAAACGGGCGGCGACCCCGCGCGAGTGCCGCAGCCCCGAACCCTATGCGCCGCTCGGCACCAACCCCTGGTACGGCGACCCCGATCAGATCCTCACCTGCCCCGCGCCCAGCGCGCGTTGTGACCAACCGGTGAAACCGGGTCAGGTGATTCCGGCGCCGTCGGTCAACAACGGCCTCAACCCCTTGCCAGCGGATCGGCTGCCGGGCACGCCGCCGCCGATCAGCGATCCGCTGCAGCGGCCGGGATCGGGCACCGTCTGGTGCAACGGGCAGCAGCCGAACCCGTGCACCTACACGCCGAGCGCGCTGCCCACGGCGCTTTACGACGTGCGCAGCGGCAAAGTCGTGGGTCCCGACGGCGTGGTCTATTCCGTTGCGAATTCGGCCAATGTCGGCGACGAGGGGTGGAAGACGATGCTGGGCCCGGCTCGCTGAAAACCGGCGAGCGCGTTCCGGTGTTACGAATCCGGGCGCGAGGCGTGGTCGCGCTCGCGGCCGTGCCCACGCCATTTCCGGTACCCGCGATGCGCGGCGAACGCGCCGACGATGGCGCTCACGCACCACACCGCGATCGCCGCGTACGCCAGCGGCGACGACCGGTTGCCGATCGAGGCGCCCAGCGCGGTATAGACGAATGCCCGCGGAACCGAACCGATGAACGCGCCAACGGCCATCTGCCACAACGGGACTCCGAACGCCCCGAACGCGTACGAGGCCAGCGCATCCGAGATCCCGGGGACGAACCGCTGCCCGACGACCGCCCACAGTCCGCGGCGCCCGATCAGGGCGTCGACGCGGTCGGCCCGCCGCGCGCCCAGCAGCGCGCGGGCGCTGTCGCGGCCCGCCCGGCGGCCGGCGAAACTCGCCACGATCGCCGTGCCCACCGTCGCGCCCAGCGTCACGAACACGCCCAGTAGCGGACCGAACAACAACCCGCTGCCCGCGGCGAGGATCGAGCCCGGCACGAACAGCGCGCCGGCCACGGCCGAGACCACGACGTAGGTCAGCGGGGCGGCCGGCCCGGTGGCCGACACCACCCGCCGGATCTCCTCGATGTCGATGACGTGCGCGACGGCCACCAGATAGAACACCACGGCCAGAAACGCCGCGAACACGGCGAGCCGCACGAGGGGGCCGCGCCGCGACACGGGTTGCGTTGTGGGGGCGGGACCGTCGCCGTCGTCCCCGCCGGCGGTCACGTCGCGGCGGCGTCGGCCCGCAGCCGCTGCCGCAATCCGGTGGCCCGCATCGCCCGGCGCTCGATCGCCGCGCGCACCGAGGCCTCGGGCCCCACCACCCGCACCCTGGTCTGCGCCCGGGTCACGGCCGTGTAGAACAGTTCCCGCGTCAGTAGCCGCGAATCCTCCGGCGGTATCAACACGGTCACCTCATCGGCCTGGCTGCCCTGACTCTTGTGGATGGTCATGGCGTGCATCGTCTCCACCTCGCCGAGGCGGCTGGTCGCGAAGTCTAGCGGCCCGGCCGCGCCGGCGATGACCGCCCGCAGGCCCTCCGCGCCGGCGACCGCCACCCCGGTGTCGCCGTTGTAGAGCCGCAGCCCGTAGTCGTTCGCCGTCACCAGCAGCGGGCGCCCGGCGTACCACTGCGACCACGCCGGCTGTCCGGTCGCCTCGGCAATCCACTTCTGCACCAGCGTGTTCCAGTGCGCCGCCCCGTACGGCCCCTCCCGGTGGGCGCACAGTAGCCGGTGTTCGTCGAGCGTGGCCAACGCCTCGTGGGTCGCGCCCAGCAGCGCGGCCGACCGTAGCCGCAGCGCGTGCGCGACCAGCACCTCGCGCAGCCGGTCGGCCGGGCGCGGTGAATCCACCCACTCGACATGCTCACCGCCGGCCGCGAGCAGCTCCACCACCCGGTCCGCGTCGCCGACCCGGATCGCTTCGGCCAGCGCGCCGATCGACGTGCCGAATCGGTGCGGCGTGCGCAGCGCGGCGACCCGCACGTCGTCGCGGGCGGCCAGCCCGTCCACCAGGTCGGCCAGCACGGCGCCCGCCTCCACCGACGCCAACTGGTCCGGGTCGCCGACCAGAATCAGCCGGGAATCCGGCCGCACCGCCTCGGCCAGCCGGGCCATCATCGTCAACGAGACCATCGACGTCTCGTCGACCACGACGACGTCGTGCGGCAGCCGATTGGCGCGATTGTGCCTGAACCGCACCGACGTATCGGGCCGGGGACCCAGCAGCCGGTGCAGCGTGGTCCCCGGCAGGCCGGCCAGGCGCGCCCGGTCCACCGCGCCGAGCCCTTCGGCTCCCGCGGCCACCGCCTCGGCCAGCCGGGCGGCCGCCTTGCCGGTCGGCGCCGCCAGCGCGATCCGGGGTCGCGACAGGCCGGCCCGCTCGGCGTGCTCGACCAGCAGCGCGAGCAGCCGGGCGATCGTCGTGGTCTTCCCGGTGCCGGGGCCGCCGGTCAGCACGGTCACCGCCTGCGACACCGCGATTTCGGCGGCCGCCCGCTGCTCTTCGAACCCGGGGCCGAAAAGCCGGTCATAGCTTGATGATTCGACGGATACGGGGGCGGCCGAAAGGGCCAGCAGGTCGGTGCACACCTGCTCCTCCTCGAGCCAATACCGGTCGAAGTACAGCAGATCGCCGAAGAACCGCAGCACCGGCGGCGGCCCCAGCAACGCGCTGGCCCGCACCGCCGCCAGCCAGTCGTCGGCGCTGGGCCACGGCAGGTCGGCCTCGCCGACCTGTGCGGGCGCCGCGCGCAGATCCACGCACACCGAACCGCCCCGCAGCGCGCGCACCACCAGCGCGACCGCCAGCGCCACCCGCTCGTCGGATTCACCGGTCAGCGCGGTGAGCCGTTGCGCCACATGGATATCCGCGGCCTCGAACACACCGGCGTCGCTGAACGTGCGCAGCAACCCGGTCGCGTACATCACCTCCACCGTCACGCGGGCACCGCCCGGGCGTCGAGCAGGTCCGACAGGGCCGTGATCAACGACGGCGGCGGGCGCAAACTGAAGACGCCGGCCGGGTGCCCGTCGAGCACCGGGGTGTCCGCGCCGCACATGCCGCGCACGAACAGGTACAGGACACCACCGAGGTGCCGGCCCGGGTCGTAATCGCCTACCCGCCAACGCAAGAACCGGTGCAGCACCGCGCAGTACAGCAGCGCCTGCAGCGGATAGTCCGAATGCAGCATCGCCTCCGCCATCCGTGGCCGGTCATAATCGGCGGCCGTCAGCGGCCGCTCCGGATCCCCGAGCCGGTTGGTCTTGTAGTCCACCACCACGAAGCGGTGCCCCGCGCCGTCGGGAACGCGGAGCACCGCGTCGATCGAGCCGGTGAGGTACCCGCGCAACGCTTGGTCACCGAGCGCGGGGTCCGTCAGCCGATCGGCATAGGAGGCCAGCGGATCGTCGGCCGGCAGGTGCTCGCGCAACAGCGGCGCCAGATCCGCCAGCCGGGCCTGCGGTCCCGCCGACGGCCGGTCGCCGCCGGCCAGGGGTAGCTCGAAGTCCAGTTCCCGCAACCGATCCGACAGCCCGATGTGGCGCAGCGTCAGCCCACCCGCCAGGGGCCCCAGCGGTGTGTCGTGCATCGGCACCATCGCGGACGCCAGCTCCTCGGGCGCCGCGGCGACCGGCCACCACGCCGAATGCTCCCGGATCTGCGCCTCCAGCTCGGCGGCCAGGTCCGCGGCGAAAGGGTCGGCCGTCTCCAGCACGGCGTGCACCAGGGAGCCGAACGTCGCGCCCGCCGGAAGGTCCGCCATCGGCGAGGGCACGTCCGGCCCGGCGACCGGGGAGGTCAACGGGATGTCGCCGACCTCGTCGTCGAGTCCGGCGACGTCGGGTTCGCTGCTGACCCCGCTGGCCTGAGCCAGCCGGATCAGGCCGGAATAGGAGGTGCGCCGCCAGGTGGTGTCGATGGCACGGTGGAAGTGGCGGCTGTCCAGGTGCCTGGGCACCGGCGCCGGCGGCAGCGACGGGGCGGGCGCCACCACCGAGTCCTCGATGACCGGCCCGCCGGCGGTCTCCCACTCGCGCAACCGGGCCAGGGCGTCGTCGTCGGAGACCTTCGCGGGTTCACATCGGTCCGGAACGACCGGATCGCCGGGCCGTCGGCCGCGCAGCAGCCGCGACAGGCCGCCGTTGGGTTCGTTGTACGCCGGTGACCACCACGCCACCACCTGGGTCTGCGCCCGGGTCAACGCGACGTAGGTCAGCCTGCTGTCATCGCTGGCGTCCTCTTTACGGCCCAGCCGCTCAACGGTTTTGAAGTCAGGGCTGTCCTTGCCGCCGACGTGCAGGCAACGCGTGCCGTCCTCGTCGTGGAACAGCACCACATCGCTGTCCTGGGTGTTGCGGTTGAACGCGAACGGCAGGTACACGATCGGGTATTGCAGGCCCTTGCTGACGAAGACGGTCATGATCTGGACGGCGGCGGCGTCGCTGTCGAGCCGGCGGTTGCGTTCGGGGGCGCCGCCGCGCTCGTCGCGTTGCCGGCGCAGCCAGTCGCGCAGCGCCGGCAGGCTGTAATGCTCGCGGTGCGCGACCTCCTGCAGCAGCTGGGTGACGTGCGCCAGGTCGGTCATGTGCCGCTCGCCGCCGCGCCAGCCGAGCACGCGGTCCCGCATCCCGAGCAGCTGGGCGGCTTCGAAGATGGCGGCGACGCCGCGTTCGCGCGCGTGGCCGGCCCACTCCCGCAGCGTTTTTGCGATCCGGTCCGTGAGGGCGTCCCCGCCGGCCGCCAGCGTCTGGGCCGTCTCGCCGAAGAACATCGTCGCCGCGGCGGCGCGCACCATGCCGGGCCGGTGCGGTTGGTCGAAGGCCTCCAGCAGGCACAACCAGTCCTCGGCGGCCTCGGAGGTGAACACGTCGGTGTTGCCGGTGTAGACCGCGGGAACGCCCGCGGCGCACAGGGCCTCGAAGCAGGCGTGCGCGTCCCGGTGCCGTTCCACGATGACGGCGATGTCGCGGGCCTGCAGCGGTTTACCGTCGAACGTGGCGCCGGCGGCGAGCAGGGCGCGGATGTCGGCGGCGAGATCGGCGCCGATGTGTTCCCGCAACTCGTCGATGGGCAGGTTCTGAATGCCGCGGCGGCCCAGGGTCTTTCGCGACACAACCCGTAGCCGAAACGGATCGTTGCGGGGCGCGCCGGCGAGCCGATGGCCCCGGTGCCGCGCGCCGACGTCGTGCACCACGATCGCGGGATCACCGAGCTGGGCGCCGCGCAGCACCACCTGCAGCCGCGCCACCAGCGCGGAATCGCTGCGCCAGTTGGTGTCCAGCGTCATGCGCCGGCCCGCCGTCGCCGCCGCCCGCAGGTAGGTCACGATGTCGCCACCGCGGAACGCATAGATCGCCTGTTTGGGGTCGCCGATCAGGATCACGGTGGAGCGCCCGCTGAACGCGCGGTCGATCACCTGCCATTGCACCGGGTCGGTGTCCTGGAACTCGTCGACCATGACGATCGGCCAACGCTGATGCATGCGCAGCCGGGCGGGGGAGCCGTCGGCGGCCAGCGCCTCGGCCAGCCGGGTCAGCAGGTCGTCGTAGCCGAGGACGCCGAGGCGGCGCTTGCGCGTATCGAGTTCGGCCAGAACGTCATTGGCGAAGCGGAGGCTGACGGCGGCCCGCGAATCGGGGTCCGGGTCGCGCGGCCGCAGCTGGGTCGACGGGTTGTTGACCACCTCGCGGGCCAGCCGCAGCGCCTCGGAGTAATGCAGCGCCGGGTCGTCGCGTTCCTGCCCGAAGTGCGCCAGGTACAAGTCGTCGACGATCTCGGTCACCAGATCGTCGAGGTTGTCGAGCAGGGTCACGCTCGCGGCGGTGTCGCCGGCCACCCCGAGCGAGCGCAGCACCAGCTGGCAGAACTGGTGGGTGGTGGCGATGGTGGCCGCGTCGAAGCCGGCCAGCGCGTCGCGGAGGCGCTGCCGGCGCGCCTCGACCTGATCGGCGGTGCCGTCCAGCAGGTACGCCACCAGCTGGTTGTCGCCGACCGTCGACGGGTCGGCGAAAGCCCTTACCGCGTCGACGATTTGGCAGCGAACACGTTCCCTCAGCTCCTGGCTGGCGGCGCGGCCGAACGTGATGAGCAGCATCTGATCCAGGCTGGCCGCGCCGTCGGCGAGATACCGCGTCACCAGGCCGGCCAACGCGAACGTCTTGCCGGTGCCCGCGCTGGCCTCCAGCACGGTGGTGGAGCGCTCGGCCGGCAGCGGGCCCAACAGGTCGAAGCGTTCCATCAGATGAGCTTCCGTTCCGCGCGCAGCATCGGCAGCCACAGCCGGGCCGCGTAGGCGCCGAGCCGGTTGTCCTCGCCGTCGCACTCCTCGCCCGGCCGCACCGGCTGCATCAGGTCTTCCAGTTGAGCGCCGCGTCCCCACGCCCGCACATGCGCCGGCGCCTGGTCCTCGCCGGGGAAGCGGTCGCCGGACTTCCACCGCCGCCGCGCCTCGGCCGCCGGGTCGTCGCCGCCGTGCCGGGCGGCGGCCCACGCATAGGATGTCTTGATGGGCAACGGAATCGGCTCCCGTCGTCCCGCGTCGTAGATCGCCACCAACTCGCGCAGCACCTCGACGGGATCGGCGCCCGGCGGCCCCAGCCCCTCGACCCGGATGCTGGTGCCGCGGCGCATGCGGCCGATGCACACCGCCGACCAGTCGCGGCCGGGGTCGTGAGCGGTCAACGCCAGCAACGGAATCCACGACTCGAGCAGGTGCTTGCCGTCCAGCCTCGAATAGGTCACCGAGACCAATGCATCGTCATAGACCGGCGACACCGTGCCGGTGAGTCGCCGCCCGGCGCCCAGGTCGATGTCGACGTCGTAGGCGGTGGCCCCGGCCTGGTGGCGGCCTTGCCGATGCCGGATCGCCTCGATCGCCAGCGTCGCGGCCTGGTCGCGGATCTCGGTGACCTTGCGCCATCCCAGCTGGCCCGGCGGCAGTGTGCCGCGGCGCCACTCGGCTTGCCGCGCGTCGTCGGGGCTCATGCCGCGCAGGATGTCGCCCAGCATCCGGTCGCCGACGGTCCATTCTTCGAGGCCGCTGATGTCGACCGGCATGGCGTCCTGGACGCCGTCGACGTCGTAGGGCAGCGTGAATTCCAGGGCGCGGAAGAAGCCCTTGACCGGGTCTTTGAAGAAGCCGACGAGGTCGGCGAGGTTGATGTCGTCCGCCGGCGGGGGCGGCAGCGGCGCCGCGATGAACCTGGGTTGCTCGGTGTGTTCGCCGGCGGCCGCCCGCGCCGCCCGCAGCACCGTGGGGTCGAAACTGAACGGCACCCCCGGCACCAGTTCGCCGGGGATGACGTTGCGAATGTCGAACGGCTGCAAGGGATGCTCGACGACGACGCGGTGGCGCACCGTCTCCGGCGTGGTGATGTCGAGGGTATCCAGCAATTCGGCCAGCGGCACGGCGGGCGGGCGCGGCTGCCCCGAATATTCGTTGGCGCCGGTGTAGGTGATCACCAGTTTCTCGGTGGCGGCGCCGATCGCGTCGAGCAGCAATTGCCGGTCCTCCGAACGGATGTCGCGCTCCCCGGTCATCGGGCACGGGGCCAGCGCGTCGTCCCCGTCGGCGACGCCGAGACGCGGGAACAGCCCGTCGTCCAGGCCGACCAGGCACACCACCCGGTGGGGGACCGAGCGCATCGGCACCATGGTGCACACCGTGAGGGTGCCGGTGCGGAAGTTGGCCCGCGTCGGGCGTCCGGCCAGGTGCCGGGTCAGCAGCGCGCGAATGTCGGGCAGCCGCAGCACCGTGTCGCCCCGTGGCCCGGCCTGCCCCAGGACGGCGGCGAACTCCCGCCGCACCTGACCGGCCTGCCATTCGTCGGACTCGTGCACCCGCGTCAACAGCGTGGTGGCCTCGGCGAGGGTGGCCAGCCACTCGGTTAATGTCCTTGTGCCGGTGAGGGAGTCGACCACGTGCCGCAGCCGGGCGACGAATTCGGCGAACTGGCCGGCCAAGGGCACGCGATTGCTGCTCACGTCGTCGAGCGGCAGGGTGGAGTCGATCCAGGCGTTCGAGTCGTCGGACATCGCGACGCCGGCCAATATCCGGTCGATGCCGAAACGCCATGTGTTGTGCACGAAGTCGACGTGGTAGGGCCGCCGATGCTCCTGGTCCAGTCCCCACCGGATGTTGGCCTGCCGCACCCAGCGGGTGATGGCCTCCAGATCGTCGTCGGTGAAGCCGAACCGGGCGCGCACCGGCGCGGCCTGCGCCAGGTTGAGCACCTCGCTGGCGGTCACCCTGCCACCGGCGAGCCCCAGCAGTTGGGCGGCCACAGCCAGCAGCGGGTTGGTCTGGATCAGTGAGCGATCCGCCAGCCGCACCCGGAGCTGGTGGGCGGGGTGCGCGCCGTGCACCACGTCGCCGAGGCCGAAGTCGGCCACGATCAGCGGCGCGTAGGTTTCGATGTCCGGGCACATCACCAGGATGTCGCGCGGTTCGAGCGTGGGGTCGTCGGCCAACAGGCCGAGCAGCACCTCGCGCAGCACATCGACCTGGCGGGCCGGGCCGTGGCAGTTGTGGATCTGCACCGATCGGTCGTCGACGGCCAGCGAGCGGCCTTGCGGCCGGACGGCGTTGGCGGCGATGTCGGACTGGACCCAGCCGAGCAGCGTGTCCGGGCGCGCTTCCCCGGCCAGGTACTCGTCGGTCTGCGGGTCCGCCGGCAGGCCGCGCTGCAGCTCGCGCAGGTCCCGCCCCAGGGTGGCGAGCAGCGGATGGTTCACGGCGCGGTGGCTGGTGTCCTCGCGGCGGGGGATCGACCCGCGCGTGCGGGCCAGCGCGCGCCAGAGCCGGTCGCTGGGGTGCGGCAGCCACAGGTGCAGCTCGTGGTGGATGGCCAGCGCGGCCAGCAGCTCGGAGTCGGTGCGGGACAGCCGGGTGTGCCCGAACAGCGACAGCCGCGCGGGCAGGTCGCTGGGCGCCGCGGACAGCCGCGCGAGGGTCTTGGCGTGGCGAATGTGCGGTGGATCGGCCGCGACGCGCGACACCAGCGCCCGCCACAGCTCCGGCTGCCAGCGCAGGTCCTCGTCGAGATCGCCCGGGTCGCCGTCGGACCAGTCGATCAGCAGTTGCGGGCGCTGCCGCGCGTAGGAGGCGAACAGCCCCGACAACCGGCGCGCCACCTCGTAGCGCCGCCCCCGGCGCAGCTCGGCCTCCGCGCCGGTGTGGAAGTGACCGAGATGGGTTGCCAGCGTGCGGCACCACGGTTCGTCCAGCGAGTGATCGATCGCCTCCAGCAGGGGCCACACCATGGCCTCCGGCGACCACGGATCGTCGTCGGCGGTGCCGGCGATTTCGGCGATCAGCGAGCCGGGACTGCGGAACGCGACCCCGGCGCACACCCCGCCGGAAACCCCGCCGCCGCGCGCGCGACCGAGCACATGCGACAGCCGCTGGCTGAGCCAGCGTTCCACCCCGCGTGCCGGGACCACCACGAGCTCGGCGGCGAACGGGTCGGCCGGGGGATCGGCCAGCAGAGCGCCGAGGCCGTCGGCCAACAGATCGGTGCGCTCGGCGCGGTGCAGATGAAGCGGCATTGCGCTGTCACGATAAACCCCGGCGCCCGGGGCCGGGCGCCTACTTCGCCAGCGTGAACTGGTTGACGTCGATGTAGCCCGTCCGGAACGCGTCGGCGCACCCGGTCAGGTAGCGCATGTAGCGCTGGTAGACCTCTTCGGACTGGATCGCGACGGCCTCGCTGTGGTGGGCCTGCAGGGCCTCGGCCCAGTGGTCGAGGGTCCGGGCGTAATGCAGCTGCAGCGACTGCCGGCGTTTGAGGTTGAAACCCATCTTCGACGCGTGGAACTCGACGATCTCGATCGCCGGCAACTGGCCGCCGGGGAAGATCTCGGTGGCGATGAACTGGTTGAAGCTGGTCTGCTCCTCGGTCATCGGCAGGCCGCGCTCGACGATCTGCTGCGGGGTCAGCATGGTGATGGTGTGCAGCAGCATCACCCCGTCGTCGGGCAGGACGCGGTGCGCCATCGCGAAGAAGTCGTCATAGCGGTCGTACCCGAAGTGCTCGAAGGCGCCGATGGAGACGATCCGGTCCACCGGCTCGTCGAACTCCTCCCAGCCGTGCAGCAGTACCCGCCTGCTGCGTTCGGTGTCCATCGCGTCGAAAAGCTTCTGCACGTGGGCGGCCTGGTGGGCCGACAGCGTCAACCCGATGACGTCGACGTCGTACTTCTCGATCGCGCGGCGCATGGTGCCGCCCCAGCCGCAGCCCACGTCCAGCAGCGTCATCCCCGGCCGCAGTCCCAGCTTGCCCAGCGAGAGGTCCATCTTGCGCAGCTGCGCCTCTTCCAGCGTGATATCTCGGCCGCGGTCCCAATATGCGCAGCTGTAGGTCATGGTCGGGTCGAGGAACAACCGGAAGAAGTCGTCCGACAGGTCGTAGTGGGCTTGGACCTCTTCGAAGTGCGGCGTCAGGTTGTCTGCCACGGCGGCTACCCGCCTTTCTGACTTGGGGGCATTCGGTTGTTCACGAGCGGCAGGCCCGGGTGGTTCACCAGGATTTTCCCGATTTGGCCGTGCGCAAACTTCGGCGAGCGTCGTCGATACTGGGGAAAACAGCCGACCGGGAGGGGATCAGATGGACGCTTGGGACGCGATCTGTGCGCGGCGCAACGTGCGCGAGTATCAGCCGCGCGCGATCACCGACGAGGACCTCACCCGGATCGCCGAAGCCGGCTGGCGCGCGCCGTCGGCCAAAAACCGTCAGCCCTGGGACTTCGTCATCGTCACCGACCGCGCCCAGCTGCAGGAGCTGTCCACGGTCTGGCGGGGCGCCGGCCACATCGCGGCGGCGCCGGCCGCGATCGCGATCGTGGCGCCGGTGCCGCCCGACGAGCGCCGGGTGGTCACCGACAACTACGACATCGGCCAGGCCACCATGGCGATGATGATCGCGGCCACGGACCTGGGGATCGGGACCGGTCACTCGTCGGTGGGGGATCAGGAGAAAGCACGCGCCATCCTGGGCGTTCCCGACGATCACCTGGTGGCTTTCCTGCTCGGGGTGGGCTATCCCGCCGATCGTCCGCTGCGCCCGATCCGCACCCCGAATCGCCGGCCGTTTTCCGAGGTCGTGCATCGCGGCCGGTGGTGAGAGCGTGAAAAACCCTCGGCGACTTGCTCAGTCGTAAGCTGAGGGGCGTGCATGACCATCAGGGCGATTACGGGGTCGACGGGTCCTTTCACAAAGTCTCGGCACGAACCCAGGCGATAGGCATCGGCGCCCAGGCCGCCGCCCTGGCCGTGTGGGCGGGGATCAGCTGGGCGCGCGGGAAGCGGCTCAGGGCGGCGCTGGCCGCGGCGTCGAGCGCCGGCATCGCGGGGAACGCGCTCCTGTACATGTACGCGACGCGGTCCGGGAAATTCGTTGTGTGGGACCGGGTTCTGCGCGATCTGCGGCTCGCCGGCGACGAGACGGTGCTCGACCTCGGGTGTGGGCGTGGCGCGGTGCTGCTGGCCGCGGCCAAGCGGTTGCCGCGGGGCCGCGCGATCGGTGTCGATCTGTGGCAGGCGGACCAGACGGACAACTCGCGGCAGGCCACGCTGGCCAACGCGGTCGCCGAAGGCGTCGCCGATCGCGTCGAGGTGCACACCGCCGACATGACCGCGCTGCCGCTGGCCGACGAGAGCGTCGATGTGGTCGTGAGCAACCTGGCCATCCACAACATCGACGGCCACGCCGGCCGGCGACAGGCGCTCGACGAAGCCGTGCGCGTGCTGCGGCCGGGCGGCCGGCTCGCGATCGCGGACCTGTGGGAGACGCGTCAGCACGCCGAGCGGCTGCGCGAACTGGGCTGGCGCAATGTGCGGCGGCGCAACCTCGGCTGGCGGATGTGGTACGGCGGCCCGTGGTTCTCCACGCGGCTGGTCACCGCGACCAAACCGGGCTGAGCGCCGGCGTGCATGCTGGGAGCCATGACGAGAAGCGAACTCACCGAACAGATCGTCGTCGCGCGCCTGGCGAAGGGGCTGACGTGGCAACAGCTGGCCGACGCCGTCGACAGGCCGGTGGTGTGGACCACGGCGGCGCTGCTCGGACAGCACCCGATCCCGGTCGAGCAGGCCAACGTCCTGGCCGAGATGCTCGGCCTCGACGAGTCGGCGGTGCCCGTGCTGGCCGCGGCGCCCATGCGGGGTGGCCTGCCCACCTCGGTGCCGACCGACCCGACCGTCTACCGCTTCTACGAGGCGCTGCAGGTGTACGGCGGCGCCCTCAAGGAGCTGATTGCCGAACAGTTCGGCGACGGGATCATGAGCGCGATCAACTTCAGCGTCGACGTGCAGAAGAAGTCGCACCCGTCCGGTGACCGCGTCGTGGTCACGTTCGACGGGAAATTCCTTCCCTACCAATGGGTTTCGTCGGAGCAATAGATGGGACCCGAGGCAGACGACCCGAAGCCCGTTGATCTCGTGCTTTCCGGCGGGGGCGTCAAATTCATCGGTCTGGTGGGCGCGATCGTCGCGCTGATGGATGCCGGGTATTCGATCAAACGGGTGTCCGGCGTCTCGGCCGGTTCGGTGGTCGCGGCGATCCTGACGGCCGGCTCCAACGACGGTCAACTGACCGGCGCGCAGGTCAAGGAGCTCGCCTTCTCGGTGCCCCTGCGTAAGTGGCGCGACGCCGGGCCCGTCCCCTACCTCGGGGCGGCCTGGGGGCTGGTCACCGATTCGAGCATGTACCGCGGCGACGTGGCCCACGACTGGATTCGCAGCGAGTTGAAGAACTTCGGGGTCACCTGCTTCGGCGATCTGCACCTCGACGACGACGGCCTGCTCGACGGGCGGCGCGACAAGCTGGTGGTCACCGTCGCCGACCTGACCGCGGCCCAGCTGGTGCGGTTCCCGTGGGACTATCGACGGCTCTACGGCCTGGACCCCGACGAGCAGCCGGTGGCCGACGCGGTGCGCGCCTCGATGGCGATTCCGTTCTTTTACCGCCCGCTCAAGCTCACCGGCGCCGACGGCACGACGTCCACCCTCGTCGACGGCGGCGTGCTGTCGAATTTCCCCATCGACACCTTCGACCGGCCCGACGGCAGGGCGCCGCGCTGGCCGACGTTCGGGGTCACGGTCCTGCCGAGGCTCACCGAAGGCATCGGCGCCGTGATGCCGGCGCTGAAACCGTTGCGCTTCTTCGAGCAGACGGCGTTGCTGGAAAGCCTGGTCACCACCATGCTGGCCGGCCACGACCAGACCCATCTCAGCCAGCCGTGGGTCGCGGCGCGCGCGATCCCGGTCGAATCGACCGATGTCGGCGTGCTCGACTTCGACATCTCGAGGGGCCGCCTCGAAGAGCTGTACCAGAGCGGCTATGCCGCGGCGCAGGCGTTCCTGTCGACGTGGGACTGGCCGGCATATCTGGACCGGTTCCGGGTAAACCGTCGCCCCGCCGGGTGAAGTGACGGCTCGGCGCGCACGTGCCAGACTGGCGGCGAGGAGGCGAGACGAACGCGGTGGCGGCTGATGGCGGCCACCGCGTTCGCCGTTTCAATTCATCAACACTTGCGGCGAAAGCTCTTTGAGCATCGCGTTGGCCCAGCGCATCTGGCGCAGGGTCTCGGGATGACAGCGCGAGGCCAGGCCCAGCAGTTCGGAATCCTTGGCAGCCTGCGCGCCCTGGGCCAGCAGCTCCCAGTCCAGCGACACCCCCGCCGACAGCCGGTGAATCCGGCGTAGGTCGGCGAGCAGCACCAGGCCCGGCTCCGGCCGGTGCCGCAGCAGGCCGCTGAGCCGCGATTGCCAAAAACCCGTGATCGCGCCGGTGCGGGGATCGGCGGACAGGTGCAGGCCGTAATGGCGGCCGTGCTGCGCCAGCTCGGCGAGGTGATGGCGTGACCACCCGGCCAGGTCCTGCGCCAGGTGGCAGACGTCCTGGTCGCTGTGGTGTCGCGCGGCGACCACGTTGAGTTCGTGGGCCAGTTTGCGTTCGGAGCGGTGCAGTTCGCGGAGCGCCATTTTGAGCTTCACGCCTGACCCCCCATCGGCAGGGCTTCGGCAACCGCCGCGGGCGGCGCGGCAGCGGCGCCGTTCCCACCGACTCGCCGCGCCCGGCTTTTCCGCAGCCGGGCGGCGGCCGTCTTGTAGATCGGCTGCTTGGACACCGGATCCCAATCGGTCATCGTGAGCTCGTTGCCGGCCCGGTGATGACCGCCTGCTCCGGTGTCCCAGTAGCCGTAATGGAAGGGCACGAACAGCACGCCCTCGCGGATGCCGCAGATGCGCGCGGGGGCGATGACGCAGCCGCGCGGCGTGCTCACCTCGACCAGCTCACCCTCCGCGATGCCCAGCCGGCGCGCGTCGCCCGGCGACACCTCGACCCATACCTCGGGTGCTGCCTGCTGAAGTTGCTGTGCCCGTGCGGTTTTCGTGCGGGTGTGGAAGTGGTAGACGGTGCGGCCGGTGATCAACGCGAACGGGAACTCCGGACTGGTCGGCTCATGGGGCGGGACGTATTCGGCCGCCTTGATGATCGCCCTGCCGTAGGGGTTCATCGAGCGGTATTCGTCGGGCTGCAGCGGGGCGCCCGTGATCAGGTCCTTGCCGTACGCCTCGCAATAGTCGGGTTTCGCCCAGAACTTCGCGTCGGCGTAGAGCCGTTCGGTGCCGTCGGGATGTTCGGCGTTGCAGGGCCATTGGATGCCGCTGCCGCCGCGCAGCTTCTCGTAACTCAGGCCGGTGTAGTCGCACGGCCGGCCCGCGCTGCATTTCTTCCACGCCTCGAACGCCGACTCGGCATCGGTCCAGGGCGGGAAGGGTTGACCGTCCTTGTCGCGGAAGTCCATCCGGCGCGCGTAGTCCAGGAAGATGTCGAGGTCCGAGCGCGCGGAACCCGGTGCCTGGACCGCCTTTTCGGACAGGTGCACCGTGCGGTCGGCGTTGGTGAACGTGCCGGTCTTCTCGGCCCACGCCGCGGCGGGCAACACGACGTCGGCCAGCGCGGCGGTTTCGGTCAGGAAGATGTCCTGCACGACGAGGAACAGCCGCTCCTGGGAGAAGATGTCGCGGATGCGGGCCAGCTCCGGCAGCGACACCAGAGGATTGGTGGCGGTGACCCACAACATCCGCAGCGTCCCCTCCTCGGCGAAGCGGAACATCTGCATGGCGTGCGTGGGCGGGGCGTAGTGCGGAATCTGCAGGGGCTCGAGGTTCCACAACTCGGCCAACTCGGCGACGTGAGAGTCGTTGGACCAGTTGCGGAAACCGGCCAGATCCCCGTCGGCGCCGCATTCGCGGGTGTTCTCCGCCGTCGGCTGCCCGTTCATCTGCAGCACGCCGCAGCCGGGCTTGCCGAGCATGCCGCGCACCAGGTGAATGTTGTTGACCTGCACGGCCGCCGCGGTGGCCTGGTGCGACTGGTAGAAGCCCTGCAGCACGGTGGACAGCAGCCGCTGCGCCGTGCCCAGCAGCCGGGCGGCATGCCGGATGTCCTCGGCGGGCACGCCGCAGATCTCGGCGACCCGCTCGGGTCCGAACTCTTCGACCCGGCCGCGCAGCTCGTCGAAACCCACTGTGTGCGAGTCGATGTAGTCCTGGTCGATCCAGCCGTTGCCGATGATCTCGTGCAGCAGCCCGTTCATCAACGCGACGTTGGTGCCCGGCAACGGCGCCAGGTGGACGGTGGCGCGCCGGGCGACCGGCGTCAGCCGCGGGTCGACGCAGACGATCGCCGGCGGCGCGCCGCCGTCCAGCCGGTCCAGCATCCGCGCCCACAGCACGGTCTGCGTCTCGGCGACGTTGTGCCCGAACAACGCGATGACGTCGGCATGGTCGACATCGGTGTAGGACCCCGGCTGGCCGTCGCAGCCGAACGATTCCTTCAGCGCCTCGGCCGCCGTCGCGGTGCACAGCCGGGTGTTGCCGTCGACATGGTTGGTGCCGATCGCCCCGTGCGCGATGGCGCCCTGCGTGTAGTAGGCCTCGAGGAACAACTGCCCGGAGGTGTAGAAGCCGATCGAGCTGGGGCCGTAGCCGTCGAGCAGCCGCTTGCTGCGGTCGACGATCCGCTGCATCGCGGTGTCCCAGTCGCACGGCTTGAGCTCGCCGTGCTCCCTGATCATCGGGGTGGTGAGCCGGTCGGCGGAGGCGTTGGCCTGCCAGCCGAACAAATCCTTGGGGTCGAGCCGGCCATGGTTGACCCGGTCGACGGCGCGCCCGCGCACGCCCACGATCCGGCCGTCCTTGACGGCGATGTCCAGACCGTCGCCGTTGGAGTGCAGCACCGCCGCCGATTGCACCCAGCGATCCACCGACTCGGCGGTGATCCCGTCGGCCAGGTAGGTGTCGACTCGGTCCGGCCATCGGGTGCCCGGCTCGTATGGGGTGCGCGTGCCCCAGGGGTCCGCGATGCGATCAATGGCCACAGGCCAGGACTTCCCCGGCAGCGGGCCGCGAAACCATCTGGGCCCGGTGCGCTCAGCGGCTTAGAGCCCGAATTCGGCTTCGATCCCGTCGATGCCGGCGCGGATGGCGGCCAGGGCGTCGGCGCGAGTGCGCAACTTGGTGGCGGCATGCGCGCGCTGATTGAGGCCGGCGAATTCGGTGGCGGCTTCCTCGGCGCGGTCCAGCACCATCTCGGGCAGCACGATCTCATCGATAAAGCCTGCGGCAAGGGCGGTTTCACCGAAAAACGTCTTGGCCAACCCTGCGGCCTGCTGATACCCCGACGGCGTCAGCCGCAGCTTCATGATCTCCAGCGCGGCGTAGGGGATGACCATGCCGATCGCGACCTCATTGGCCTGGATGTTGTAGGCGTGGGCGGCTACCCGGTGATCGCCCGCCGACAACAGGAACGCCCCCATCGCGATCGCGTGGCCGGTGCACGCCATCACCACCGGCTTCGGAAACGACAGGAGCCGGTAGGCGAGCTCGAACCCGCCCCGCAGCATGTCGATCGCGGGCTGCACCTCGCCGGAGGTGAGGATCTTCAGGTCGAAGCCGCCGCTGAACACCCGCTCATTGCCGGTGATCACCAGCGCCCCGGCGTTGTCCCGCTCCGCCTGGTCGATGGCGTCGCCCAGGGCCTGCTGCATGGTCGGGCCCAGCGCGTTGACCTTGCCGTCGTCCATCCTGATGACGGCGACGGAGTCCTTGGTGCTGTAGTGGACCGGGGCGGTCATGGGTGCTCCTGCTCCTCGCCGTCAGGCGGACTGGTTGTGGTGTCTGCCCAGATCGTCTTCGGCGTTACTCCAGCGCAGGCTCACGTCGGTGGGTTCGTCGAGTTGGCGGGTGAGCCATCGGTCTTGGGTTTCCCGAACCGCGGCGTTGATCCGTTCGATCTCGCTGCGGAAGACCTCGGGCCGGGTCTCCTTGCTGGCGTAGTGGAAGTAGGTCAGCAGGCCGCGCAGCAGCTCCAGCTTTTCCTTCTCCCGCTTCGCGAGGTCATGGGTGGTCATCAACTCGATGCGCTGCACGGGTGGCAGGGCGTCCCAGTCCAGCACCACCTCGGTGTGCAGCGGCGAACGCTCGCGCTGCCAGAATCGCCGCCGCGGCTGGGCGGGGCGGTCGTAGTAGCTGACGGTCCCGGTGAAACGCGATTCGATGCCGCTGCCGATCTCGGCGCGGTCGAGCGCGGAGTCCCACACCAGGCGCCATTCCTGGCCGGGCGCCAGCACCGGCAGCTCACGGGGCAGCCGCAGTTCGACGACGTCGGCGTAGCCGTCGGTGGCGCTTTCGTATTCGGCCACCGTCGGGGGATTGACGAACGAGAACTCGATGTCATAGGCGGCGGTCTGGCCGAAATTGCGGACCACGAGCTCGATCACGTGCCAGTCGGCGGGATGCGGTTCCATGAACACCCCGACGTGCGGGCGGGTTTGCTCCGCCGCCGCGCGGCGATTGCGGGTGATCTGGCGGTTGGTGAAGACCAGGGTGACGACGGCGAGGGCGATCGCCGCCCACGCTGCCCACGCTATCCAGGTGCTGGACCCGACGTGCGTGACCCCATGCCAGCTGTCCTGGATCCAACCCATGGAATCCACCCTCCGCTTATATCACAGGGCAGGACGCCGAATGGTCACCATCGAGCGATCAGCCACCCATCAGCATTCGCCATTGGTCAAGGTCTGCCGCCCGGTACACATAGTTGGACCGCTTGACATCCGACAGCGCGGCACTGGGCTCAGCCGAATACCAATGCCCCGGAAACACCGTCGGGTCACCGGGAAGGGTCGCGAGCCGCTGCAGGCTGCGGTACATCTCGTCGGAGTCGCCGCCGGGGAAGTCGGTGCGCCCGCAGCCCTCCAAGAACAACGTGTCACCGGCGACCAGGCGGCCGTCGAGCAGAAAACACTGGCTGCCCGGGGTGTGGCCGGGGGTGTGCAGCAACTCGATCTCGATGTCGCCGATGCTGACCTTGTCGTGGTTCTCGTGCGCGGTCAGGTCGCCCAGACCGATCCCGGTGACGCGCGAAACCCACAGCGCCTCATGGGTATTGACGTGCACCGGCACGGGGGCCCGTTCCAGCAGTTCGGCCAGGCCCTGCAGCGAGAAGCCCATCATCGATCCGCCCACGTGGTCGGGGTGGTGGTGGGTCACCAGCACCCCGGACAGGCGCATGCCGTCGGCCTCGATCGTGTCGAGCAGGTCACCGGCGGCGTAGGCCGGGTCGACGACCACGCAATCCCCGGTTTGCCGGTCGCCGATCAGGTACGCGAAGTTGCGCATCTGCGTCGCGAACATGTCGCCGGCGGCGAAGTCGCGGCCGGAGAGCAGTTGACGGAAGTACAGCCGGTCATCTGACACGTGACCAGACTAGGACGCGGATCGCGGCGGGCCGCGGGTAGTCCGCCGCCGCTTCGTTCGCGCCGCCCGGGTTCGGCGCGACACCGCTTCTGAGCACCGGGTTGGGCTCGTTTCCAGTGGGTATGGTTGGCGCATGAAGAAGAAGGTCGAGATCGAGGTCGACCTCGATCTGGTCGATGAGGCGATCCAACGCTTCCGTGTCGCCGACGCGCGCGAGGCAGTCAATCTCGCGTTGCGCACCCTGCTTCGTGAGGGCGCTGCCGCCGAAGAGGACGCCGAGTACGACGAGTTCAGCGACCTCAACGCGTGGCAGCCCCGCCGCTCCGGCGAGAGCGGGTGAGCTGCGGTACTCGTGGTTTGGTGCCGCTGCGAGCCAGGTTGTACCCTCTTTTAGGCCCGCGCGACTGATCGCTTCGGGTGAACGGCCCCCTTAGCTCAGTCGGTAGAGCGTTTCCATGGTAAGGAAAAGGTCAACGGTTCGATTCCGTTAGGGGGCTCGGCGGACGCCGAGCAGGCGTGGCGGCCCCGACCCCAAAACGGGGTGGCCAGAGGCGATGTAGCTCAGTCGGTTAGAGCGAACGACTCATAATCGTTAGGTCGCCGGTTCGAGTCCGGCCATCGCTACAACAGAACAGCACCAGATCTTTTCAAGAATCGAGAGAGAACCGTCATGGCGTCCAGTACCGACGTACGGCCGAAGATCACCTTGGCATGCGAGGTGTGCAAGCACCGCAACTACATCACCAAGAAAAACCGCCGGAACGACCCGGACCGACTGGAGCTGAAGAAGTTCTGCCCCAACTGCGGTAAGCACCAGGCGCATCGGGAGACACGCTAGCGGCGCCCCGCCAGCGTTTATTCCGACTGACTAGGTAGTTTAAGAATCGTGGCGTTAACCGAAAGCATCGTCGGGATGCACTACCGCTACCCCGATCATTACGAGGTGGAGCGGGAGAAGGTCCGCGAGTACGCGGTCGCCGTGAAACACGACGACCCGGCGTTTTTCGAGGAGAAGGCGGCGGCCGAACTCGGCTACAAGGGGCTGCCGGCCCCCCTGACCTTCGTCTGCGTGTTCGGCTACATGGCGCAGACGGCGTTCTTCAAGCACGCCAACGTCGCCGTCCAGGACGCCCAGATCGTTCAGGTCGACCAGGTCCTGAAATTCTTCGCGCCACTCGTCGCCGGGGACAAGCTCTACTGCGACGTCTACGTGGACTCGGTGCGCGTGTCGCACGGCACCCAGATCATCGTCACCAAGAATGTCATCACCAACGCTGCCGGTGACGTCGTGCAAGAGACCTACACGACCCTGGCGGGCCGTGCCGGCGAAGATGGAGAAGAGGGATTTACTGATGCCACTGCGTGAGTTCAGCTCCGTGAAGGTGGGTGACCAGCTTCCGGAGAAGACCTACCCGCTGACCCGGCAGGATCTGGTCAATTACGCGGGCGTATCTGGCGACTTGAACCCCATCCACTGGGACGACGAAATGGCCAAGGTCGTCGGCCTGGACACCGCGATCGCGCACGGCATGCTGACCATGGGCATCGGCGGCGGCTACGTCACCGCCTGGATCGGTGACCCCGGCGCGGTGACCGAGTACAACGTGCGGTTCACCGCCGTGGTGCCGGTGCCCAACGACGGCAAGGGCGCCGAGCTGGTCTTCAGCGGCCGGGTGAAGTCGGCGGACCCGGAGACCAAGTCAGTGACCATCGCGCTCACGGCCACCACCGGCGGCAAGAAGATCTTCGGCAGGGCGATCGCGTCCGCGACACTCGCGTAGGCCCATGGCGCTCAAGACAGACATCAGGGGGATGATCTGGCGCTACCCTGACTACTTCGTCGTGGGGCGGGAACAACTCCGTCAGTTCGCGCTGGCCATCAAAAACCGTCACCCGGCCCACTACGACGAAGACGCCGCCGCCGATCTCGGCCACGACGCGATCATCGCGCCGCTGACCTTCGGGACCATCTTCGCCAAGCTGGTTCAGCTGGATTTCTTCCGGCACGTCGACATCGGCATGGAGACGCTGGTGATCGTCCAGGTCGATCAGCGGTTCGTGTTCACCAAGCCGATCAAGGCCGGCGACAAGCTGTGGGCCCGCATGGACATCGTTTCGGTGGACGAGCGGTTCGGCGCCGACATCGTCGTCACCAAGAACATCTGCACCAACGAGCACGACGAGGTGGTCCTGGAGGCATACACCACGCTGATGGGTCAGTACGCCGACAACTCCGCGAACCTGCGCTGGGATCCGGACTCCGGCCAGGTCGTCAGAACGGCGTAATTAGTATCTGACTCCTCGTCCGATGTACACTCGGACCTCGGGGTTTTCCCAGCACCAGCGCGCTTTCCGTGAGTCGAGCAATCGGAAGGCGCGCGTGTCATGTAAGCCCCGGTAGGTAAGCGCAGGTTGGCCTGCCAACCGCGAAGGGGCGTAGCTCAACTGGCAGAGCAGCGGTCTCCAAAACCGCAGGTTGCAGGTTCAAGTCCTGTCGCCCCTGCTGAAGACGGACGGGACACCGGATTCGAGCGTCTGGTGACGACGCAGGCCCGCGGCCTGAGGAGGAACCGGACACCAGGACTGTGCCATGGTGGACACTGGAAGACGTGCCGCCACCGATGGGACGGCTCTCGGGGTACTAGCAAACAAAGGAGCGTGCGGTGAGCGACGAAGGCGACGTTGCCAACGACGCCGCAAGCGACGGCACTGACACCACGGACGGCCGCGCGAGCGGCGTCCGGACGGCGGTGGTGGCGCGGCCACAGCGCCCAACCGGTAAGCGGTCCCGCCAGAAGGCGGCCGACGCCGGCGAGGACGCCGACGCCGGGTCGCCGGACGAACTCGAGGTCTCCGGCAAGGAAAAGGCCAAGAAGGGCGCCTCCAAGTCCGGCGGGGCCAAGAAAGCGGCCAAGCTGAAGAAGTCCGCGGACAGTCGGGCCAACCCGTTCGTGTTCGTCTACAACTACCTCAAGCAGGTCGTTGCGGAGATGCGGAAGGTCATCTGGCCCAACCGCAAGCAGATGCTCACGTACACCTCCGTCGTGCTGGCCTTCCTGGCCTTCATGGTGGCGCTGGTCGGCCTGGCGGATTTCGGCCTGACCAAGCTGGTGCTGTTGGTGTTCGGCTGAGCGAGCGACGCCGCTTTCAAAAGTGACGCCGCCTTCAAAGTGACAGAGAGGACTCACACCGTGACTACCTTCGACGGTGACCCGTCCGCGGGTGACGCGGTCGACCTGAAAGAGACCACCGAAGCCTCCGAAGCCGCCGAGGCTTCCGCGGCTGCTGAGGTTTCGGGCGACGCGGCCACCTCGGCGGATTCCGGGGCCACCGACGCGACCACGGACGAGACCACCGACACCGCCGGGGCGCCCGACGAGCCGGCCGAAGAGGCCGACCCGGCCGTCGCGCTCAAGGCGGAACTGCGCAGCAAGCCCGGCGACTGGTATGTCATCCACTCCTACGCGGGATACGAGAACAAGGTCAAAGCCAACCTCGAAACGCGTGTGCAGAACCTCGACGTTGGGGACTACATCTTCCAGGTGGAGGTGCCCACCGAAGAGGTCACCGAGATCAAGAACGGCCAGCGCAAACAGGTCAATCGCAAGGTGCTGCCCGGCTACATCCTGGTGCGCATGGACTTGACCGACGACTCCTGGGCCGCGGTGCGCAACACCCCCGGGGTCACCGGGTTCGTCGGGGCGACCTCGCGACCGTCGGCCCTGACGCTCGACGACGTCGTCAAGTTCCTGCTGCCGCGCGGCGCGACGAAGAAGGCCGCCAAGGGCGCGGCGGCCACCGCCACCGCCGCCGAGGCCGGCGGGCTGGAACGTCCGACCATCGAGGTCGACTACGAGGTCGGCGAATCGGTGACGGTCATGGACGGGCCGTTCGCGACGCTGCCCGCCACGATCAGCGAGGTCAACGGCGAGCAGCAGAAGCTCAAGGTGCTGGTGTCGATCTTCGGCCGCGAAACTCCGGTCGAACTGACCTTCAGCCAAGTCTCCAAGCTCTAAACCGGCGCATCCGCCGGGCACAAACCAGGAAGGAACGAACAACATCTCATGGCCCCGAAGAAGAAAGTCGTCGGGCTGATCAAGCTTCAGATCCAGGCGGGGCAGGCCAACCCGGCGCCGCCGGTCGGGCCCGCGCTCGGTCAGCACGGCGTCAACATCATGGAGTTCTGCAAGGCGTACAACGCCGCCACGGAGAACCAGCGCGGTCAGGTCATCCCGGTCGAGATCACGGTCTACGAGGACCGCAGCTTCACCTTCGCGCTCAAGACCCCGCCCGCCGCCAAGCTGTTGCTCAAGGCCGCCGGCGTCGGCAAGGGCTCGGCCGAGCCGCACAAGACCAAGGTCGCCAAGGTCAGCTGGGATCAGGTCAAGGAGATCGCCGAGACCAAGAAGGCCGACCTGAACGCCAACGACATCGACGCGGCCGCCAAGATCATCGCCGGCACCGCCCGGTCGATGGGCATCACCGTCGAGTAATACCCCGCATCACCCCGTGGGAGGGCTGGCTTCGGCCCGGTAACCACGACCCAACACCAGATTGGATGAATCAATGAGCAAGAACAGCAAGGCATACCGCGCCGCCGCCGAGAAGGTGGACCGCAACAGCCTGTACTCCCCGCTGGAGGCGGCCAAGCTCGCCAAGGAAACGTCGTCGAGCAGGCAGGACGCCACCGTCGAGGTGGCGATCCGGCTGGGCGTCGACCCGCGCAAGGCGGACCAGATGGTCCGCGGCACGGTGAACCTGCCGCACGGCACCGGCAAGACCGCCCGGGTCGCGGTGTTCGCGGTCGGCGACAAGGCCGAGCAGGCGCAGGCCGCCGGCGCCGATATCGTCGGCAGCGACGACCTGATCGAGAAGATCCAGGGCGGCTGGCTGGAATTCGACGCCGCGATCGCGACCCCGGACCAGATGGCCAAGGTCGGTCGCATCGCGCGGGTGCTCGGCCCGCGCGGCCTGATGCCGAACCCCAAGACTGGCACCGTCACCCCCGACGTCGCCAAGGCCGTGGCCGACATCAAGGGCGGCAAGATCAACTTCCGCATCGACAAGCAGGCCAACCTGCACTTCGTCATCGGCAAGGCCTCCTTCGACGAGAAGTCCCTGGCCGAGAACTACGGCGCCGCGCTCGACGAGGTGCTGCGGCTCAAGCCGTCCGCGTCGAAGGGCCGCTACCTGAAGAAGATCACGGTGTCGACGACGACGGGCCCGGGCATTCCGGTGGACCCGGCGGTCACCCGCAACTTCTCCGAGGCCTGAGTTCTGCTCGCGGGTGAGCGTCAGCCCCCGCACTCAGCGATGCGGCGACGCAGGAACGCCCGGCCCGGCTCAGACCCGTTGGACTCCAACGCCGTTCGGTACCAGGTGAGCGCATCGGCCGGTCGGCCGGCGCGGCGCAACAGGTCGGCGCGCACGGTCGCGACGAGGTTCGAGCGGGCGAGCCGCGGATCGCCCGCCACGGCGTCCAGGGCCGCCAACCCGGCGTCGGGACCGTCGCGAAATCCGATCGCCAGCGCGCGATTGGCGGCCACCACCGGCGAACCGGT
Organism: Mycobacterium sp. WUMAC-067; assembly: GCF_020217485.1. Classification (GTDB taxonomy): domain Bacteria; phylum Actinomycetota; class Actinomycetes; order Mycobacteriales; family Mycobacteriaceae; genus Mycobacterium. Next base: position 63,203 of record NZ_JAEKMI010000019.1, on the reverse strand, counting down.
GATCTGCCACAGCCGGTCATAGGCCGAGCAGATGGCGGTCCAGTCCGTGTGCTCCCAGGACGGGGCCGTGGCATGCAGGGCGGCGATCACCGCCTGGGGCAGATAGGCGCCCGTCGAACCCTGGGCCCGCCGCAACCGCTCGAGCCCGCGGGCGATGCGGGCGCGGTCCCACCGGCGGCGGTCCTGATCCTCGAGCGGCACCAGCATCCCGGACCCGTCCACCCGGGTCGCGCGTCGCGAATCGTGCAGCAGCATCAGGGCGGACAGCGCGTGCGCCTCCGGCTCGGAGGGCAGCAGCGCGCACAGCTCGCCGCCCAGCCGGATCCCTTCGTCGCACAGGTCGTCACGGATGGCCGACGGGCCCGCGGTCGACCAGTAGCCCTCGGTGAACACCGAATACACGCAACCCAGCACGTGCGGGGTGCGCTCGGGCAGCAGCTCGGCGGGCGGGACCCGCAACGGGATGTTGGCGTGCCGAACCTTGTTCTTGGCGCGCGTGATTCGCTGGCCGATCGCCGTTTCGGTCTGAAGCAGAGCGCGGGCGATTTCGGCGACGGTCAGGCCGGACACCAGCCGCAGCGTCAGCGCCAGTTGCGATTGCCGGTCCAGCGCCGGGTGCGCGCAGGTGAACATCATCCGCAACTCGTCATCGCGAACCGGATGCGGGTCGGTGTGCTCGGTGCGTGCCCTGATGTCGTCCAGCACGGCGGCCAATTCCTTTCCGGGGCGCACGGATTCGCGGCGCAGGCGATCGCGGGCGCGGTTACGGCCGACGGTCACCAGCCACCCGCCCGGGTTGACGGGTACCCCGTCGCGCGGCCAGGTGCGCAGCGCTTCGGCGCAGGCCTCCTGGACGGCGTCCTCGGCGACGGTGAGGTCACCCGACCACCGCGCGAGCGCGGCCACGGCCGGGCCCCACTCCCGGCGGAAGACGCCGTCCAGGTCGGCCATCTGCCTACAGGCCGGAGACCCCCGCCAGCTGGCGCAGGTGCACTGCCGAGGCGGGGATCATCGAGCCGATCTTGACGGCCTCGTCACGGTCGGCGGCGCTCAACAGGTAGATCCCGGTGGCGATTTCGGCGCCCTCCGCGTACGGCCCGTCGGTGATGAGGACCTCGCCGTCGCGCACCCGCACGGTCGTCGCCGTGGTCCGGTCGTGCAGCGCGGCGCCGCCGATCACGTGATCGCCGGCGGCGGCGTGCAGATCGACGTGCTTGGCCGCCACCGCCTCCCACTCCGGGGTGCCCGGTGTGTGCGCGGATTCGGGGGGCTCCAGCAGCAGTGCGAGCCAGTCGTTGCCGGTGAGCGCGCGGGACGGCTCGACGGCGTGGACCACCGGCCACAGCTCCACCGCCCCGAACGCGGCGACCGGGACGTCGCGCGCCAGCGCAAGCGCCTCGTCGAGGTTTTCGGCTTCGAAGATGTAATAGCCGCATGCCACCTCGGCGGCCTCGGCGAAGGGGCCGTCGGTGACCGTCGGCGCGTCGGGACCGCCGGTGATGGCCACTGCGGCCGCGGCGGGCGCCAGCGCGTCACCGGCCTTGATCGCCGGCCCGGCCTTGGCGTGAAAGGTCTCGAATGCCGCCATCGCGGCGGCGGCATCGTCGGGCGTACGGTCCTGCTCCTTGCTGATCAACAAGGCGAAGTACTGCATGGTCGTCACCTCCGGTAAGTGAGCGAAGCCGTCTGCTCCACTCTCTACCTACTCGACGAACCGCGCAGCGCCGATCCGACAGGCGCCGCGGAATTCAGGCGGCCGCGCCGGGCTTGAGGTAGGTCACCAGGCTGACGTCGAGCATCTCCTCGGTGAAGTAGTGCTCGCAGCCGCGCAGGTATTTGATGTAGCGGTTGTAGACCTCTTCGGAAGTGACCTCGATGGCCTTGTCCCGGTTCGACTCGAGCGTGTCACCCCAGATGTGCAGGGTCTTGATGTAGTGCGGCCGCAACGAAAGAGGTTCGGGCACAACGAAACCGGCCTTCTCGCCGTGATCGACCATCATCTGGGTGGAGGGCAGCCGGCCGCCGGGGAAGATCTCGGTGACGATGAACTTGATGAACCGCGCCGTCTCGAAGCTCAGCTTCTTGCCCCGCGCGGCCAGGTCGTACGGGTGGTAGCTGACGCTGCTCTGGACGGTCATGCGGCCGTCGGCGGGCATGATCTCGTAGGTCCGCTTGAAGAAGTCGTCGTAGTTCTCGTGGCCGAAGTGCTCGAAGGCCTCGATCGACACGATGCGGTCGACCGGCTCGGAGAAGTCCTCCCAGTTCTGCAGCCGCACCTCCCGCGAGCGACCGGTGTCGATGGACCCGAGCAACGCCTCGGCGCGGGCGTGCTGGTTCTTGGACAGCGTCAGGCCGATGACGTTGACGTCGAACCGCTCGACGGCGCGCTTCATGGTGCTGCCCCACCCGCAGCCGATGTCGAGCAGGGTCATGCCGGGCTTGAGGTCAAGCTTGTCGAGGTTGAGGTCGATCTTCGCGTACTGGGCCTCTTCCAGGGTCATGTCGTCGCGCTCGAAGTAGGCGCAACTGTAGATCCGCGACGGATCCTGGAACAGGCCGAAGAACTCGTCGGAGACGTCGTAATGCGCCTGAATGTCTTCCGAGCGCGTCCGCGTCTTCGTCGGGCCAGTCGGTTGCTCAGCCATTTTCGTCCTGTTCTCCTGGATGACGTTCGCTGCCCCTGGTTGCGCGCGCATCGAGGCGTCCGGTTGAGCAGCAACGATACCCAACGGCGAGGCATCGTCTCCTAAGGGTGCGAGCGCGCGTCGCGGGCCCGACCGCGCAGCCAAACTCTACTTTCCGCCGACGCTACTTGGTGAGCGTGTACTGGGCCACGTTGGAGATCCCTTTGCGGAAGAGGTTCGCGCAGCCCGTCAGGTAGCGCATGAACCGGTCGTAGACCTCTTGGGACTGCAGGGCGATCGCGCGCTCGCGATTGGCCTCGAGGTTGGCCGCCCACGTGTCCAGCGTCCGGGCGTAGTGCGGCTGCAGGTATTGCGCCTGCTCGAGGGTGAACCCGCTGGCTCGCGAAAGGTCGACGATGTCGGCTTCGCCGCACATCTGCCCGCCGGGAAAGATTTCCTTGCCGAGGAAGTGCAGGAAACGCAGGTCCGACATCGTGATTTTGATGCCGACTTCTTTCCAGTGCGATTGCGGGTAGGTGAAGATGCTGTGCATCAGCATCCGGCTGTCGTTGGGGAGGGTTTCGTAGGCCCAGTCCCAGAACGCGGGCCAGCGTTCCTTTTTGAACGCGTCGAAGGCCTCGAAGCTGATGATCCGGTCGACGTGCTCGTCGAACTCTTCCCACCCCTGCAGCCGGGCCTCGGCCCGCCGCGTCGTCGGGATCTCGGCCAGCCTGGCCTTGGTGCGCGCGTAGTGGTTGCGGCTGAGCGTGATGCCGATGACATTCACGTCGTATTTCTCCAGCGCCCGGACCACGGCCCCACCCCAGCCGCACCCGACGTCGAGCACCGTCATGCCCGGCTCCAGGTTCAGCTTGTCCAGCCCCAGGTCCAGCTTGGCGAGCTGCGCCTCGGCCAGCGTCATGTCATCGTCTTTGAAATAGGCGCAGGTGTACACCATGTTGGGGTCGAGGAACAACGCGAAGAAGTCGTCCGAAATGTCGTAGGTCGCCTGCGACTCTTCGTAATACGGCTCCAGCTTGACCATCGCTACACCCATCCTCCTTCGACAACCGTACAACCCGCCGCCTTGGACTGAAAATGCGGGGAAACGTTTCGGCAGAATGCTTTTTGGCTCAGCACGCCCTAGCGAAATTGTTTGTCAGCACGCCGACCACCTGGTCCCACAACTGCTGTGGCAGATCATGACCCATCCCGTCGAATAACACCAATCGGGCGCCGTCGATGGCGCGGGCCACCGCGCGGCCCCCGAAGGGCCGCATCAACTTGTCCGCCCGGCCGTGGATCACCACGGTGGGAGCGACGGTGCCCCGGTTGTAGCGCCGCAGGCTCCCGCTGCCCAGCACGGCGGCGAAGTGCCGCGCCACGCCCTGCGGGTAGTAGTTGCGGTCGTACCCCTCGGCGGCCTCGGCGCGGGCCTGTTCGTCGGGCACCCGGTAGCGCGGGCTTCCGATGATCTTGCCGACGCGCACCGCGTTGTCGATGATCACCTCCCGCGGCGAGTCCGGCGGCGGCCCTTTCAGCAGCGCCAGCAACGCGCGCGGCGCCGGCGGCGGCAGCAGGGCCGCGTTGTTGCTGGAGAAGATGATCGCCAGGGTTCGGGTCCGCTCGCGGAAGCGCGCGGCGAAGATCTGGGCGATCATGCCGCCCATCGACGCGCCGACGACGTGGGCGCGCTCGATGCCCAGGTGATCGAGCACGGCCGCGGCGTCGTCGGCCATGTCCTCGAGCTTGTAGACCGCGTTGCTGGGCAGGCCCAGCCAGGACCGGGCCAACCGCGTGGCCAGCGGCTGCCCCGAGCTGCCGTACCGGGTCTTGCTGGACAGGCCGACGTCGCGGTTGTCGTACCGGATGACGCGCAGACCCCGGTCGACCAGCTTTTCGCAGAACGCGGTGCGCCACAACACCAGCTGGGCTCCCAGTCCCATGATCAGCAGGACGGGCGGGTCGTCGACGTCGCCCATGTCCTCGTAGTACAGCTTCAGGTCGCCTGATAGGGCGTATCCCGTGCGGACCTGCACCGCGGCGCTCCTAAACCTCGACGTCGGAGGAGTGTTCGCGGCTGACTTCGACCATGAAGTTCGCGAAATACCCGGTCAATTGCGGATCCGACATCATTTGCCATTTCGGCGCCAGCAGCTTCATGTAGCGCTCGACGTAGAGGAACTGTTTGCCGATCAGCACCAGCTCGCGGGGCAGCTTGACGTCGTAGGCGTCGGCCAGGGCGGACAGCTGCCGGCCGATGTCGGCATACGACATGTCGCCCAGCGTCTGCATGGTCAGCGGGGTGGCGAACTTTTCCAGGTCCTTGGCGGCCTCGGCTTCGGGCTTCATGGTGCCGACCGCGCCCATCAGCACCACGATCTTGCCCGCCGCGGCGTGGTCCTTCTTGACCAGCAGCGCGTACACCAATTCGCGCAGCAGCCAGCGGGTCCGGGGATCGATGCGGCCCATGATGCCGAAGTCGAAGAACACGATGCGGCCCTGGTCGTCCACATAGAGGTTGCCCGCGTGCAGGTCGCCGTGGAACAGCCCGTGCCGCAGCCCGCCCTCGAATAGCGAGAACAGCAGCGCCTTCACCAGCTCGACGCCGTCGAAACCGGCCTTGCGGATGGCGGCGACGTCGTCGATGCGGATGCCCGACACCCGCTCCATCGTCAGCACCCGGTCGCTGGTGAAGTCCCAATACACCTGCGGCACCCGGATGTTGCGGCCCAGCGGGGAGGTGTGCAGGTGCGACACCCACGCCTCCATCGACTGCGCCTCCAGCCGGAAATTGAGCTCCTCGGCCAGGTTGTCCGAGAAGTCGGCGACGACGTCCTGCGCGGACAGCCGCCGGCCCAGCTTGGCCACCTCGACGGCCTGGGCGAAGCGTTTGAGGATCTGCAGGTCGGCGGCGACCCGGCGGCGGATGCCCGGCCGCTGGATCTTGACGACGACCTCCTCGCCGCTGTGCAGGGTCGCGTAGTGCACCTGGGCGATGGAGGCCGACGCGAACGGCTCCTCGTCCCAGCTGGCGAACAGTTCGGACGGGTCGGCGCCGAGCTCCTCGATGAACAGCTTGTGTACCTCGCCGGCGTCGGCGGGGGGCACCCGGTCCAGCAGGCCGCGGAACTCCCGGGACAGCGACTCGCCGAACGCGCCCGGGCTCGACGCGATGATCTGCCCGAACTTGACGTACGTCGGTCCCAGGTCGGCGAAGGTCTGGGGGAGTTGCTTGATCACCTTCTGCTGCCACGGGCCCCTGCCCGGCAGCTTGGTGACGATGCGAGCGGCGGAGCGGGTGACCTGCCAACCGGTCACCGCTACCCGGGCCGCTTCGACCGGCAACGGCACCCGGTCGAGCTTGGCCACCTCTCGATGTTTGGTAGAGCTCATTCCAGCAGTCTGCCAAACCGGTGCTGGCAAGTCCCAATCTCTACCGGGGGCGATCCCCACCCCGCCACGGCTGCACCCACCCCTGGATCGCCCAGCCTTCGAGCCCGGCGATCAGCTCGTACATGGTGGCGCCGTCGATCGCCTCCCGGATGATGTCGGCATGCCCGGCGTGCCGGGCCAGCTCGTTGATCACGTGCAGGATCACCCAGCGCACCGACCAGGCCCGCTGGTCCTTGGGGAACCACGGGATGTCCCGCGGGACGGGCACCGCGGCATCGAGGTCCGCGGTCTCGACCAGCCGAAGCGATTCCGCGTTCTGGGCCTCGAAGGCGCGCAGCAGCCCGTCCAGCGTCTCGTCGGCCCGCATCACGTGCTGGTCGGCGAACTCCTTGCTGATCTGCTCGAACGGGCGGGTGTCTTTCGGCGGCGCGTCCGGCGCGGCGGCGACGCGCGCCATCCAGCTGCGCTGCATCCCGGTGGCGTGCTTGACCAGCCCGCCGATCGACAGCGCGCTGACCGAGGGCGTCGAGCGGGCCTGTTCGTCGGTGAGGCCGTACGACACGGCGAAATACGCGCTCTGGTGGAACGCGAGGAATTCGCGCAGGGCGCTGCGTTCGTCGGCCACCGGCGGGGCGAGGGCGGGCATTGTCAATCCATCCTGTTGTGAACGTAAAGGTCGCGCAGACAAGCGATTTCGGCGCCATGGTGGATCGCTTCCCGATTGATGTGCAAGTCCAGCTCGCTCAGCGGGTAGTCGGCGTACGGCCCTTCGGCCGCGCCGCAGCGGCGGGTCAGGTCGGCGGCGGACAGCGACCGTACACCGTTGATCCACACCGCGTACGTCTCGTCCAGTTGCCGCAGGGCGGTGGCGGCGGTGGTGGCGTAGTTCCAACTCTGGTAATCGGCGGACGGTCCACCGAAATGATGATGGGCACGCATCGCGAACACACCGACAATGACGTGCGCCATGCGCCACGCGATCGTGGTGAACGGCGCCGGGCTGGGCGCCGGGAACGCGAAGTCGATCGACCCGTCCGGGTGCACGGTCCAGCAGTGGGGCACCGGCTGCCAGAAGTACTCGTCGTCGGTCATGCCGCCCAGGCGAGGGCGCAACTGGTTGCGCCAGTGCCAGTCGAGCTGGTCGGCCAGTTGGGTGGTCAGATCCGCCATGGCACCGAGCTTTCCACCAATGGGACAGGTTCGTGGTCAGGCGACGGGTTTCTCGGTTCGCCGCGCCGCCGTAAAGTGCGGGGATGCAGCTGGTTTCGGCGGAGTCCACGGAGCTTTTCGTCGGGCCGCCGGAAGACCCGCTGCAGCTGGCGCGCGTCACCGTCGCCGGGGTGCGCGAGCCGACGCGGGTCCGCATCGACGGGGACGGCCTGAGCGGGGAGGCGGTCGCCGATATCGGCGACGGGCTCGTCGAGGTCCCGGTCACCGTGGACCGCCCGGTCGTCGGCGAACGCCGGTCGGCGCGGGTGCACGCCGGCCGCGCGCACCTGCCGTTCGACTTCACGGTCGCCGAGCCCGGCTGGACCATGTTCATGGTCAGTCATTTCCACTACGACCCGGTGTGGTGGAACACCCAGGGCGCCTACACCAGCGAATGGACCGAGGACCCGCCAGGGCGTGCCCGGCAGACCAACGGCTTCGGACTCGTGCACGCCCATCTGGAGATGGCGCGCCGGGAGCCCGAGTACAAGTTCGTGCTCGCCGAGGTGGATTACCTCAAGCCGTATTGGGACACCCGGCCCGAGGACCGCGCCGACCTGCGCCGGTTCATCGCGCAGGGCCGCGTCGAGGTGATGGGCGGCACCTACAACGAACCCAACACCAACCTCACCAGCCCGGAAACAACCATCCGAAACCTGGTGCACGGCATGGGTTTTCAGCGCCACGTCCTGGGTGCTGACCCGGCGACCGCGTGGCAGCTGGACGTGTTCGGCCACGACCCGCAGTTCCCGGGGCTGGCCGCCGACGCCGGGCTGACGTCGAGTTCGTGGGCCCGGGGACCGCATCACCAGTGGGGTCCGGCGCACAGCGACGGCGGTCTGGGCGGCATGCAGTTCTGCAGCGAGTTCGAGTGGATCTCCCCGTCGGGCCGCGGCCTGCTCACCCACTACATGCCCGCGCATTATTCGGCCGGCTGGTGGATGGACTCCGCCGCGTCGCTCAGTGAGGCCTCCGACGCCACCTACGAGTTGTTCGATCAGCTCAAAACGGTGGCGCTGACCCGCAACGTGCTGCTGCCCGTCGGCACCGACTACACGCCGCCCAACACGTGGGTCACCGCGATCCATCGCGACTGGGCGGCCCGCTACACCTGGCCGCGATTCGTGTGCGCGCTGCCGCGCGAGTTCTTCGCGGCGGTGCGCGCCGAGCTGGCGCACGGGCGCGGCGCGCCTCGAGAACCGTCGCCGCAGACCCGGGACATGAACCCGATCTACACGGGCAAGGACGTGTCCTACATCGACACCAAACAAGCCAACCGGGCCGCCGAGCACGCCGTGGTGGCGGCCGAGCGGTTCGCGGTCTTCGCGGCGCTGATGACCGGCGCCGACTACCCGCATGCGGCCTTGGCCAAGGCGTGGGTGCAGCTGGCCTACGGCGCGCACCACGACGCGATTACCGGCTCGGAATCCGACCAGGTCTACCTCGACCTGTTGACCGGCTGGCGCGACGCGTGGGAGCTGGGCCGCGCGGCCCGGGACACGTCGCTGGCGCTTTTGTCCGGGGCGATCGACGGCGACGTCGTCGTGTGGAACCCGCTGGCCCACCGGCGCACCGACGTCGTCACCGCCCGGGTCGATCCGCCGCTGCGCGCGGGCGTGCGGGTGCTGGACGCCGACGGCGCCGAGGTGCCCGCCCTGGTCGAGCACGACGGGAGCTCGGTCAGCTGGCTGGCCCGCGACGTCGGGTCGCTGGGCTGGCGGGCCTACCGGCTGGTTCCCACCGACAACCGGGCGCCCGGCTGGGAGCCGGTGCCGGGAGCGGTGATCGCCAACGAGCACTACCGGGTCGAGGTCGACGCGGCCCGCGGCGGGGCGGTCGCGTCGCTGATCGGCTTGTCCGGCCAGGGGGACCGCGAGCTGATCGCCGACGGGCGGGTCGGCAACGAGCTCGCCGTCTACGAGGAATACCCGTCGCACCCGACGCAGGGCGAGGGCCCGTGGCATCTGCTGCCCAAGGGCCCGGTGGTGTGCTCGTCGGAAGCGCCGGCGCGGGTGCAGGCCTTTCACGGGCCCCTCGGTCAGCGGGTGGTGGTGCGCGGCCGGATCGGCACGCTGCTGCGTTACACCCAGACCCTGACGCTGTGGCGCGGCGTCGCGCGGGTCGACTGCCGCACCACGATCGACGACTTCACCGGCGCCGATCAGCTGGTGCGGCTGCGCTGGCCGTGCCCGGTGCCGGGCGCCATGCCGGTCAGCGACGTGGGCGACGCCGTCGTCGGCCGGGGTTTCGCCCTGCTGCACGACGGGTCGCGCGCCGTGGACGCCGCCCGGCACCTCTGGACGTTGGACAACCCGGCGTACGGCTGGTTCGGCCTGTCCTCGGCGGCCCGGGTCCGGGTGTCGGGGGCCGGCGCGCGGGCGATCTCGGTCGCCGAGGTGGTGTCGCCGGCGGAGACGGTGTCCGGGCCGCTGGCGCGCGAGTTGATGGTGGCGCTGGTCCGCGCCGGAGTCACGGCCACCTGCAGCGCCGCGGATAAGCCGCGCTACGGCCACCTCGCGGTGGATTCCAACCTGCCCGACGTGCGGATCGCGCTGGGCGGCCCGGTCCGCAACGCCTTCGCCGCCGCGGTGCTGGACCACGCCGATCCGGTGTACGCCAAAGAGCTGGACCGCCAGCTGGCGGCGACCGGCCGGGCGCGGGTGTGGGTGCCGGCCGAGGCGCCGCTGGCCGCGGTGTGGGTGCCGGGCGCCGACCTCCGTCCGCTGGGGGCGCTGCCGGTGCTGGTGATCGACGGCCGCGACGAGGAGGACCTGCGGGCCGAGATCGCCGCGCTGGCCGAGGACCTCGGCGATGCCGAGATCGTCGTCGCGCAGCAGCCCGCGTCGGGAACCGACGCGTTCGACGACCGCACCGTCGCCCTGCTCAACCGGGGGGTGCCCAGCTTCGCCGTCGACACCGAGGGCACCCTGCACACCGCTCTGATGCGCTCGTGCACCGGCTGGCCGTCGGGCATCTGGATCGACGACCCGCGCCGCACCGCGCCGGACGGCTCCAACTTCCAGCTGCAGCACTGGACCCACGACTTCGACTACGCGCTGGTCAGCGGCGACGGCGACTGGCGGCGCGCGGACATCCCCACCCGCAGCGCGCAGTTCTCGCAGCCGCTGCTCGCCGTCGCCGGGGGCCGGCGGCCCGGTGCGCTGCCGCCCGCGGGTGCACTGCTGCGCGTCGAGCCCGCCGACTCGGTCCACCTGGCTGCCCTCAAGGCGGCCGGCAACCCGTTGACCGCGGGCAGCGCCGCGCCGCTCGACCCGAACGCGGTCGCCCTGCGGTTGGTGGAAACGACCGGGGCGGGCGCGCGCGTGGTCCTCGGCTCGGACGTCGCGGCGTTCGGCGACCTGCGGCGCGCCGATCTTCTCGAGACTCCCGCCGAGCGGCTGGATTCGGTCGACCTGCATGGCTACCAGGTGGCGACCGTGCTGGCCCGGATCGAGCTGCCCGCGACGCCGTCGGGCCCCGCCGCGCTGGCGCCGTACGCCGAGGCCGCCCAGCCGCTCTACGCCCGTTATTGGCTGCACAACCGGGGCCCCGCACCGCTCGGCGGCCTGCCGGCGGTCGCCCACCTGCACCCGCCGCTGGTCAACGCGCAGCCCGGCGGCGAGGTGGCGCTGCGCGTCACCGCGGTCAGCGACTGCAGCGACGCCACGCTGCGCGGCGGGGTTGTGCTCGCGTGCCCCGACGGCTGGTCGGCCGCGCCCGCCGAGCTGCCCTTCACCCTGGGCAGCGGCGGCCACCTGGAGGCCGACGTGGTGGTGTCGATCCCGCCGGGGGCGGAACCGGGCCTCTACCCGGTCCGGGCCGAGTTGCGCCTCACCGGGGAGGAGATCCCCGCCGCCTGGCGGCAGGGGGTCGAGGACGTGTGCGTGGTCGCGGTGGGCGGCGCACCGGTGGACCCCGGCGAGCTGGTCTACCTTGCCGACGGGCCCACCGAGGTCACGCTGCGGCCGGGCGAAGCGGGCGACCTGACCGTCACCGTCGGCACCCACGCCCGGGCCGACCTGGCGCTCGAGGCGCACCTGATCAGCCCCTGGGGCACGTGGGAATGGATGGGCCCCGCCGCGATCGGCGCGGTCCTGCCCGCCCGCGGCACCGTCGACCTCGGCTTCCGAGTGGCCCCGCCGGCCTGGCTGGAACCCGGCGAGTGGTGGGCGCTGGTGCGCATCGGCTGCGCCGGGCGGCTGGTCTACTCGCCCGCGGCGCGGGTGACGGTGACATGAGCGGGCACCCGATCGCGACCGTCGCCGGCATCCCCGTGTCGTCCGGCGAGATCGACGCGGCCGAAACGCGGCTGCGGGCCGCGCGGGGGGCGGGCGCGCTGCCGACCGCCGGCACCAGCGAGGGCCGCCAACTGCGGCGCTGGCTGACCCAGCTCATCGTGACCGAACGGGTGGTCGCCGCCGAGGCGGCCGCGCGCGGGCTGAGCTCGCGCGCAGCGCCCCCCGAGGCGGAGCTGCTGCCCGACGTGACCGCGCGGCTGGAGATCGGCAGCGTCGCCGCGGCCGTGCTGGCCGATCCGCTCGCCCGGGCTCTGTTCGCCGACGTCACCGCCGCGGTGACCGTCACCGACGACGAGGTGGCCGCCTATCACGCCCGCAACCCGCTGCGGTTCGCCGCGGCCGCGCAGGGTGAAAACGGCTGGCGCACAACGGTGTCGGTCGCTCCACCGCTGGACGAGGTGCGGCCGGTGATCGCCGAGCATCTGCGCGGCGCCGCGCGGCGGCGCGCCTTCCGGCTGTGGCTGCACGCGCGCCGCGCCGAGCTGGTGCGGCTCGCGCCGGGCTACGAGCATCCCGGCGACCCGCGCCAACCCGACAACACCCACCGGCACTGAGCGCCATGGCCACCCTCTGTCTGGACATCGGCGGCACCAAAATCGCGGCCGCACTGGCCGATTCGGGCGGCGCGCTGATGTACACCGCGATCCGCCCCACCCCGGCCGCGGCCGCCGCCGGCGACGTGTGGGCCGTCGTCGAGGCGATGATCGCCGACGCGGTGCGGGCCGCCGAGGGCCCGATCACCGCCGTCGGCATCGGCTCGGCCGGGCCGATCGACCTGCACACCGGGTCGGTCAGCCCGATCAACATCGCGGGCTGGGACCGTTTCCCGCTGCGCGACAGGGTCGCCGCCGCGGTGCCCGGGGTGCCGGTGGTGCTGGGCGGCGACGGCCTGTGCATGGCGTTGGGGGAGCACTGGATCGGCGCGGGCCGCAGCGCGGGTCCCGACGCCCGATTCCTGCTGGGCATGGTGGTCTCCACCGGGGTGGGCGGCGGCCTGGTGCTCGACGGCGTCCCCTACGCCGGGCGCACCGGCAACGCCGGTCACGTCGGGCACATCGTGGTCGAACTGGACGGGCCGCCGTGCGCCTGCGGCGGCCGCGGCTGCGTGGAGACGGTGGCGTCCGGGCCGTGGATGGTGCGCTGGGCGCGGGATAACGGGTGGGCGGCGCCGCCCGGCGCGGGCGCCAGGGACCTGGCCGCCGCGGCGGCGGCCGGAGACCCGTTGGCCCAGCGGGCCTTTCGCCGATCGGCGAACGCGCTCGCCGCGATGATCGCCTCGGTCGGCGCGGTCTGCGATCTGGACCTCGTCGTGATCGGGGGAGGGGTGTCCAAATCCGGGTCGCTGCTCTTCGACCCGCTGCGGGCGAAGCTGGCCGACTACGCCGGGCTGGGCTTCCTGTCCGGGCTGCGTGTGGTGCCCGGCGAGCTGGGCGGTGCGGCCGGTCTGATCGGCGCGGCCCGGCTCGCGGCCCTCGGCTGACGCAGGCCGCCGGAGGCGGCTCCTTACGCTGACTGGCATGAACCACAGCATCGACGCGCTCGCGGTCGTGATCACCGGCCTGTTGGTGGGCGTGGAGCTGGCGGTCGCGGTGTTCTTCAACCCGCTCATCGCGCGGCTGCCCGACGACGCCTTCCGGGCGGCCCGCGGCGGCGCCGCCCGGGCGCTGGGCACGACGATGCCGTTCTGGTATGCGCTGAGCCTGTTGCTGTTGGCGGCGCTCGCCATCAAGGAGCGGGGCGCGTCGCGCGACTGGCTGTACGGCGTCGCCGGCGGCCTGATGGCGTTGGTCGTCCTGCTGACGGTCATCCTGCTGCTGCCGATCAACAACCGCATCGCCAAATGGCCGGCCACCGGTGAGCTCTCGCGCGACCTCGCGGCCCGGTGGGATCGGCTGCACCGGCTGCGGGTGGCCCTGCTGGTGGCGGTGTTCGTCCTGCTGGCCCTCGGCGTCACCCGAGCCGGCGGCTGAGTCGCCGTTTTGGCTGACCGCGCAGGCCACGCTATTGTGTTAGCCGTTCCACCGAAGACCGTCGGTCACCGAGCAATCGGTTGAAGGTCCGGGAGTATCCCGGCGGCCCACGCAGGAGGACGAGGCATCAGCGCCGGCTCGCGCCGGCGTGTTTGTACGCCCCGGCCGCTTCCTGCGCCGGGGCGTTCGTCGTTTTTCGGGGAATCGAGACGACACGTCGCATGACTTCACTTCAGGAGGTAGGCATGGCCAGGGCTGACAAGGCCACCGCCGTCGCGGACATCGCCGAGCAGTTCAAGGAATCGACCGCGGCCCTGGTCACCGAGTACCGCGGTCTGACGGTCGCCAATCTGGCCGAGCTGCGGCGCTCGCTGGGCGCGTCGGCCACCTACTCGGTGGCCAAGAACACGCTGGTCAAGCGGGCTGCTTCGGAAGCCGGGGTCGACGGCCTCGACGAACTCTTCGCCGGCCCGACGGCCATCGCGTTCATCACCGGCGAGCCGGTCGACGCCGCCAAGGCCATCAAGACCTTCGCCAAGGAGCACAAGGCGCTGGTCATCAAGGGCGGCTACATGGACGGCCGCGCGCTGACGGTCGCCGAAGTCGAGCGCATCGCCGACCTCGAGTCGCGCGAGGTGCTGCTGGCCAAGCTGGCCGGCGCGATGAAGGGCAACCTCGCCAAGGCGGCCGGGCTGTTCAACGCCCCGGCGTCGCAGGTCGCCCGGCTCGCGGCCGCGTTGCAAGAGAAGAAGGCCGCAGAGGGACCAGCAGCTTCCGCCGAGCCCGCCGCCGCGGAGCCCGCCCCGGAAGCAGCTTCGGAAGCACCCGCAGAGGCTGCGGAAACCCCGGCCGAAGCCGAATAACAACCCAACCCGGAACCTGGAAAAACAAGGAAGGACCCACACCCATGGCAAAGATGTCTACTGACGACCTGCTCGACGCGTTCAAGGAAATGACGCTGCTGGAGCTCTCGGACTTCGTCAAGAAGTTCGAGGAGACCTTCGAGGTCACCGCGGCCGCCCCGGTCGCCGTCGCCGCGGCCGGCCCGGCCGCCGGTGGTGCGCCCGCCGAGGCCGCCGAGGAGCAGTCGGAATTCGACGTGATCCTCGAGTCCGCCGGCGACAAGAAGATCGGCGTCATCAAGGTGGTCCGCGAGATCGTCTCCGGCTTGGGCCTCAAGGAGGCCAAGGACCTGGTCGACGGCGCGCCCAAGCCGCTGCTGGAGAAGGTCGCCAAGGAGGCCGCCGACGAGGCCAAGACCAAGCTTGAGGCCGCCGGCGCCACCGTCACCGTCAAGTAAGTCACTGCGCGTAAACCCCCGGGATGCAGATCCCGGGGGTTTCGTGTACTCAGTGGGCGTCCCTCGCCGTCTGCAGCGACCGCGCCACCCGCTCCGGTGCATCCCCAAGGGCCACAAGCAGGTTCGACGTCATCGAACCCAGTACCGGGACGACGGCCGAGCTGTCATCGCCGTAATAGCCGGCCAGCTCCAGCATGACGAAGCCGTGGATCGACGCCCAGAACTGGGCGGCTATCGCCACCACCGCCGCGTCGTCATCCGCCGTGCCGGCGCCGATCCGCCCGGCCAGTACGCATCGGTGCACCGCGCGCACGACGTGCGCGAAACTGGGGTAGCCGCGCTCGATCTCGCCGATCGTCAGCGTCAGGACGTTGTGGGCGGGCGCGTTGATGCCGTGCGCGCTGGTGCTGCCGAACATCAGCCGGTACATGTGCGGGCGCTTGATCGCGTAGCGCCGGTAGGCGGCGCCGATGACGAACAGGTCGGCGACCGGGTCGCCGGTCTCGGCCGCTCCCAGCGCGGCGTCGAACTGCCGCAGGCCCTCCTCGGCCACCTCCGCGATCAGCCCGCCCATCCCGCCGAAATGGGTGTACAGCGCCATCGTCGAGGTGCCCGCGGCGCCGGCGACCTTGCGGGTCTGCAGCGCGTCGGGGCCGTGTTCGTGCAGCAAGTCGACCGCCGCCGACAGCATGTCCTGGCGAACGCTGCGCTGAACGTCTGAAGTCATCGTTGCCATCTTCTCATCGGGGGCGTACGGTGCCAATAACGCTGAAATAACAATGTTATAGGAGTTCAGCCATGGCGACCACGACAACCGCCAAGCCCGGCAATCCCTACCTTGAGGACTTGCTGGCGCCGGTGAGCGCGGAGGTCACCGCCACCGACCTCACGGTCACCGGGCGCATCCCCGACCACCTCGACGGGCGCTACCTGCGCAACGGGCCAAACCCCGTCGCCGAGGTGGACCCGGCGGTCTACCACTGGTTCAGCGGCGACGGCATGGTGCACGGGGTGGCGCTGCGCGACGGGCAGGCCCGCTGGTATCGCAACCGCTGGGTGCGCACCGCCCACGTCTGCGCCGCTCTCGGCGAGCCCGCGCCCAGCGGGCTGAACCCGCGGGCGGGCATGCTCTCCGTCGGCCCCAACACCAATGTGCTCAGCCATGCCGGACACACGCTCGCGCTCGTCGAGGGCGGCGGGGCGAATTACCGCCTGACCGACGAGCTGGACACCGAGGGGCCCTGCGACTTCGACGGAACCCTATTCGGCGGATACACCGCCCACCCGCACGCCGACCCGCGGACCGGCGAATTGCACGCCGTGTCCTACTCGTTCACCCGCGGGCGCACGGTGCAGTACTCGGTCATCGATACCCGGGGCCGGGCCCGGCGCACCGTCGACATCGAGGTGGGCGGGTCGCCGATGATGCACGACTTCTCGCTGACCGACAAGTACGTGGTGATCTACGACCTGCCGGTCACGTTCGACGCCGTCCAGGTGATGCCGGCGAACGTGCCCCGCTGGCTGAGTTTGCCGGCCCGGCTGGTGATGCAGTCGCTCATCGGGCGCGTGCGGCTGCCCAGCCCGATGACGATGGCGATCAATCGGAATCGGCAGCCGATCAATCGGATGCCCTACCGGTGGGATGACAACTACCCGGCGCGCATCGGGGTGATGCCGCGAGAGGGCGGTAACCGCGACGTGCGCTGGTTCGACGTCGAGCCCTGCTACGTCTACCACCCGCTCAACGCCTACTCCGAGATGCGTGGCGGGGCAGAGGTTTTGGTGCTCGACGTGGTCCGCTACTCGCGGATGTTCGACCGTGACCTGCGCGGTCCCGGCGACAGCCGGCCGACGCTGGACCGCTGGACCGTCAACCTGGCCACCGGGGCGGTGACCAGCGAACGCCGCGACGACCGCCCACAGGAGTTCCCGCGGATCAACGAGAGCTTGCTGGGCGGGCGGCACCGGTTCGGCTACACCATCGGGACCGACGGCGGGTACCTGTCGGGCGGGGAATCCGAGATGTCCACCACCGTGTACAAGCACGACTACGCGAGCGGCTCCAGCGCCACGGCCCCCCTCGATGCCGGACTTTTGTTGGGCGAGATGTGTTTTGTGCCCGACCCCGCGGCGCGCGCCGAGGACGACGGCGTCCTGATGGGCTTCGGGTATCACCGCGACCGCGCCGAAGGGCAGCTGGTGTTACTGGACGCGCAGACGCTCGAGCACGTCGCCACCGTGCACCTGCCGCAGCGGGTGCCGATGGGATTCCACGGCAATTGGGCGCCCGCTGGCTAACACGTGCGTCAAATAAGTTGCGCCATGGGGGCTTCCGCCTGATCTCGGGAAGGCCAATTTTTCCCCGCTGTGTTCCGCAACCCTGATGCCGTGTGGCAGCAGTGCGCTACAGTGACTCATGCCACACAAAAGGGCAGGTGGCAGGCACGAGTGTCGACGGAAGGATTTCCCATGGGCGTCGCAATCGAGGTGAATGGACTTACCAAGTCCTTCGGTTCCTCGAGAATCTGGGAAGACGTGACGTTGGAAATCCCCGCCGGGGAGGTCAGCGTCCTGCTGGGACCGTCGGGTACCGGCAAATCGGTTTTCCTGAAGTCATTGATCGGGCTGTTGCGCCCGGAGCGCGGCTCGGTCGTCATCGACGGCACGGACATCCTGCAGTGTTCGGCCAAGGAGCTCTACGAGATCCGCACGCTGTTCGGCGTGATGTTCCAGGACGGCGCGCTGTTCGGTTCGATGAACCTCTTCGACAACGCGGCCTTCCCGCTGCGCGAGCACACCAAGAAGAAGGAAGGCGAGATCCGTGACATCGTCATGGAGAAGCTGACCCTGGTCGGGCTCGGCGGCGACGAGAAGAAGTTCCCCGGTGAGATCTCCGGCGGTATGCGCAAGCGCGCCAGCCTGGCCCGCGCGCTGGTGATGGACCCGCAGATCATCCTGTGCGACGAGCCCGACTCCGGTCTGGACCCGGTTCGCACCGCCTACCTGAGCCAGCTGATCCTCGACATCAACGCCCAGATCGACGCCACGGTGTTGATCGTGACGCACAACATCAACATCGCCCGCACCGTGCCGGACAACATGGGCATGCTGTTCCGCCGCAAGCTGGTCATGTTCGGCCCGCGCGAGGTGCTGCTGACCAGCGACGAGCCGGTCGTGCGGCAGTTCCTCAACGGGCGCCGCATCGGGCCGATCGGCATGTCCGAGGAAAAGGACGAGGCGACCATGGCCGAAGAGCAGGCCATGATCGACGCCGGTCACCACGCCGGCGGTGTCGAGGAGATCGAGGGTGTGCCGCCGCAGATCGTCGCGACACCGGGGATGCCCGAGCGCAAGGCCGTCGCGCGGCGCCAGGCCCGGGTGCGCGAGATCCTGCACACGCTGCCCAAGAACGCTCAGGCCGCCATCCTCGACGACCTCGAGGGCACTCACAGGTTCCGCGCGAACGAGTTCGGCGGCTAGGGCGCCCGCGCCGGCGGGTTCCGCGCTAACTCCGCGTAACACTCCCGGCCCGCCCTCTTGACGACGGGCTCCAAACGAGCCAGTCTGTTGGGCAGCATGTACCTGAACTGTCCGAGGGAAGTCGAGATCGCCAGCCAGCGCCGATGTCCTTGGACCCCCAGGGCTGGGAAGTTGAGGAATGCGCAGTCCTGCGCTATTGTTGGACGTTGCGCTGGCTACCTCCTGCCCACCTCACCCGCCACCTGACACCGTGGTCTAAGCCTGAGCCCCCTTTCGTGGCTTAGTTCTTTAGTTGCGCGTGAGACCCGGACAGATCGTTCGCCGGCCGAACCGACACAATTTCGCGGCGAGCTGGCCGGTGGTCCCGGCCTTCGTGAGTCGCACGAGGTGCTGGAAGGATGCATCTTGGCTGATTTCCGCCAGAGCAAGACGGATCGCCCACAAAATTCCTCTAACGGAAGTTCGTCGAACGGCTCCGTGCCCGGAGCGCCTAACCGAGTTTCCTTCGCCAAGCTCCGCGAGCCCCTCGAGGTTCCGGGCCTGCTTGACGTGCAGATCGACTCCTTCGAGTGGTTGATCGGCGCGCCGCGCTGGCGTGAGGCCGCCGCCGCCCGTGACGGGGGCAAGCCGGGGGTCACCCCGGTGGGCGGCCTGGAAGAGGTGCTCTTGGAGCTCTCGCCCATCGAGGACTTCTCCGGCTCGATGTCGCTGTCGTTCTCCGACCCGCGCTTCGACGAGGTCAAGGCCCCGGTCGACGAGTGCAAAGACAAGGACATGACGTACGCGGCCCCGCTGTTCGTCACGGCCGAGTTCATCAACAACAACACCGGCGAGATCAAGAGCCAGACGGTGTTCATGGGTGACTTCCCGATGATGACCGAGAAGGGCACCTTCATCATCAACGGCACCGAGCGCGTCGTGGTCAGCCAGCTGGTCCGCTCGCCCGGTGTGTACTTCGACGAGACCATCGACAAGTCGACCGAGAAGCTGCTGCACAGCGTCAAGGTGATCCCTAGCCGCGGCGCGTGGCTCGAGTTCGACGTCGACAAGCGCGACACCGTCGGCGTGCGCATCGACCGCAAGCGCCGCCAGCCGGTCACCGTGCTGCTCAAGGCGCTGGGCTGGAGCAACGAGCAGATCACCGAGCGCTTCGGCTTCTCCGAGATCATGATGTCGACGCTGGAGAAGGACAACACCGCCGGCACCGACGAGGCGCTGCTGGACATCTACCGCAAGCTGCGTCCGGGCGAGCCGCCGACCAAGGAGTCCGCGCAGACCCTGCTGGAGAACCTGTTCTTCAAGGAGAAGCGCTACGACCTGGCCCGTGTCGGCCGCTACAAGGTCAACAAGAAGCTCGGCCTGCACGCCGGCGAGCCGATCACCAGCTCGACGCTGACCGAGGAAGACGTCGTCGCGACCATCGAATACCTGGTGCGCCTGCACGAGGGTCAGCCGACGATGACCGTCCCCGGCGGCATCGAGGTGCCGGTGGAGACCGACGACATCGACCACTTCGGTAACCGCCGCCTGCGCACCGTCGGTGAGCTGATCCAGAACCAGATCCGGGTCGGCATGTCGCGGATGGAGCGCGTCGTCCGCGAGCGGATGACCACGCAGGACGTCGAGGCCATCACGCCGCAGACGCTGATCAACATCCGGCCGGTCGTCGCCGCGATCAAGGAGTTCTTCGGCACCAGCCAGCTGAGCCAGTTCATGGACCAGAACAACCCGCTGTCCGGGCTGACCCACAAGCGCCGCCTCTCGGCGCTGGGCCCCGGCGGTCTGTCCCGTGAGCGCGCCGGCCTGGAGGTCCGTGACGTCCACCCGTCGCACTACGGCCGCATGTGCCCGATCGAGACCCCGGAGGGTCCCAACATCGGTCTGATCGGCTCGCTGTCGGTGTACGCGCGGGTGAACCCGTTCGGCTTCATCGAGACCCCGTACCGCAAGGTGGTCGACGGTGTGGTCACCAACGAGATCCACTACCTGACCGCCGACGAGGAGGACCGCCACGTCGTGGCGCAGGCCAACTCGCCGATCGACGGCAAGGGCCGGTTCGAGGAGTCCCGCGTCCTGGTCCGCCGGAAGGCGGGCGAAGTCGAGTACGTGCCGTCGTCCGAGGTGGACTACATGGACGTGTCGCCGCGCCAGATGGTGTCGGTGGCCACCGCGATGATCCCGTTCCTCGAGCACGACGACGCCAACCGTGCCCTGATGGGCGCCAACATGCAGCGCCAGGCGGTTCCGCTGGTGCGCAGCGAGGCGCCGCTGGTGGGCACCGGCATGGAGCTGCGCGCCGCGATCGACGCCGGCGACGTCGTCGTCGCGGACAAGGCCGGGGTGATCGAGGAGGTCTCCGCCGACTACATCACCGTGATGGCCGACGACGGCACCCGCCACACCTACCGGATGCGCAAGTTCGAGCGGTCCAACCACGGCACCTGCGCCAACCAGTCGCCGATCGTCGACGCGGGTGACCGCGTCGAGGCCGGCCAGGTGATCGCCGACGGTCCCTGCACCGAGAACGGCGAGATGGCGCTGGGCAAGAACCTGCTCGTGGCGATCATGCCGTGGGAGGGCCACAACTACGAGGACGCGATCATCCTCTCCAACCGGCTGGTCGAGGAGGACGTGCTCACCTCGATCCACATCGAGGAACACGAGATCGACGCCCGCGACACCAAGCTGGGCGCCGAGGAGATCACCCGGGACATCCCGAACGTCTCCGACGAGGTGCTGGCCGACCTCGACGAGCGCGGCATCGTGCGCATCGGTGCCGAGGTTCGCGACGGCGACATCCTGGTCGGCAAGGTGACCCCGAAGGGTGAAACCGAGCTGACGCCGGAGGAGCGGCTGCTGCGGGCGATCTTCGGTGAGAAGGCCCGCGAGGTCCGCGACACCTCGCTCAAGGTGCCGCACGGCGAGTCCGGGAAGGTCATCGGCATCCGGGTGTTCTCCCGCGAGGACGACGACGAGCTGCCGGCCGGTGTCAACGAGCTGGTGCGCGTCTACGTGGCCCAGAAGCGGAAGATCTCCGACGGCGACAAGCTGGCCGGACGGCACGGCAACAAGGGCGTGATCGGCAAGATCCTGCCGCAGGAGGACATGCCGTTCCTGCCGGACGGCACGCCGGTGGACATCATCCTGAACACCCACGGGGTGCCGCGACGGATGAACATCGGCCAGATCCTGGAGACCCACCTCGGTTGGGTCGCCAAGTCCGGCTGGAACATCGACGGTTCACCCGACTGGGCGGTGAACCTGCCCGAGGAGCTGCGGCACGCGCAGCCGGATCAGATCGTGTCGACGCCGGTGTTCGACGGCGCCAAGGAGGAGGAGCTGCAGGGCATGCTGTCCTGCACGCTGCCCAACCGCGACGGCGAGGTCATGGTGGACGGCGACGGCAAGTCGGTGCTGTTCGACGGCCGCAGCGGCGAGCCGTTCCCGTACCCGGTGACCGTCGGCTACATGTACATCATGAAGCTGCACCACCTGGTGGACGACAAGATCCACGCCCGCTCCACCGGCCCGTACTCGATGATCACCCAGCAGCCGCTGGGCGGTAAGGCGCAGTTCGGTGGCCAGCGCTTCGGTGAGATGGAGTGCTGGGCCATGCAGGCCTACGGGGCGGCGTACACGCTGCAGGAGCTGTTGACCATCAAGTCCGACGACACCGTCGGCCGGGTCAAGGTGTACGAGGCGATCGTCAAGGGCGAGAACATCCCGGAGCCGGGCATCCCCGAATCCTTCAAGGTGTTGCTCAAGGAACTGCAGTCGCTGTGCCTCAACGTGGAGGTGCTCTCCTCGGACGGCGCGGCGATCGAGTTGCGCGAAGGCGAGGACGAGGACCTCGAACGGGCCGCGGCGAACCTGGGAATCAACTTGTCCCGCAACGAATCTGCGTCCGTTGAGGACCTCGCCTAACAAACGTTTTCAGTTACTAAACCCGCAAGGGGAAAGGGAGTTACGTGCTCGACGTCAACTTCTTCGATGAACTCCGGATCGGTCTGGCCACCGCGGAGGACATCAGGCAATGGTCTTACGGCGAGGTCAAGAAGCCGGAGACGATCAACTACCGCACGCTGAAGCCCGAGAAGGACGGCCTGTTCTGCGAGAAGATCTTCGGACCGACTCGCGACTGGGAGTGCTACTGCGGCAAGTACAAGCGGGTCCGGTTCAAGGGCATCATCTGTGAGCGCTGCGGCGTCGAGGTGACCCGCGCCAAGGTGCGTCGCGAGCGGATGGGCCACATCGAGCTGGCCGCGCCCGTCACGCACATCTGGTACTTCAAGGGTGTGCCGTCGCGGCTGGGGTACCTGCTCGACCTGGCGCCGAAGGATCTCGAGAAGATCATCTACTTCGCCGCCTACGTCATCACCTCGGTCGACGAGGAGATGCGCCACAACGAGCTCTCGACGCTCGAGGCCGAAATGATGGTGGAGCGCAAGGCCATTGAGGACCAGCGCGACGCCGACCTGGAGGCCCGCGCCCAGAAGCTCGAGGCCGACCTGGCCGAGCTGGAGGCCGAGGGCGCGAAAGCGGACGCAAGGCGGAAGGTTCGGGACGGTGGCGAGCGCGAGATGCGTCAGCTGCGCGACCGGGCCCAGCGTGAGCTGGACCGGCTCGAGGAGATCTGGACGACCTTCACCAAGCTGGCCCCCAAGCAGCTGATCGTCGACGAGAACCTCTACCGCGAGCTGATCGACCGCTTCGGCGAGTACTTCACCGGCGCCATGGGTGCGGAGTCGATCCAGAAGCTGATCGAGAACTTCGACATCGACGCCGAGGCCGAGATCCTGCGTGACGTCATCCGGAACGGCAAGGGGCAGAAGAAACTTCGCGCCCTCAAGCGGCTCAAGGTGGTCGCCGCCTTCCAGCAGTCGGGCAACTCCCCGATGGGCATGGTGCTCGACGCGGTCCCGGTGATCCCGCCGGAACTGCGCCCGATGGTTCAGCTCGACGGTGGCCGGTTCGCCACCAGCGACCTCAACGACCTGTACCGCCGCGTGATCAACCGGAACAACCGCCTCAAGAGGCTGATCGACCTCGGCGCGCCCGAGATCATCGTCAACAACGAGAAGCGGATGTTGCAGGAGTCCGTGGACGCGTTGTTCGACAACGGCCGTCGCGGCCGCCCGGTCACCGGGCCGGGTAACCGCCCGCTGAAGTCGCTGTCAGATCTGCTCAAGGGTAAGCAGGGCCGGTTCCGGCAGAACCTGCTCGGTAAGCGCGTCGACTACTCGGGCCGTTCGGTCATCGTGGTCGGTCCGCAGCTCAAGCTGCACCAGTGCGGTCTGCCCAAGCTGATGGCGCTGGAGCTGTTCAAGCCGTTCGTGATGAAGCGGCTGGTTGACCTCAACCACGCGCAGAACATCAAGAGCGCCAAGCGCATGGTGGAGCGTCAGCGTCCCCAGGTGTGGGATGTCCTCGAAGAGGTCATCGCCGAGCACCCGGTGCTGCTGAACCGCGCCCCCACCCTGCACCGGCTGGGCATCCAGGCCTTCGAGCCAATGCTGGTGGAAGGCAAGGCAATTCAGCTTCACCCGCTGGTGTGTGAGGCGTTCAACGCCGACTTCGACGGTGACCAGATGGCGGTGCACCTGCCGCTGTCCGCCGAGGCGCAGGCCGAGGCCCGCATCCTGATGCTGTCGAGTAACAACATCCTGTCGCCCGCGTCGGGCCGTCCGCTGGCCATGCCGCGTCTGGACATGGTGACCGGTCTGTACTACCTGACCACCGAGGTCGACGCTGCCTTGGGCGAATACAAGGCGGCCGCCAAGGATGAGCCCGAGGTCGGGGTGTACTCCTCGCCGGCCGAGGCGATCATGGCGTCCGACCGCGGCGTGCTGTCGGTGCGGGCCAAGATCAAGGTGCGGCTGACCCAGCTGCGCCCGCCCGCCGAGATCGAGGCCGAGCTGTTCGGCGCCAACGGCTGGCAGCCGGGGGACGCCTGGATGGCCGAGACCACATTGGGCCGGGTGCTGTTCAACGAGCTGCTGCCGGTGGGCTATCCGTTCGTGAACAAGCAGATGCACAAGAAGGTGCAGGCCGCGATCATCAACGACCTGGCCGAGCGCTACCCGATGATCGTGGTCGCGCAGACCGTGGACAAGCTCAAGGACGCCGGCTTCTACTGGGCGACCCGCAGCGGCGTCACCGTGTCGATGGCCGACGTGCTCGTGCCGCCGCGCAAGAAGGAGATCCTCGACCAGTACGAGGAGCGGGCCGAAAAGGTCGAAAAGCAGTTCCAGCGTGGTGCTTTGAACCACGACGAGCGCAACGAGGCGCTGGTGGAGATCTGGAAGGAAGCCACCGACGAGGTCGGTCAGGCGCTGCGTGAGCACTACCCGGCCGACAACCCGATCATCACGATCGTCGACTCGGGCGCCACGGGTAACTTCACCCAGACCCGAACGCTGGCCGGCATGAAGGGTCTGGTGACCAACCCGAAGGGTGAGTTCATCCCGCGTCCGGTCAAGTCGTCGTTCCGCGAGGGCCTGACCGTGCTGGAGTACTTCATCAACACCCACGGCGCCCGAAAGGGCTTGGCGGACACCGCGTTGCGTACCGCCGACTCCGGGTACCTGACCCGTCGTCTGGTGGACGTGAGCCAGGACGTCATCGTCCGCGAGCACGACTGCGAGACCGAGCGCGGCATCATCGTCGAGCTGGCCGAGCGCCAGCCCGACGGCACCCTGATCCGCGACCCGTACATCGAAACCTCGGCGTACGCACGGACTTTGGGCGCCGACGCGGTCGACGAGGCGGGCAACGTGGTCGTGGCGCGCGGTGAGGACCTGGGTGACCCGTCGATCGAGGCCCTGCTGGCCGCGGGTATCACGCAGATCAAGGTGCGCTCGGTGCTGACGTGCACCACCGGCACCGGGGTGTGCGCGACCTGTTACGGGCGATCCATGGCCACCGGAAAGCTGGTCGACATCGGCGAGGCCGTCGGTATCGTCGCGGCCCAGTCCATCGGTGAGCCCGGCACCCAGCTGACCATGCGGACGTTCCACCAGGGTGGTGTCGGTGAGGACATCACCGGCGGTCTGCCCCGGGTGCAGGAGCTGTTCGAGGCCCGCATCCCGCGCGGTAAGGCGCCGATCGCCGACGTCACCGGGCGGGTCCGCCTCGAGGAAGGTGAGCGCTTCTACAAGATCACCATCGTTCCCGACGACGGGAGCGAGGAGGTCGTGTACGACAAGCTCTCCAAGCGGCAGCGGCTGCGGGTGTTCAAGCACGAAGACGGTTCCGAGCGGGTGCTCTCCGACAACGACCACGTCGAGGTGGGCCAGCAGCTGATGGAAGGCTCGGCCGACCCGCACGAGGTGCTGCGCGTGCAGGGCCCCCGCGAGGTGCAGATCCACCTGGTCCGCGAGGTCCAGGAGGTCTACCGCGCGCAGGGTGTGTCGATCCACGACAAGCACATCGAGGTGATCGTCCGCCAGATGCTGCGCCGCGTCACCATCATCGATTCGGGCTCGACGGAGTTCCTGCCCGGCTCGCTGATCGACCGTGCGGAGTTCGAGGCGGAGAACCGCCGGGTGGTGGCCGAGGGCGGCGAACCCGCCGCCGGCCGTCCGGTGCTGATGGGCATCACGAAGGCGTCGCTGGCCACCGACTCGTGGCTGTCGGCGGCGTCGTTCCAGGAGACCACGCGAGTGCTGACCGATGCGGCGATCAACTGCCGCAGCGACAAGCTCAACGGTCTGAAGGAGAACGTGATCATCGGAAAGCTGATCCCGGCCGGTACCGGCATCAACCGCTACCGCAACATCCAGGTGCAGCCGACCGAGGAGGCCCGGGCCGCCGCGTACACGATCCCGTCCTACGAGGATCAGTACTACAGCCCGGACTTCGGCCAGGCCACCGGCGCCGCGGTGCCGCTGGACGACTACGGCTACAGCGACTACCGCTAGTCCGACGACGAAAAAGCCCCGGGTTTCGCCCGGGGCTTTTTCGTTGCGACGAGTGTGCGGCTAGCTTCACCTTCGGACTCGAGTGTGCGGCCAGCCGTACTCTCGCCGGCGTCAGCACCCCTCACTACACTGGCCACCGTGCTCATCGGTTCGCATGTCCACCAAGACGACCCGCTGGCCGCCGCGCAGGCTGACGGCGCCGACGTGGTGCAGTTCTTCCTCGGCAACCCGCAAAGCTGGAAGAAGCCCAAGCCGCGTGACGACGCCGAGGCGCTGAAGGCGTCGACTATTCCGCTCTATGTCCACGCGCCGTACCTGATCAACGTGGCGTCGGCCAACAACCGCATCCGCATCCCGTCGCGCAAGATTCTGCAGGACACCTGCGACGCGGCCGCGGCCATCAACGCGACGGCGGTGATCGTGCACGGCGGCCACGCCGACGACAACGACATGGACGCCGGCTTCGAGCGGTGGGTCAAGGCCCTGGACTACCTGGAAACCGACGTGCAGGTCTACCTGGAGAACACCGCCGGCGGCGACCACGCGATGGCCCGCCACTTCGACACCATCGGCCGGCTGTGGGATCACATCGGCGACAAGGGAATTGGGTTCTGCCTGGACACCTGTCACGCCTGGGCCGCGGGCGAGCAGCTGATCGACGCGGTCGACCGGATCAAGGCGCTGACCGGCCGCATCGACCTGGTGCACTGCAACGACTCCAGGGACGCGGCGGGCTCGGGCGCCGACCGGCACGCCAACTTCGGCACCGGGCAGATCGATCCCGAACTGCTCGCCGCGGTGGTCAAGGCCGCCGACGCGCCGGTCATCTGCGAAACCGCCGACGAGGGCCGCAAGGACGACATCGCGTTCCTGCGCGAGAAAACAAGCGGCTGAGGGCGGGCCGGCGTTTACCTTTGATCCATGCTGCGCCGCCTGCCCGCGATCTTGGGTGTTGTCCTGGTGGTCGCGGGCTGCTTCCCGGGATTCGCCCACCTGCCGTCGGGCTTCGTCACCGGCACCAGCGTCCACCACCTCAAGGTCGGCGATCTCGATCGCAGCTATCGGCTGTACAAGCCCGCGGGAGTGCCGGACGCGGCCCCGCTGGTGGTCATGATGCATGGCGTGTCGGGCAGCGCCAGGGAAGCCGAAAGAGACTACCGATGGGACGGATTGGCCGATGCGGGCAAGTTCGTCGTCGCCTACCCGGATGGCCTCGACCACGCCTGGAACGTCGACGGGCAGACCTGCTGCGGCCGGTCTGGACGCGAGGGCGTCGACGACGTCGGTTTCATCAGGGCGGCCGTCGCTGACATCGCCAAGAACGTCGGCATCGACACCGCCAAGGTCTACGCCACCGGCATGAGCAACGGCGGCATCATGTCCTACACGCTGGCGTGCACCACCGAGATCTTCGCGGCGATCGGCCCGGTCGCGGGCACGCAGCTGAACGCGTGCCGGACGCCGCGTCCGATGTCGGTCATGCACATTCACGGCACGGCCGATCAGCTGGTGCCCTACGGCGGCGGGCCGGGGTACAGCGTGATCAACGGACCGCCGGTGCCGAACGTGAATGCGTTCTGGCGCAACGTCGATCAGTGCGGCGCCCCATCCACCGCCACCGACGGCCCGATTACCACGTCGACCGCGGGCTGCGCCGAGGGGCGCGGAGTCGTGCTCGTCACGGTGGACCGGGGCGACCACGAGTGGCCGGACTTCGCGACGCGAGAGCTGTGGGACTTCTTCGCCGCCCACCCCCGCTGATCATTACACCTCTTGTGCGACTGTCGGAAAAATGTAACATTGGTGGCATGTCGGATACCCACGTCGTCACCAACCAGGTCCCGCCCCTGGAGGACCACAACCCCGCCACTTCGGCGGTGCTCACCGAGGCCCTGATCCGCGAGGGCGGCGAGTGGGGCCTGGACGAGGTGAACGAGGTCGGCGCGCTGTCGGCCAGCCGCGAAGCGCAGCGATGGGGCGAGCTCGCCGACCGCAACCGGCCCATCCTGCACACCCACGACCGCAACGGCCACCGCGTCGACGAGGTCGAATACGACCCGGCGTACCACGAACTGATGCGCGCGGCGATCTCCCACGGTATGCACGCCGCGCCCTGGGCCGACGATCGGCCCGGCGCGCACGTCGTCCGGGCCGCCAAGACCTCGGTGTGGACGGTCGAGCCGGGGCACATCTGTCCGATCTCGATGACGTATGCCGTGGTGCCCGCGTTGCGCTACAACCCCGAGCTGGCCAGTACCTACGAGCCGCTGCTGACGACCCGCGAATACGACCCGGACCTCAAGCCGGCCACCAGCAAACCGGGCATCACCGCGGGCATGTCGATGACCGAGAAGCAGGGCGGCTCCGACGTGCGCGCCGGCACCACCCAGGCCACCCCGAACGCCGACGGGACCTACAGCCTGACCGGCCACAAGTGGTTCACCTCGGCGCCGATGTGCGACATCTTCCTGGTGCTCGCGCAGGCGCCACAAGGGCTTTCGTGCTTCATGCTGCCGCGCGTGCTGCCCGACGGCACCCGCAACCGGATGTTCCTGCAGCGGCTCAAGGACAAGCTCGGCAACCACGCCAACGCTTCCAGCGAGGTCGAATACGACGGCGCGATCGCCTGGCTGGTGGGGGAGGAGGGCCGCGGTGTGCCGACCATCATCGAGATGGTCAACCTCACCCGGCTGGACTGCACCCTGGGCAGCGCCACCAGCATGCGCACCGGTCTGACCCGCGCCATCTACCATGCCCAGCACCGAAAGGCCTTCGGCGCCTACCTCATTGACCAGCCGCTGATGCGCAACGTGCTGGCCGACCTGGCCGTCGAGGCCGAGGCGGCCACCATGGTCGCGATGCGAATGGCCGGCGCCACCGACAGGGCCGTGCGCGGCGACGAGACCGAGGCGCTGCTGCGCCGAATCGGCCTGGCCGCCAGCAAGTACTGGGTGTGCAAGCGCTCCACCCCGCACGCCGCCGAGGCGCTGGAATGCCTGGGCGGCAACGGCTATGTCGAGGACTCCGGCATGCCGCGGCTGTACCGGGAGGCGCCGCTGATGGGCATCTGGGAGGGCTCGGGCAACGTCAGCGCGCTGGATACGTTGCGCGCCATGGCGACTCGCCCCGAATGCGTCGACGTGCTGTTCGACGAGATCGCGGAGAGCGCGGGTCAGGACCCGCGCCTGGGCAACCATGTCGGGCGGCTGCGCGCCGAGCTGACCAACCTGGAGACCATCGCCTACCGCGGCCGCAAGGTCGCCGAGGACATCTGCCTGGCGCTGCAGGGCTCGCTGCTGGTGCGCCACGGGCACCCGGCCGTCGCCGAGGCATTCCTGACGACCCGGCTCGACCGCCGGTGGGGCGGCGCGTTCGGCACCATGCCGGACGGGCTCGACCTCGCGCCGATCCTCGAGCGTGCTCTAGTAAAGGGATGACGCACGCGATCAGGCCGGTCGACTTCGACAACCTCAAGACGATGACCTATGAGGTCACGGATCGGGTTGCGCGCATCACGTTCAACCGGCCCGACAAGGGCAACGCGATCGTCGCGGACACGCCGCTGGAACTCTCGGCGCTGGTCGAGCGGGCCGATCTCGACCCCCACGTCCATGTCATCCTGGTGTCCGGTCGCGGCGAGGGGTTCTGCGCCGGATTCGACCTGAGCGCCTACGCCGACCGCACCGGATCGGCCGGCGGCACCGGCGCGTACGCGGGCACCGTGCTGGACGGAAAGACCCAGGCGGTCAACCATCTGGCGGATCAGCCGTGGGACCCGATGGTCGACTACCAAATGATGAGCCGCTTCGTGCGCGGCTTTTCCAGCCTCATGCACGCCGACAAGCCCACGGTGGTCAAGATCCACGGCTACTGCGTGGCCGGGGGCACCGACATCGCGCTGCACGCCGACCAGGTGGTCGCCGCCGCCGACGCCAAGATCGGATACCCGCCGACCCGGGTGTGGGGCGTGCCGGCCGCGGGACTGTGGGCGCACCGACTCGGCGATCAGCGGGCCAAACGGCTGCTGTTCACCGGCGATTGCATCACCGGCGCCCAGGCCGCGGAGTGGGGATGGGCGGTCGAGGCGCCGGATCCCGCGGACCTCGACGAGCGCACCGAGCGGCTGGTCGAGCGGATCGCCGCGGTGCCGGTCAACCAGCTGATCATGATCAAGCTCGCGCTGAATACCGCTCTGCTGCAACAGGGTGTGGCCACCAGCAGGATGGTCAGCACGGTGTTCGACGGCGTCGCCCGGCACACGCCCGAGGGCCACGCGTTCGTCGCCGACGCGGTCGAGCACGGATTCCGCGAGGCGGTGCGGCATCGTGACGAACCGTTCGGCGACCACGGCCGCCGGGCGTCCGGAGTGTAGCCATGCCGGACATGACGGCCCGGTCGGTGGTGCTCAGCGTGCTGCTCGGCGCCCACCCGGCGCACGCCCGTGCCAGCGAATTGGTCAGGCTCACTTCCGATTTCGGCATCAAGGAGTCGACGCTGCGAGTGGCGCTGACCCGGATGGTCGGTGCGGGCGACCTGGTCCGCAACGCCGACGGCTACCGGCTCTCGGATCGCCTGCTCGCCCGCCAGCGGCGCCAGGACGATGCCATCGACCCGCGCGTGCGCCCCTGGCGCGGGGAGTGGATCACGCTCATCGTGACCAGCGTGGGAGACGATGCCCGCACCCGCGCCGCGCTGCGAACGGCCATGCACGACAAGCGCTTCGGAGAGTTGCGCGAGGGGGTGTGGATGCGTCCGGACAACATCGACGCGGAGCTCGGCCCCGACGTCACGGCCAGGCTCCGGGTGCTGCGGGCGCGCGACGGTGACCCCGCCGAGCTGGCCGCGCGGCTGTGGGACCTGCCCGCCTGGGCGCAGTTCGGGCACCGGTTGCTCGACGAAATGGCCGCCGCGCCGGACATTCCCGGCCGATTCGTGGTGGCCGCGGCGACGGTCCGGCACCTGCTCACCGACCCGGTCCTGCCCGACGAACTGCTGCCGGCCGACTGGCCCGGGGCCCGGCTGCGGGCGGCCTACCACGACTTCGCCGCTGAGCTGCTGCAGCGGCGCGAACCACTAGGTGCGGAGGCGAGATGAGCGATCCGGTGCGCGTCGAGCGCAACGGCCAGGTGACCACGGTGATCATGGACCGGCCGGGGGCGCGTAACGCGGTCAACGGCCCGACGGCGGCCGCACTGTACGCGGCCTTCGAGGAGTTCGACCGCGATGACACGGCGTCGGTGGCGGTACTGTGGGGTGACGGCGGAACCTTTTGCGCCGGAGCCGATTTGAAGGCGTTCGGCACACCCGAGGCCAACGCCGTGCACCGGACGGGCCCGGGCCCGATGGGGCCGACGCGGATGGTGTTGTCCAAGCCCGTCATCGCCGCGGTCAGCGGCTACGCCGTCGCCGGCGGTCTCGAGCTGGCCATCTGGTGTGACCTGCGGGTGGTCGAGGAGGACGCCGTGTTCGGGGTGTTCTGCCGGCGCTGGGGCGTCCCCTTGATCGACGGGGGAACCGTGCGGTTGCCGAGGCTGATCGGCCACAGCCGCGCGATGGACATGATCCTCACCGGTCGCGCCGTGTCCGCCGACGAAGCCTTGGCCATCGGCCTGGCGAATCGGGTGGTCCCCAAGGGCCAATCACGCCAGGCCGCAGAGGAATTGGCGGCGCGACTGGCGGCGTTGCCGCAGCAGTGCCTGCGCTCGGATCGGCTCTCGGCGCTACACCAATGGGGGGCAACGGAATCCGAGGCGCTCGATTTCGAGTTCGCCAGCATCTCCCGGGTGGCCGCGGAGGCGAACGAGGGGGCCGGGCGGTTCGCCGCGGGCGCGGGACGGCACGGCGCGTCCGCCGACTGAGGGCAACTCGGCCGGTCAGCTACCCTTGTTGATCGTGTTGCTCGAGCCGAGGTTGTCGACCTTGGGATCACCGTCTTTGTAGGTGATGGTGTTGTTCATCCCGAGCACGGTGATGCGCGTCTCGACCTTGTCGAAGGTGATCTTGTTGTTGGTGCCGCCGATGTTCGCCGTCGTGCAGGTGCCCGTGACGGTCAGTGTGTTGTCCGAACCGGCCACGTTCAGCGACTTCCCGCTGGCGCAGTCGAGGTTGGTGGTGGTGCCCATCGATCCGTAGTTCACCGTGTTCCCGATCTCGATGGACGCGGTGGTGCTCGCCCCGCTCGATCCCGTCGTCGGCGCGGCACCGGCACTCGTCGTCGGGCTGCTCTTCGTGGTGGTGGAGGAGGAGGAGCCGGCCGGCGGGTTGGCGGTCGAACTGCAGCCGGCCAGCATCAGGGCCGCGGCGGCCGGCGCCAAGGCGAATGCGGCCAGTCTGCGGCGGTGCTCGAAGGTATGGACACGCATCGCTTTTCGTTTCCCTCTCGTTGTTTGATCCCGGTCGGTGTGGTGCCTCAGCCCGGCACCTGCTGGAGCCGGTTGGTCATGCCCAATTCGCGGCCGCGGTCCCACAGGGCCGGCTGACCGCCCTTGTAGAGCACGGTCTGGTCGTGGCCGTACACCGTGATGTCATGCGAAACCGAGTCGGCGATAACCACATTCGACGAACCCATCACCGTCACGGCGTAGCAGTTGCCCAGCGCGGTCACGGTGAGGAACGTGCCGTTGACCAACAGCGTGGCGTCGTTGCAGTCGACCGTCTGCTCCATGTCCTCCCCGATGACATGGGTGTCGCCGTTCTTGGCCTGCGCAAGCCCCGGCGTGGCAACGAAGCCGGCGAGGACGGCGATGGCGCAGGTGGCCAGCGACCCGGCGACAGTTGTCCACTTCACTGCGGGCCCCCCTTTTGGACGGGACGTCGGCTCGAATGAGCCAAGCATGACATTACGTGCATTTGCCTGCCCGATGGCAGGTTTTATCTTCCTTTGCCGGACGCTCATGCCCCTCCGGGAGATTAATGTCTGAACGGGCGTCAACTAGAGTCATTAGTTAACCGCAACCCGTTCCCGCGATCGAAGGGCGACCGCCATGGCAGCTCAACCGGAATCGCCGTCGGCGGCCGGGCGCCAACGCGCGGGACGGCCCGGTTCGCGCCCGACCAAGCTCAGCCGGGAAGGGATCATCGACGGCGCGCTGACGTTCCTGGATCGCGAGGGCTGGGACGCCCTGACCATCAACGCGCTCGCTACGCAGCTGGGCACCAAGGGGCCGTCGCTGTACAACCACGTGGACAGCCTGGAGGACTTGCGCCGCTCGGTGCGGATTCGGGTGATCGACGACATCATCACGATGCTCAACCGGGTGGGCGAGGGCCGCGCCCGCGACGACGCGGTGCTCGTCATGGCGGGCGCGTACCGCAGCTATGCCCACCATCACCCGGGTCGCTACTCGGCCTTCACCCGCATGCCGCTGGGTGGAGAAGACGCCGAGTACGCGGCGGCGACCCGCGGCGCGGCCGCACCGGTAATCGCCGTGCTGTCCTCCTACGGTCTCGACGGCGCCGAAGCCTTCCATGCGGCGCTGGAGTTCTGGTCCGCGATGCACGGATTCGTGTTGCTGGAGATGACCGGTGTCATGGACGACATCGATACCGACGCGTTGTTCTCCGACATGGTGCTGCGCCTGGCGGCGGGCCTGGAACGGCGCACCGCCCCCGACGGCGCCAGGGGCTAGCCCCACCGCGGTGCGAGCAGGTCCGCCGCTTTGACCTGCAAGACGGGCGGCGGGTATTGTGGTTCCTCGTGCCTGGCGGCTTACGGCGCCTAACCGTAAGGAAGTGAATGCCGGGCGAATTCGCGTGTCCACGATGCATCGGACTCAAGTCCGGTGCGCAGCGCATGCGACACACCCGGCCGCGGGGTGACGCGGACGGACATAACTGCAGTACACAGACTTGAAGACGCCAGAAGTATGCCGAACACGAACAGAGAAAGCCGGTAGATGCCAACCATTCAGCAGCTGGTCCGCAAGGGTCGCCGGGACAAGGTCGCCAAGGTCAAGACCGCGGCCCTCAAGGGCAGCCCGCAGCGCCGTGGCGTGTGCACCCGCGTGTACACCACCACTCCGAAGAAGCCGAACTCCGCGCTTCGGAAGGTCGCCCGCGTGAAGCTGACGAGCCAGGTTGAGGTGACGGCCTACATCCCCGGCGAAGGGCACAACCTGCAGGAGCACTCGATGGTGCTGGTGCGTGGCGGCCGGGTGAAGGACCTGCCCGGTGTCCGGTACAAGATCATCCGCGGTTCGCTCGACACCCAGGGCGTCAAGAACCGCAAGCAGGCTCGCAGCCGTTACGGCGCCAAAAAGGAGAAGAGCTGATGCCGCGCAAGGGGCCCGCGCCGAAGCGCCCGTTGGTCAATGACCCGGTCTACGGGTCGCAGCTGGTCACCCAGCTGGTGAACAAAGTCCTGCTGCAGGGGAAGAAATCGCTCGCCGAGCGCATTGTTTATGGTGCGCTCGAACAAGCTCGGGACAAGACGGGCACCGATCCCGTGATCACGCTCAAGCGTGCTCTCGACAACGTCAAGCCCGCCCTGGAGGTGCGTAGCCGCCGCGTCGGTGGTGCCACCTATCAGGTGCCGGTCGAGGTGCGTCCGGATCGGTCCACCACGCTGGCGCTGCGCTGGCTCGTCAGCTTCTCGCGGCAACGCCGGGAGAAGACCATGGTCGAGCGCCTGGCAAACGAGATCCTGGATGCCAGCAACGGTCTGGGGGCCGCCGTCAAGCGACGCGAGGACACCCACAAGATGGCCGAGGCCAACCGCGCCTTCGCGCACTACCGCTGGTAGGTCTCTGCGGCCCGCGCGCCGGGGCGCTGGCCTGACCGCGAACGACAGCAACTAAGCAATCGAAAGAGTGGGAAGACTTCTGTGGCACAGAAGGACGTGCTGACCGACCTCACCAAGGTCCGCAACATCGGCATCATGGCGCACATCGACGCCGGCAAGACGACGACGACCGAGCGCATCCTCTACTACACCGGTATCAGCTACAAGATCGGTGAGGTGCACGACGGCGCCGCCACCATGGACTGGATGGAGCAGGAGCAGGAGCGGGGGATCACCATCACCTCCGCGGCCACCACCTGTTTCTGGAAAGACAACCAGATCAACATCATCGACACCCCCGGGCACGTCGACTTCACCGTGGAAGTCGAGCGTTCGCTCCGTGTTCTCGATGGCGCCGTAGCCGTGTTCGACGGCAAGGAGGGCGTCGAGCCGCAGTCCGAACAGGTCTGGCGGCAGGCCGACAAGTACGACGTCCCGCGCATCTGCTTCGTCAACAAGATGGACAAGATCGGGGCCGACTTCTACTTCTCCGTCCGCACCATGGAGGAGCGCCTCGGCGCCAACGTCATCCCGATTCAGCTGCCCGTCGGCTCCGAGGGCGACTTCGAGGGCATCGTCGACCTGGTCGAGATGAACGCCAAGGTGTGGCGCGGCGAGACGAAGCTGGGCGAAACCTACGACACCATCGACATCCCGGCCGAATTGGCCGAGAAGGTCGAGGAGTACCGCACCAAGCTGCTCGAGGCGGTCGCCGAGACCGACGAGGCGCTGCTGGAGAAGTACCTCGGCGGCGAGGAACTCACGGTCGAGGAGATCAAGGGCGCCATCCGCAAGCTGACCATCAGCTCGGAGGCCTACCCGGTGTTGTGCGGCAGCGCGTTCAAGAACAAGGGCGTGCAGCCCATGCTGGACGCCGTCATCGACTACCTGCCCTCGCCGTTGGACGTGCCGCCGGCCGTCGGCCACGCGCCGGGCAAGGAGGACGAAGAGGTCACCCGCAAGCCCTCGACCGACGAGCCGTTCTCCGCGCTGGCGTTCAAGGTCGCCACGCACCCGTTCTTCGGCAAGCTGACCTACGTCCGGGTGTACTCCGGCAAGGTCGACTCCGGCAGCCAGGTCATCAACGCCACCAAGGGCAAGAAGGAGCGGCTGGGCAAGCTGTTCCAGATGCACTCCAACAAGGAGAACCCGGTGGAGACGGCCTCGGCGGGCCACATCTACGCGGTGATCGGGCTCAAGGACACCACCACCGGTGACACCCTGAGCGACCCGAACCAGCAGGTCGTGCTGGAATCGATGACCTTCCCCGACCCGGTGATCGAAGTGGCCATCGAGCCCAAGACCAAGAGCGACCAGGAGAAGCTGAGCCTGTCGATCCAGAAGCTCGCCGAGGAGGACCCGACCTTCAAGGTCCACCAGGACGCGGAGACCGGCCAGACCGTGATCGGTGGGATGGGCGAGTTGCACCTGGACATCCTGGTGGACCGGATGCGCCGCGAGTTCAAGGTCGAGGCCAACGTCGGCAAGCCGCAGGTCGCCTACAAGGAGACCATCAAGCGGACGGTGGAAAAGGTCGAGTTCACCCACAAGAAGCAGACCGGTGGTTCCGGCCAGTTCGCCAAGGTGCTGATCAGCCTCGAGCCGTTCCACGGCGAGGACGGCGCGACCTACGAGTTCGAGAACAAGGTCACCGGTGGGCGCATCCCGCGCGAGTACATCCCGTCGGTGGACGCCGGTGCGCAGGACGCCATGCAGTACGGCGTGCTGGCCGGCTACCCGCTGGTCAACTTGAAGGTCACCCTGCTCGACGGGGCCTTCCACGAGGTCGACTCGTCGGAGATGGCCTTCAAGATCGCCGGTTCGCAGGTGCTGAAAAAGGCTGCGGCGCAAGCCCAGCCAGTCATCCTGGAACCGATCATGGCCGTCGAGGTCACCACGCCCGAAGACTACATGGGCGACGTGATCGGCGACCTGAACTCCCGCCGTGGCCAGATCCAGGCCATGGAGGAGCGGAGCGGTGCGCGCGTCGTCAAAGCGCACGTGCCGCTGTCGGAGATGTTCGGCTACGTCGGCGACCTGCGGTCCAAGACCCAAGGCCGGGCGAACTACTCCATGGTCTTCGACTCGTACGCCGAAGTGCCGGCGAACGTGTCAAAGGAGATCATCGCGAAGGCGACGGGCCAGTAAACATCGGCGACGGAGTAATCTTGCCGGGTCATTGGAATGCCTTGGGCGCGGCACAACTGAAAACACCAACACTGCTTTAACAAGCACCAACTAGTCCAGGAGGACACAGAAGTGGCGAAGGCGAAGTTCGAGCGGACGAAGCCGCACGTCAACATCGGGACCATCGGTCACGTTGACCACGGCAAGACCACGCTGACCGCGGCTATCACCAAGGTTCTGCACGACAAGTTCCCGGACCTGAACGAGTCCCGCGCGTTCGACCAGATCGACAACGCGCCCGAGGAGCGTCAGCGCGGTATCACCATCAACATCTCCCACGTGGAGTACCAGACCGACAAGCGTCACTACGCGCACGTCGACGCCCCGGGTCACGCCGACTACATCAAGAACATGATCACCGGTGCGGCCCAGATGGACGGCGCGATCCTGGTGGTCGCCGCCACCGACGGGCCGATGCCGCAGACGCGTGAGCACGTGCTGCTCGCCCGCCAGGTCGGCGTGCCCTACATCCTGGTCGCCCTGAACAAGGCCGACATGGTCGACGACGAGGAGCTGCTCGAGCTCGTCGAGATGGAGGTCCGCGAGCTGCTGGCCGCCCAGGAGTTCGACGAGGACGCCCCGGTGGTGCGGGTGTCCGCGCTCAAGGCGCTCGAGGGCGACGCCAAGTGGGTGGAGTCCGTCGAGCAGCTGATGGAGGCCGTCGACGAGTCGATCCCGGACCCGGTCCGCGAGACCGAGAAGCCGTTCCTGATGCCGGTGGAGGACGTCTTCACCATCACCGGGCGTGGCACCGTGGTCACCGGTCGTGTCGAGCGCGGTGTGATCAACGTGAACGAGGAAGTCGAGATCGTCGGCATCCGCCCGACCAGCACCAAGACCACGGTCACCGGTGTGGAGATGTTCCGCAAGCTGCTCGACCAGGGTCAGGCCGGTGACAACGTCGGTCTGCTGCTGCGTGGTATCAAGCGTGAGGACGTCGAGCGCGGCCAGGTCGTGACCAAGCCCGGCACCACCACGCCGCACACCGAGTTCGAGGGCCAGGTCTACATCCTGTCCAAGGACGAGGGCGGCCGGCACACGCCGTTCTTCAACAACTACCGTCCGCAGTTCTACTTCCGCACCACCGACGTGACCGGTGTGGTGACGCTGCCGGAGGGCACCGAGATGGTGATGCCCGGTGACAACACCAACATCTCGGTGAAGCTGATCCAGCCCGTCGCCATGGACGACGGTCTGCGGTTCGCGATCCGCGAGGGTGGCCGCACCGTCGGCGCCGGCCGGGTCGTCAAGATCATCAAGTAGTTCGCTACTGAGTCAGTACTGAGTCAGTTCAAAGCCCGGATTGCCAACTCGGCAATCCGGGCTTTGTCCGCTGTGCGCATCGTCGGGCCGGACCGGCGCGGAAATGGTGCGCACGCTGCGCGCCCTGCACTAGGATTTCGGCAGAGTTCTCGGTGACCGTGAGGCGTGGCGGGGAGGTGCCGATGTCGTTCGTTCAAGCGACTCCCGAATTCGTCGCGGCTGCCGCGACGGACCTGGCCAGGATCGGGACGACGATCACCTCCGCCAACACGGCGGCGATGGGGCCGACGTCGGCGGTGCTCGCCCCGGGCGCCGACGAGGTGTCGGCGAGTATCGCCGCCCTGTTCGACGCCCACTCCCAGGTCTATCAGGCGCTCAGCGCCCAGGCGGCCGCGTTCCACAGCCAGTTCGTGCAGCTGATGAACGGCGGCGCGATGCAGTATGCCGCCGCCGAGGCGGCGAACGCGACGCCGCTGCAGACCGCGGCGGGGCCCGCGTCGATGGCCGCGCAGGTGCCGACGATGACGGCCGGCGCCATGGGTGCCTCCGCTCCGACCGCGCCCGCGGGGCCCCTGGCGGCGGCGGTGGCCCCCGCGGCCGCCGCACCGGTACCGGCCGGCACACCGGTCGCCGCGGCGCCGGTGGGTTCGGCGACGTTGGCCTCGGCCACCGCACCGGCCGGGCCGGCGCGCGTGGCGACGCCGGCCTACGCACCGGCCGGTTCTGCGAGCACCGTCCCGCCCGCGGCGTCGGCACCGGCCGGCACGGCCGCCGCGCCGATGCAACCCGAGGTGGCGCCGCAGGCCTCCCCGGCCACGACGTTGCCGGTGTCGCCGCGCACGGCGCCGCATTCCCCCGCGCCGCACTCCACCGCGGCGTCACAGTCAGCGGCGCCGCCGGTGCGCCGGGTGCCGATCGTCCCGCCCGAGCAGCTCACGTGATGGCGGCGGCCCGCCGGTAGACGACCGAAACCGGTTTGCGCGTATCGCGTTCGCGGTGAGACCCCGGGCGCTAATCTGACACAAATCCCCAGCAAGCCGAGGAGGGGCAAGTGTTAGCGCGCTACCTGAAGGCACAGTTGGTCGTTTTGCTGTGCGGAGGACTCGTCGGGCCGATTTTCTTGGTCGTGTACTTCGTCATGGGGCTCGACAGCCTGCTGCAGTGGATGTTCTACGTCGGCCTGCTCATCACCGTGGCCGACGTGTTGGTCGCGCTCGCGCTGGCGAACTACGGCGCCAAGTCGTCGGCGAAGGCGGCCGCGCTCGAGCAGAGCGGCGTGCTGGCGCTCGCCCAGATCACCGGCATCACCGAAACGGGCACGTGGGTCAACAACCAGCAGGTCGTCAAGGTACACCTGCACATCGCCGGCCCCGGCCTGCTGCCGTTCGACAGCGAAGACCGCGTGATCGCCAGCGTCACCCGGCTGGGCAACCTCAACGCCCGCAAGGTGGTGGTGCTGGTCCACCCGACCACCAACGAATACCGGATCGACTGGGAGCGAAGCGCATTGGTCAACGGGCTGATGCCCGCGCAGTTCACGGTGGCCGAGGACAACCGGACCTACGACCTGAGCGGCCAGGCGGGCCCGCTGATGGAGATCCTGCAGATCCTCAAGGCCAACAACATTCCGCTGAACCGGATGGTCGACATCCGGTCGAACCCGGCGCTGCGCGGGCAGATCCAGGCGGTGGTGCGCCGGGCCGCCGAGCAGCAGGCGCCGGCCGCCCAACCGGCGGCGGCGGGTGCGCCGGCGGCGGTCGTCACGCCGCCCGAACCCTCGATCGCCGCGCGGCTGC
The DNA here is from genome assembly GCF_020217485.1 of Mycobacterium sp. WUMAC-067. Taxonomy (GTDB): domain Bacteria; phylum Actinomycetota; class Actinomycetes; order Mycobacteriales; family Mycobacteriaceae; genus Mycobacterium. The sequence goes on along the minus strand of NZ_JAEKMI010000019.1, from coordinate 22,979 downwards.
AGGAGCTGAACGATCTGCGCGCCAGCGGCGCGCTCACCGACGAGGAATACAACAGCCGGCGCGCGCAGATCATCTCCGAAATCTGAGGCTCGTCCGCCGGGCCGGCGGGTGAACTAGAACACGTTTCAATTGCGCTGCTAGCCTGGCTTGGTCTATCGGCGGTCGAAAGGGTTACACGTGGCTGGACAGGCCGGATCACTGCACGGGCGGGTGGCATTCATCACCGGGGCCGCCCGCGGCCAGGGACGGTCGCACGCGGTGCGGCTGGCCGCCGAGGGCGCCGACATCATCGCGCTCGACATCTGCGCGCCGGCGTCGGCCAGCGTGACCTACCCGCCCGCCACCCGCGAGGACCTCGACGAGACGGCGCGCCTGGTGGAGGGGCAGGGACGCAAGATCCTGACCCGCGTCCTCGACGTCCGCGACGACGCCGCGCTGCGGCAGTTGGTGGCCGACGGGACGGAACAGTTCGGCCGGCTCGACATCGTGGTCGCCAACGCCGGAGTGCTGAGCTGGGGCCGCATTTGGGAGCTCACCGACGAGCAGTGGGACGCGGTGATCGGCGTCAACCTGACCGGCACCTGGCGCACGCTGCGCGCCACCGTGCCCGCGATGATCGAGGCGGGCAACGGCGGGTCCATCGTGGTGGTCAGCTCGTCGGCGGGACTCAAGGCCACACCGGGCAACGGCCACTACTCGGCCAGCAAACACGGGCTCACCGCGCTCACCAACACCCTCGCGATCGAGCTCGGCGAATACGGCATCCGGGTCAACTCGATCCATCCGTACTCGGTCGAAACCCCGATGATCGAGCCCGAAGCGATGATGGAGATCTTCGCCGCCCATCCCAGCTTCGTGCACAGCTTCCCCCCAATGCCGGTGCAGCCCAACGGCTTCATGACCGCCGACGAAGTCGCCGACGTCGTGGCGTGGCTCGCCGGCGACGGGTCGGGCACACTCACCGGCACGCAGATCCCCGTGGATAAGGGTGCCCTAAAGTACTGACCGGCCATCGTGCTAAGAACTCCACGTGAGTAGTGACGAAAGCGCCACCAACGGAATCGTGATCGTCGGCGGCGGATTGGCCGCCGCGCGCACCGCCGAGCAGCTGCGCAAATCGGAGTATTCCGGGCCCATCACACTCGTCAGCGACGAGGTGCACCTGCCGTATGACCGCCCGCCGCTGTCCAAAGAGGTGCTGCGCAAAGAGGTCGACGACACCGCGCTCAAACCGCGCGAGTGGTACGACGAGAACGACATCACCCTGCGCCTGGGGTCGGCCGCGAAAAGCCTGGACACCGCGGCGCAGACGGTGACGCTCGCCGACGGAACGACGCTGCGCTACGACGAACTCGTCATCGCCACCGGGCTGGTCCCGCGACGCATCCCGGCGATCCCCGACCTCGAGGGCATTCGGGTGCTGCGGTCGTTCGACGAGAGCCTGGCGCTGCGCGAGCACGCGTCCTCGGCGCAGCGCGCCGTCGTGATCGGGGCCGGTTTCATCGGCTGCGAGGTGGCGGCCAGCCTGCGCAGCCTGGGGGTGGACGTGGTGCTGGTGGAGCCGCAGCCGACACCGCTGGCCGCGGTGCTCGGCGAGCAGATCGGCGAGCTGGTGGCCCGGCTGCACCGCGCCGAGGGCGTCGACGTCCGGCTCGGCGTCGGCGTGGCGGAGGTGCGCGGTGACACGCATGTCGAGGCGGTCGTGTTGAGCGACGGCACCGAGCTGGCGGCCGACCTGGTGGTGATCGGCATCGGGTCGCGGCCGGCGACCGAATGGCTCGAGGGCAGCGGCGTCACCGTCGACAACGGCGTCATCTGCGACGAGGCCGGACGCACCAGCGCGCCGAACGTGTGGGCGCTCGGCGATGTCGCGTCGTGGCGTGACGCGACGGGACACCAAGGGCGCGTGGAACATTGGAGCAATGTCGCCGATCAGGCCCGCGCCGTGGTGCCCGCGATGCTGGGACAGGATGTGCCCCCGGTGGTGGTCGTCCCCTACTTCTGGAGCGACCAATACGACGTCAAGATCCAGTGCCTCGGCGAGCCGGAGGCCGACGACGTCGTCCACGTCGTCGAGGACGACGGCCGCAAGTTCCTGGCCTACTACGAACGCGACGGGGCCCTGGTCGGCGTGGTCGGCGGCGGGATGCCCGGCAAGGTCATGAAGGTCCGCGCCAAAATCGCTGCGGCCGTGCCCATTTCGGAAATACTGGGCTGAGCCGCGCCTTTTGACTAGCCGACGGCGGCCGCGTAACGGTCGCCGGTGTTCTCGGTGTTCCGGATGACCGTCGCGAGTTGCTCGGCGATGCCCGGCGCGCTGATGACGGTCGACGCGGACTTGTGGGTGTGGGGATTGCCCTGCGCGTCGGTGAGCCGCGCGCCCGCTTCGCGGGCGATCAGCGTCCCCGCGGCGGTGTCCCAGGGCTTGTTGGACATCATCACGCAGGCGTCCAGGGCGCCCTCGGCGACGAACGCGAGGTCCAGGGTCGCCGCCCCGATCATGCGGATGCGCTCGACGCGCGGCACCAGCTCGGCGGTGAGCGCCAGCCGGTGCTCGTTCAGCCTGCCGGCGTCGTGGCCGACGGCGTAGTCGCCGAGGGACACGATGGCCCCGCTGAGGCTGTCGGCGGCGCTGGCGTTGATCCGCTGCCCGTTGAGGAACGCGCCCTTGCCCTCGATGGCGTGGTAGGTCTTGCCGAGCAGGGGAGCGTGGGTGACCGCGGCCACGGTGCGCCCGCCCCGCAGCAGGGCCAGCGACACCGCGCACAACGGCAGCCCGTGCACGAAGTTCGAGGTCCCGTCGATGGGGTCGAGCACCCAGAGCCACTCGGAAGTCTCGATGTCCGGCTGTTGCTCGGACTCTTCGGCCAGTAACGCGATGTCAGGTGTGGTCTGGGCCAGGTAGTCGGCGATGTCGCGCTGGATCGCGAGGTCGATGTCGGTGACCAGGTCACGGTCGCCTTTGTGCTGCACCGAACTCGGCTGTGATTTCTTCAGCGTGGCGGCACCGATTTGTGTTGCTTGCCAGGCAATTTCGAAAAGCTCTTGCATTGTCTTCATGGGGAAGGATTTGCCTCGCTTCCGGTGTTGGCGTGCGTTCGGCGCTTTTCGATCATAAGGGGTAAGCGATTTCGCGTCACACGCACCCGCCGACGACAAATGTCGATCGAAAACACCGAGACCACCGATGTTTTCGCCGGCGCACCCCGTCCTCCTGGGACTTTGGCGCGAATTGGGCATGGGGCACAGCCGAATTCGATGGTGATGCACATCACTCGGTGGAAAGGTTTTGAGATGCTCGGGCGTGGGAACCGGGACGGGGCTGTAGCAGGTGTCACAAAATTGCCAGCGCGCCGCTGCGAAACCTATTGCGCTGGAAAAACGAAACTCGGATGCCGCAGATTTTTTGCTGAGACGCCCAGGATCGCCGCCTTTGGTGCATCGCTGGCCGTGCTCCGTTACTGTCTCCAAGCGAACGATGTTGGGAACCTTTGCACTGCAATGGGTTGGCGTTAAACCGCTCGGCTTAACCGCTGCCACTGAATCGTTCTAATCCAGATAACCCAGCACCCAAACTTGGCAGGCAGGTGATTGACAAGTGACAGTGATTGATGAGATATACAGCGCTTCCAGCGCGATTCCGACCGTCGCTCTCAACGACGAGGCGAAGATGCCCGTACTTGGCTTGGGAGTAGCCAAGTTGTCCGATGTGGAGACGGAAAGCTCGGTACTCGCGGCCCTGGAGGCTGGCTGCCGCCTCATCGACACCGCTGCCTCCTACGGAAACGAAGAAGCCGTCGGGCGTGCGATAGCCGCGTCGGGCATCCCGCGTGAGGAGTTGTTCGTCGCCACCAAGCTGGGCACGTCGAGGCAGGGCTTCCAGAGTGCCCAGGAGTCGTGCAAGGAGAGCTTGGACCGTCTTGGGCTGGATTACCTCGACCTGTACCTGATCCACTGGCCGGCGCCGAAGCTGGGCAAGTATGTGGAGAGCTTCGAGGGGATGAAGGTCGCCCGCGACGAGGGGCACGTCCGCTCGATCGGCGTCTGCAACTTCACCGAGGAACTGCTGACGAACGTCATCGAGGAGACGGCCGAGGTGCCCGCCGTGAACCAGGTCGAGCTGCACCCGCGCCTCAACCAGGCCGATCTGCGCCAGGCGCACGCCCAGCACGACGTCACGACGCAGTCCTACAGCCCGCTGGGCGTCGGCAAAATGCTCGAGGATCCGACCGTGACGGCCATCGCCGCCGAGTACGGCCGCACGCCGGCGCAGGTGCTGGTTCGCTGGAACCTGCAATTGGACAACGTGGTCGTCTCGCGGTCGTCCAAGCCCGAGCGCGTCGCCCAGAACCTGGACGTGTTCGACTTCACCCTGGAGCCCGAGCACATGGAGGCCATCGACGGATTGCATGACGGCACCCGGGTGCTGCACGATCCGATGACCTTCATGGGGACCTAGGACCGCCAGTGCACCGGCGGGCCGTGCGGGTGGCATTCGCCCAGAACGCGCGGCTCGCCGCCCGGCCAGCTGCGGGCCCGCACCTCGAATCGGATCGGGGTGCCGGGGCCGGAGCGTGCGGGCTCCATCGCGAGGTGGGCGAACGGTGAACGCGTATCCGCCTGCGCGGCCAGCGAGTTCACGTGAGCACGCACCGCGTCGCGTTCGTCGGCCGACAGGTATTGCCAGGTGATGGAATGCCACAGGACGGTCAGCGCGCCGTCGGCCAGCCGAAGGCCGGCGGCCGCGCCGGCCGCCGTCTGGCGCTCGAGCGGGGCCGGGACCCGGCGGGCAACCTCGATGGCCCCGCGCAGCCGGGCAAGCCGGACGCGCTGGTCGGGCCAGACGTAGCTCAGCACGGTCATCTCCCCGTCGGTGTCGCCGACATCGACGGGCGCGATGTCGTACCCGTGCCGCTCGACGATGCGCACGTCGCGCCCGGGCGGCAGCGCGCCGCGCCACGCGTCATCGATCCCCACCGGCGAGTCGGGCGGGCCCCACTGGCCCCCGGCGAACCGGTAGCGGTAATGGTCCGCTCGCAGGTTCAGCCCCGCACTGGATCCGATCTCGAAAAGCCGGATGGGCAAACCGAATTGATTGATGTGCAGCAATCCGCCGATCAGTGCGGCCGACCGGCCCACCTCGTTGGTCTGCGGTGGTTGATCCAACGCCGCGCGCAGCGCGTCGGTGTGACCGGTCGCGGTGTCGCGGATTTCGGGCCAGGCCGATCCGGCGTTCCAGGTCCCGCCGGTGCTGGGATACCAGCGCCGCAGGTGCGCCGCCCGTCCGTAGAGCACCAGCCGGTGCAGCCCGCCGAGCAGCCGAAGGGGCACCGCCTCGCGCGCGGGGGCGTCGCGGTGCCCGGACAAGATGGTCGCGAACACGCCGCCGGCTTCGACGTCGGCGGCCACCAGCTCGAACAGGTCGCCGTACATCGCGGAGCCCGACGAGGCGCAGAACCTGCCCTGGGCTCGCAGCGTGTGCGCCACGTGCTCGACGCTCAACTGTCCAGCTCGTTCAACCCGGCGCCGACCACGTCGAAGGCATTGCCCAGGGCCACCGGCAACGGGACGGATTCATCGCTCAGCCAGTGCTCGTAGGCCGACAGCGCCACGCCCAGCATCGTCCAGGCGGCGGTCTGCGGAAGCAGATCGGTTGTCTTGCAATCACAACGGCGGGCCACGAACCCGGCGATCACCTCGCGCCAGCCGGCGTACATCGTCATCGAATAGGCCTGCAGCTCAGCGGTTTGCAGGATCACCCGCATGCGCTGGCGGTGGCGGGCGGTCTCGGATTCGTCAAAGGTGTTGAACGCCAACAACGCAGCGCGCAGCGCATCGCCCAGGCCCACCCGGGAATCCACGTTGTCGAGCAAGTCCCGGAGGTGGGCGAGGTGAGTGTCGAAATCGCCCCACGGGATGGCGTTCTTGGACGCGTAATAGCGAAAGAGGGTGCGGCGGGAGATGCCGGCGGCGTGGGCGACGTCGTCGACGCTCACGTCGGCGAAACCGCGGGCGGTGAACAGGTCGATGGCCACATCGGTGATGTGGGCGGGCGTGGTCGAGCGGCGCCTGCCCACCCGCGGCTGCGGCATCTTCAGACCCCGCCCTTCCATTTCGGCACTCGATGCCATATTCTGGCGGCGAGTGTGACTCAGACCCCATCGTTGTCAAGACCCGACGAAAGGCAAGGCCCCGTGGACCACGAGACCGAAACCGACACCCAACTCGTCACCGAGACCCTGGTCGAAGAGGTATCCATCGACGGCATGTGCGGGGTCTACTGACCGTGCCTGCGCCCGCGCAGGCTCACAGGGCTCGCCCCGCCGGCGACACCGTGTTCGATCCTGATCGCGGCTGGCGACTGCACCCGCAGGTGGCGGTGCGGCCCGAACCGTTCGGCGCGCTGCTCTATCACTTCGGCACCCGCAAGCTGTCATTCCTGAAGAACCGCACCATCCTCACGGTGGTGCAGTCGCTGGCCGACCACCCCGACGTCCGCTCCGCCTGTCGCGCGGCGGGCGTCGACGACGCCGCGCAGGGTCCCTACCTGCACGCGTTGGGTGTGCTCGTCGACTCCAAGATGCTGGTGCCCCGGGAGGACCATCAATGACCGCACCGCCCCAAGCGGCCGTACCGCGGCTGATCGAGCAGTTCGAGCACGGGCTCGACGCGCCCATCTGCCTCACCTGGGAGCTCACCTACGCCTGCAACCTGGCCTGCGTGCACTGCCTCTCGTCGTCGGGCAAGCGGGATCCGCGCGAGCTGTCCACCCGTCAGTGCATGGACATCATCGACGAGCTGGAACGCATGCAGGTGTTCTACGTCAACATCGGTGGTGGGGAACCCACTGTGCGCCCGGACTTTTGGGAACTCGTCGACTACGCGACCGCCCACCACGTCGGCGTCAAGTTCTCCACCAACGGCGTGCGGATCACGCCCGAGGTCGCCGCGCGGTTGGCGGCCAGCGACTACGTCGACGTGCAGATCTCGCTGGACGGCGCCACCGCCGAGGTCAACGACGCCGTGCGCGGGCCCGGGTCGTTCGACATGGCGGTGCGGGCGCTGGAGAATCTTTCCAACGCCGGCTTCAAAGACGCCAAGATCTCCGTGGTCGTCACCCGGCACAACGTCGACCAGCTCGACGAGTTCGCCGCGCTGGCAAGCCGTTACGGTGCCACGCTGCGGATCACCCGGCTGCGCCCGTCCGGGCGCGGCGCCGACGTCTGGGAGGAGCTGCACCCCACCGCCGACCAGCAGGTCCAGCTGTATGACTGGCTGGTCGCCAAGGGGGAGCGGGTGCTCACCGGTGACTCCTTCTTTCACCTGGCCCCGCTCGGCCAGTCCGGCGCGCTGGCCGGCCTGAACATGTGCGGCGCGGGCCGCGTCGTGTGCCTGATCGACCCCGTCGGCGACGTGTACGCCTGCCCGTTCGCTATCCATGACCGCTTCCTGGCCGGAAACGTGTTGTCGGACGGTGGTTTTGACAACGTGTGGAAGAACGCCCCGCTGTTCCGCGAGCTGCGCGAGCCGCAGTCGGCGGGCGCGTGCGGCAGCTGCGGGCACTACGACAGCTGCCGGGGCGGCTGCATGGCCGCCAAGTTCTTCACCGGCCTGCCGCTGGACGGGCCGGACCCCGAATGCGTCCAGGGACACAGCGCGTCGGCGCTGGCGCACGACCGCGAGACCCCGCGCCCCCGCGCCGACCACTCCCGCGGCAAGCGCATCCGCCAGCCGGTGCCGCTCACGCTGTCGCTGCGGCCACCGACGATCACGCCGGCGGCGCCACCGGCACGCCTGTGTAATGAAAGCCCGGTGTGACAATGGCCGAGAAATGGTTTGAAACGGTCGCCATCGCGCAGCAGCGGGCCAAGCGCCGGTTGCCGAAATCGGCCTATTCGTCGTTGATTTCGGCCAGCGAAAAGGGAATCACCGTCTCAGACAACGTCGAAGCCTTCGGTGAACTCGGTTTCGCCCCCCACGTGGTCGGCGCGCCCGCAAAGCGCGACATGTCGACCAGCGTTATGGGACAGGACATTTCGATGCCGGTCCTGATCTCCCCGACCGGCGTGCAGGCCGTGCACCCCGACGGCGAGGTGGCCGTCGCGCGGGCCGCCGCCGCCCGCGGCACCGCCATGGGGCTGTCCTCGTTCGCCGGCAAGCCGATCGAAGAGGTCATCGCGGCCAACCCCAAGTTGTTCTTCCAGGTGTACTGGCTGGGCGACCGAGACGCGATCGCCGCGCGGGTCGAGCGTGCCCGGGCGGCCGGCGCGGCGGGGCTGATCGTCACCACCGACTGGAGCTTCTCGCACGGCCGGGATTGGGGCAGCCCCTCGATCCCGGAGAAGATGGACCTCAAGACCATCCTCAAGATGAGCCCGGAGGTCATCACCAAACCGCGGTGGTTCTTGCAGTGGGCGAAGACCATGCGGCCGCCGGAGCTGCGGGTGCCCAACCAGGGCCGCCGCGGCGAGCCCGGGCCCCCGTTCTTCGCGGCCTACGGCGAGTGGATGGGCACGCCACCGCCGACCTGGGAAGACATCGCCTGGCTTCGCGAACTGTGGGGCGGCCCGTTCATGCTCAAGGGCGTGATCCGTATCGATGACGCCAAAAGGGCTGTGGATGCGGGGGTTTCGGCGATCTCGGTGTCCAATCACGGAGGCAACAACCTGGACGGCACCCCGGCCTCGATTCGCGCCCTGCCCGCGATCGCCGCGGCCGTGGGCGATCAGGTCGAGGTGCTGCTCGACGGCGGCGTACGGCGCGGCAGCGATGTCGTGAAGGCCGTGGCGCTGGGGGCGCGCGCCGTGATGATCGGCCGGGCGTACCTGTGGGGCCTGGCCGCGGCCGGCCAACCGGGGGTGGAGAACGTCCTCGACATCTTGCGCGGCGGCATCGACTCGGCCCTGATGGGTCTGGGACATTCCTCGATTCACGACCTCGGGCCCGGCGACATCCTGGTGCCGCCCGGTTTCACCCGGGCGCTGGGCGTGCCGTCGGCCGGCGAATAACGTAAGTCGGGCTATCCCGGGCGGTTTTGTCGGAATATTTGACGGCCACGGAAATCGTGGTACTGGCGGGGTAACCGTGACGAACGAGCCGACAATTCGAATGACCGATGAACGGTGCGGAAAAAAACTTATTTTCAAGCTTCAACAATTGGTGCACGCCAGGTGAATTCGTCCTACCATCACCGAGTGCCCGTACTCGGCGAACTAGGAACTGCGACGTCGAGCCAGCTGTCCGGCATCGCGCCGTCGGTCATGGTTCCGCTGGGGTCGACCGAGCAGCACGGTCCACACCTGCCGCTGGACACCGATACCCGGATCGCGACGGCGGTCGCCCGCGGCGCCCGAGCCCGCCTCGGCGACGAGTGGCTGGTGGCGCCGGCCATCGCCTACGGCGCGAGCGGCGAGCACCAGAGCTTCGCCGGGACGATCTCGCTGGGCACCGAGGCGTTGACGCTGCTGCTGGTCGAGTACGGCAGGTCGGCGGCCACGTGGGCGCGGCGCCTGGTCTTCGTCAACGGCCACGGCGGCAACGTCGCCGCGCTGAAGGCCGCGGTGGCCAGGCTGCGCGCCGAGGGCCGCGACGCGGGATGGTGCCCCTGTGTGGCCCCCGGCGCCGACGCCCACGCCGGGCATACCGAAACATCGGTGTTGCTGCACATCTCGCCGGCCGACGTCCGGACCGACCGGTGGCTCGCCGGAAACACCGCACCCTTGCCCGAGTTGCTCGGTTCGATGCGCCGCGGGGGAGTCGCGGCGGTCAGCCCGGTCGGCGTGCTGGGCGACCCGACCACCGCCACCGCCGCCGAGGGTGAGCGCATCGTCGCCGGGATGGTCGACGAGTGTGTTCGCCGCGTCGCCCGGTGGGGGCCGGGGCCGGACGGGATGCTGGCATGACCGCGCCGGCGACGCGGCTGCCCGACGGCTTCGCCGTCCAGGTCGATCGCCGCGTGCGGGTGCTCGGCGACGGCTCGGCCCTGCTCGGCGGTTCGCCGACCCGGCTGCTGAAGCTGGCGCCGGCCGCCCAGGACTTGCTCTGCGACGGCCGGCTGAAGGTGCGCGACGACGTCAGCGCCCAGCTCGCCCGCACCCTGCTGGACGCCACGGTGGCGCACCCGCGGCCCGCGGGCGGTCCGTCGCACCACGACGTCACGGTGGTAATCCCGGTGCGCAACAACCTTTCTGGCGTGCGGCGCCTGGTGAGCGCGCTGCGCGGACTGCGTGTCGTCGTGGTGGACGACGGCTCGTCGCGCCCCGTCGTTCCCGAAGACTTCGTCGGCGCGCACTGCGACATCGAGGTGTTGCGCCACCACCGCAGCAAGGGCCCGGCGGCGGCACGCAACAGCGGGCTGGCGGCCTGCCGGACGGACTTCGTGGCGTTCCTGGACTCCGACGTGGCGCCGCGCCGGGGCTGGCTGGAAGCCCTGCTCGGTCACTTCTGCGACCCGACCGTCGGCCTGGTGGCCCCGCGCATCGTCGGCCTGTCGCACAGCGAGAACGTGGTGGCCCGCTACGAGGCGGTGCACTCCTCGCTCGACCTCGGTGAGCGCGAAGCCCCGGTGCTGCCCCACAGCACGGTGTCCTACGTCCCGAGCGCGGCGATCATCTGCCGGTGCTCGGCCATCCGGGAGGTCGGCGGGTTCGACGAGACCTTGCAGTCCGGCGAGGACGTCGACCTGTGCTGGCGGCTGATCGAGTCGGGTGCCCGGCTGCGTTACGAGCCGATCGCGCTGGTCGCCCACGACCACCGCACCGAACTACGGGATTGGCTTGCGCGCAAAGCGTTTTACGGCGGCTCGGCGGCCCCGTTGTCGGTGCGCCACCCGGACAAGACGGCGCCGGTGGTGATCTCCGGCTGGGCGCTGACCACGTGGATCCTGATGGCATTCGGGTCCACGCTGTCGCGGCTGGCGTCCATCCTGCTGGCCGTCCTGACGGGTCGGCGGATCGCGCGGGCGATGCGCAGCGCGGAGACGTCGATGACCGATGTGGTGACGATCGCGGGCCGTGGCCTGTGGTCGGCGGCGCTGCAGCTGGCGTCGGCGCTGTGCCGGCACTACTGGCCGCTGGCATTAGTGGCCGCGACCATGTCGCGGCATTTCCGGCGGGTGGTGGTGGTCGCGGCCGTCATGGACGGGGTCGTCGACTGGCTCCGCCGCCGGGACGCCATCGGCGATGACATCGAACCGATCGGGCTGCCGACCTACCTGGTGCTCAAGCGCGTCGACGACCTGGCGTACGGGCTCGGGTTGTGGTGGGGTGTGCTGCGGGAGCGCAACGTGCGCGCCCTGAAGCCCCAGATCCGGAGTTAGCCAGCGCCTTGACCGCAGCCGCCTCGCACAGCGATGTGCTGATCGTCGGCGCCGGCAGTGCTGGATCGGTTGTCGCGGAACGCCTTTCCGCCGATCCTGGCCGCACGGTGACCGTCCTCGAGGCGGGCCCCGCCCTCGACGATCCGGGCCTGCTCGCGCGGACCGCCAACGGTCTGCAGTTGCCGATCGGCGTCGGCAGCCCGCTGGTCCGGCGCTATCAGACCCGTCTGACCGAGGAACCCGCCCGCCAGCACCCCATCGTGCGCGGGGCCACGGTGGGCGGATCGGGAGCGATCAACGGCGGCTACTTCTGCCGCGGGTTGCCCCGCGACTTCGACCGCCTCGGCCTGCCGGGCTGGGGATGGTCCGACGTGCTGGACAGCTTCCGCGCCATCGAGACCGACCTGGACTTCGACGGTCCCGCCCACGGCGACAGCGGCCCCATTCTCGTGCGTCGCACCCACGAAATGACCGGCACCACACAGCGTTTCATCACCGCTGCGGAGAGCGCGGGATTCGGCTGGATCGCCGACCTCAATGACGTTGCGGCGGAGCCGGTTTCCGGGATAGGCGCCGTCCCGCTCAATATCGTCGATGGCGTGCGCCGGGGTTCCGGCGCGGCGTACCTGATCCCGGCGCTGAGCCGGCCGAACCTGCGCCTGCACGCGCGGACCCGGGTGGCGCGGTTGCGTTTCGACGGGACCGTCGCGGTGGGGGTGGACGCGATCGGGGCGCACGGCCACGCCACGTTCACGGCCGACCGGATCGTCTTGTGCGGCGGCGCCATCGAAACCGCGCATCTCCTCATGCTCTCGGGCATCGGCGAAGCCGGCATGCTGGCCGCCGCCGGGGTGCCGGTGGTCGCGGCGCTGCCGGTCGGGGCTTCGTTCAGCGATCACGCCGAGTGGGTCCTGCCCACCGACTGGACGGTGGCCCCCGGGCGGCCGGTGCTCGAGGTGGTGCTCAGCACGGCCGACGGCCTCGAGATCAGGCCGTACACCGGTGGATTCGTGGCGATGACCGGCGACGGCACCGCCGGGCACGCCGACTGGCCGCACATCGGGGTGGCGCTCATGCAACCACGCGCGCGGGGCCGCATCACGCTGGTCTCGGCCGATCCCGACGCGGAGCCGCGCATCGAGCACCGCTACGACAGCGAGCCCGGCGACGTCGCCGCCCTGCGCCGGGGCAGCGAATTGGCCCGCGAATTGGCGGGCAGTGCAATCGGTTCCGCGTCAGCCGTCTGGTCTACGTCGCAACACCTGTGCGGCACCGCGCCGATGGGCGTCGACGGGGACCCGCGGGCCGTCGTCGACCCCCGGTGCCGGGTCCACGGCATCGACAACCTGTGGGTGATCGACGGCTCGATCCTGCCCGCGATCACCAGCCGCGGTCCGCACGCCACGATCGTGATGATCGGGCACCGGGCCGCGGAATTCGTTCGGTGACGCCCGGCGGCGATCGCTCCGGCGGCGGCAGACACCGGGGGTTTCGACCCGATAGTCTCGCTCTCAGACAGGAGGTGGTCGCCATTACCGCGGGGACGACCGATCCGCGCCCAGCGAGGTCGCGGGCTAGGCTGCTGGACGCCGCCGTCACGCTGCTGCGCGCCGGGGGCCCCAGCGCGGTGACGGTCGACGCGGTCACCCGCACCGCCAACGTGGCACGGGCGACGCTGTACCGCCACTTCCCGAGCGGAAACGACTTGCTGGCAGCGGCTTTCAACAGCCTGATACCGGCGTCCCCGACCCCGCCGGCCGAGGGGTCGTTGCGTGACCGCCTGGTCGCGGTGGTGCTGGCCCAGGCCGAATCCGTGGCACACGCGCCCACCGTCATGACGGCCATGTCCTGGCTGGCGCTGGGGCGTGACCTGGAGGGGCTGCCCGAACCCCGGCGCAGCGGCAACGCCGACAGCGCGGCGATCACCACCCTGCGCGAGCGGATCGCGCAGCAGTACGCGGAGCCGTTCGACGCGATCTTCGACAGCCCGGAGGCCGCCGAGTTGGGCGAGGTGGACCGATCCCGGGCGATCGCCCTGCTCATCGGCCCGCTGGTGCTCGGCCGCCTGTCCACCCTGCCCGATTTCGACTACCGCGAATGCGCGCTGGCGGCGGTCGACGGCTTCCTGCATGTCCAGGCCAATCGGGCTGACGTGGCGAACACAGAACAGGCGGGTGCTTGAGACCACCCACGAACGTGGTCCGGTGTGCTCATGGGCACTGGTCTCGGCCTTGGCATCGGCCACCTGTGGGCCTCTGACCTGCGCGTTAGCGCCGCGTCGTGACCCCGGCCGGGGCGGGTGCGGGGGATTCGGCCCGAGATCCTGCCCGAATTTTGCTCGGGCCCCGATCTAGGGCATACTGTTCAGGTTGCCTTGAGCCGGGTTTGCGCCTGGTCGGGCATACGACCAGCGTCCAAACGGGCGCGTCCGGTCCCATCCTTTGAGAGCGACGAATTTCGATCGTGAAATCGGCGCGCCGAGGCTGTGGGAGGGTGACACACCCGACCGCGGGGGCCGGTGGACCACGACAGGTAAACAGCGGCGCACTATCCGGCGCAACGCTCGATCGGCCAACAACGGCCGGCCCGATCGGCGCGCCGGTGGCACTGAGGACATGGATTATTTGAGCCCGGGTAACGGGGCTCAACGGGAGCGAGGGTAGGAGAAGCGTGGCGGGACAGAAGATCCGCATCAGGCTTAAGGCCTACGACCACGAGGCTATCGACGCGTCGGCGCGCAAGATCGTCGAGACCGTCGTCCGCACGGGTGCCAGCGTCGTAGGGCCGGTGCCCCTGCCGACCGAGAAGAATGTGTATTGCGTCATCCGCTCACCGCACAAGTACAAGGACTCGCGGGAGCACTTCGAGATGCGCACGCACAAGCGGCTGATCGACATCCTCGACCCGACGCCGAAGACGGTTGACGCGCTGATGCGCATCGACCTTCCGGCCAGTGTCGACGTCAATATCCAGTAGGGAGTTACAGAGCAATGGCGCGTAAGGGCATTCTCGGTACCAAGCTGGGCATGACGCAGGTATTCGACGAGAACAACAGGATTGTGCCGGTGACGGTCGTCAAGGCCGGGCCGAACGTGGTGACCCGCATCCGCACGCCGGAGCAGGACGGCTACAGCGCCGTGCAGCTGGCGTACGGCGAGATCAGTCCGCGCAAGGTCAACAAGCCGGTGACCGGTCAGTACGCGGCCGCGGGCGTCAACCCGCGCCGGTTTCTGGCCGAGCTGCGGCTGGACAACCCGGACGCGGCCGCCGAATACCAGGTCGGCCAGGAGCTGACGGCCGAGATCTTCAGCGACGGCAGTTACGTCGACGTGACCGGCACCTCCAAGGGAAAGGGCTTCGCCGGCACCATGAAGCGCCACGGCTTCCGTGGTCAGGGCGCCAGTCACGGCGCCCAGGCGGTGCACCGTCGCCCGGGTTCCATCGGTGGTTGCGCCACCCCCGCCCGCGTGTTCAAGGGCACCCGGATGGCGGGCCGGATGGGTAACGACCGGGTGACCGTCCAAAACCTGTTGGTGCACAAGGTCGATACCGAGAACGGCGTGCTGCTGATCAAGGGTGCGGTCCCCGGCCGCACCGGTGGACTCGTGGTGGTCCGCAGCGCGGTCAAACGAGGTGAGAAGTGATGGCAGCACAAGGTTCCAAGACGCTCAAGATCGACGTCAAGACACCGGCCGGCAAGGTCGACGGCTCGATCGAGTTGCCGGCCGAATTGTTCGACGCCCCGGCCAATATCGCGCTGATGCACCAGGTCGTCACCGCGCAGCGCGCGGCGGCGCGCCAGGGCACGCACTCGACCAAGACGCGTGGCGACGTCAGTGGCGGTGGCCGCAAGCCGTACCGGCAGAAGGGAACCGGCCGCGCCCGGCAGGGTTCCACGCGGGCCCCGCAGTTCACCGGTGGTGGCGTCGTGCACGGCCCCAAGCCGCGTGACTACAGCCAGCGCACGCCCAAGAAGATGATCGCCGCGGCATTGCGCGGTGCGCTGTCCGACCGGGCGCGCAACGGGCGCATCCACGCGATCACCGAAATTGTCGCGGGCCAAACCCCGTCGACAAAGGACGCCAAGGCGTTCTTGAGCACGCTGACCGACCGCAAGCAGGTGCTGGTCGTGATCGGACGCAGCGACGAAGCCGGCGCCAAGAGCGTGCGCAACCTGCCCGGTGTGCACATTCTGACGCCCGGCCAGCTCAACACCTATGACGTGCTTCGCTCCGACGACGTGGTGTTCAGCGTGGAGGCCCTCAACGCCTACATCAGCGCCAACACCGGTACCCCCGAGGAGGTTTCGGCCTGATGGCGACCGTCACTGACCCCCGCGACATCATTCTGGCCCCGGTCATCTCGGAGAAGTCCTATTCGCTCCTCGATGACAACGTGTACACGTTCGTGGTGCACCCCGATTCGAACAAGACGCAGATCAAGATCGCCATCGAGAAGATCTTCTCCGTCAAGGTCGCATCGGTGAACACCGCGAACAGGCAGGGTAAGCGGAAGCGCACCAGGACCGGATTCGGCAAGCGCAAGAGCACCAAGCGGGCCATCGTCACGCTGGCGCCGGGTAGCAAGCCGATCGATCTGTTCGGGGCACCGGCCTAGCCGCCGCGAGAGGAAGACCTGATTAGACATGGCAATTCGTAAGTACAAGCCGACGAGCCCAGGCCGTCGCGGCGCAAGCGTGTCCGACTTCTCCGAGGTCACTCGTTCCACCCCGGAGAAGTCGTTGGTACGGCCGCTGCACGGTCACGGCGGGCGTAACGCGCACGGCCGCATCACCACCCGCCACAAGGGTGGCGGACACAAGCGCGCCTACCGGGTGATCGACTTCCGTCGCAACGACAAGGACGGCGTCAACGCCAAGGTCGCCCACATCGAATACGACCCCAACCGCACCGCCAACATCGCGTTGCTGCACTTCCTGGACGGGGAGAAGCGCTACATCATTGCGCCGCAGGGACTTTCGCAGGGCGACGTGGTGGAGACGGGTCCGAACGCGGACATCAAGCCGGGCAACAACTTGCCGTTGCGCAATATCCCGGCCGGTACCGTGATCCACGCCGTGGAACTGCGGCCGGGCGGTGGCGCCAAGCTGGCGCGGTCGGCCGGCGCGAGCATTCAGTTGCTCGGTAAGGAGGGCACCTACGCGTCGCTGCGTATGCCCAGCGGTGAGATCCGCCGCGTCGACGTGCGCTGCCGCGCCACCGTCGGCGAGGTGGGCAACGCCGAGCAGGCGAACATCAACTGGGGCAAGGCCGGCCGCATGCGGTGGAAGGGCAAGCGCCCTTCGGTCCGTGGTGTGGTCATGAACCCGGTGGATCACCCGCACGGTGGTGGTGAGGGCAAGACCTCCGGTGGTCGCCACCCGGTGAGCCCGTGGGGCAAGCCCGAGGGCCGCACCCGCCATCCCAATAAGGCCAGCAACAAGCTCATCGTGCGACGCCGGCGTACCGGCAAGAAGCACGGTCGCTGAGGAAGCCCAGGACCAGGAGTAGTCAGCACATGCCACGCAGCCTGAAGAAGGGCCCGTTCGTCGACGGCCACCTGCTCAAAAAGGTGGACGCGCAGAACGAGAAGAACACCAAACAGGTGATCAAGACATGGTCGCGCCGTTCGACGATCATTCCTGACTTCATCGGCCACACCTTCGCGGTCCACGACGGACGCAAGCACGTCCCGGTGTTCGTCACCGAGTCGATGGTCGGTCACAAGCTTGGTGAATTCGCGCCCACCCGCACCTTCAAGGGACACATCAAGGACGACCGGAAGGCCAAACGGCGATGACCACAACTGAATTTCCGTCGGCGGTGGCCAAAGCACGCTTCGTGCGGGTGTCGCCGAGGAAGGCGCGTCGGGTGATCGACCTGGTGCGCGGCCGCTCGGTGACCGACGCGCTGGACATCTTGCGCTGGGCGCCGCAGGCCGCCAGTGAGCCGGTGGCCAAGGTGATCGCCAGCGCCGCCGCCAACGCGCAGAACAACAACGGGCTGGACCCGTCGACCCTGGTGGTCGCCACCGTCTACGCCGACGAGGGCCCGACAGCCAAGCGCATCCGCCCGCGCGCCCAGGGCCGCGCGTTCCGGATTCGCAAGCGCACCAGCCACATCACGGTCGTGGTGGAGAGCCGCCCGGCGAAGGACCAGCGGTCGGCGAAGTCGACCCGGGCCCGTCGCGCCGAGGCCAGCAAGGCCGCCGCCAAGAAGGCGCCGGCCACCAAGGCGCCCGCCAAGAAGACCGCGGCAAAGGCGCCCGCGAAGAAGGCCGCACCGAAAGCCGAAGCCAAGACGTCTGAGACCTCTGACGCGAAGGGAGGCTCAGACTAGTGGGCCAGAAGATCAATCCGCACGGCTTCCGGCTGGGCATCACGACCGACTGGAAGTCACGCTGGTACGCCGACAAGCAGTACTCGGACTACGTCAAGGAAGACGTCGCGATCCGCCGGCTGCTGTCGACGGGCCTGGAGCGGGCCGGGATCGCCGACGTGGAGATCGAGCGCACCCGCGACCGCGTCCGGGTGGACATCCACACCGCGCGTCCGGGCATCGTCATCGGCCGTCGCGGCACCGAAGCCGACCGGATCCGTGCCGACCTGGAGAAGCTGACCGGCAAGCAGGTGCAGCTCAACATCCTCGAAGTCAGAAACCCTGAGTCGCAAGCACAATTGGTGGCGCAGGGCGTCGCCGAGCAGCTGAGCAACCGGGTCGCGTTCCGTCGGGCGATGCGCAAGGCCATCCAGTCGGCGATGCGCCAGCCCAACGTCAAGGGCATCCGGGTGCAGTGCTCCGGCCGTCTCGGCGGCGCCGAGATGAGCCGCTCGGAGTTCTACCGCGAGGGCCGGGTGCCGCTGCACACGCTGCGCGCCGACATCGACTACGGCTTGTACGAGGCCAAGACCACCTTCGGCCGGATCGGTGTGAAGGTGTGGATTTACAAGGGCGACATCGTCGGTGGCAAGCGCGAATTGGCCGCCGCCGCTCCCGCGGGCGCCGAGCGTTCCCGCCGCGAACGTCCGTCGGGCACCCGCCCGCGCCGCAGTGGCGCGTCGGGCACCACGGCCACCAGCACGGAGGCCGGCCGGGCAGCCAGTGCCGAAGAGGGCGCTGCAAGCGCCGCGGCCGCCGCACCCGCTGCAGAACCGCAAAGCACGGAGAGCTGAATCATGTTGATTCCACGCAGAGTTAAACACCGCAAGCAGCACCACCCCCGCCAGCGCGGCATCGCCAGCGGCGGCACGGCGGTGAACTTCGGTGACTACGGCATCCAGGCTCTGGAGCACGCCTACGTCACCAACCGGCAGATCGAGTCCGCTCGTATCGCCATCAACCGGCACATCAAGCGTGGCGGCAAGGTGTGGATCAACGTGTTCCCCGACCGCCCGCTGACCAAGAAGCCCGCGGAAACCCGGATGGGTTCGGGTAAGGGTTCGCCGGAGTGGTGGGTGGTCAACGTCAAGCCGGGCCGGGTGCTGTTCGAGCTGAGCTACCCCAACGAGCAGATCGCCCGCGCCGCGCTCACCCGCGCGATCCACAAGTTGCCGATCAAGGCTCGCATCGTGACTCGAGAGGAACAGTTCTGATGGCAGTGGGAATTTCGCCGGGCGAACTGCGCGAGCTCACCGACGAGGAGCTGACCGAGCGGTTGCGCGAGTCCAAGGAAGAGCTGTTCAACCTGCGCTTCCAAATGGCGACCGGCCAGCTCACCAACAACCGCCGGCTCCGCACCGTGCGTCAGGAGATCGCGCGCGTCTACACCGTGCTGCGCGAACGAGAACTGGGCCTGGCTTCCGGGCCCGATGGTAAGGAATCGTGATGGCAGAAGCCAAGAAGGCCGCCCCCAAGAAGGCCGCCGCAGCCCAAGCCGCGTCGAAGGATAAGGGCCCCAAGAACACTCCGGCCAACCCGAAGGTGCGCGGCCGGCGCAAGGTGCGCATCGGTTACGTGGTCAGCGACAAGATGCAGAAGACCATCGTGGTCGAACTGGAAGACCGCGTGCGTCACCCGCTGTACGGCAAGATCATCCGGACCACCAAGAAGGTCAAGGCGCACGACGAGAACAGCGCCGCCGGAATCGGCGACCGCGTCTCGCTGATGGAAACGCGCCCGACGTCGGCGACCAAGCGCTGGCGGCTCGTCGAAATTCTGGAAAAGGCGAAGTAAGGCCTCGAGCGACATCGAAACGCCCGGGACGTGATCGTCTCGGGCGTTTTGCTTGCCGAATGTAACGCCACTGCGAAAAAACGCGGAAAGTTCGCGGCCACGTTACGCTCGGCGCATGTCCACTGACTCGCGAGGCTTCCAAGGCAAGATCGAGCTCGATATCCGGGATTCCGAACCGGATTGGGGCCCGTATGCCGCGCCGACCGCGCCGCAGAACGCACCGAACGTCCTTTATCTGGTCTGGGATGACACGGGCATTGCGACCTGGGACTGCTTCGGCGGCTTGGTCGAGATGCCCGCCATGTCGCGTATCGCCGAGCGTGGCATCCGGCTTTCGCAGTTTCACACCACCGCGCTGTGTTCGCCGACCCGGGCGTCGCTGCTGACCGGGCGCAACGCCACGACCGTGGGCATGGCCACCATCGAAGAGTTCACCGAGGGCTTCCCCAACGCCAACGGCCGCATCCCGTTCGACACGGCCCTGCTGTCCGAGGCTCTCGCCGAACAGGGATACAACACCTACTGCGTGGGCAAGTGGCACCTGACGCCGCTGGAAGAATCGAACCTGGCGTCGACGAAGCGGCACTGGCCGATCGCGCGGGGCTTCGAGCGGTTCTACGGGTTTCTGGGCGGCGAGACCGACCAGTGGTATCCCGACCTGGTGTACGACAACCACCCGGTGAGCCCGCCGGCAGCCCCGGAGGACGGCTACCACCTTTCGAAGGACCTCGCCGACAAGACGATCGAATTCATCCGCGACGCCAAAGTGATTGCGCCCGAGAAGCCTTGGTTCTCCTACGTGTGCCCCGGCGCCGGGCACGCGCCGCATCACGTCTTCAAAGAATGGGCCGACCGCTACGCCGGCCGCTTCGACATGGGCTACGAGCGCTACCGCGAGATCGTGCTGGAGCGGCAGAAGTCGATGGGAATCGTGCCGCCGGACACCGAATTGTCGCCGGTCAACCCGTATCTCGACGTGAAGGGGCCCGGCGGCGAGCCGTGGCCCCTGCAGGACACGGTGCGGCCCTGGGACTCGCTGGCCGACGACGAGAAGAAGCTGTTTTCCCGGATGGCCGAGGTGTTCGCCGGGTTCCTGAGCTACACCGACGCCCAGATCGGCCGGATCCTGGACTATCTCGAGGATTCCGGTCAGCTCGATAACACCATCATCGTGGTGATTTCCGACAACGGCGCCAGCGGCGAGGGCGGCCCGAACGGTTCGGTCAACGAGGGCAAGTTCTTCAACGGCTACATCGACACGGTCGAAGAAAGCATGAAGCTGTTCGAGCATCTCGGCGGCCCGCAGACCTACAACCACTACCCGATCGGGTGGGCGATGGCGTTCAACACGCCCTACAAGCTCTACAAGCGGTACGCCTCCCACGAGGGCGGTATCGCCGACAGCGCAATCATCTCCTGGCCCAACGGGATTGCCGCGCACGGCGAGGTCCGCGACAACTACGTCAACGTCTGCGATATCACGCCGACGGTCTACGACCTGCTCGGTCTGGCGCCGCCGCAAACCGTCAAGGGCATACCCCAGAAACCCCTGGACGGCGTGAGTTTCAAAGCGGCCCTTGCCGATCCGAAAGCCACCACCGGCAAGAGCACCCAGTTCTACACCATGCTGGGTACCCGCGGGATCTGGCACGAGGGGTGGTTCGCCAACACCGTGCATGCGGCAACACCGGCCGGCTGGTCGCATTTCGACGCCGACCGCTGGGAGCTGTTCCACATCGAGGCCGACCGCAGCCAATGCCACGACCTCGCGAACGAAAAGCCGGAAAAACTCGAAGAACTCAAGGCGTTGTGGTTCTCGGAAGCCGCCAAGTACAACGGGCTGCCGCTGTCGGATTTCAACATTCTGGAGACCCTGGGGCGGTCGCGACCGTACCTGGTCGGCGACCGGTCCAGCTACATCTACTATCCCGATTGTGCGGATGTGAGCATCGGCGCCGCCGCCGAAATCCGCGGCCGGTCGTTCTCGGTGCTGGCCGAGGTGACCATCGATACCAGCGGCGCCGAGGGTGTGCTGTTCAAGCAGGGCGGCGCGCACGGCGGGCATGTGTTGTTCATCCAGGACGGGCGGCTGCATTACGTGTACAACTTCCTGGGCGAGCGCCAGCAGGAGGTCTCCTCGGCGCGGGCCGTGCCGTTGGGCAGGCATCTGTTCGGCGCCAGCTATTCGCGCACCGGCACGGTCGAAAACAGTCATACGCCGCTCGGTGACCTGACGCTGTTCATCGACGACGAGGTCGTCGGCACGCTCGCCGGGGTGACCACCCATCCCGGCACCTTCGGGCTGGCCGGTGCCGGCATCACGGTCGGTCGTAACGGCGGATCTGGTGTCTCCAGTCGCTTCAAGGTGCCGTTCGCGTTCACCGGCGGGACCATCGCCCAGGTCACCGTCGACCTGTCCGGCCGCCCCTATCGGGACATGGAAACCGAGATCGCGCTTGCCTTTTCGCGCGACTGACGGCGGCCGCGCGAGGCGCGCGCCGGCGATGCCCGGATCAGTCGAACAGAGTTCGTCCTACCCTGGACTGGTGCTGAGCGAACTGGTCGACCTCCCCGGCGGGTCATTCCGCATGGGCTCGACTAGCTTTTACCCCGAAGAGGCGCCGATCCATAGCGTCACGGTGGGTGCCCTCGCGGTGGAACGGCACCCGGTGACCAATGCGCAGTTCGCCGAATTCGTCGACGCCACCGGGTATGTGACGGTGGCCGAGCAACCGATCGACCCGGCGCTGTACCCCGGGGCGGATCCCGACGATCTGTGCCCGGGCGCAATGGTTTTCCGACCGACGCCGGGGCCGGTGGACCTGCGTGACTGGCGACAGTGGTGGCAGTGGGTGCCGGGCGCGAGCTGGCGTCATCCGTTCGGCCCCGACAGCGACGTGGCGGACCGCGGCGATCATCCGGTGGTGCAGGTCGCCTATCCCGACGCGGCCGCCTACGCGCGCTGGGCGGGGCGGCGGCTGCCGACCGAGGCCGAGTGGGAGTACGCGGCCCGCGCTGGGACGACGACGACGTACTCGTGGGGTGAGGAGCCCACCCGCGATGGCCGGCTGATGGCCAACACCTGGCAGGGCAGCTTCCCCTACCGCAATGACGGGGCGCTCGGCTGGGTGGGGACCTCGCCGGTCGGCACGTTTGCGCCCAATGCGTTCGGCCTCGTCGACATGATCGGCAACGTCTGGGAATGGACCGCCACCGAGTTCTCCCCGCATCACCGGCTCGATTCGCCGCCGAAGGCCTGCTGTACCCCGGCGGGCCGCGCCGATCCGTCCGTCAGCCAGGCGTTGAAGGGCGGCAGCCACCTGTGCGCGCCGGAGTACTGCCACCGATATCGGCCGGCGGCCCGGTCGCCGCAATCGCAGGACTCCGCGACCACCCACATCGGGTTTCGCTGCGTGGCGGATTCGCCGTCAGCCTAGGTCGGGTGGGTTGTCGGACCCTCGTGGCATACTCGAACACATGTTCGATGAGGC
>NZ_JAEKMI010000189.1 GCF_020217485.1 Mycobacterium sp. WUMAC-067 | reverse complement strand
TCGTAGTTCCCCGGGCGGGGTTTGCCCGCCACCACGTCCAGGTCGATCTCGGGGTCGAGGTTTTCCAGGTTCAGCGTCGGCGGGACGACCTGGTCGCGCAGCGCGAGCACGGTCAGGATCGATTCCACGGCACCCACCGCGCCCACCGAGTGGCCCAGGGCCGCCTTGGGTGCGTAGACGGCGGCGTTGCCGCCGTGGGGGCCCAGCGCGTTGTTGATGGCCTTGCCCTCGGCGACGTCACCGACCGAGGTGCCGGTGGCGTGCGCGTTGACGTGACCAATGTCGCTGGGGGACAGGCCGGCGAGTTGGATGGCGCGGGTCATCGCGTGTCCGGCGCGTTCGCCGTTGGGGTCCGGGGCGACCATGTGGTAGCCGTCGGAGGTGATGCTGGCGCCCATGATGCGGGCCAGGATGTTGGCGCCGCGGGCCTTGGCGTGCTCCTCGGTTTCGATGACCATCAGGGCGCCGGCCTCGCCGAACACGAAGCCGGTCCGGTCGCGGTCGAACGGGCGACAGGCGCCGAC
>NZ_JAEKMI010000188.1 GCF_020217485.1 Mycobacterium sp. WUMAC-067 | reverse complement strand
CCCAACTGGGTGATGAACTCCTGGCACGCGACCGAACCTGCACCGCCCCAAAAGTCGCCGGCAGCAAGCACATCGCGAACGATGGCCTGGTGCTCGGCCTCCAAGGACGCGGCCTGGGCGCGGATCAGGGCACCGTGGGCGTCCACGTCGCCGAACTGGTAATTGATGCTCATTGCTTGGCTCCTTAAAAGTCTTGGGCAGCAGCGGTTCTGGCTAGCTGCTGAGGATCTGCTGCGAGGCCTGCTCTTGCTGCTCGTAGTTGTTCGCGTCGCGGATCAGCCCGTCGCGCACCCCGTGCAGCATGTTGACGATGTTGCGGAAGGCCTGGTTGACCTGGCCCATGGTGTCGTAGGACGTCGCCTGCGCCTGGCCGCTCCAGCCCGCGCCGGCGATGTTCATCGACGACGCCCACATCTTGCGGGCCTCGTCCTCAACGGTCTGGGCGTGCACCTCGAAACGCCCCGCCATCGCCCGCATCTCGTGCGGGTCGGTCATGAAACGTGTTGCCATGTCGGCTGTCTCCT
>NZ_JAEKMI010000187.1 GCF_020217485.1 Mycobacterium sp. WUMAC-067 | reverse complement strand
GGTATTGCGGCGGCGGACCGTATTTGGATCCGTCTTCTGTCTCTGTCGATCGCATGCCTTGTATCGTACCCAGCGTCGGCGGGACTGTCGGCACTGCCGCGCTGGCCGGCTTCATGGGCTGACGCTCAGCCGGGCGAGCTCGTGTCGCCAGGCGGTCGCGATGTTGAACGGCCCTCCGAGATCTGGCAGCTCCGCCATGTCGGGACCGGGAAGGTCGTGCAGCTGCCCTCCGGCTGCTGTGATCTGAAGCGACAGGCCTGCCAAGGTGTTTACGCTGATGGCTTGGAGGACCGCCTGCTCCATCGTCGGCGCCGCGCTGGTGAGGCCGTGTCCGCGCAGCAGCACCACGGGCCGATCGCCCATGGCGTCGAGCATTTCCGCTGCGAGCTCGCGGTTTCGCACGAGCACTCCTCTGGGGTAGACGGGTATTCCGTCTGCCGCCAGGCGGGTGCCCGGGATGTCGAACGCCCCGACGATCGGCCGGATAGCGAGCCCTGCCAAGTCGGCGGCCACGACCTGCGGGGGG
>NZ_JAEKMI010000186.1 GCF_020217485.1 Mycobacterium sp. WUMAC-067 | reverse complement strand
CCATCAACACTCGGCGGGCGCCCGTTCGGACACGTTGTGCACAGGGGGCACTGTCGAATTCGAATTACAAGAAATCTGCCGATGAGCCCGACGATCATGCGATCGGGCGTTCCCGCGGCGGGCTGACCACCAAGATCCACGCGCTGACTGATCCTCGCGAAGCTCCCGTGGCGGTCCGGCTCACCGCCGGCCAAGCCGGCGACAACCCGCAATTGATGGCGCTGCTCGATGATTACGCCGCGACATGCAGGGATTCAGACCAGTCCGCTGACGATTTCCGGTTGCTCGCCGACAAGGCGTATTCGCATCCGAGCACCCGTACCCAATTGCGTTCCCGCAGAATCAAGCACACGATTCCCGAACGTCGAGATCAGATCGACCGCCGCAAGGCCAAGGGATCCGCCGGCGGCCGCCCACCGGCGTTCGACGCCGAGATCTACGCGCTGCGCAACACCGTCGAACGTGGCTTCAATCGGCTCAAGCAGTGGCGCGGCATCGCGACCCGCTACGACAAGTACGCCCTAACATACCTCGGCGGTGTACTGCTGGCCTGCGCCGTGATCCATTCGATGGCTTTATCTGCGGTGGAGCTTGCCTGTCTCAAG
>NZ_JAEKMI010000185.1 GCF_020217485.1 Mycobacterium sp. WUMAC-067 | reverse complement strand
ACCAGCACCCTGTTTTGGTGGGACCCGATCAACAACTGGGCAATCGGCCTGGTCTACAACCCAAATCTTTGGCACTTTCCCCGAAATTGGCCGTGGCTCAACATCTCTCCGATCATCGAACCGCTGACCTCCTTCATTTACGCGCCCTATGTCCTCCTTCCCTACTTCCTGGCCATGCCCATCCTGCGGGCCATGCAACGCCGCAGCGATCCGGGAGCCCTCGTCTGGCGCCATCCGCTGATCTCAATAGCCGTGCTGACGTTCGTCATCGGCGCCATCTGGGACGCTGCTCAAGAGATCCTCCTGACCCAAGCCCAGTTCCTCACATACAGCCACGTCATCGAGTTCGGCTCGATCGACGCTGGCAAGAACAGCCAGTTCCCCCTGATGATGGCTAGCGCGCTCATCACGATTGTCATGATCCCGGCATCGATTCTGCTCTATCGCGACGACACCGGAAGATCCCAGGCCGAAAAGATTGCACAGCGACTGCGCCTGCATGCGAGCCGTCCCACGTTGGCTACCTTCCTGCTGATGGCGATCGTCGTGAATATTGCGATGATCACATTCAGCTCAACGTTTTGGTTGGTCCGTGCGACTGGCGCAGCGTCCAC
>NZ_JAEKMI010000184.1 GCF_020217485.1 Mycobacterium sp. WUMAC-067 | reverse complement strand
GTGGGTGGGACCGCCTTCGGTGTGCGGGATCGTATGGTCCACATCGCAGGCGGTGGCCGGGCGATCACAGCCGGGCCAGCGACAGGTCAGATCCCGACACCGCACGAAATCGGCCAACGCCTTCGAGGGCACATAGCCGGCCTCCGGGGCGGCGTCGCCGGGATGGGTCAGCGGCACCAGCCGGGCCGAGGCCGCCAACTCCGCAACCACCTCTGGTGGGATCAATCCCTCGCCACCCACCTCGCACCCCTGGGTTGCGCCGGTGCCGGCCAGGGTGGCCTGCTCGCCGATCACATGGATCACCACCGGGCCCGCGGCCCGACCCCCCGCCGCGCAATCCGGGCGCCCGCAGCGACACCCCAACCGATCGGCGTCGGCGGCCAACGCCCCCAACGCATCAGCGCGGCGCTGCTCACGGCTGCGCGGGTCATGTACACACACCGTGGCCGCCAACCCGTCCAACCGTTTGTCCAGGGCGTGGGCGTCCGGGGCGTACAGGGTGGCTTCCACATGCGCCAGCCCATCACCCATGTCGGCCATCCACACCTCGCGGCCCGCCGCACGCTCCTGGCGCCGGCGCACCGCATCGACGTCCGCGCGCGACCACCTTGTCC
>NZ_JAEKMI010000183.1 GCF_020217485.1 Mycobacterium sp. WUMAC-067 | reverse complement strand
ATGCGTGGGCCCACCGGCGGAGTACGGGATCGTATGGTCCACATCGCAGGCGGTGGCCGGGCGATCACAACCGGGCCAGCGACAGGTCAGATCCCGACACCGCACGAAATCGGCCAACGCCTTCGAGGGCACATACCCCGGCTCCGGGGCCGCATCGCCGGGATGGGTCAGCGGCACCAGCCGGGCCGAGGCCGCCAACTCCGCAACCACCTCGGGTGGGATCAATCCCTCGCCACCGATCTCGACACCCGGCGTGGATGCGCGACCCTGCAGCACAGCGTGCGCGCCGATCACATGGATCACCACCGGGCCCGCGGCCCGACCCCCCGCCGCACAATCCGGGCGACCGCAGCGACACCCCAACCGATCGGCGTCGGCGGCCAACGCCCCCAACGCATCAGCGCGGCGCTGCTCACGGGTGCGCGGGTCATGTACACACACCGTGGCCGCCAACCCATCCAACCGTTTGTCCAGGGCATGGGCGTCCGCGGCGTACAGGGTGGCTTCCACATGCGCCAGGCCGTCGCCCATGTCGGCCATCCACACCTCGCGGCCGGCCGCACGCTCCTGGCGCCGGCGCACCGCATCGACGTCCGCGCGCGCGACCACCTTGTCG
>NZ_JAEKMI010000182.1 GCF_020217485.1 Mycobacterium sp. WUMAC-067 | reverse complement strand
CAGCGCTCCCTTAATGTTGTTCCGGCCGGGGACGGGGCGGTTACCTCAATTCCGGTGGGGCGCACCACCACCCCCTACACTCTGAATAATGCGCTACAAGATTTAGGCAAAGTCGCCGGTGGGGTGGACAGCGAGCAATTGGCTCAGGCGATGGGGGTGCTCACCGACGCCCTGCACGAGGCCACTCCCCAGCTAAGAAGTGCGCTCGAGGGTATTACAGCATTATCGAAGACGATCAATAACCGTGACGAACGTATCGGTCAACTCCTGTCCCATACCCAGCATGTGTCACAACTTTTGGCTGACCGGGCCGGCCAGATCAACCAGCTGATTGGTAACGGCCGCGACCTGTTTGCGGCGCTGGCCGAACGAAGACAGCAGTTGGGCGTTCTCATCTCGGGGATCCGTGACGTTGCGCGGCAAATCTCGGGCTTTATCGCCGACAACCGCACACAGCTGGGGCCATCCTTAAAAGAACTCAATCTCGTCCTGGACAATCTCAACTCGCGACAGACCCAGATTGGCGAATCATTGAAGCGACTTCCGGTGTATTCCACCGAGCTTGGAGAGGTAGTCGGGTCGGGTCCGGGCTTCAGCGTCAACACGTACGGTCTGCCGCCCGCGAC
>NZ_JAEKMI010000181.1 GCF_020217485.1 Mycobacterium sp. WUMAC-067 | reverse complement strand
CCCTCAGCAGTCGGGACGGTCTCATTAGGTCGCCTTTCTTCGCGGTACCGGCACTGCCCGAAGGATTGCGATTTGTTTGCTGTTCGGCTGGCTACCCCCATACGACGCGCACCGGAGCCGTCGATGCCCTCGCGGCCATGAGAGCGATCGGAGGAGAACGTGGACTTCGCAGTACTACCGCCGGAGGTCAACTCCGCGCGGATGTACGCCGGTCCGGGGTCGGGACCCATGCTGGCCGCCGCCATGGCCTGGGACGAATTGGCCGCCGCGCTGCAGTCGACGGCGGACTCCTACCAGGCGGAGATCACCGCCCTCACCTCCGGCCCGTGGGTCGGCCCGTCGGCCGCGACCATGACCGCGGCGATCGCCCCCTATCTGGAGTGGATGCGGACCACCGGCGCCCAGGCCGAAGAAACCGCCACCAAGGCCCGGGCCGCGGCGTTCGCCTACGAGACGGCCTTCGCCCAGACGGTGCCGCCCCCCGTGATCACGGCGAACCGCACCCTGCTGGCGTCCCTCGTCGCGACGAACTTCCTCGGGCAGAACACGCCGGCGATCGCCACCACCGAGACCGAGTATGCGGAGATGTGGGCGCGTGACACCGCGGCGATGTTCGGCTACGCGGGTTC
>NZ_JAEKMI010000180.1 GCF_020217485.1 Mycobacterium sp. WUMAC-067 | reverse complement strand
GCGAGCACCAGCTGTTGAACTGGCAACCCGTCGCCGAGCCCACCACCCTCACCGACCCCAACCAACACGTCATCACCTCCTGGACCCGCACCACCACCATCACCAACCCCACACTGGTGTCGCGATGAAGGGCTTTATCGCGCGGTTTCGCGGATTCGACGGGCCCAGCCGGGTACTGATGATCAACCAGTTCGGCATCAACATGGGTTTTTACATGCTGATGCCGTATCTGGCGGGGTACCTGGCTGGCCCGCTCGGGCTGGCCGCCTGGGCGGTGGGATTGGTGCTGGGCGTGCGGAATTTCTCCCAGCAGGGCATGTTCATCGTGGGCGGCACGCTGGCCGACCGGCTGGGCTACAAGCCGTTGATCGTGGCTGGATGTCTGTTGCGCACAGGCGGTTTCGCGCTGCTTGTGGTGGCTCACTCGTTGCCGGCTGTGCTTATCGCCGCGGCGGCAACCGGTTTCGCCGGCGCCTTGTTCAACCCGGCGGTGCGTGCCTATCTGGCCGCTGACGCCGGAGATCGCCGGGTGGAGGCCTTCGCCATGT
Organism: Mycobacterium sp. WUMAC-067; assembly: GCF_020217485.1. Classification (GTDB taxonomy): domain Bacteria; phylum Actinomycetota; class Actinomycetes; order Mycobacteriales; family Mycobacteriaceae; genus Mycobacterium. Next base: position 84 of record NZ_JAEKMI010000180.1, on the reverse strand, counting down.
TCAGCCTCTTCTATCAGGCCGGAATCCTGTTGGGTCCGCTGGTCGGACTGGTCCTGGTGGCCGTTGACTTTCAGGTCACGGCGG
>NZ_JAEKMI010000018.1 GCF_020217485.1 Mycobacterium sp. WUMAC-067 | reverse complement strand
CGACGCGCGGTTGGCCCGGCGGCCCCCGTCGGCGACCTGCTCCTGGCCCGCCGTCTACGGTCCCGACGACGATCCGCCACCGTTTTAGGTGCGCAATCTCCTCATCTGCATCGCGTCCTGGCAGAATTTGGCTCTGAGCTGGTCGTCCCCTAGACTCTAGGGGTTGCCTTGGGCAGACCTCGGCCGGTGCGAATCGGCCCCGCGTGCCTTTCGGTGACAAAGACCGCGCACGTCAGGTTTTTTGGTGGGTCATGCCCGCCGAATGCCCACTCAGGTGGGTCTCCTGCCGTGCACACGCAACCAGGTCAGGAGATCGAGTGATTCAGCAGGAATCGCGGCTGAAGGTCGCCGACAACACCGGCGCCAAGGAGATCTTGTGCATCCGTGTGCTGGGCGGTTCGTCGCGACGCTACGCCGGCATCGGCGATGTCATCGTCGCCACCGTCAAGGACGCCATCCCCGGCGGCAACGTCAAGCGTGGGGATGTCGTCAAGGCCGTCGTGGTGCGCACGGTCAAGGAGCGCCGGCGTCCCGACGGCAGCTACATCAAATTCGACGAGAACGCCGCGGTGATCATCAAGCCCGACAACGACCCGCGCGGGACGCGCATCTTCGGGCCGGTCGGCCGCGAACTGCGCGAGAAGCGATTCATGAAGATCATCTCGCTGGCTCCGGAGGTTTTGTAGATGAAGGTCAAAAAGGACGACACCGTCCTGGTGATCGCGGGTAAGGACAAGGGCGCCAAGGGCAAGGTGCTCAAGGTCTACCCCGAGCGCAACCGGGTGCTGGTCGAGGGCGTCAACGCGATCAAGAAGCACACCGCGATTTCGACCAACCAGCGCGGAGCCCAGTCGGGCGGAATCGTCACCCAGGAAGCCCCGATCGACGCCTCCAACGTGATGGTCGTCGACTCGGACGGCAAGCCCACCCGTGTCGGCTACCGGGTCGACGAGGAGACCGGCAAGCGCGTCCGCATCTCCAAGCGCAACGGCAAGGACATCTGATGACTACTGCAGAAAAAGCGCAGCCGCGCCTGAAAGAGCGCTACCGCAACGAGATTCGCGATGCGTTGCACAAGGAGTTCGGCTACGGCAACGTCATGCAGATCCCGACGGTGACCAAGGTCGTCGTCAACATGGGTGTCGGCGACGCCGCGCGAGACGCGAAGCTGATCAACGGGGCCGTCAGCGACCTGGCGCTGATCACCGGGCAACGGCCCGAGATCCGTCGCGCCCGCAAGTCCATCGCGCAGTTCAAACTGCGTGAGGGCATGCCGATCGGCGCGCGGGTCACCCTGCGCGGGGACCGGATGTGGGAGTTCCTCGACCGCCTCACCTCGATCGCGCTGCCCCGTATCCGCGACTTCCGCGGCCTTTCGCCCAAGCAGTTCGACGGTGTCGGCAACTACACGTTCGGGCTGGCCGAGCAGTCGGTGTTCCACGAGATCGACGTGGACAAGATCGACCGGGTCCGCGGCATGGACATCAACGTCGTCACCTCGGCGACGACCGACGAAGAAGGACGGGCGCTGTTGCGGGCCCTCGGCTTTCCCTTCAAGGAGAACTAAGCGATGGCAAAGAAGGCACTGGTCAACAAGGCCGCACGCAAGCCGAAGTTCGCGGTCCGCGGCTACACGCGCTGCAACAAGTGCGGCCGGCCCCGCGCGGTCTTCCGCAAATTCGGCCTGTGCAGGATCTGCCTGCGCGAGATGGCGCACGCGGGCGAGCTGCCCGGCGTGCAAAAGAGCAGCTGGTAACAGCCGAAACCCCCAGACCAACTCAGAAAAAGTGCGCGACAGGCCCGGACCGGGAACCACCGCGAGGAAGGTGACAGACACTGTCATGACTGCGACATCGACGATGCAGAGCGCAGCGATGAAGAGGAGTGGCGCTCGATGACTGCGACAGCGACGATGCAGAGCGCAGCGATGAAGAGGAGTGGCGCTCGATGACTATGACGGACCCGATCGCAGACTTCTTGACCCGTCTGCGCAACGCCAATTCGGCGTATCACGACGAGGTGACGTTGCCGCACTCGAAGCTCAAGGCCAACATCGCCCAGATCCTCAAGAGCGAGGGCTACATCAGCGACTACCGCACCGAGGATGCTCGGGTCGGCAAGTCGCTGATCGTTCAGCTCAAGTACGGGCCGAGCCGGGAGCGCAGCATCGCCGGTTTGCGCCGCGTGTCCAAGCCCGGTCTGCGGGTGTACGCGAAATCCACCAATCTGCCGCGCGTGCTCGGCGGCCTGGGTGTGGCGATCATCTCCACGTCCTCGGGTCTGCTCACCGACCGCCAGGCAGCCCGGCAGGGCGTGGGCGGCGAAGTCCTCGCGTACGTGTGGTGAGGGGGTAAGAGATGTCGCGTATTGGTAAGCAACCGGTTCCGGTTCCCGCCGGAGTCGACGTAACGATCGATGGCCAGAAGGTCTCGGTGAAGGGGCCCAAGGGCACCCTGGATTTGACCGTGGCCGAGCCGATCACCGTGGCGCGCAACGACGATGGCGCGATCGTGGTCACCCGCCCCAACGACGAGCGGCGCAACCGCTCGCTGCACGGGCTCTCGCGCACCCTGGTGTCCAACCTGGTCACCGGCGTGACGCAGGGCTACACCACCAAGATGGAGATCTTCGGCGTCGGTTACCGCGTGCAGCTCAAGGGCTCCAACCTCGAGTTCGCGCTGGGCTACAGCCACCCCGTGGTGATCGAGGCGCCGGACGGCATCACGTTCGCCGTGCAGTCGCCGACGAAGTTCACCATCACCGGGATCGACAAGCAGAAGGTCGGCCAGATCTCGGCGAACATCCGCCGTCTGCGTCGCCCCGACCCCTACAAGGGCAAGGGCGTGCGCTACGAGGGTGAGCAGATCCGCCGCAAGGTCGGAAAGACAGGTAAGTAATCATGGCGCAATCACAAGCTGGCACCGCCGCGCGAAAGCCGGTGGGGCAGAGCGTATCCGCGACCCGGCGCGTCTCTCGGCTGCGCAGGCACGCCCGGCTGCGCAAGAAGATCGAGGGCACCCCGCAGCGTCCCCGGCTGGTGGTCAACCGGTCCGCGCGACACATTCACGTGCAACTGGTCAACGACGAGAACGGGACCACTGTGGCCGCCGCGTCGTCGATCGAGGACGACGTGCGCAGCCTGCAGGGGGACAAGAAAGCCCGCAGCGTGCGGGTGGGCCAGCTGATCGCCGAGCGCGCCAAGGCCGCCGGCATCGACAGCGTGGTCTTCGACCGTGGCGGATACACCTACGGCGGACGGATCGCGGCGCTGGCCGATGCCGCACGCGAGAACGGATTGCAATTCTGATGACTGAGAACGTGTACACGACTGGAAGGACCGCATAATGGCGGAGCAGCCGGCCGGCGGACAAGGCGCCGGCGACAGCCGTGACTCGCGCGGTGACCGCGACAGCCGCGGTCGGCGCGGCGAGGGCGGTCGTGGCCGCGACCGCGACGGCGACAAGAGTAACTACCTGGAGCGGGTCGTCGCGATCAACCGCGTCTCCAAGGTGGTCAAGGGTGGCCGGCGATTCAGCTTCACCGCGCTGGTGATCGTCGGTGACGGCAACGGCATGGTCGGGGTCGGCTACGGCAAGGCCAAGGAAGTCCCCGCGGCCATCGCCAAGGGCGTCGAGGAGGCCCGTAAGGGCTTCTTCCGGGTGCCGCTGATCCGCGGGACCATCACGCACCCGGTGCAGGGTGAGGCGGCCGCCGGAGTGGTGCTGCTGCGCCCGGCCAGCCCGGGTACCGGTGTGATCGCCGGCGGCGCGGCCCGCGCCGTGCTGGAATGCGCTGGCGTGCACGACATCCTGGCCAAGTCGCTGGGCAGCGACAACGCCATCAACGTGGTGCACGCGACCGTCGCCGCGCTCAAGCTGCTGCAGCGCCCCGAGGAGGTCGCGGCTCGTCGCGGCCTGCCCATCGAGGACGTTGCCCCGGCCGGAATGCTCAAGGCGCGACGGGAAAGCGAAGCGCTGGCCAGTGCCGCGGCACGTGAGGCGCAGATTTCGGGGACCCAACCATGAGCAGTCAACTGAAGATCACCCAGGTGCGCAGCACCATCGGGGCCCGCTGGAAGCAGCGTGAGTCCCTGCGCACCCTGGGTCTGCGACGGATCCGTCACTCGGTGATCCGCGAGGACAACCCACAGACCCGCGGCCTGATCGCGGTGGTCAGCCACCTCGTCGAGGTGGAGCCGGCCGAGGCGAAGGCCGCCGGCACCGGAGGTAGCAAGAAATGACGATCAAGCTGCACGATCTCAAGCCCGCGCGCGGGTCGAAGACGGCCCGCACCCGCGTCGGTCGCGGTGAAGGCTCCAAGGGCAAGACCGCCGGCCGCGGCACCAAGGGCACCAAGGCGCGCAAGAACGTGCCGGCCACCTTCGAGGGTGGACAGATGCCGATCCACATGCGGCTGCCCAAGCTCAAGGGGTTCCGCAACCGGTTCCGCACCGAGTACGAGATCGTCAACGTCGGCGACCTCAATCGGCTTTTCCCGCAGGGCGGTTCGATCGGCGTGGACGAGCTGGTGGCCAAGGGCGCCGTTCGGAAGAACTCTCTGGTCAAGGTCCTCGGCGACGGCAAGCTGACCGTCAAGGTCGAGGTGACCGCGCACAAGTTCAGCGGCAGCGCACGCGAGAAGATCACCGCCGCCGGCGGTTCGGCCACCGAGCTGTAGGCCTCGCGCAACTACGTCAGCCGCGGAATCACTTCGGCGGCAAGGCGTTCCATCTGCTCGCGGTTCTCGCCGACCCCGGTGCCGACGGGATTCAGTAACAGCATCTGCGCCCCGGCGTCGATGACCTCACGCAGCCCGCGGGCCACGTCGTCGGGGGTGCCCGATACCGGCACGTCCTGCACGCCCGGCATCGGCCCGTAGATGCGGTCCAGCCCGGCGAGCACACGCTCCCGGGCCCTGCTGGCGTCGTCGTCAACCGTCAGGTAGACCCGCTTGGCGATGGTGAACCCGGCGGCGTCCTTGCGCTGCGCGTCGAGCTCGCGGCGCACGACGCCGACGGCCCCGGCGAACGCCTCGGTGGTCGACGAGCCGGCGCCCAGGAACGAATCGCCGTGCCGCACGGCGCGGGCCAGCGCTTTGGGGGCCAGGCCCCCGAACCAGATCGGCGGGTGCGGCCGCTGCACCGGCTTGGGCGCAATGGGCAGGTCGTCGACCTCGCGGAACCGGCCGTGGAACGTCACCCGGGGCTCGTCGGACCAGGCGGCCTTCATCAGCTCCAGCCCTTCGGTGAAATACGAGATGAAGGTGTCCTTGTCCACGCCGAAGGCGGCGAATTTCCGCCGACCGCCACCGGGCGCGACACCCACGTCGAGGCGGCCGTGGCTGAGTCGGTCGACGGCCGTGATCGCCGAGGCCAACTGCAGCGGCTCGTGCAGCGACGTCACCAGCACGCCGACGCCCAGGCGCAGCCGCTCGGTGCAGGCGGCGCAATAGGCCAGCAGCTCGAGCGGGGCCAGCAGCGGCGCGGGTCCGATTATCTGTTCGAGCACCCAGCCGCCCTCGAAGCCGAGCTCCTCGGCGCGGGTGAGGAAGGACCGCAGGCCCGCGGCGTCGAAAGCCTCGCCGGAACCGTCGTAGTCGAACTGCGGAATGGCGATGGAAAACCTCACCGGACCACCGTACGGTGGCCGCTCGGTAGTCTGCAGGCATGTTCGCTTTCCTGCCCTCGATACCCGGCTTGTCAAAAGGGGCGGACGACCTCCGCGCGCTGGCCGACCGGGTCGACACCGCCCGTCATCACGGCGTCCCCAACGGCTGCGTGCTCGAATTGGATTTGCGCTCGGTGCCGCCGGAGACGACGGGCTTCGACCCGCTGGCGATGATCACCGGGGGGAGCCGACAGGTATCGCTGCGCGACACGGTGTCCGCGATCTACCGGGCGGCCGAGGATCCGCGGGTCGCCGGGCTGATCGCCCGCGTGCAACTGACGGCATCGCCGTCGGCCGCGGTGCAGGAGCTGCGTGAGGCCATCGTCGCGTTCACCGCCGCCAAGCCGTCACTGGCCTGGGCCGAGACCTACCCGGGCACGCTCGGGTACTACCTGGCCTCGGCCTTCGGCGAGGTCTGGATGCAGCCCGCGGGAAGCGTCGCGCTGATCGGCTTCGCCAGCAACGCCACCTTTTTGCGCGACGCGTTCGACAAGGCCGGCATCGAGGCCGAAGTCGTCGCGCGCGGCGAATACAAGTCGGCGGCAAACCGTTTCACCGAGCACGGCTTCACCGAGGCCCACCGCGAGGCCGTCACCCGGATGCTCGAGAGCATCCGCGAACAGGTGTGGCAGGCGGTCGCGCAATCACGCAAGCTCGACGCTGCTGCCCTGGACGCCCTGGCCGACCGCGCGCCGCTGTTGCGCGAGGAGGCCGTGTCCTCGGGGCTGGTCGACCGGATCGGATTCCGTGACGAGGCCTACGCCCGTATCGCGGAACTGGTTGGGCCGCAAGACCATTCAGGAGACGATCCCGACGAGGACGAGCCACCCCGGCTCTATCTGTCGCGCTACGCCGGTGCGGCCCGGCCGCGGTTGATCCCGTCGGTGCCGTCGGTACCGGGTCGCCGATCCAAGCCGACGGTCGCCGTCATCAACGTCGACGGCACGATCGTCGACGGGCGTGGGGGACCCCAGTTCCTGCCGTTCGGCTCCTCCACCGTCGGCAGCGACACTATCGCGCCCGCGCTGCGGGAAGCCGCCGCCGACGATTCGGTGTCCGCGATCGTGGTGCGGGTCAACAGCCCCGGCGGCTCGGTCACCGCGTCGGAAACCCTGTGGCGCGAGGTGAAAAGGGCCCGCAAGCGCGGCAAGCCGGTGGTGGCGTCGATGGGGGCGGTCGCCGCCTCGGGCGGCTACTACATCGCGGTGGCGGCCGACGCGATCGTCGCCAGCCCGGCGACGATCACCGGGTCGATCGGCGTGCTCACCGGCAAGCTGGTGATCCGTGATCTGCTGGGGCGGTTGGGCGTCGGCTCGGACACCGTGCGCACCAACGCCAATGCCGACGCCTGGGCGATCGACACACCGTTCACGCCGGAGCAGCGCGCCCACCGGGAGGCCGAGGCCGACCTGCTCTACGCCGACTTCGTGGAGCGCGTCGCCGACGGCCGCAACCTGACCAGAGATGCCGTAGACCGGGTGGCGCGGGGCCGGGTCTGGACCGGCGCCGACGCGCTGGAGCGGGGCCTGGTCGACGAATTGGGCGGGTTCCGAACAGCGCTGCGTCGCGCGAAAATCCTTGCCGGACTGGACGAGGACGCCGACGTGCGCATCGTCACCTACCCGGGCGGCTCGCTGCTGGACATGCTTCGCCCCCGGGCCTCCTCGCAACCGGCCGCCGCGTCGCTGCCCGACGCGCTGGGCGCGCTGCTGGGCCGCACCATCGGCGGCATCGTGGACAACGTCGATCGGTCCTTCAGCGGCGCCAACGCTTTGTGGGTGGGGCCCTGGCGGCTCTAGGGTTTCAGCTAGCCGGCGAGCTTGCCGCTGATGAAGACGATTTCACCGAGCGGGTCGTCGTTCTCCGGGGCGGGCACGTCGAAGCCGCCGCGCTGGAAGAGCTCGGTGCGGGTGACGCCCTCGGCCCGCCACCCGGTGCTCGACAGGTAGTCGACGACGTGGTTGCGTTCGCCGGCGTAGACCAGTGACGCCATGTCGATGTCGACGCCGTGGTCCCGGAACGAGCCGGACATCTCCCGCACCTTCTCGGCGTCGAAATCCACGATGCCGGGCACGAATTCGGTGGCAATGGTGCTGCCGGGCGCGCTGAGCGCGGTGATGTTGTCGAACAGCCGGTCCTGGGCGTCCGGCGGCAGGTAGATCAGCAGGCCCTCGGCCAACCACGCCGTCGGTGCCGCCGTATCGAAGCCGGCGTCCTTCAGCGCGGTGGGCCAGTCCGCCCGCAGGTCGATGCCGACGGTGCGCCGATCGGCGGTCGGTTCGGCGCCGATGCCGGCCAGCGTCGTCGTCTTGAACTCGATCACCTGCGGCTGGTCGATCTCGTAGACCACCGTGCCGTCCGGCCACGGCAACCGGTAGGCGCGCGCGTCCAGGCCGGAAGCCAGGATCACCACCTGACGCACCCCGGTGCCGACGGCGTCCATGAAGTAGTCGTCGAAGTACTTGGTGCGCACCGTCATTCCGTCGATCATCGCCTGAATCCGCACCGTCGAAGCGTTCTCGATCGCATCGATGTCGAGCTCGCCGTCCATCATCTTGGTGAAGAAATCCACGCCGACCGCGCGCACCAGTGGTTCGGCGAACGGATCGTTGATCAAACCCCGCGGATCCTTCGTCGCCATCGCGCGCCCGGCCGCGACCATGGTCGCGGTGGCGCCGACGCTGGACGCCAGATCCCAGTTGTCGTCGTGAGTGCGTGGCATGCAAAGAACCTTACTTGAGCGTCGCGGCGACGTAGCTCAGGTCGCCGAAGGTGGCCGCCATCTCGTCTTCGGGATACTCAAACCCGTTGCGGGCGTACAGCTCCCGGGCGGGATGCACGCTCACCTGCCAGCCGTGGCCGTTCAGGTAGTCGACGACGACGTTGCGCTCGCCCCGGTAGAACAGGTCGGCCGCGTTCAGGTTGAAGCCGAAGCGCTGCCACCGCTCGGAGATGCGGCGCAGGCGCTCGTCGGAGAACGCGTTGGCGTCGGGCACGTGTTCGGTCGCCACCCGGCTGCCCGGCGCGGACAGCGCGGTGACGTTGTCGAACAGCCGGTCCTGGGCTTCGGGCGGCAGGTAGGGCAGCAGCCCCTCGGCGCTCCACGCGGTCGGTTGGGTGACGTCAAAACCGCCCTCGCGCAAGGCCGCCGGCCAGTCGTCGCGCAGGTCGATGCTGATCGTGCGGCGCTGCGCGGTGGGGGCGGCGCCGAGGCCGGCCAGCGTGTCGGTCTTGAAGGCGATGACGTCGGGCTGGTCGATCTCGTAGACCACCGTGCCCGCCGGCCACCGCAGGCGGTAGGCCCTGGTGTCCAGGCCGGAAGCCAGGATCACCGCCTGCCTGATGCCCGCGTTCGTCGCGTCCAGGAAGAAGTCGTCGAAAAACCTGGTGCGCACCGTGATCTGCTCGGCCCGGGCCCTGCGGTTGAACAGCGGATCGTCCTCGAAGTCGATCTCCCCGTCGATGATCCGGATGAAGGGATCCAGCCCGACGGCGCGGACCAACGGCTCGGCCAGCGGATCGTCGAGCAGCGCATCGGGTCCCTTCGACGCCACCGCGCGGGAGGCGGCGACCATGGTTGCCGTCGCCCCCACGCTGTGTGCCGGTCCCCAGCTGTCGCCCTCGGCGCGCCCCTCACTCATAGGTGCCGCTCGTGTAGAGCATCTCGCCCATCCGCATGTCGTCGTCGCTGAGCGGGTCAAGCCCGTTGGCGGCGAACAGATCCCGGATGCTGGCGCTGTTCAGGCGCCACCCGTGCGCGGCCAGGTAGGGGGCCGCCTCGTTGCGCTCGCCGAAGTAGACCAGTCCCGCCATGTCGAGGTCGAAGCCGTGCGCACGCCAGCGTTCGGAGATCGCCTGCATGCGCTCCTTGAGCTTCTCGTCGTCGCCGGGCTGCGGGTTGGGCGCGCTCTCGGTGGCCAGCCGGCTGCCCGGCGCGGACAGCTCGGTGATGGTGTCCAACAGGCGATCCTGGGCGTCCGGCGGCAGGTAGCCGAGCAGGCCCTCGGCGCTCCACGCCGTCGGCTGGGCCGGGTCGAATCCGGCATCTTTCAGCGCCGCGGGCCAGTCGTCGCGCAGGTCGATGGCCACCACGCGCCGCTCGGCGGTGGGGGCGGCGCCCAGCTCGGCCAGCGAGCGGGTCTTGAATTCGATGACCTGCGGCTGGTCCACCTCGTAGACCACCGTCCCGGCCGGCCAGGCGAGGCGGTAGGCGCGCGCGTCCAGCCCGGAGGCCAAAATCACCGCCTGCTTGATCCCGCCGTTCGTGGCGTCCAGAAAGAACTCGTCGAAGAACTTGGTGCGCACGGCCATGTTGTCGGCCATCCGCGACATCGCCCCGGCCGATCCCACAGTGCCGTCGTGGACGTCGTTCAGCTCGGCCGGGTCGAGCTCGCCGCTCGCCAGCCGGGAGAGCAGGTCGACCCCGACCAACTTGACCAGCGGCTCGGCGAACGGGTCGTTGATCAGCGGGCGCTCGGCGCGGGTCGCCATCGCGCGGGCCGCCGCGACCATGGTGGCGGTCACGCCGACGCTGGAGGCGAGGTCCCAGGTGTCGCCCTCGTACCTGGTGGAAGTCATGGTTGTGCCCCTATCGGAGGTAGTCAATCTAATACTTAGCCGATATAACAAGCTTCCCCCACTGTACGCTTCCCGGGATTCGCGGCAACCTTTACTGATGGCGTACGAGCCGGCGGGCAAGCGGGTGTTGATCACGGGCGCCTCGTCGGGATTGGGCGCGGCCCTGGCCCGGCGGCTGGCCGGCGGGGGCGCGGTGGTCGGGCTGATCGCGCGCCGCCGGGATCGGCTGGCCGAGGTCCTGGCCGACTGCCGCCGCGCCGCCCCGGGGTCGGCGATGTGGGTGGCCGACCTGGCTGAGGCCTCCGCGCTGCGCGACCTGGCGGCGGCCGCCTGGGCCGAGCTCGGCGGCATCGACGTGCTGATCAACAACGCGGCCACCCCGAAGCGGCGGCCGGTCACCGCGCTCGATCCCGACGAGGTCGAAGACGTCATGCGGGTCAACTTCTTCGCCCCGGTGCGCCTGACGCTGGCCCTGTTGCCGCGGATGCGCGAGCGCGGCACGGGCATGATCGTCAACGTGTCCAGCGTGGGCGGCCGGCTCGGAATAATCCACGAAAGCGCCTACTGCGCAGGCAAATTCGCGCTATGTGGGTGGAGCGAGGCGATGGCCGTGGACCTGCACGGTTCCGCGATCTCGGTGAAGCTGATCGAGCCGGGCCCGGTGGACACCGAGATCTGGGATCACCCGGGCAGCGAGGAACCCCTCTACCGGGGGCCCAAGGTCGCCGCCGAGGAGGTGGCCGACGGGATCATCGCGGCCCTGGGCGACGAGAAGTTCGAGCACTACCTTCCCGACATGAAGGCGGTCGTCGACGCCAAGAACGCCGACCTCGACGCGTTCATCGCCGGAGCGGCCGGGATGGCTGCGCCATGAGGGCACTGGTCTACGGCGTGCCGCCGGAGCCCTTCGAGGTCCCCGAGCGCGCCAACGCGCTGACCCAGAATCTCGCCCGCACTCCGACCGCGCTGCGCGTGGTGCCGGATCCGCATCTGCCGCACGGGGATTGGGTGCTCACCCGGCCGCGGCTGACCGGCATCTGCGGGTCGGATTCCAAGCAGATCCTGATGGACTTCGGCGAAGGCGACGCCGACAACGCCATGTCCGCGTTCTGTTCGTTCCCGCAAGTCATGGGCCACGAGGTGGTCGCCGACGTCGTGGCGCTGGGCCCGAGGGCGCGCGGCCTGCAGGTGGGGCAGCGGGTGGTGCTCAACCCGTGGCTGTCCTGCGGGCCGCGCGGCATCGCGCCGCCCTGCCCGGCGTGCGAGGCCGGCGACTACAGCCTGTGCTGGAGCTTCACCGACGGCGACATCAAGCCCGGCATCCACACCGGCGTCTCGGCCGACGTGACGGGCGGCTACGCCGAATTGATGCCCGCCCACGACAGCATGCTGTTCGCCGTGCCGGACTCGATTCCCGACGAGATGGCGGTGTTCGCCGACCCGTTCTCGGTGTCCCTGCACGCGATCACCCGCCACCCGCCGCCCGACACGGGCTCGGTGCTGGTGTACGGGGCCGGTTCGCTGGGGTTGTGCGCGGTGGCGATCCTGCGGGCGCTGTATCCCGGTGTGGCCGTTGCCGTGGTGGCCCGCTTCGGCGCACAGGCCGAGTTGGCGCGCCGGTTCGGCGCCGCCAAAGTCCTTGCGCACGAGCCGCGTTCGGACCTCATCGAAGAGCTCGTGGCGTGGGGCGGCGGTCGGTTGCGCCGGCCGCTGCTGGGTCTGCCGATGGCCCACCCCGGCGCGGTCGATGTCGTCTACGACACGGTCGGCAAGCCCGAGACCTTCGAGGTGGGCGTCCGGGTCCTGCGCTCGCGAGGGACCCTGGTGAAGGCCGGCGTCCACGCGCCCGGCCGCTGGGAGGACAGCCCGCTCTACTTCAAAGAGATCTCCCTGGTGGGCTCGAACGCCTTCGGCGTCGAGGAGGTCGACGGGCAGCGCAAGCACGCCATCGCCCACTACCTCGACCTGGCCGGCGCCGGACGCATCGACCTGCGCCCGATGCTCACCCACACCTTCGCGTTAGAGCGTTGGCGCGACGCGTTTTTGGCGATCGCCGATCAGGGCGAGAGCGGCGCGGTGAAGGTCGGGATCGATCAGCGCTAGGCGTTGGCGCGCAGATAGCCGTAGACCGCGGCGAAGTTGCGGTTGACGTCCTCGGGGATCGGCACCGGGCCGCCGAGAGCGCGTGCGCCCCAAACGATTTGGGCGGTACGCTCCACCAGCGCGGTGACGTGCAGGACCTTGTCCGGCCGGGGTCCGACGGCCACCAGCCCGTGGTTCGCGATCAGCGCGGCGGCGCGGCCCTCGAGTGCGGAGACCGCGTTGGTCCCGACGTCGGGGGTCCCCGACGCGGCGTATTCGGTGCACCGGACGTCCCCGCCGCAGTACACCGCGAACTCGTCGATGCAGGCCGGGATCGGCTCGTGGGCGATGGCGAACATGGTGGCCCACACCGGATGACTGTGAATGACGCTGCCGATGTCGTCGAAGGCCCGGTAGCAGGCCAGGTGCAGCTGCATCTCCGAGGACGGCGACCGGCCCTCGGCCGCCTGCAGCACGGAGCCGCCGGGGTCGACCAGCACGAGGTCGTCGAGCTGCATGTCGCGGTAGTCGACCGACGACGGGGTGATGACGATGTTGCCGTCGGCGCGGCGCGCCGAGATGTTGCCTGCGGTGCCCTCCACCAGGCCCCGGCGCAGCATGTCCTTGGCCGCGTCCAGCACCGCGGTCTCCGCATTGTCGACGCATTTCACGGACGTCATCGCCTCAGCACCTCCGGGTTGACGATATGGGCGGGCGCGTCGCCGCTCAACAGCGCTTCGAGGTCGTCGGCCACCATCTGCGCCTGCCGGGCCTCGGTGTTCCAGGTGGCGCCGCCGATGTGCGGTGTCAGCACGACGTTTGCCATCCCCACCAGTGGATGGTCGGCCGGCAGCCATTCGCCGACGAAGTGATCCAGGCCCGCGGCGGCCACCTTGCCCGCGACCAGGGCGTCGACGAGCGCGTCGGTGTCGTGCAGCTGGGCGCGCGCGGTGTTGAGGAAGACCACGCCGTCGCGCATGGCCGCGAACTGGGCGGCGCCGATCATGCCGGCGGTGTCGTCGGTGACCGGCGCGTGCAGGGACACGATGTCGGCCTCGGCCAGCAGCTCGTCGAGGCCGTGGCGCGCGTCGGGGTTGTACGGGTCGTGCGCGATGACCCGTAGGCCCAGCCCGGACAGCCGCCACTGCGTGGCGCGGCCGACGGCCCCCAGGCCCACCAGCCCCGCGGTGAGTCCCGCGATCTCGCCGCCGCGGAAACGCTGATAGGGGATGCTGCCGTCGCGAAAGATGTTGCCGCTGCGCACATCCGCGTCCGCCGGCAGCACGTGGCGGGTGGCGGCCAGCAGCAGGGCCACCGTCATCTCGGCGACGGCGTCGGCGTTGCGGGCCGGGGTGTTCAGCACCGGGATACCGGCAGCGGTGGCCCCGGCGACGTCGACGTTGTTGGGGTCGCCGCGGGTGGAGGCGATCGCGCGCAACCCCTGGGCGAACACCGGGCCGCGCACCGAATCGCTTTCCACCACCACGATTTCGGCGCCCTCGCTCGCGATCCGTTCGGCCAGCTGCTCGGCGCTGTAGATGCGCAGCGGGGTCTGTTCGATCCAGGGGTCATAGATCACGTCGGCCAGCTCCCGGAGCTTGGCGAAGCCCGGCCCCCGCAGCGGCGCCGTGACCAAGGCGCGCGGTTTAGACGTCACGAGTGCCAATGCTGGCGTACGGTGACGCGCGTGTCACGTAAAGACGTCACAATCGGCATCGACGTCGGCAGCACCGCGGTCAAGGCGATAGCCGCCGACGCCGACGGCAACGTGACGGCGCGGGTGCGCATTCCCCACGAGCTGCGGGTCCCGGCGGCCGACCGGCTCGAGCACGACGCCGACGAGGCGTGGCGGCGGGGGCCGTCGGCGGCCCTGAACGAACTGGCCCACCGGACCGATGCCGCGGCGGTGGCCGTCTCGGCGATGGTGCCGTCGATGACCGCCGTCGACGCCGCGGGCACGCCGATCACGCCGGGGCTGCTGTACGGCGACGGCCGGGGCCGTACCCCCGGCGGCCCGGGCCCACAAGCACAGCCGCTGCCCGCGCTGGGCGAGGCCGCCGAGTTCTTGCGCTGGACGGCCGCCCAGGCGCCCGAGGCCGCCGGCTACTGGCCCGCGCCGGCGGTGGCCAACCACGCGCTGGCGGGCCAGGCCGTGATCGACATCGCCACCGCCGCCACGGCGTTCCCCTTGTTCGACGGGACCGGCTGGGACCCCGCCGCGTGCGCCGAGCGGGGCGCGCGCGCCGAGCAGCTGCCGCGGGTGGAAAGCATGGGAGCCGTCGTCGGGCAGGTGCGCGGCACCGGCGCCGCGCTGGCCACCGGCGCCATCGACGCGCTGTGCGAACAGATCGTGGCCGGCGCCGACCGCGACGGCGACGTGCTGGTGATGTGCGGCACCACGCTGATCGTGTGGACGACCATTTCCGAGGCCCGGCAGATGCCCGGCCTGTGGACCATTCCCCACACCACGCCCGGCAAAAGTCAGATCGGCGGAGCGAGCAACGCCGGCGGGCTGTTCCTCGGCTGGGTGGATCGCGTTGTGGCACAAGCGGATCCGACGGCCGTCGAACCCGGCCGCATCCCGGTGTGGGCGCCTTACCTGCGGGGTGAGCGCAGCCCGTTCCACGACCCGGACCGCCGCGGCATGCTCGAGGCGCTGGATCTGACCCACGACGCGGCCGCGGTGCGGCGGGCCGCCTACGAGGCCTCGGGCTTCGTGGTACGCCAGCTGATCGAACTGAGCGCCGCGCCGGTGTCGCGCATCGTCGCGACCGGCGGCGGCACCCGGGTCGGGCCGTGGCTGCAGGCCATCGCCGACGCCACCGGGCGCCCCGTCGAGGTGTCCGCGGTGGCGGAGGGGGCCGCGCTGGGGGCGGCCTTCCTGGCGCGCATGGCGGCCGGCCTGGAGACGACGATCGCCGATGCGGCCCGGTGGGTGCGCACCGAGCGCATCGTCGAGCCCGATCCCGCCTGGGCGGCCGCCGTCGAGGACCGCTACCAGCGGTTCCTGCAGATGGCAGACCGCCGGTGTAGCGCGGTGGCACCACCGCCGTTCTGATATGGGGTGTTGCTTTGTCAAGTGGCAGGGTGAAGCGGCGGCCACGACCGTCGTCGCGGCCGCCGCTTCGTTGGCCCGATAGAGTTTGACGCGGCGTCGTGTCGACGCTGGGTCAGTCTGATATGCGCGGGTTGGTTACCGCAGGACGGGACTTTCGGCATGAGCGGTTCGCTGGTCTAGGGTCGAGGGTCTAGGGTCGAGGGTAGATGCGTTGCGCTGCAATGTATCTCCTCATAGAACTGACGCGTGTCGCTCAGTCAAACGCTTTGCCTGCGTCGTCTCTGTCGGGACAATTGTGGTTACTTAGCCGTCGAGAACGGCCACCGACCAGCACCAGCCGGCCAGTTCACGAGCGATCGCGGCGTTGGCGATCACTGGCCGTTTGTGACGCTGATCGAAGCGGACCCAGCGGGTATGCAGGCGTCGATTGGCGGCGTGACTGCGCGCCCGCAGGGCAGGTGTGGCCGTGGCCCAGCGGCGTCGCAGACGTTGGCTGGGCCGATAGGGCTTGCGGTGATGCCAAGCCGACTCGATCAGCAATCGACGGACATGACCATTGCCGGTCTTGGTCAGCCCGCCCTGAGCGCGTGTATCGCCAGAGGAATACTCCGTAGGGACCAGGCCGACGTAGGCGCCGATCGTACGGCCGGTGAAGCGGGTCCAGTCACCAATCTCGACGGCCAAACCGAATGCAGTCAGTGTGGAGATTCCTCGCAGGCACTGCAGGCGGCCGGCGACGCCGGTGAACTCCGAGTCGGCGGCCATCTCGGCGATCGCGTGATCGAGCCTGTCGCGGCGATCAACGGTGGCCAGCATCGCATCGAATGCGGCGTCAAACGCCGCCTGCTGGCCGACATTGCCGAACTGCTGTTGACGTAACCATTGTTCGTGTTTACTCGTCCAGGCTTCACCGCCGTGGTAGATAATCCCTTGCCGCAGAAGCAGTTTCGATATCCGGTGGCGCGCGCTCATCAGATCGCCGCGGCAATCCTCGCGAGCACGGACCAGATCTCGGGCAGACTCTTGGGCCGGCGAGGGAATCGCCACGCACACCACTTCGCCCAGATGAAGGAGCCGGGCCAAGTGCCGCGCATCACGCGCATCGGTCTTGACCCGATCGCCAGCGGGCCGGATCAGCTTCGAGGGCGCCAACACCGGGCAGTCGATCCCGGCCGCGAGCAAAGCCCGCGCCAACCCAAATCCCGTCGGTCCCGCCTCATACACCGCATTGACCGGCCCCGGCAACGACCGAGCCCACTCGAGGATCTCCCCGTGGTGCGGAGTCATCCGGCGCTCGATCACCTCGCCGGTCTCACCATCCAACGCACACCCGAACACCGATCGTGCGTGCACATCCAAGCCAACACTCGTACGCTGACGTATCACTGGGGCCTCCCAAATCTGTGGCTCTACCGGCCAGGACCCACTTCCTGACGGCAACCCACGATCACATTTGAGCGAGGCCCCAGCCCACCCATACCGTCTAGGCTGGTGCAATGACCGACCACGACCGCAAAGCCACCCGCCGAGAAATCGCCGACGCCCTGTCGAAAGCCGTGGAGCGGCGGCACGAAATCGCCGACGCCATCGTGGAATCAGAGAACAGGGCGGCCGCGGTCGAGGCGATCGTCCGGTTGCTCGACACGTCCCACCTGGCCGCCGAGGCGGTGATGGGCATGTCGTTCGATCAGCTCACCATCGACTCGCGGCGCAAGATCCTCGCCGAACTCGAAGACCTGAACAAGCAGCTGAGCTTCACCCTGGGCGAGCGCCCGGCGAGCTCGGGGGAGACCCTGGAGCTGCGGCCCTTCTCCGCCGCGACCGACCGCGACATCTTCGCCGTGCGCACCGAGGAGATCGGCGCGGCCGGCGACGGCTCCGGTGGGCCGGCGGGCAACGTGGACGACGAGATCCGCGCGGCCTTAGGACGCGTTGACGACGAGGAGGCCGCGTGGTTCGTGGCCGTCGACTCGGGCCAGAAGGTCGGCATGGTGTTCGGCGAACTGGTCCGCGGCGAGGTCAACGTGCGGATCTGGATTCACCCCGATTACCGCAAGCGGGGCTACGGCACCGCCGCGCTGCGCAAGTCGCGGTCGGAGATGGCGTGGTGTTTTCCCGCGGTCCCGATGGTCGTGCGCGCGCCCGCGGCCAAACCCCCCGCCGAGCGCTAGGCGCGGGATCGCGGTTACGAGCCCAGCGTCGCTGTGACCGAAACGATGTTGGGGTGCTGCGCCGTCTCGTCGTCGTCGGGAAATTTCAGGCCGTAGTCGCCGAACAGGTCCCGGCGCGGCCGGGTGGTCACCTGCCACCCGCGGCCGGTGAGATAGTCGACGACGTTGCTGCGCTCGCCGTCGAAGAACAACCCCGAAAGGTCGATGTCGCAGCCGACTCTGGCCCACCTGTCGTTGAACTCCCGCGCGCGTTGCGACATCGCCGTCCCGTTGTCGGGGTGATATTCGGTGGCCAGCTTGCTCCCGGGCGCGCTGAGCGCCGTGATGTTGTCGAAGAGCCGGTCCTGCGCGTCGGGCGGCAGGTACATCAGCAGGCCCTCGGCGCTCCACGCCGTCGGTCGGGTCGCGTCAAAACCGCTGCCGCGCAACGCCGCCGGCCAGTCCTCGCGCAGGTCGACGCTGACGGTCCGCCGGTCCGCGGTGGGGGAGGCGCCCAGGCTGGCCAGGGTCGCGCTCTTGAACTCGACGACCTTGGGCTGATCGACCTCGTACACCACGCTGCCGGGCGGCCAGCCCAGCCGGTAGGCGCGAGCGTCGAGGCCGGCGGCCAGGATCACCGACTGGCGGATCCCGTCGCGGGCGGCATTGAGGAAGAAGTCATCGAAGAAGCGGGTGCGCACCGCCATCGAATCGGTCTCCAGCGCCAGGTCCTTCGCGCCGCCTCCGGACGCCTCGTCGGCCTCGGACTCGGTGACCTCACCGTCGACCAGGCGGCGGAAGAAATCCAGGCCGACCGCCCGCACCAACGGCGCGGCAAACGGGTCGTTGATGATCGGATTGGTCCCCCCGCTGGCCAGCGCGCGGGCCGCGGCGACCATCGTGGCCGTGGCGCCGACGCTCGAGGCCAAGTCCCAGCTGTCTTGGTCAGCGCGTGTCATACTGCTCCCGAGTTACTTAGCAAGTGCAACGAGCCAGACGCACTCTACGCCCATCGCCTGACGGGTTGCTGTGCTTTTTCCTGCGTCCCGCGGCCGTCGCAACCGATGCCCGGTCGGAGCCTTTCCAGCCGCCGCCGGAAAGGCCCTGACCGGACCTGACCGGACCAGCTGTTAGTCTCGTACACGGTTCGACGCGCGACGCCGTACGTCCTGGCCTGCGGGAGTTGGGCGCGTGATGCAGGAAACCCCCGGCTGCGCAGGAGGAAGAGTTGCTTTCCGCTTTCATCTCATCGCTGCGGACAGTCGACCTGAGACGGAAGATCCTCTTCACGCTTGGCATCGTCGTCTTGTACCGGGTCGGCGCCGCGCTGCCGTCCCCGGGCGTCAACTATCCGAACGTCCAGCAGTGCATCAAAGAGGCCAGCGGCGGCGCGGCCGGACAGATCTACTCGCTGATCAACCTGTTCTCCGGCGGCGCGCTGCTCAAACTCACCGTGTTCGCGGTGGGGGTGATGCCGTACATCACCGCCAGCATCATCGTGCAGTTGCTCACGGTGGTCATCCCGCGGTTCGAGGAGCTGCGCAAGGAAGGCCAGTCCGGCCAGGCCAAGATGACGCAGTACACCCGCTACCTGGCGATCGCGCTGGCCGTCCTGCAGGCCACCAGCATCGTGGCGCTGGCCGCCAACGGGGGGCTGCTGCAGGGCTGCTCGCTCGACATCATCGCCGACCAGAGCATCTTGACGCTGGTCGTCATCGTGTTGGTGATGACCGGCGGCGCGGCGCTGGTGATGTGGATGGGTGAGCTGATCACCGAGCGCGGCATCGGTAACGGCATGTCGCTGCTGATCTTCGTCGGCATCGCGGCCCGCATCCCGGCCGAGGGCAAAACCATCCTGGACAGCCGCGGCGGGATGATCTTCACCGCCGTGCTCGTCGCCGCGCTGATCATCATCGTCGGCGTGGTGTTCGTCGAGCAGGGCCAGCGCCGCATCCCGGTGCAGTACGCCAAGCGCATGGTCGGCCGGCGGATGTACGGCGGCACCTCGACGTATCTGCCGCTCAAGGTCAACCAGGCCGGTGTTATCCCGGTGATCTTCGCGTCCTCGCTCATCTATATCCCGCACCTGATCACCCAGCTGATCCGCAGCGGCAGCGGCGGTGTCGGCAACAGCTGGTGGGACAAGTTCGTCGGCAGCTACCTGTCCGACCCCAGCGACCCGGTCTACATCGGCATCTATTTCGGGCTGATCATCTTCTTCACGTACTTCTACGTGTCGATCACCTTCAACCCCGACGAGCGCGCCGACGAGATGAAGAAGTTCGGCGGGTTCATTCCCGGCATCCGGCCGGGCAAGCCGACCGCCGATTACCTGCGGTTCGTGCTGAGCCGGATCACCCTGCCGGGCTCGATCTACCTCGGCGCGATCTCGGTGCTACCCAACCTGTTCTTGCAGATCGGCAATGGCGGGGCGGTTCAGAATCTGCCGTTCGGCGGCACCGCGGTTTTGATCATGATTGGCGTGGGCTTGGATACGGTCAAGCAGATCGAGAGCCAGCTCATGCAGCGCAACTATGAAGGGTTCCTCAAGTGAGAGTGGTTTTGCTGGGGCCGCCGGGAGCGGGCAAGGGAACGCAGGCGCAGAAGCTCTCCGAGAAGCTGGGGATCCCGCAGATCTCCACCGGTGAGCTGTTCCGCAGCAACATCGAAAACGGCACCAAACTCGGCCTGGAGGCCAAGCGCTACCTGGACGCCGGTGACCTGGTGCCCTCGGAGCTGACCAACCAGCTCGTCGAGGACCGGTTGAGCGATCCGGACGCGGCCAACGGCTTCATCCTGGACGGGTTTCCGCGGTCGCTGCAGCAGGCCAAGGCGCTGCACGAGATGCTCGAACGCCGCGGCACCGACATCGACGCGGTGCTGGAGTTCCGGGTCTCCCAGGACGAGCTGCTGGCGCGACTCAAGTCGCGTGGCCGCGCCGACGACACCGACGACGTCATCCTGAACCGGATGAAGGTCTACCGGGACGAGACCGCGCCGCTGCTGGACTACTACCGCGACGAGCTCAAGACCGTCGACGCCATCGGCACCATGGACGAAGTGTTCGCCCGCGCGCTGCAGGCGCTGGGCAAGTAACAATGACCCCGCTGGCGCGGCTGCGGAGTCGCAAGGTGGTGCCGCAGCGCAGCGCGGGCGAACTCGACGCGATGGCCGCGGCGGGCGCGGTCGTGGCGGCCGCGCTGCAGGCCGTCCGCGCCGCCGCGGTTTCGGGAGTGTCGACGCTGAGCCTGGACGAGATCGCCGAATCGGTGATCCGGGACGCCGGAGCGGTGCCGTCGTTCCTGGGCTATCACGGCTATCCCGCGTCGATCTGCGCGTCGGTCAACGAGCGGGTGGTCCACGGAATCCCCTCGGCCGCAGAGGTTTTGGCGCCCGGAGACCTGGTATCGATCGACTGCGGCGCCGTGCTGGACGGCTGGCATGGCGACGCCGCGATCACCTTCGGGATCGGGATCCTGGATGCGGCCGACGACGCGCTGTCGCAGGCCACCAAGGAATCGCTGGAGGCCGGGATCGCGGCGATGGTGCCCGGCAACCGGTTGACCGACGTCTCGCACGCCATCGAGATGGGCACGCACGCGGCCGAGGCCCGCCACTCGCGGGCCTTCGGGATCGTCGAGGGCTACGGCGGCCACGGCATCGGCCGGCAGATGCACATGGACCCGTTCCTGCCCAACGAGGGTTCACCCGGGCGCGGCCCGCTGCTGGCCCCCGGGTCGGTGCTGGCCATCGAACCGATGCTGACGCTCGGAACCGGCAAGACCGCGGTGCTCGACGACCAGTGGACGGTCGTCACCACCGACGGCTCGCGCGCGGCCCACTGGGAGCACACCGTCGCGGTCACCGAGTCCGGGCCGCGCATCCTGACGCTGGGGGCCTGAACGAGCCGCGATCGCAAGCGCGTAGGGGTTGGGGGCCGTTGAACCTCGCCGCGATCGCAAGCGCGGCGAAGCCGGGCGCGGCGGGTCGCGGCCGTTGAACCCAGCGCCTGGTCGGCTCGTTTAGTCGGCAGGAGGTGATCGAGTGGCTCGTGTGGCTGGCATTCGGGGTGCGTCAGCGGCTGCCGAAGCCGCTCTGATGAAGGCGCTCTACGACGAACACGCCGCGGTTCTGTGGCGGTACGCGCTGCGCCTGACGGGGGACACGAGCCAGTCCGAGGATGTGGTCCAGGAGACGCTGCTGCGGGCGTGGCAGCATCCCGAGGTCGTCGGGGACACCGAACGCTCGGCGCGGGCGTGGTTGTTCACCGTCGCCCGCAACATGATCATCGACGATCGGCGCAGCGCGCGGTTCCGCAACGTCGTCGGTTCGACCGACGTCTCGGGGGCGCCCGAACAGTCCACGCCGGACGAGGTCAACGCGGCGCTGGACCGGTTGCTGATAGCGGACGCGATGGCCCAGCTGTCCGCCGATCACCGCGCCGTGATCGAACGGTCCTACTACCGCGGTTGGACCACCACACAGATCGCTGCAGACCTCGGCAT
This sequence comes from Mycobacterium sp. WUMAC-067, assembly GCF_020217485.1. Lineage (GTDB taxonomy): Bacteria > Actinomycetota > Actinomycetes > Mycobacteriales > Mycobacteriaceae > Mycobacterium. The sequence goes on along the minus strand of NZ_JAEKMI010000018.1, from coordinate 84,168 downwards.
CGCCGAGGGAACGGTGAAGTCGCGACTACACTATGCGGTGCGGGCGTTGCGACTCACTCTGCAGGAACTTGGAGTTACCCGATGAGGGGCTCCGAATGCTTGAGGGGTGAAGGACATGGATGAAATGAACACGCCGGTGGCCGATATCGGCCCTCCCGAAGACCGCTACGCGATGTGGGATGCCGCATACGTGCTGGGATCGCTGTCGGCCGCGCAACGCCGCGAATTCGAGACGCACATGGCGCACTGCCCGGCCTGCCGGGCGGCGGTCGCCGACCTCAGTGGTGTGCCGGCCCTGCTGTCGCAACTGGGCCGCGACGACGTGGCCGCGATCGACGAGTCCGGCCCGGCGCCGGAGATGTCCGAGGAGTTGCTGCCGTCGTTGCTGGCCGCGGTGCGGTGGCGCCGGCGCCGCACCCGGGTGGTGACCTGGGTGGCCTCCGCCGCCGCGGCCGCGGTGCTGGCGATCGGGGTGTTCGTCGGCCTGCAGGCGTGGTCGTCGACTCCGGCCCAGCAGGTGACCGTGTCGGCCGAGCCGATGGCGCAGGTCGGCACCTCGCTGCTGACCTCCAGCGTCCAGGTCAGCGGCCAGCACTGGGGGACGTCCATCACGCTGCGGTGCGTGTGCCTGGCCCCGCTGAACGCGCACCATGACACGCTGGCGATGGTCGTGGTGGGCCGCGACGGCAGCCAAACCCGGCTGGCGACATGGGTGGCCGTGCCCGGCCACACCGCGACGCCCGCGGGAGCGATCTCGACCCCGGTCGACCAGATCGCCGCCGTGCAAGTGGTCGCCGCCGACAGCGGCAAGGTGTTGTTGCAGCGTTCGCTGTAGAGATCGGAGCCAGCGTGTTCGGGCGTCCGCTTCGGGTGCTGGTGGTGGGCGCCGGCGTGGCCGGCATCTCCGTTGCCCGCGGCTTGATGAGGGACGGACATGACGTCACCGTTTTCGAGCGGCGGCCCGACGTGCGGGCGGCCGGCGGTGCGGTGACGATCTGGTCCAACGGCGAGACGGTACTGAACCAGCTGGGTGTCGACATGGACGGCGCCGGTCGGCTGCTGGCCATCGTGCGGGCCGTGACGTCACGGGGTCGCCCGCTCGCCACGCTCGACGTGACCGCGATGGTGCGGCGGCTGGGCGCGCCCGTGCGGATGGTTCCGCGCCGAGTATTGCTGGAACGCCTTCTCGACGGGTTTGACGCCGAGCGCATTCGGTGCGGCTCGCGGGTGATCGCGGTGAGCAGTACGGACGTCGGCGTCTGCGTGGAGTTCGGCGACGGCACGGTGGCGGATGCGGACGTGGTGATCGGTGCCGACGGTCTGCACTCGATGGTGCGCAATTACGTTGGCGCGCAAGACGCGAAGCCGACCGGCTGGTGCAGTTGGCAGGGCCTGGCCACTGCCCCGGAGATCGCGGATTCCGATGCCGCACTCATGATCATCGGTGCGCGCGGAAACCTCGGCCTGTGGCCCGCCGGCGGGTCGGAGGTGCAATGGTGGTTCGATCTGCCGTGGTCGCATGACTTCGTCAGGCCGCCACGCCCGATCGAAATGATCCGCAGCCATTTCGCCGGATGGTCCGACTCGGTCGACCGGGTGCTCACGACATTGAGCGACGACGACTTGGCCGGCTCGCCGTTCCCGCATTTCCGCCATCCGATTCCGGGCCCGGGCCACGGCCCGGTGACGTTGCTCGGCGACGCCGCGCACGCGATGCCGCCCACCCTGGCGCAGGGGACCAACCAGGCGCTGCTCGACACGATGGTTTTATGCAAGGCGCTCAGGGATTTTCGCAGCGGGACCAACGGCGGCGCCGATGTCTCGGCGGCGCTGCGGTGGTATGAGAGGACCCGTCGGCGCAAAGTCATGGCCGTGTCCTGGGTGGCGTCGCTGCCGGTGTCGCATGGTGAGTTCGTGCTGCGACCGGCCGCGCTGATCTCCGACCGGCTGCAGGCCCGCGCGCTGACGACGTTTCTGCGCCTCACGAGTCACCGCCGGATGTCCGCTGAAATCAGCCGAAACTTGGGGGTAGCGGCGACGGTCCCGTCAAGCCCGTGAACAGCCCGGCCGATTCCGTAAGAGTGCGAGGCGATTTCGACGCGCCTTCCCGCTGGCTCTGGCTGGTGAAGTGGTGCGTGCTGGCCGTGCCGCACTACCCGATACTGATACTGCTCTACCTGACATATCCGTTCACGACGGTGGCCGCCGGCGTGGTCATCTTGTGCACCGGGCGATATCCACGGCCCCTCTTCGATTTCAACGTCGGCGTGCTGCGCTGGTCGTGGCGGGTGATGAACTACCGCTTCCCGATGAACAGCACCGACAGGTACCCGCCTTTCACGCTGGCGTCGCGGCCCGACTATCCCGGTGATCTTGCGGTCGACTATCCCGAGCGGCTGAAAAACGGGACGGTGCTGGTGAAGTGGCTGCTCGCGATCCCTCAGATTCTGCTGTGCTGGTCGATGGAGGCCCCGCTGCAGGTGCTGTGTGTCGTCGCCGCGCTGACGCTGTTGTTCACCGGGACGATCCCGCAGGGCATGTTCGATCTGCTGATGGGCATCGTTCGCTGGCGATACCGGGTGGCGGTGTACGTGTCGTTGATGCGCGACGAATATCCGCCGTTCCGAATGGATTTGGGCGGACGATGACCCTCCGAAATGTGGTGTTCGCCTACGTGTACCGATTCGGCCAGCCGGTTTTCGACCGGCTCTTCTACCACCGGTACCGACGGGCGGCGCTGAGCAACGCGACCGGCCGGCTGTTGATGCTCGGACTGGGGCCGGGCACCGACTTGATGTTTCTGCCCGACACGGTGACGTCGGTCGCCGCCGTGGAACCCCAGGCGCCCTTCCGGCGGATGGCCGCCAGGCTCGCCGGGCGCCGCGGCATCGCGGTCGACGTCGTCGAGGGCACGGGTGAGTCGATTCCCTTCCCGGACAACTCTTTCGATTCCGTCCACGTCGGGCTCGTGTTGTGCTCGATCGACGATGTGGCCGCAACCCTCGGCGAGATCCGGCGGGTGCTGGTGCCCGGGGGCAGGCTCGTGGTCCTCGAGCACGTGCGCGGTGACGGCGCGACGGGCCGGCTCCAGGATCTGATCGCCAGGCCGTGGTCGTGGCTGGCCGGCGGTTGCGAGCCGAACCGGCGCACCCTCGAGGCCATCGCCGCGGCCGGATTCGACACCGCCGCGCTGCGCAGCATTCCGCGGACGCCGGTGCCCTTCCCGTGCAAACCCCATCTGCAGGGATACGCCACCGTCACTCGACGCTGACCGCCTCGATGATGGACAGGCGCGCCGCGCGCCGCGCCGGTGGCACCGAGCCGAGCAGGCTGATCGCCAGCGCCCCGAGCGTGAAGGCAAGCGCCAGCGGGCTCAGGTGAAAGCCGACTTCGAAATTCATGATGTCCCCGCTGATGCGGCTGAACAACCACTGGTCGGTCAGACCGAGCGCCAGCCCCAAAACGCCGCCGACGACGCCGATTCCGGCCGCCTCGGCCAGCACCATCCGCAACGCGAAGCGCCTGCTTGATCCCATGGCGCGCAGCACGCCGATCTCGCGGCGGCGTTCGGTCACCGAGAGCGTCAGCGTGTTGAGCAGCGCGACCGCGGCCACCGCCACGACGATGACCCACACCGCGTTGGCGATGAACATGCTCTGACGCAGCGGGGCCTGCAGCCCCGCCAGCGCGGTGGGACCGTCGTACACGTGGTTGGGGGGCGGCGCCGCCTCGCGGACGCTGGCCAGCAGTCGCTGCCGATCCACCCCTGGGGCGGCGGCGATTTGCAGCGTCGTCGCCGCCGGGCGGTCGAACCAGGCCCGCATGTGATCGAGGTCGATTCCGACGGTGCCGATCACGGTCGCGAAGAACGGCACCAGGGCCAGCACGGCCACCGACCGCGGGCCGTGCGGCGTTTGCAGCCGCAGTTGGTCGCCGGCCCGGACGTGCAGGATGGTGCCCAGGTTCTGCGTGAGCACCACGCCGCGGCCGGCGAGCGCCTCGGCGCGCACGCGTTCGTCGAGCGCACGGAAGAGCGCGTCGTGGCTGCCGGGGGAGAACCCGTCGAGCAGGACGCGGGTGCCCCCGACGACGGCGAACCCGAATGCGCCCTCGGTCACCCGTGCCACGCCGGGCGCAGCGGCGACCTTCGCGGAAAGCCCCTGCGGCAGAACGTCGGTGGGGTAGCTGTCGGGCGCGTCCGCGCTCACCCACACGTCGGTATCGGTGACCGGGGCAAAGATGTCCCGCGCGGATCGGATCATGTCGGCGTTCGTGCCCGTGATCACGATGGTGGTGAGCACCCCGATGAGCACCGTCATCACGGTCGCCCACACCCGGCGCGGCGCACGCTGGATCGTCGCCGCCGCCAGCGCCCCCGACGATCCGAACAGTCGCGCCGTCGCCGCCGCGGCTTGGACGAGGGGCGCGGTGAGCGCGAAGCCCAGGGCGATCTCGGCGCCCAACACCGCGGCCATCGCCACGACGGCGTAGCTGCCGCGCTGGCCGGTGACGACCAATGTCGAGGCCGCGAACACCGCCGCGGCGCCAAGCCCACTCGCGATGCGCAGCCATCGGGGAACACCGTCGGCCGCCGAGGCCCCGACCGGCGCCAGCGCCTCGATCGGCGAGACCTTGTACACCTGCCGTGCCGCCATCGCCGAGGCCGCCGCGCTGGTGAGCGCCGTCGCCGCGACCGCCAGCGGTATCGCATAGCCGGGCAGCCAATACTGCACGCGGGCCTCGAGACCTTGCGTCATCGCCGGGGGCAATCGGCCAATCGCGATGTGGCCCGCCACAATTCCCATGCCGGACCCGATGGCTCCGCCGATCAGGCCGAGAATCGCCGCCTCCGCCAGCATGTCGCCGACGATGGTGGCGCGCCGCCCGCCAATCGCGCGCAACATCGAGATGACCGGCCGGCGCGCGGTGATCGCCATCGTCATCGTGGTGTAGATCAAAAACGCGCCGACCACCAGTGCGACCGCGGCGCCCAGCAGGGCCATGTAGTTCATCAGCTTGACGCCGTCGCCGGCCCTGGCCGTCCGAAAGCTCGGGGCCGCGACGATCGCACGGCCGTGCACGGCCGCGGTGACCGCGGAGCGGACTGCGCCGAGGTCGGCGCCCGGCTTCGTGGTGATCAGTATCGAGTCGAGTTGGCCGGTGCGGCCGGTGGCGTTCTGCGCCAAGGCAAGTGGCGCAAGCACGTAGTGCCCGCCATTGAGGTCCGCGTATCGCTTGCCCGCGAGCACGTCGGTCACCGTGACCGATGCCGAACCCAGTTGAAACGCCTGGCCTTTCGCGTAGCCGACACGGGGTCCGACCTGGACGCCGGACGGCGTCGAGGACAGCGCCTGCACGGGCCGGGCGACCACGTCTTTGAGGGCACCACCCAGGGCGGCGGTGCTGGCGTCGGCGCCCAGCAGCAGCACCGGCCCCGACGGCGTGGAGGCCGACGTCCGGATCATCGGCGCGGCGGTGGCGACGCCGGGTACGGCGGCCACGTCGGCCAGTATCGAGTCGGGGAATCCGGCGTCGGTGATGCCGGACACCTCGAGCGCGGCGACGCCGGCGATCCCGTCGGCCAGCCGGCCGACCGATCCGGTGATCGACCCGAAGATGCCGAAGATCGCCACCAAATACATTGCCGAGACCGCCATTACGGCGATCGACGCGAGCGTGCGGCGCCGATGCACGGCCAGCTCACGCAGGCTGAACACGCGCAGCCTGCTCGCCGTAGCGGTGATCGTAAAGCCGCGCCGCGCCCCGGGTTTCACCCCGCGACCGCCATGACGTCCGAACCGACCCGACCGTCCTGCAGCGTGATCACCCGGTCGGTGGCCGCGGCCGCGTCGGCGTTGTGGGTCACCATCACGACCAGCCGGCCCCCACCGTCCTCGTGCGCCACCTCGGCCAGCAGCGCCAAAATGGACGCGCCCGTCGCCGAGTCCAGGTTTCCGGTCGGCTCGTCGGCGAGGATCAGCGGCGGATTCATCATCAAGGCGCGCGCCACCGCGACCCGCTGCATTTGGCCGCCGGACAGTTCCGCCGGCCGGTGCCGGGTTCGGTTGCCGAGCCCGACCCGGTCCAGCAGCCGGATGGCATCCGGCTTGGCCCGGCCCAGCCGGACTCCGTCGAGCAGCTTGGGGATCGCCACGTTCTCCCAGGCCGACAGCGTCGGCAACAGGTTGAAGAACTGAAAGATGAAACCCACCCGCTGATGGCGGAACCGCGACTGCTGTTCGTCGCCGAGGCGGCCGATCTCCTCACCGTCGAAGGCGATCGACCCGGCATCGGGGGAATCCAACGCGCCGAGCAGGTGCAGCAACGTGCTCTTGCCCGCCCCGGAGGGCCCGACGACCGACACGAACTGCTCGTCCGCCAGCCGCAGGCTGACGCCGTCGAGTGCCCGCACCGTTTGACCGCCGACCCGGTACCGGCGCATCACGTTGCGAAGTTCGATGGTCATTCAGACATCACGATGACCGCCGGTGAACGGTTCATGTACCGGGCGTAGACGACGATGAACCGACCGCGGGGCTACCTCGTTTCTTCAGGCATGCTTGGCAGGTGCCGGGTGGTCGACCACATCGTCGGGCACCTCGCGGCGATCGGAGTCGATCACATCTTCGGTGTGGACGGCGCCAACATCGAGGACGTGTACGACGCCGCGCACCTTTGCCCCGACATCGACGCGGTGCTGGCCAAGCACGAGTTCTCCGCGGCCACCATGGCCGACGGGTACAGCCGTAGCGGGGCCGGCGTGGGCGTGGTGGCGGCGACCTCGGGTGGGGGCGCGCTGAACCTCGTTGCGGGTCTGGGCGAGTCGCTGGCGAGCCGGGTTCCGGTGCTGGCGTTGGTCGGCCAGCCGGCCAGCACGATGGACGGCCGCGGCAGCTTCCAGGACACCAGCGGCGCGAACGGATCGTTGAACGCCGAGGCGTTGTTCTCGGCGGTGTCGGTGTTCTGCGAGCGGCTGCTCGCGCCGGGTGACATCGTCTCGCTGCTGCCCCGGGCCATCGCGGCGGCGCGTGCCGGGGGGCCGGCGGTTTTGTTGCTGCCCAAGGACATTCAGCAGGCGATTCTGGAATGCGGCCAGAACGGGAGGCCGGTCGATGGCCTGCGTCCCATCGGCAACCCGGACTCGATCGCCGAAATGCTGCGCGACGCCAGCGGCCCGGTGACCATCATCGTCGGCGAGCAGGTCGCCCGCGACGACGCCCGCGTCGAGCTCGAAGCCCTTCGGGCGGTGTTGCGGGCGCGGGTGGCCACCGTGCCCGACGCCAAAGACGTCGCCGGCACACCCGGTCTCGGATCGTCGTCCGCGCTCGGGGTGACCGGCGTCATGGGTCACCCGGGTGTGGCTGAAGCGGTGGCCGGCAGCGCCGTGTGCCTGGTCGTGGGCACGCGCCTGTCGGTCACCGCGCGCACCGGGCTGGACGACGCTCTGGCGGCGGTGCCGACGGTCTCGCTCGGGTCGGCGCCGCCGTATGTTCCATGCCCGCACGTGCACACCGACGACCTGCGCGGCTCGCTGCGCATGCTGATCCAGGCGCTGTCCGGTCCGGGACGGCCCGCCAAGGTGCGGGTGCCGGGCACGTTGCGGCGCACCGAATTGAAGCCCCCGCCCTTCTCCGGGCCGGGCGTGCGGTACCGCGACGCCATGGCGGTGCTGGACGATGTCGTGCCCGACGGGTCCGACATCGTGGTGGACGCCGGCAACACCGGCGCCGCGGCGATCCACTATCTCCCGGTGCGTTGCGGCGGCAGGTTCGCCGTCGCGCTCGGCATGGGCGGCATGGGCTACAGCTTCGGCGCCGGGATCGGAATGACGTTGGGGCGCGCCAACACTGGCCGGCCCGCCGGCCGCACCGTGGTGATCGCCGGCGACGGGGCGTTCTTTATGCACGGCATGGAGGTGCACACGGCCGTGCAGTACCGGCTACCGATGACGTTCGTGCTATTCAACAACAACGCGCACGCCATGTGCGTGACCCGCGAGCAGCTGTTCTACGGCGACCTGTACAGCTACAACCGGTTTCGTCCCAGCCGGCTGGGTGCCGGTCTGGCGACCATGTTCCCGGGCCTGGCGGCGGTGGACGCCAGCGACGTCGACGGGTTCGCCGCGGCCATGGGTGCGGCGCTCGACATCGACGGTCCGGCCGTGGTCAGCGTCGAGTGTGCCGCCGACGAGATCCCGCCGTTCGCACCATTTCTTACCGCCGCGCCCGCCAAAGACGCTGCCGTGGACCAGATTTCATTTTCTAAGGAGAACCGCACCGATGTCGCTGCCAGCGCTTGAAGATATCCCCGACCTCATCGATGGGGTCACCCGCATCGAAACCAGCCCCAGGGAGAAGGTCACGCCGATCATCATGGACATGATGCGGTCGGTGTACCCGCACGACCAGGTCTTTGGGCAGTACTGCACCGTCAACGATTACGTCGACTGCCCACCCGACGAGTTGTACGAGTACATGGCCGACACCCGCAGCCTGGAGGAGTGGACGTACAGCCTGCGCGGGTTCACCCCCACCGACGAACCCGGATTATGGCTGGCGCACGACAGGCTCGGCTCGGAAACCGAGATCTACACGCGCACCGTCGTCAACGCGCAGGCGCGGACCGTGGACTATCACTGCGCCTGGGATCAGGGCAAGCATCTGTGGATGATCTACCTGATGCGTGTCGTCGACGCCCAGGCCGTCCTCGACAAGCCGGGATCGGTTGTGCTGTGGACGAATTGCCATCACCCGTTCTACGACCACAACCCGTACCCGGAGACCGCTCCGGCTGCCCGGCCCGTATGGGTCGGCGACTTCTGGGACATGTTCGCCGCCGGCCATCTGCTGGAGTTGCGCAATCTCAAGGCGATCGCCGAGTACCGCCACCGCAACGGCCTGCCGGTGACGCCGCTATGGATGAGATGAGCAGGCCATGGGTAAGCCGAGCGTCAGCCTGATCGACGTTTCCACGTATCTGCCGGGCGACCCGATCCCCGCCGAGTACTACGCGCGATTCGCCGAATCCGACGGCCTGCGCGACAACGTGATGTTCCGCGCCCCGAAGTTTCGCCATCACGTCGGCGCGGACGAGAGCTCCGTCGACATGATCGAACGTGCCGCCCACGGCCTGATCGAACGGCACGGCCGTGACGTCGTCGAGGGGGCCGACGTGCTGATCACCCACACTCAGGTGCCCGACATGGCGTTCTACGGCCAAGGTGGCAGCATCGCGCATCGGCTGGGCATGCGGCCGTCCTGGGTGCTCGACCTGAACAACGGCGGCTGCGCCGCATTCGTGTTGGCGCTCAACGTGGCCCGTACCTTGTTGTCGGCGGGCGCGGGGCGCACGGCCCTCATCGCCATCGCACAGAACGCGGCCGGGCAATTCTTCGATCAACCGACCATCCGCCGCAAGGCGCAGTCGGCGGTGCCCGGCGACGGGGCCGCGGTGGGACTGGTCGCCCTGAGCGAACAGTCGCCCATCCTGGACGTCGAATGCCGCACCTACGGTGAGTATGCCGGCGAAATGACGCTGTCCTACGACCCGCCGCGCAAGTGGTGGCAGGCCGGCCCCGGCGAGGGCAGCATCGGTTTCACCGAGAGCAAGGTCACCAAGGTGCTGGCCCGCGGCAACCGGCAGGTTCCGGAAGTGGCGCTGGCGGTCTGCGACCGAATCGGGTTGGCCGCCAAGGACATCGACCTGCTGGTCACCAACCAGCCGAACAGGGTGTTTCTGCGCAATTGGCGTGACGCGCTCGAGTTGCCCCCGCAACGCCATCGGGACACCTTCGACGAGTGCGGCAACCTGTTCGGTGCCGGGATCCCGATCAATCTGGACCGCGCGATCGCCGACGGCCAGCTGGGCGCCGGGCACGTGGTCATGATGGCGGCCTTCGCGCATGCCGGCGACTTCGCCGGCGCCGCCGCGGTGCGCTGGGGCGGGCGAGGCTGATGCACGCCGCCCCGGCCGCGGTCGTTGGCCCGATCTGCGATGGTCTGCCCGACGCGGTGGATCCGTTCGCCCTGTCGCTCAACGAGAATCCGTTTCCACCGCTACCGGCGGTACGTTCGGCGTTGATCCGGTCCGTTTCCGCGGCGAACCGGTATCCGGACTTCCTGCCGGAGCGGTTGCGCGGCTTGATCGCCGGCCATATCGGCGTGCCCGCCGACCGGGTGGTGCTGGGCGCCGGGGCGACGGGCGTCGTGTTGCAAGCGCTGCAGGCACTGACCGCGCCGGGCGACACGATCGTGATGGCGTCGCCGACGTTCGACGGTTATCCGATCGTCGCGCAACTGGCACGGCTGAACTCGTCGCTCGTTGCGCTGGACGCACACGGCCACAACGACCTCGACGCGCTGGCCGACGCGGCCGCCACCGCCCGCGCGGTGGTGGTGTGCCGGCCGCATAATCCGACCGGCACGCTGGAGCCCGCGGCCGCCGTTTTCCGGTTCCTCCGCCGGGTGCCGCGCGACACCGTCGTGCTGCTCGACGAGGCGTATATCGAGTTCACCGCTGCCGAGCACCGATTCGACGTCGCGGCATTGGTCACGCGTTTCCCCAACGTGGTGGTGGTGCGAACCTTTTCCAAGGCCTACGGCCTGGCGGGGCTGCGGATCGGTTATGCGGTGGCGTCCCGCGAGCTGGCGCCGACGCTGTGGACCCAGCAGGTGCCGTTCGGCATCGCCATCACCGGCTTGCTCGCGGTCGCGGCGTCGTACGACGCGGAAGGCGAACTGCTGCGGCGGATCCGAATGATCACCGCCGAACGCCGCTACCTCCGGATGCGCCTGAGCGCACTGGGGATATACACGCCCGACGCGCACGCGAATTTCATGTATCTGCCTTCCGAACCGGGTGGGCGGTATCCGCCGTGGCGCGACGTTTTCGGCGACGATGCTCCACGCGTGCGGTATTACCCGGACGGCGCCGCTCGGATCACCGTGGGCGGCCGGGCATCGACGACGGCGGTGCTGTCGGCGCTGGGAATGGCCACGCTCGGGCTCCAAGTGCGGTAAGAAGGGGCGTGGCCGACTCACGACCCGACAAACGTGATCCGATCGCCGCGGCGCGGGCCAACTGGGAGCGCGCCGGGTGGGGTGACGTGGCGCCGGGCATGGTCGCGGTGACGTCGGTGATGCGCGCGCACCAGATCCTGCTGGCCCGCGTGGAGACGGCGCTGCGGCCCTACGACCTGAGCTTCTCCCGGTACGAATTGCTGCGGCTGCTCGCGTTCAGCCGTTCCGGGGCGCTCCCCATCACCAAGGCCTCCGACCGCCTGCAGGTCCATGTCACCAGCGTGACCCACGCCATCCGCCGGCTGGAGGCCGACGGGCTGGTGCAGCGGGTTCCGCATCCCACCGACGGGCGCACCACGCTGGTGCAGATCACCGACCTGGGCCGCTCCACGGTCGAGGACGCCACCGTCACGCTCAACAAGCAGGTGTTCGCCGATCTCGGGATGTCCGACGCCGAATCGCAGGACCTCGCGTCGTCGATCGAGACGCTGCGCCGCAACGCCGGCGACTTCTGAGCTCGTCTTCCAGCGCGCCGAACGTGGAGTTGTTGCGGCGAATCGGCTTATTTCCCACCACAAGTCGACGTTCGGCGCACGGTCAACGCAGCGTCTCGATGATCGCGCTGAAGTCCTTGTCGCCGTGATCGGCAGCGAATTTCGCATAGATCTCGGCGGCGTGGCGGCCCAGCGGGGCGGCCGAACCGGTGGAGGACACCGCGTCCATCGCCAGGTGAAGGTCCTTGTTCATCAGCGCGGTCGCAAACCCCGGCTTGAAGTCGTCGTTGGCCGGCGAGGTCGGGACCGGGCCCGGCACAGGGCAATTGGTGTGCACGGCCCAGCAGTTCCCGGTCGCGCCGGTGATCACGTCGAACAGGGACTGTGCCGACAGCCCGAGCTTTTCGGCCAGGACGAACGCCTCGCCGATCGCGATCTGCTGCACCGCCAGCACCATGTTGTTGCACACCTTGGCGGCCTGCCCGGCCCCGGCCGCCCCGCAGTGGATGATCTTGCCCGCCATGGGTTCCAGCACCGGCCGCGCCCGTTGCAGGGCCGCCTCGTCACCGCCCACCATGAACGCCAGCGTCCCCGCGACCGCACCCTTCACCCCGCCCGACACGGGCGCGTCCAGCTGGGCAACCCCGCGCGATTCCGCCAGCGCATGCACCTCGCGGGCATCGTCGACCGAGATCGTGGAGCTGTCGATGAACAGCGCACCGGGTCGCGCCGCGGGCAAAATCTCCGCGTAGCAGCGTTTCACCGACTCGCCGTTGGGCAGCATGGTGATGACGACGTCCGCCCCGGCCACCGCGTCACCGGCGCTGTCGAAGCCGGCGACGCCGGCCGCGGCCGCCGCGGACAGCGCGGCGGGCACCGGATCGAAGCCGCGCACCGCATGGTTGGCCGCAACGAGGTTCGACGCCATGGGCCCGCCCATGTGGCCCAACCCCAGGAAAGCCACGGTCAAGTGCTCGGTCATCTGAAGACCCTTCTATGCGGTTGCTGGAGAAGCTCTGAACCGTGCGGCTTCTGCCCGACCGATGACCACTCGCATGATTTCGTTGGTGCCTTCCAGGATTCGGTGCACCCGCAGGTCGCGCACGATCTTTTCCAGACCATACTCGCGCAGGTAGCCGTAGCCGCCGTGCAGTTGCAAAGCCTTGTCGGCGACCTCGAAGCAGGTGTCGGTGACGTAGCGCTTGGCCATCGCGCACAACTCGACCTTGTCGGAGTCGCCGGTGTCCAGCGCATTGGCCGCCCGCCACAACATCATTCGCGACGTCTCGAGGCCGGTCGCCATGTCGGCCAGGGTGAACCGGATGGTCGGTTCGTCGAGCAGGGACTTGCCGAACGCCTGCCGATCGCGAACATAGGCTCCGGCCTTGTCGGCGGCGGCCTGGGCGCCGCCGAGCGAACACGCGGCGATGTTGAGCCGGCCGCCGTTGAGGCCGTTCATCGCGATGCCGAATCCGGCGCCCTCGCCGTCTGCGCCGCCCAGCATCGCCTCGGCGGGCACCCGAACCCCCTCCAGGATCACCTGCGCGGTGGGCTGGGCGTGCCAGCCCATCTTCTCCTCCAGCGCACCGAAACTCAGCCCGGGAGTTCCCTTTTCGACGACGAACGCCGAGATGCCGCGCGGGCCCTCGCTGCCGGTCCGGGCCATCACCACGTAGACGTCCGACGCGCCCGCGCCCGAGATGAACTGTTTGACGCCGTCGAGCACATAGTCCGAGCCCTCCTTGACCGCACGGGTGCTCAACGCGCTGGCGTCGGAGCCGGCGCCCGGCTCGGTGAGGCAGTAGCTGGCGATGACGTCCATCGACGCCAGCCGCGGGACCCACTCCTTGCGCTGTTCGGCGGTGCCGAACGTGTCGATCATCCACGCGCACATGTTGTGGATCGACAGGAACGCGGCGGTGGTGGGGTCGGCGATGGCCAGCTGCTCGAAGATGCGGACCCCGTCGAGCCGGCGCAGCCCGCTGCCGCCGACGTCGTCGCGGCAGTAGATCGCGGCCATGCCGAGCTCGGCCGATTCGCGCAGCACGTCGGTCGGAAAGTGTTTGGCCGCATCCCATTCCAGGGCGTGCGGGGCCAGGCGCTTGGCGGCGAACGCGGCCGCCGTCTCGGTGATCACCCGTTCGTCGTCGTCGAGGGTAAACATGCGCGACCCTAATCCATTGTGGGAATGACGAATTCGGCGCCGTCCTTGATGCCGGACGGCCACCGCGACGTCACCGTCTTGGTCTTGGTGTAGAAGAGGATCGACGACGGCCCGTGCTGGTTGAGGTCGCCGAAGCCGGAGCGCTTCCAGCCGCCGAAGGTGTGGTAGGCCACCGGCACCGGGATCGGCACGTTGACACCGACCATGCCGACCTGCACGCGGGAGACGAAGTCGCGGGCGGCGTCGCCGTCGCGGGTGAAGATGGCCACGCCGTTGCCGTACTCGTGCTCGGACGGCAGCCGCAGGGCCTCCTCGTAGTCGTGGGCGCGCACGATGCACAGCACCGGCCCGAAGATCTCGTCGGTGTAGATCGACATGTCCGGGGTGACGTGGTCGAACAGCGTCGGCCCGATGAAGAACCCGCCCTCGAGGTTGGCGTCACCGAAAGTCAGGTCGTCGCTGGCGCGTTCGCGACCGTCGATGACCAGTTCGGCGCCTGCGTCGACACCCTGGCCGATGTAGTCGCGCACCCGCGCCACCGCGGCCTCGGTCACCAGCGGGCCGTAGTCGGCCTTGGGGTCCAGGCTGTGGCCCACGCGCAGGTTGTTGATCCGCTCGATGAGGCGGGCCCGCAGCCGGTCCGCGGTCTGGTCGCCGACCGGGACCGCGACGCTGATCGCCATGCAGCGCTCACCGGCGCTGCCGTACCCGGCGCCGATCAGCGCGTCGACGGCCTGGTCCAGGTCGGCGTCGGGCATCACGATCATGTGGTTCTTGGCGCCGCCGAAGCACTGCGAGCGCTTGCCGGTGGCCGCGGCCCCGGCGTAGATGTACTGGGCGATGTCGGAGCTGCCGACGAACCCGACCGCCTGGATGTCGGGGTGGTTCAGGATCGCGTCGACGGCCTCCTTGTCGCCGTGCACGACCTGGAACACGCCCGGCGGCAGGCCCGCCTCGACGAAGAGTTCGGCGAGGCGCACCGGCACCGACGGGTCGCGCTCGCTGGGCTTGAGCACGAACGCGTTGCCGCAGGCCAGCGCCGGGCCGGCCTTCCACAGCGGGATCATGGCCGGGAAGTTGAACGGGGTGATGCCCGCGACCACGCCGAGCGGCTGGCGCAGCGAGTAGACGTCGATGCCCGGTCCGGCGCCCTCGCTGTACTCGCCCTTGAGCAGGTGCGGGATGCCGATGGAGAACTCGATGACCTCGATGCCGCGCTGGATGTCGCCCTTGGCGTCGGCCAGGGTCTTGCCGTGCTCGCGCGACAGCAGCTCGGCCAGCTCGTCGTTGTGTTTGTTGACCAGCTCGATGAATCGCATCATCACCCGCGCGCGGCGCTGCGGATTCGTTGCGGCCCAACCTTTTTGGGCCTCGAGAGCCGAGGCCACCGCGGCGTCGATGTCGGCCTGGCCGGCCATCGGCACCTGCGCCTGGACACCCCCGGTGCTGGGGTCGAAGACGTTGGCGGTGCGGCCGGACTGGCCGGCGGTGCGCCGACCGTCGATGAAGTGGGGAATCTGTGTGGTCATGGGGCCCTCGGATGTGGTTGACGCGCTTAAGCGGATACTTGCATATCCTAGTAACCCGGTTCGGGCCTTGGCAAGGCGGGTGGCGGGCTAGCCTGACAGCGGTATGCACACCATCGAGGCCGACTACCTGGTGGTCGGGGCGGGCGCCATGGCCATGGCGTTCATCGACGCGCTGGTCACCGAGGCCTCAGCGGCGGAGGCCCGCGTCGTGGTGGTGGACCGCAACCACGCGCCCGGCGGGCACTGGACCATGGCCTACCCGTTCGTGCGGCTGCACCAGCCCTCGGCGTTCTACGGCGTCAACTCGCTGCCGCTGGGCGCCGACACCATCGACCAAGTCGGTTGGAACCAGGGCCTTTACGAACTGGCGACCGCCGGCGAGATCTGCGCCTACTACGACCACATCATGCGAGGGCGGCTGCTGCCGACCGGGCGGGTCAGCTACTTCCCGATGAGCGAATACCTCGGGGACGGCCGGTTCCGCACGCTCGCCGGCGCCGACTACACCGTCCGGGTGGCGCGCCGCATCGTCGACGCCACCTACATGCGGGTCACCGTCCCCGCGATGCGCCCGCCGCCCTATCGGGTCGCACCCGGCGTCGACTGCGTCCCGCCCGGCGACCTGCCCCGGCGCGGCGCCTACGAGCGCTACGTCATCGTCGGGGCGGGCAAGACCGGCATCGACACCTGCCTATGGCTACTGGGCCACGGCGTCAAGCCCGACCGGCTCACCTGGATCATGCCCCGCGATTCCTGGCTGTTGGACCGCGAGACCATGCAGCCCGGTGCGTTGTTCGCCGAGAAGATCAAGGCCAGCTTCACCGCGCAGCTGCGCGCCATCAACGACGCCGCGTCGGTGCCGGATCTGTTCGCCCGCCTTGAGGAGGCCGGCGTGCTGCTGCGGATCGATCCGGCGATCCGTCCCGCGATGTACCGCTGCGCCACCGTCACCCGGCTCGAACTCGAGCAGCTGCGACGGATCACCGACGTGGTGCGCATGGGCCACCTGCTGTCCATCGAGGCCGACAAGATGGTCCTCGACCGGGGCGCCGTGGCGGTCAGCGGCCGCGAGCTCTACCTCGACTGCACCGCCGACGGCGCCGAAAAGCGGGCCGCCACACCGATTTTCGATCCCGGTCGCATCACCCTGCAAAGCGTGCGCGGCTGCCAGCAGATCTTCAGCGCCGCGCTGATCGCTCACGTCGAGGCCGCGTACCGCGACGACCCGCTGAAAAACGAGCTCTGTGTGCCCCTGCCGCATCCGGACACCGACGTCGACTGGTTACGGCTGGCCTTGGCCGATTACAGCAACCAGCTGCGCTGGTTCGACGACCCGGACCTGATGTCGTGGTTGTCGACAGCGCGCCTCGACCTCTTCGGTCACCTGATCGGCCACCTGCTGCCGTCGGCGTCGGCGAAGCCGCGGGTCCGCGAGCGGATCCTGGGCATCGCCAAGTCCGTATTTTCCGCCACCGCCACCAAGCTCGACCGGTTGATGGCCACCGAAGCCGCGCTCGCCGCGCGCTGACCCGTGTAACCCGAGCCGGTATTTATCGGGTGAAGGAGGCATGTGGCGGCAAGAAACGAGCCCGTCGGGCCGCGACCCCTGCGCGCGGTGCCCGGCGGTGGCCATGAGGCCGGCTACCCGGACTGGGAAGCCGTGTACTCCGACAACGTCGGGTGGGTGTACCGCACGCTGTTCGCGCGCGTCGGCAACAGGACCGACGCCGAAGACCTCACCGCCGAGGTGTTCCTCGCCGCGCTGCGTCCGCTGCGCCTGACCGTGAGCGTGGCCGAGGTTCGCGCCTACCTGCGGACCACGGCCAGGACGGTGCTGGCCGCACACTGGCGCGAGACCCTGGGACGGGAGATAACCTCGATCGAGGACATCGAACAACCAGCCGACAGCGAGGAGGCGATCAGCACCGCACCGCAGCGCGTGGCCCGCGTCCTGGACAGCCTGCCGGAACGCTATCGCCAGATCTTGGAATCGCGCTTTCTGCACGGCAATTCGATCAAGGAGTCCGCCGCGGAACTCGGAATCAGCGTGCCCAACGCCAAAGTGCTCCAGCACCGCGCCCTGCGGCTGGCGGCGCAGGTCAACGACGGGGACAAGCAATGAATGCGCGAGGGCTGCGACGCTATGTCGACGATCTGTTGCGGGGGCGCCGTCCCAGGCCGTTCGCGCCCGACGACTTCGAGGCGGCGCAGCTCCGCACGGCCATCGAGCTGCGGGCCGCCCGCGGCGGGGACGACGCGCCCCGCCCCGAATTCCTCTCCGATCTGCACCGCCGCATCGGCGAGCAGATGTCAGGCACGCCAACGGAAACGGCGCCCGTGCGCGCCAGCACGCGCCGCCAGGTCATCGTCGGAACCTCGGCCGCGGCCACGGCCGCGGTTGCCGCGGTTTCCCTCGATCGCGCCGTGACCGCCTCCCGACACGGGCAACCGCGTGCCCCGGATAGCGCGGCCGGTCAACTCACCCCCAACGACGGAAGCTGGCAGCGCGTCGCGTCGAGCTCGGACGTGCCCGACGGGGTCATGCACGCCTTCGATCTGGGTTCGGTGACCGGATTCGTCCGGCGCATCGACGGCAAGGTGCAAGCGATCTCGGGGGTGTGCACCCATCAAGGGTGCAAGCTGTGGTTCGACGCGCCGGATGACACGTTGCGCTGCCCCTGCCACACCACGTCGTTCTCGCCCAGCGGTCAGGTGCTCACCCACCAGTTGCCGATCGCGCCAAAGCCGTTGCCCGAGCTGATGGTTCGTGAGGTCGGCGGGGTGATCGAGGTGTTCGCCCCGGTGCGCCCGACCTGATGGTGTAACCCGCCGCCCTATCTGTGGGCATGGATATCGCCATGCCTCGAAGGCTTTGGGTGGCCGCGCTGGCCGCGGGTGTGCTGTTGTCTGCCGGTTGTGGCCGGTCGCGGCCCGCGGCGACCATCCCCGCGCCCACCACCGAGATGTCGATCACCGCGCCGCTGCCGCCCGCGGGTGCCAACCAGGTCACGATCGACGGCTTCGCATTCGCGCCGCCCACCCTGACGGTGCCCGCCGGGACCACCGTCACGTGGACCAACCGCGACGAGGAACCCCATACGGTGGCCGCCAGTGACGGCTCATTCCACTCACCCGGCATGGGAACGGGAGCCACCTTCACCCATACCTTCTCCGCCCCTGGGACTTTCGATTATGTCTGCTCGATTCACCCGATGATGCGCGGCACCGTGGTGGTGACGGCATGACCCGCGACGATGCCATGACCCGGCGCCAGCTGCTGCGGCATACGGCGTGGTTCGGGGCGGCGGTCGGGTTGACCGTGGCCGGGGGCGAGGTCATCTCGCACGTCGCCGGGGAAGCGGCAGCTGTGCGCCCGCCCATCCAGCCCACACTGCGCTTCGCCCAAATCAGCGACAGCCATCTCGGTTTCACCGGTGCGCCCAATCCGGGCGTCGCCGCTACCTTCAGCGAAGCGATCGACAAGGTCAACAACCTCGGCTACACACCGGATTTCGTCATCCACACCGGCGACCTCACCCACCTTTCCAGCCCCGAACAGTTCGACCAGGCCAAGCAGATGATGAGTGACCTGAAGACGCCGCACGCGTTCACCGTCCCCGGCGAGCACGACTCCGTCGACGACGCGGGACAGAAGTACCGAAACGCCTTCGGCGCGGGCACGGTTGGTGACGGTTGGTACAGCCTCGACGTCGCCGGCGTGCACTTGATCGCGCTGGTCAACACGTTGAACCTGCGCAAGCTCGGTCATCTGGGGGTGGATCAGTTGCAGTTCGTCAAGAAGGACGTCGCCCGTCTCTCGAGTGATACTCCGATCATCGTGTTCAGCCACGTCCCCCTGTTCGCGATGTACCCGCAATGGGGCTGGGGCACCGACGATGCCGCCCAGGCGCTGAGTTACCTCCGCCGGTTCTCCTCCGTCACGTGCCTCAACGGCCATGTCCACCAGCTGTTTTCCAAAACGGAAGACAATGTGACTTTTCACAGCGGGACGACCACCGCCTACCCGCTGCCGCGCCCCGGTGACGGACCGGCGCCCAAGCCGGTGACGCTGCCGGCCGGCAAGCTGCGACACGCGTTGGGGATCCGCGAGGTCAGCTACGCCAGGGGAGAGACCGCTCTGGCTCTGAAGGAGCGGACGTTGCAGTGATCGGCATCTTTGTCCGCCTCGGCCTCGCCGCATCGTTGGCCATCAGCGCCGTCGCCCACGGCTACCTGTATACCCATGGCTACCAACACATTCCGACCATCGGCGCCGGATTCCTGATACAGGCCACTGTCTCGTCGGCGCTCGCCCTGCTGATTGCGGCCGGCGGACCCGGGTGGCTGCGCTGGGCCGGTGCGGCAATGGCCGCCGGATCCCTGGTCGCCTTCGCGCTGTCGCGGACCGTGGGGCTTTGCGGCTTCGCCGAAACGGGCTGGGAGCCGTCGCCTTACGCGGCGATCAGCACCGTCGCTGAGCTGTTCACCCTGGCGCTGTGGTGGACGGACCGTCGCCTCCGGCTTCGGCGGAGACCGACCACTTCTCTTTCAGCCGGCGCTTGAGTGCCATCGACGGCTTTTCGATGAGGAACCAGCTTGCCGCGGCCAGCGGCAGCGTGGCCACCGCGGCGACGACGAACAGCACCATCGGCTGCAGACGTGCGAGCCCGCACACGGCCAGCAGCTGCTGGGTCGGGAACGCGTAGATGTAGACGCCGTAGGACAAGTCGGTGCGCAGCACCGGGCGGCGGTCCTTGAGCAGGGAGCCGGACGCGATGATCGCGTAGGCCAGCGGGAGAGCGGCGACCAGGGACCACAGCGAACCGTTCCAGAGCCCGGAATGTGGTACACCCCTTGGTGTTCCGCCGATATCGAGATGGACGTAAGCCACCCCGATGTTTTTCAGGACGTATTCGAGCGGCGCGCCGGAAGACACGAGCTTGCTCACCGAACCGCCCTGGATCGCCACGCTGAGCGGGGCGAAGACGAACGCCGTCATGATCAGGCAGACGTAGTAGCCGGGCAGGATGCGCAGGGCGCGGGAGGTCAGGTAGTCACGTATGTGCGGGTCGTCGAGCCAACTCCTGGTGATGAGGAACCCCGAGATCGCGAAGAACCCGTCTACCCCTATCGAGAAGAGAAGTTGCAGTGTCGCTGCGGGCGGCAAGCGATCCGTGACGGGCAGCAGTGCCAGAGCATCACCTCGGCAGCCAGCAGCAGCCGCCACGCATTCAGCGCGTTACATCGCGCATCGAATACTTGCCCGAGGGTCATTGGCCTCCGCCTATCGTTTCACCCCGCGGCATCGAACGGGATACCGATCGCTATCGGGTCAGGCGTTGCCCGGGGCCTCCGGAGCCGGCCCCTCGGCCATGACATCGGCCGTGCTGACGGGGAGGGCTTCGTCGGCGCTGGACGCGACCGGGGCGGACCACTTGCGCCGAAGGCGCCGTTTCAGGGACATCGAGGGCTTCTCGATGAGGAACCAGCTCGCCGCGGCCAGCGGCAGCGTGGCCACCACCGAGACGACAAAGAACAGAGGCGGATACAAACGCGTCGCGAGACCACAGACGGCCAGCAATTGCTGGGTCGGGAATGCGTAGATATAGACGCCGTAGGACAGGTCGGTGCGCAGCCTCAACCGTTCGCTCTTGAGCAAGGAGCCCGAGACGACGACGGCGTAGGCGAGCGGCAGGGCGCCGACCACCCGGTAGTCGGGCAAGAACCCGGCCGCCGCCACGATGACGACGCAGACCGCGACGAGCGACCAGCGGGCGGGGATCACGTCTCGCCATTGATACATGACGGCTCCGGCCGAAAACATGATGGCCGCGCGCACGGCAAGCTGCGGAATGGTCCATATCCCGGGAAATGTCAGGGGCGGCAAGACCAACGCTCCCAGTGTCGCCACCGCCAAAACCGCCGGCGATACCCAGCGACGATTGCCCAGTCCCGCCAGGCCGATAGCGGCAACGAACAAGTAGCACAGCAATTCCCAGACCAACGACCACATCGAGCCGTTCCAGGTATTTCCACCCGGTAGATCGTGCAGTGTTCCGTCGATCGTCGGCTGCAGATAGGCGATCGCACTATTTTTCAGGACGTACTCGAGCGGCGCGGCGGACCCCAGCAGCTTGGCGGCCGACCCGCCTTGAATCGCCATACTGAGCGGGGCGAAAACGAACGCGGTCACGATCAGGCAGACATAGAAACCGGGCAGAATGCGAAGGGCGCGGGCGGTCAGGTAGTCACGCAGGCGCGGGTCGGTAAGCCAACTCCGGGTGATCAGGAACCCCGAGATCGCGAAAAACCCGTCCACACCCACCGAGAAGAAAAGCTGCAGAGTCGACTTCGGGGGCATGTGTCCCGTGATCGGCCACGAATGAAACAGCATCACCTCTGCCGCCAGCGCCAGCCGAAGCGCGTTGAGCGCGTTCCTTCGCGGATCGAATACCTGTCCGAGCTTCATCTGCCTCCGGCCCTCGTTACGCCACGCGCCACGGCGCCATCGTATCGGCCAGAGGTCGGTGGTCGGTGACAACCGGTAAAGCCGGTGGAGCCGTCACGTGAGTCCGTGGGCGGTAGCGACCGAACTCACGCGGCGCCCGTGGCCTCCGGCGGCAGCACCATCGCTGCTTCGGGGGCACCCGCAGCTTTTCGTTTGAGCCGCGCCTTCAGCGACCTCGCCGGCTTTTCGACGAGGAACCAGCTCGCCGCGGCCAGCGGCAGGGTCGCCGCCGCCACGGCGAGACAGAACACGAACGGATTGAGGCTGAGCAAGCCGAGGACGGCCAAAAGCTGTTGCGTCGGGTACGCATAGATGTACATGCCGTAGGACACGTCCGTGCGTAATCTCAAGCGCTTGTGGTGCAGCAGGGAGCCGGAGACGACGACGGCGTACGCCAGGGGGACGGCGGCGACCACCCGGTAATCGGGCAGCTGTCCGGCCAGCAGCACGATGACCACGCTCACCGCGACCAGCGACCACCGCGCGGGAATGACATCGCGCCATTGATACAGCAGCGCTCCCGCCGCGAACATGATCGCGGCGCGGCACGCGAGGAAGATGATGACGGCTCCCACGTTGCCGGTCGGCCGATTGAACACCTCGGGAAAGGTGACGGGCGGCATCATCGACGCCCCGATCGCCGCCACCACCAAAATCGTCGGGGAAACCCACCGGCGGTTGGCGAGTCCGGCCACACCGATGAGGGCAACGACCAGATAGCACATCACTTCCCAGAACAACGACCACAGCGAGGCGTTCCAGATACCCGCGTTGGGAATGTCGTGCGGGGTGCCGCCGACGTCGGGCTTGAGCCACATCACCGCGATGTTCTTCAGGACGTATTCGAACGGGGCGAACGAGAACAGCAGCCTGGCCGCCGATCCGCCCTGGATCGCCACGCTCAGCGGGGCGAAGACGAACGCGGTCACGATCATGCAGACGTAGAAGCCGGGCAGGATGCGAAGGGCGCGGGCGGCCAGGTACGCGCGCAGCCGCGGGTTACTGATCCAACTTGCCGTGATGAGGAAGCCCGAGATCGCGAAGAACCCGTCCACGCCGACGCAGAGCAGCAGCTGCAGAACGGCCCGCACCGAAGGGAGATGACCCCGGATCGGGTAGGTGTGCCAAAAGATGACCTCGCCCGCGAGCGCCAACCGCCACGCGTTGAGCGCATTGCTTCGCGGATCGAACACCTGCCCAAGCTTCATCGGCGGCTCCCGCCAATCAAACAGGGCGTCCTCGGCATCATCGGCGCAATCCTAGCGCCACGGAACGCCGAACATTGCCGCTTTACGGCACCGGTCCAATTCGGCGGACGCAATGGAAACGTTAATAGATATACGTCTAATAGGCAGGTCAGGCGGCGAAAACAATTTCACGCGCCGCGAGCACGAAGAATGGTGCGGGATAACGCACGTCGCCGCAATGGGCGGCGCCGATCACCCGCGTCAATTCGTGGGCTCCGTCCGCAAACCGTCGATGAACGCCTGCGTCTCCTCCCAGGTGGGAAGCAGGCCGGAGGCGCACACTTCGTCGAAGCTGGGGGCCGCGGCATCGCGGTCGGACAGGTTCGGCGGTGCGCCGCCCACCAGTGGCCAATCGATTCCCAGCGCCGGATCGGTTGCGCAAATCGTGTGTTCGCGTTGCGGGTTGTATTCCGCCGAGCACAGATACATCACCGTCGAATCGTCTTGCAATGCCAGGAATCCGTGTCCGAGGCCTTCGGAGAGGTAAATCGTCCTGTGCTCGGTGTCGTCGAGCAGCACCGAGTCCCACTGTCCGAATGTCGGTGAGCCCACCCGGATGTCGACGACGACGTCGAATACCGCGCCGCGCACGCAGGTCACGTACTTGGCCTGGCTCGGCGGTACCTCGGCGAAATGCAGTCCGCGCAGTACGCCCGCCGATGACACCGAGCAATTGGCCTGCCGGACGTCCAGCCGGTGACCGGCGAAGGAGCTGAATCCCTTGTCGGTGAGCCATTCGAAGAAATGGCCGCGCGAATCGCCATGAACGGCGGGGGTGATCTCCCAGGCCCCGGGGATCTTCAGTTCGCGAACTTTCACGTCACTGCCCACGCTCTTCGTAGCGGGCTTCCGAGGCGTCTTTCAACGGACGCCACCACGATTCGTTCGCGCGATACCAGTCGATGGTCTCACGCAGCCCCTCCTCGAAATCGGTATGCTTTGGCGCCCAACACAATTCGTCGTACAGCGTCGACGGGTCGATGGCGTAGCGCAGGTCGTGGCCGGCGCGATCGGTGACGTGGTCGAAATCGTCGGGTTCGCGGCCCATCATCTGCAGCAGCGTCCGCAAGACGGTCAGGTTGTCGCGCTCGCCCTCGGAGCTGATCAAATACGTGCGACCGATCTCGCCCTTTTCGAGGATGCGCCGCACCGCGCTGTTGTGGTCGTCGACGTGGATCCAGTCGCGGACGTTGGCGCCGGCGCCGTACAGCTTGGGCCGCCGCCCGGTGAGCACGTTGGTGATCTGTCGCGGAATGAACTTCTCGACGTGCTGATACGGCCCGTAGTTGTTGGAGCAGTTCGAGATCGTCGCGCGCACCCCGTACGACCGCACCCAGGCCCGCACCAGCATGTCGGCGGCGGCCTTGGTCGCCGAATACGGGCTGGACGGGTTGTACGGCGTCGCCTCGGTGAACCGCTGGGGGTCGTCGAGCTCCAGGTCGCCGTAGACCTCGTCGGTCGAGATGTGGTGCAGCCGCACACCGTAACGTCGCACCGCTTCGAGGATGGTGAAGGTGCCGACCACGTTGGTGTGCAGGAACGGCTCCGGGCCCTCGAGCGCATTGTCGACGTGGCTCTCCGCGGCGAAATGCACCACGGCGTCGGATTCGGCGACCAGCCGCGACACCAGTTCGGCGTCGGTGATGTCGCCGACGACCAGCTCGATGGCGTCCTCGACGCCGGCCAGCGACTCGCGCCGGCCCGCGTAGGTCAGGGCATCGAGCACGGTCACGGAGTCCTCGGGATGCTCGCGAACGGTGCTGTGCACGAAATTGGCGCCGATGAAACCAGCGCCGCCGGTGACCAGTAACCGCATGCCCCAAACCCTAACCGAGCCGATCGGTCAGTTTGTGGCAGTTAGCCCCAGAGCGCCGGCCAATTCGGTCAGCGCAGGTAGCAGCGTTTCTTCGGAATAGCCGCCCAGGACCTGGATGGCCACGTGGTCGGCCCCGGCGTCCAGATGCTCGCGCAGCCGGGCCGCGATCGCCTCGGGGGTGCCGTGGGCGACCACCGCGTCGATCAGTCTGTCGCTGCCGGGCGTGCGCACGTCGGCCTCGGTGAACCCCAGCCGCAGCCAATTGTTCACGTAGTTGCTCAGGCCCAGGTAATGCTCGACGGTCTGGCGGCCGACCTCGCGGGCGCGCTCGGCGTCCGTGCTCAGCACCACCTTGTGCTCGGGCGCCAAAAACACTGCCCCGCCGAGCAATTCGCGCGCCTTGGCCGTGTGCTCCGGGGTGGTCAGGTAGGGGTGCGCGCCCGCGCTGCGCTGCGCTGCGAGGCGCAGCACCCGCGGCCCGAGGGCAGCGACCACCCGACGGCTGGTCGGCACCAGGGCCGCGTCGAGCTCGTCGAGATAGGAGACCAGGGCGTCGTACGGCTTGACGTACTCCTGGGTGTGCTCGGGGTGGCCGACGCCGACGCCGAGCAAAAACCTTCCCGGGTGGCCGGTTTCGATGCGGTGGAACGCCTCGGCGACCGCCGGGGCCGGTGCCGACCAGATGTTGACGATTCCGGTGGCCAGGTGCAGCGACGTCGTCCGCGCCAGCGCCGGATCGGCCCAGGACAGGCCCGCATCCGGCGAGCCGCCGATCCAGGCGGCGCCGTAGCCCAGCGATTCGATCCCCGCGGCCAGCTGGGGGGTGATGGATCGGGTCGGCAGCCACACGCCGAACTGGCCCAGGTCGGGCTTGAGCGAAACTCCCTCGGTCATTCAGCTCCCCCTACGAGTCGTCAGGACGGATTCAATCCCAGTGGGCCCGCCAGTTCGGCCAGCGCCGAGACGAGGTTTTCATCCTTCGTCAGGACCTGCACGGGGACGTGATCGGCGCCGGCCTCGAGATGCTCGGAGAGCCGCGCCGCGATCTGGTCCGCGGTGCCATAGGCCACGACCGCGTCCACCAGCCGGTCGCTGCCCGGCCGGGTGACCTCGTCTTCGCCGAAACCCAGCCGCTTCCAGTTGTTTCGGTAGTTGGCGAGATTGAAATAGACGTCGAGCGCCTTGCGGCCGACCGCCCGGGCCTTGTCGGCGTCGGTGGTCAGAATCGCCTTGTGCTCGGGGGCGAGGAAAGCCGACGGGCCGATGATCTCGCGGGCCCGCGCGGTGTGTTCCGGCGTGGTCAGGTAGGGGTGCGCCCCGGCGGAGCGCTCCGCGGACAACTTGAGGACGCGCGGGCCGAGCGCGGCGACGACCCGGCGGTTGGCGGGCACCCCGTAGTCATCGAGCTGCTTCAGGTAGTCCGCCAGGGCGTCGTAGGGCTTGCGGTACTCGGTGTGGGCCTCGGGATGGCCGACGCCGATGCCGAGCAGGAAGCGTCCCGGGTAGGCCGCCTCGATGCGGTGGAAGGATTCGGCCACCGGCTTGGCGGCCGCGGTCCAGATGTTGACGATGCCGGTGCCCACCTGCAGCGTCGTCGTCGCTTCCAGGAGGGGTTCGACCCAGGCCAGCTCGGCGGGCGGCGAACCGCCGACCCACACGGCCCCGTAGCCCAGCGCCTCGATGTCCTTGGCCTGCTGGGGTGTGACGCCGCGTCCGAACGATCCGAACCGGCCGAGATCGGGCTTGCTTGGTGCATCGGTCATGGTGTTCCCAACCGGGCGCGGTGCGGCCCTATTCCACTATTCCGGCGCTGCGATGTCCTCATCGAGGTCGGCGACGGCGACGCCGGCGGCGGGCGGCTCCAGCGGCAGCAGCACGATGAATCGGGTGTCGCCGGGCGCCGATTCCACCCGCAGGTCCCCGCGGTGCTTCTTGACCACGATGTTGAACGCCAGGTCCAGGCCCAACCCGGTGCCTTCGCCGAACGGTTTGGTGGTGAAGAACGGCTCGAAGATGTGCTCGCGCACGTCCTCGGGGATGCCGGGCCCGGTGTCGCAGATCTCGATGCGGGCCAGGCTGTCGCCTTCCCGGCAGGTGCGGATGGTCAGAGTGCCGCCGGTGTCGCGCATCGCGGCGATCGCGTTGTCGATGATGTTGGTCCACACCTGGTTGAGATCGCCCGGATAGCACGGGATTTCGGGAAGCGACTGGTCGAAATCCTTGACCACGGTGACGGCGTGCGAGTTTTTGGTGCCGTCCTTGGTCAACCGGTCGGCGAACATCACCAGCGTGCTGCGCAGCAGATCGTGCACGTTGGTCACCTGGAACGGGGCCCGATCCATCTGCGAATACTGCTTGGCGTCGGCGACCAGCGCCGAAATCCGTTTGCTGGCTTCCAGAATCTGATTCATCAGCAGCTCGCTCTCGATGGTGTAGTTGATCCATCGGATCGCCTGCTCCGCCGATGTCGACGCGAGCTCCTCGCTCACCGCGGAGATCCGCTCCAGCCAATCGGTGTCGATGCCGCCCTCCACGAACGTCGGCGCGATGTCCCAGCCGCCGTCGATGCCGTGCTCTTCGAGCCAGTCGCCGACGGCGTCCTCGCGGTCGGAGGTCTCGAGCGCGCTCAAATGCTGCGAGGCGGACTTGGCGACCTGCTCGGCGACCCGCTCCTGCAGCCGCACCAGGGCGCTGAGCGCCTCGGGGGAGACGGTGCCGTCGGCGAGCATCGCCAGCTTGTGCCGCATGCTGGCCACCCGTTCGCGCAGATCCGACGCGGCCCGCGCGATTGCCGCCGCCGGGTTGTTGAGCTGATGGGTCAGCCCGGCCGACAACCGGCCCAGCGCCAACAGCTTCTCCCGGTTGTCGATGATCCGGCGGGTCCGGTCGGTGCCGACGGCGATGCCGTCGAGCAGGTGGACGGCCATCGGGAACTGGTCCTTCATGAACCGGGCGAAGACCGGCGCGTCCATCACGAAGAACCGCGACGGCCGGGTGACGTGCACCGAGGCGTCGTAACTCTTCTGCTTCCCGCCGGTGAACGCCCGCCAGGCCCCGCAGTACACGCCGCGCTGCGAGGTGCGGTTGGTTTCGATGTCCTGGCCGCCGGAGAGCTTGGACATCATCAGCTCGCCCTCGATCAGCACGTAGAAGCAGGTGGCGGGTTCGCCCTCGACGCAGATCGGGCCCGGTTCGTAGTTTTCGATGTGGCCCGCCGCGCACAACACCGCAAGCTGCTCGTCGGTGAGCGCCTCGAACAAAAACAGGCTGCGCAGCTCGTCGGGCTCGCAGGGGACCTTGATGGATTCGGCGCCGGCCATCGCCCCTCCTAGCTCTCGGCCAGGTAGCGGTGGACCAGCATCACGGCCATCGACCCTTCACCGACGGCGGCCGCGACCCGCTTGGCCGACGTCGAGCGGACGTCGCCGGTGGCGAACACCCCCGGCACGCTGGTCTCCAGGTGGTGCGGCGGACGGTCCAGCGTCCAGCCGCACACGTTGCGCAGGTCCGGGCCGGTCAGGATGAAGCCGTGGTCGTCGCGGGCCAGCACCCCGTCCAGCCAGTCGGTGCGCGGGGCGGCCCCGATGAAGATGAACATCCGGCCGCAGGTGACGTCCTCGGTTTCGCCGGTCCGGTTGTTGACCAGGCTCAGCTGCTCGAGGTGGCCGTCGCCGGTGGCGCGCTGCACCTCGGTGCAGGTCAGCACGTTGATCTTGGGGTTGGCCTCGATCTGCTGGATCAGGTAGTGGGACATCGACGCCTCCAGCGAGGGCGCGCGCACCACGATGTTGACCGACTTGGCCGTCCGCGACAGGTACATGGCGGCCTGCCCGGCCGAGTTGGCCCCGCCGATCACGTAGACCTCTTCGCCTTCGCACTCCGAGGCGATGGAGACCGCCGCCCCGTAGTGGACGCCGCAGCCGGTCAGCTCCGCGCATCCCTCGGCGTCCAGCTGGCGATAGGCGACGCCGGTGGCCAGGATGACCGCGTGCGCGTCGATCGAGCCGCCGTCGGCGAGGCGCACGGTGCGCTTGGACCCGTTCACCTCGAGGGCGGTGGCCTTGCGGGCGGTGATCAGTTCGGCGCCGAACTTTTCGGCCTGCCGGCGGGCCCGGTCTGCCAGCTGGCCGCCCGAAACCCCGTCCGGGAAGCCCAGGTAGTTCTCGATGCGCGAGCTCTGCCCGGCCTGACCGCCCGTCGCGGTGTGCTCGATGAGCACGGTGCGCAGCCCCTCGGAGGCGCCGTACACGGCGGCGGCCAGGCCCGCGGGCCCGCCGCCGACCACGATCAGGTCGTAGAACTCCTGCGACGGTGTGGTGGTCAGGCCCAGGGTCTCGGCCAGCTGCGCGTCGGTGGGCTCGACGAGGGTGTCGCCGCGCTGGGTGACGACCACCGGCAGCCGCAGGCCGTCCTCGCCGGCGGCGCCCAGCAGCCGCTCGCCGGCGGGCTCGTCGGCCATGAACCAGCTGTAGTAGAGGCCGTTGCGGGCCAGGAAGTCGCGCACCTGCCAGGACCGCGCCGACCAGCGGTGCCCGATCACCTTGGTGTGCGGGATGGGGTGCTCGGGCGCGGCCCGCCAGGCGTCCAGCAGCCCGTCGATGACGGGGTAGAACTTCTCCTCCGGCGGGTCCCACGGTTTGAGCAGGTAGTGGTCCAGGTCGACGACGTTGATCGCATCGATGGCCGCGTGGGTGTCGGCGTAGGCGGTGAGCAGCACCCGGCGCGCCGCCGGATACAGGTCCATCGCCTGCTCGAGGAACTCGATGCCGCTCATCTGCGGCATCCGGTAGTCCGCGATGAGCAGCGCCACCGTCTCGCCGCGCAGTTTGAGCTCCTTGAGGGTGCCGAGCGCGTCGGGCCCCGACTCCGCGCGCACGATCCGGTGGTCCTCGCCGTAGTGGCGACGCAGATCGCGCGCGACGGCCCGCGAAACCGACGGATCGTCGTCGACGGTGAGCATGACGGGCTTGCGCTGCGGTGCGGTGTCTGCGGGGCGTGCGGGTGTATTCACTGGCGTTAAGTATGCGCTCGTCAGCGGGCGTGTGGGAGGTCGAGCGGGCGGCCCCGCGTTCCACCCACAGCGATTTTGGTGGTGGCCGATGACCAGGTATCGTGGAACGACGGTGCGACCTCCGCGCCGACTTTTTGTGTGTCCAGTCCTAGGAATGTCCTGTCACCGGCTCACGTTGCAAGTCGGTGTGCCATGTCGCGCCGGTCTGGGCGCAGACGACAACGAGACTAAATGACGAGGATTCTTAACTAGTTATGGCCAAGAAAGACGGCGCCATCGAGGTCGAAGGCCGCGTGGTCGAGCCGCTGCCCAATGCGATGTTTCGCATTGAGCTGGAGAACGGTCACAAGGTGCTTGCCCACATCAGCGGCAAGATGCGGCAGCACTACATCCGCATCCTGCCGGAGGACCGGGTGGTGGTGGAGTTGTCTCCCTACGACCTGTCCCGGGGCCGCATCGTGTACCGGTACAAGTAACAAGCCCGATCAGAACAACCTACGAATAGACAGAACAGGATCGAACAGCCGTGAAGGTGAACCCGAGCGTCAAGCCAATCTGTGACAAGTGCAGGGTGATCCGTCGGCACGGGCGGGTCATGGTGATCTGCTCCGATCCGCGCCACAAGCAGCGTCAGGGCTGATGCCGCCGCGCCGTTGAGGCGCCCCGCGCTACCAACACCACAACTGAATGCAGACCTCCCAGTACCACTGAGCGAATACGTCGCTCACTCACGCCCGGACGGAGGCCGGGCCCCGGATAGATCGGGAACGGACTGGGATCAGACCTCCGCCTAGAAAAAGAGGAAACGCCACCTATGGCTCGACTAGTAGGCGTCGATCTGCCGCGTGACAAGCGGATGGAGATCGCGCTGACTTACATTTTCGGCGTCGGCCGGACCCGTTCGAACGAGATTCTGGAAGCGACGGGGATCGACAGGAACCTGCGCACCAGGGACCTCACCGACGACCAGCTGACCCACCTGCGTGACTACATCGAAGCCAACCTGAAGGTGGAGGGTGACCTGCGCCGCGAGGTCCAGGCCGACATCCGCCGCAAGATCGAGATCGGCTGCTACCAGGGCCTGCGGCACCGCCGTGGCCTGCCGGTGCGCGGCCAGCGGACCAAGACCAACGCGCGCACCCGCAAGGGGCCCAAGCGCACCATCGCCGGCAAGAAGAAGGCCAGGTAATCAGCCATGCCACCAGCCAAGAAGGCAGCGTCCGCCCCCAAGAAGGGGCAGAAGACCCGTCGCCGGGAAAAGAAGAACGTCCCGCACGGCGCGGCGCACATCAAGAGCACCTTCAACAACACGATCGTGACGATCACCGACCTGCAGGGCAACGTCATCGCCTGGGCGTCGTCGGGCCACGTCGGGTTCAAGGGCTCGCGGAAGTCGACGCCGTTCGCCGCGCAGCTGGCCGCCGAGAACGCCGCGCGCAAGGCGCAGGAGCACGGCGTCAAGAAGGTCGACGTGTTCGTCAAGGGCCCGGGCTCGGGCCGGGAGACGGCGATCCGGTCGCTGCAGGCCGCCGGTCTGGAGGTCGGCGCGATCTCCGACGTCACTCCCCAGCCGCACAACGGCGTTCGCCCCCCGAAGCGCAGAAGGGTCTAGGAGATACTCATGGCTCGTTACACCGGACCCATCACCCGCAAGTCGCGCCGGCTGCGCACCGACCTCGTCGGTGGCGACCAGGCGTTCGAGAAGCGTCCCTACCCGCCCGGCCAGCACGGCCGCGCGCGGATCAAGGAAAGCGAATACCTGCTGCAGCTGCAGGAGAAGCAGAAGGCCCGCTTCACCTATGGCGTGATGGAAAAGCAGTTCCGTCGCTACTACGAAGAGGCCGTGCGGCAATCCGGCAAGACCGGTGAAGAGCTGCTGCGGATCCTGGAAAGCCGGCTCGACAACGTCGTGTACCGCGCCGGGCTGGCGCGTACCCGCCGGATGGCCCGCCAGCTGGTCAGCCACGGCCACTTCAGCGTCAACGGCGTGCACGTGAACGTCCCCAGCTACCGGGTGTCGCAGTACGACATCATCGACGTGCGGGACTCCTCGCTGAACACCGTGCCGTTCCAGATCGCGCGGGAGACGGCGGGCGACCGGCCGATCCCGAGCTGGCTGCAGGTCGTGGGGGAGCGTCAGCGCATCCTCGTCCACCAGCTGCCCGAGCGGGCCCAGATCGACGTGCCGCTCACCGAGCAGCTCATCGTCGAGTTCTACTCGAAGTAAGTGACTTTCGGGCCGGCCGGCCCGAAAACCTAACGGCATCAAATAGCGGGTGCCGAGAAGGAGAAGAAGAACACCATGCTGATCTCTCAGCGACCCACACTGTCAGAGGAAGTCCTCACCGACAACCGCTCCCAGTTCGTCATCGAGCCGCTGGAGCCGGGATTCGGTTACACCCTGGGCAATTCGCTGCGGCGGACGCTGCTGTCCTCGATTCCGGGCGCGGCCGTCACCAGCATCCGCATCGACGGCGTGCTGCACGAGTTCACCACTGTGCCCGGCGTCAAAGAAGACGTCACCGCCATCATCTTGAACCTCAAGAGCCTGGTGGTGTCCTCCGAGGAGGACGAGCCCGTCACGATGTACCTGCGCAAGCAGGGCCCGGGTGAGGTCACCGCGGGCGACATCGTGCCCCCGGCCGGCGTGACGGTGCACAACCCCGACCTGCACATCGCGACGCTGAACGACAAGGGCAAGCTCGAGGTCGAGCTGGTCGTCGAGCGTGGCCGTGGCTACGTGCCGGCCGTTCAGAACCGGGCATCGGGCGCCGAAATCGGCCGCATCCCAGTCGATTCCATCTACTCGCCGGTGCTCAAGGTCACCTACAAGGTGGACGCCACCCGTGTCGAGCAGCGCACCGACTTCGACAAGCTGATCCTCGACGTCGAGACCAAGAGCTCGATCAATCCCCGCGATGCGCTGGCGTCGGCGGGTAAGACCCTGGTCGAATTGTTCGGTCTGGCACGCGAACTCAACGTCGAGGCCGAGGGCATCGAGATCGGGCCGTCGCCGGCGGAGGCCGACCACATCGCGTCGTTCGCGCTGCCGATCGACGACCTGGACCTGACGGTGCGGTCCTACAACTGCCTCAAGCGCGAGGGTGTGCACACCGTCGGCGAGCTGGTGTCGCGCACCGAGTCCGACCTGCTGGACATCCGCAACTTCGGTCAGAAGTCCATCGACGAGGTGAAGGTCAAGCTGCACCAGCTGGGCCTGTCGCTCAAGGACAGCCCGGCGAGCTTCGACCCCTCGCAGGTCGCGGGCTACGACGTCGCCACGGGCACCTGGTCTACCGAGGCCGCCTACGACGACCAGGACTACGCGGAAACCGAACAGCTGTAAGGCCGTCCGGTGACGATGCGGCCGTGCGGCGGCCGCTGAGGAACCGGACACCGATAACAGAAGCCGTCCCGGTCCTACCTGATACGGGGACCGGCCCCAATTAGGAGAAGTCGCAATGCCCAAGCCCACCAAGGGTCCTCGCCTCGGCGGGTCGTCATCGCACCAGAAGGCGCTTCTGGCCAACCTGGCGACATCGCTGTTCGAGCACGGCCGGATCAAGACGACCGAGCCCAAGGCGCGTGCGCTGCGGCCGTATGCGGAAAAGCTGATCACGCACGCGAAAAAGGGTGCGCTGCACAACCGTCGAGAGGTTCTGAAGAAGATCCGCGACAAGGACGTGGTGCACACCCTCTTCGAGGAGATCGGGCCGTTCTTCGCCGACCGCAATGGCGGCTACACCCGGATCATCAAGGTCGAGCCGCGCAAGGGCGACAACGCGCCCATGGCCGTGATCGAGTTGGTGCGGGAGAAGACGGTCACCTCCGAGGCCGATCGGGCTCGGCGGGCGAAGGCCTCCAAGAAGACTGACGCTCCTGTCGCGGCAGCGGCGGCGCCTCAGGCGGCCGTCGAGCCGGAGGAAGCCGTCGGCCCGACGGCCGGGGAAGCCACGGCCGAGGCCGAGGAAACCAACGCCCAAGAGGCCTCCGACGAGCCGACCAAGGCCCAGGCCGAAGCCGAAGACAAGGCCGACAAGGCCGTCGCCGCAAGAGCCGAAGCCGAGGCCGCCGAGAAGGCGAACGACGAGGCTGACGAGAGTTAGCGAGGACGTCCGTCTGCGGCTCGATATCGCCTACGACGGAACAGGTTTCGCAGGCTGGGCAGCTCAGACCGGCCAGCGTACCGTGGCCGGGGTTCTCGACGAGGCGCTGACGACCGTCTTTCGCACGCCGGTGCGGCTGCGCGCGGCGGGTCGCACGGATGCGGGGGTCCACGCCACCGGGCAGGTGGCCCACGTCGATGTGCCGGCCGCGGCGCTGCCGAACGCGTATTCGCGTACGCCACACGCCGGTGAGGCCGAGTTTCTGCCGTTGCTGCGCCGGCTCGGCCGCTTCTTGCCCACCGACGTCCGGGTGATCGAGATCGCCCGCGCCCCCGCGGGTTTCGACGCCCGGTTCTCCGCGCTGCGACGTCACTATGTGTACCGGCTGTCGACGGCGCCGTGGGGCGTGCAGCCGCAGCAGGCCCGCTACGTCACCGCCTGGCCGCGCCCCCTGGACGTCGAGGCGATGACCGCCGCCTCGCGGGACCTGTTGGGATTGCACGACTTCGCCGCGTTCTGCCGGCACCGCGAGAATGCCACCACCATCCGCGACCTGCAGCGGCTGGAGTGGACGTGCGACGGTGACTCGATCACCGCGCGGGTCAGCGCCGACGCGTTCTGCTGGTCGATGGTGCGCTCACTGGTCGGAGCGCTGCTGGCCGTCGGCGAACACCGGCGTCCCGTCTCCTGGTGCCGCGAACTGCTCGGCGCCACAGCACGATCCAGCGACTACGCGACCGCCCCGGCGCACGGGCTGACGCTGGTCGGCGTCGACTACCCGCCCGATGACCAGCTGGCCGCGCGCAACCTCATCACCAGGGACGTGCGCTCGCGCTAGACCCTCGCCGCGGCGAAACTCGCGGCCTTGTTGGTCAGTCCGGGCACGTAGCTCAGATGCGACGCCCACCGCAGGCCGCCCGAACAGATCGGGTCGCCCGGGTTGCACAGGTCGATGGTCTTGCCGTCGAAATTGGGGCTCAGCGCGCTCATCAGGTTGCCCGCCCGGCCCGACGGATTCCCGAAGAGGGCGACGGCGGCGACGTGATCGGCGGCCGCGGGCGGCAGCGGCTTGCGAAACCCGAGGCCGGACACCGGTGCGGCCGTGACGATGTCGATGACGGCGGCGCCCTGCGAGTATCCGCCCAGCACCAGCTTGGTGTTGGGGCAGTTCACCGCCATGCGCTGGATGTGGCTGCTGGCGTCATTGGCGCCGTCCGCGGCGGCCAGGAAGTCTTTGTCGGCCGGGTAGTTCACGCCATATGCGCCAACGCTTTTGCGGGTCTGCTCGCGCAACGAGCTGACGAACGCCCCGCCCACCTTCCCGACACCGGGCGCCTCATCCGTTCCGCGGGCAAAGACCACTTCTACGCCGGGGCAGGACGCCGATGCGCGGGGAACCAATTGCGGGGCAACAAATAACGCTGCCCCCGCGAGCAATCCGACGCCCAGCCCTAAAGGGATAAGCCTCACACAGAGATGTTAAGCGCGCGTTGATAACCCGCCGGTAACGATTTAGACGAGAGGTGCTTGCGGTACGGTCGTGGCCGGCCCGGGCGCCAGCGGCGCGGGGGCCGGGGCGGTGCCGGTGCCGCCGTGGATCGAGGGGCCCGACCCGGGCGGGGTCTGCCCGTACACCGGTGTCTGCTGGCCGTAGCCGGGCTGGCCCGGGACCTGCGGGCCGGCACCCGGGAAGGACGGGCCATAGCCGGGCACCGACTGGCCGGCGCCCACGAGCTTGGACGCGACGAACGCCGCGGCCTGGGTGGTGTAGACGGGGACGTAGCCCTCGGTGTGCCCGCTCCACTCGTTGCCGGGGCCGGCGTGGCAGATCGGGTCGTTGGGGTTGCACAGGTCGATGGCCTTGGAGCCCAGCAGCGCGCTCTGGCTGGGCAGCGTGCCGCCGGCGCGGTCGGCCACGTCGCCGAAGGTGGCGACGGCCGCGATGTTGTTAGCGTACTGCGGCGGCAGCGAGCTGCCCCAGTTGATGCCGCCGATGGGGACGCCGGCCACGATGTCCATCACCGACGCGCCCTGCGAGTAGCCGCCGAGCACGATCTTGGTGCTCGGGCACTTCTCCACGCTCTTCTTCACGCGATCGATGGTGTCGTTGGCGCCGTCACCGCCGTGCAGCTGCAGCTTGCTGGCGGCGTAGTTCACCCCGTACGGCAGGATGTTCAAGTTGGTCTGCTGGCGCAGCGAGTCCACGAAGGCATCGCCGACCCGGCCCAGCCCGGGGGGCTCGTTGGTGCCGCGGGCGAAGATGACCTCGACGTCCGGGCAGTCATCGGCGGAGGCCACCGGGAGCGCGACCGGCGTGGCGAGCAGGCCTGCGGCGGTGACCAGGGCGGAAGCGCCCAAGCCGATGAGGCGAGCGGCGCGGTGAGTTTTCACCGGGCAATTTTACCCAATTTCCGCCGCGGCGAAACTCCTGCGACCTGTGGATAAGCGCTGCGACGCGGCCGACCGGCGGCCTACCGTGAGCCCAACGGATTTCGCAGGGTGGGGGGATCAGTGCCGCGTCAGCCGACCACGTGGCTGCGCGTCAGCGCTCACCGGTATCTGCTGCGCCGCCTCGAATGCGCGTTGCTGGGCGAGACGATGTCTGCGGGCGGTCCTCGACCGCGGATGGCGTCGGCATCGCTGGCAGCCGGCGGTGTGCTGACGGTCCTGGCGCTGGCCGGCTCCGCGCTTCTGGGTTTGCTGAGACCGCACGTTGCGCTCGATCGGGCGCAGGTCGTGATGGCCCGGGAATCGGGTGCGCTGTTCGTTCGAGTGAACGACGTCTGGCATCCGGTACCGAATTTGGCGTCCGCGCGGCTCATCGCGGGGACGGCCGCCACCCCGCAGCCGGTTCGCCAGGCCGACCTGGAGGGTGGTAAACGCGGTCCGCTGCTGGGCATTCCGGGCGCACCGCAATTCGTCGGCAGGCCGCTGTCCGCGCAGGACCTGGCCTTCTCGATTTGCGATAGCGCCGGTGCCAGCGGCACGACGGTCATCGTCGGCCACGTCGCCGGCAACGCAGTCGCCCGCTTGCCGTCCGGGCAGGCCGTCCTGGTGGCTCCCGCCTCGGGTTCGCCGGCCTACCTGCTCTACGACGGGCACCGGGCCATCGTGGACCTGGCCGATGCCGCGGTCGTGCGCGCGCTGCGGCTCGAGGGCCGCGCGCCTCAACTCGTCTCGCAAGCGTTGCTGAACGCCGTCCCCGAGGCGCCGCCGATCTCGGCCCCCCGGATCCGCGGCCTGGGCGGCGCCGCGCCCGGGCTGCCGGGATTTCGCGTCGGCAGCGTGCTGCGCGTCACACGCGCCGACGGTGACGAGTATTACGCGGTGCTGGCCGCCGGCGTGCAGCGGATCGGCCAGGTGGCGGCCGACTTGATGCGCTTCGGCGGCTCCCAGGGGCCGGTCAATCCCGTCACCGTCGCGCCCGAGGCGATCCGGGCCGCTCCTGTCGCGGCCGAGTTGCCCGTCGCCGGTTTCCCCGACCGGGCGCCGACGCTGCCCGAGTCCGCCGGCACGTTATGCGCCAGCTGGGAGGGCGGGCGAGCGGGGGTGGCTTTGCTGGCGGGTAACCGGCCACCGGTGCCGCCCGGTCAGACGACGGTGACGCTGGCGCAGGCCGACGGCCCCGGCCCCGCGCTGGACAACGTGTCCGTGCCGCCCGGGCGCAGCGCCTACGTGCGGGCGGGTGACAACTCCGGGACCCGGTACCTCATCGTCGACACCGGGGTTCGATTCGCCATCCGCGACGACGACGCCGCGCACGCCCTCGGCCTCGCCGAGGCGACCGCGGCGCCCTGGCCGGTTCTCACGCTGCTGCCGGCCGGACCGGAGCTGAGCAGACGCGGCGCCTCAATCGCCCGCGACGTCGCGGGTTCCCCGTAGCCGACCCCTGACCGCGCCGGCGGCCAGGGCGACCGCCAGCGCGGCGAGACAGATCGCGGCCCCGCGCACCGCGGTGTCCCGGGCGCGGCTATCGCGCGGTGGGATCGTCGCCGGCGACCCCGCGAGCGGCGGCGCGGCCGGCGGCTTATGGGCATTGGCCGGCGCACCCGTCCCGGTGCTGACCGCGGCGAGCGGATCGATGGTGCCGTTGCCGACGAGCGGATCCCATCCGGCGGGCGGATGATGCGCCGTCGACTCGATGCGCTGCATCACCTGGCGCGCGGTCAATGCCGGGAAGCGGGCCCGAATCAGCGCGGCCAGACCGCTCACCACCGGGGCGGCGTAACTCGTGCCCGACACCGGATCGGGCGCGAGGGAGGTCACCGCCTCGCCGGGCGCGGCGACATCGACCCACGGCCCGGCAAGGCTGAAGGCCGACGGTGCTCCATCGGCGTTCACCGAGCCGACGGTCAGCACATAGTCGTCGTACCACGCGGGACTGACCACGACCGTGATGGTCTGCCAGGTCGCATCCGGCCGCTGCGGCGGGCACTGCGCGCCGCCGCCGGTATTCCCCGCCGCCGCGACGACGACGGCATTTTTGACATCGACGGCGTAGGCCAGCGCGGCACCCAGCGCACGGTCGTCGAGTGCGGCGGCCACCGGCACGCACGCAACCGAGGAAATGTTGATCACCGACGCGCCGAGATCCGCGGCGGTCCGAACCGCTTTCGCCATGGTGTCGACGTCACCCACCCCGGCGCGGGACCGGTCGCTAGCGGGCGCGAACTTCGCGCTGGACTGCCGGATGCTGATCAAGGTGGCTTCCGGCGCGATCCCGCTGAAGCCATCGGACTTGGAATCGGCTGTGGCCGCGATGATTCCCGCCACCAGCGTGCCGTGCGCGTCGCAGTCCTGTGTGCCGTCGCCGGTGGACACGTAGTCGCCGCCGGGCACCACGCCGGGCAGCCGTCGGTGCCGCGCGATTCCGGTGTCGACGACCGCGATCCGTTGTCCGGCGCCGCGGGTGAGGTGCCACACGTCCGAAAGGTCGAACGCCCCCGGCGGCTGGTTGCGGCCCGGCGCCGAATCGACGGTCAGCGCCGCGCAGACCTCGCGCTGCACCGTCGGCCGTGGCGGCGCCGGCAAGGTGGGCTTGGGCAACCACTTGTCGTCGACGCCGGGGGGCGAAACCGCCTGCGCCGGTGGCGTTCCGAACGCGGGGAGCATCGCCAGCGCCGACACCGCCAGCACGCGCCCGACGTGCGAGGACCTCACGGGAGATTCAATCCCCGGACCGCGCCGTAGAGTCCGCCTATCCAACACGCCAGCGGGACCAGTGCCGCCCACGCCAGCCACTCCAGCATTTCGACGCATCGGAGCACGACGGGCGAGGTTGGTTTTGCGGCGAAGCCGAGGTACATCGCGGCGGCGACCAGCGCCGTTGCCGCAGCGAGCTTCGGACCGTGCAGCTGGAAGCGCAGGGCGGTGACAGCGAATATCGTTGCCGCGGTTACGAGTCCACCGGCAGCGAAGCCCAGCATCCTTGCGCGTTCGCCGGACCGGGAGCGCAGCAGCAACAGCGCGGCGGTGGCGGTCCCGAACGCCAAGCAGGACAGGCGCGGTGCACCGGCGAGCACGGTGACGACCGCGCCGGCACCGGCGGCTGACGACAGCCCGGCATACAGGCTCACCAACCACCGGTCGGCGCTAAGCGCTTGCTCGGGCACCCACGCGTCGCTAGGGTCGACGACGTCCGGCGTCGCCCATCGGGGCGATAGCCGCGCCAGCGCGATGGATACGCGCGGTGCCGCCCCGAGCAGCCCGAGGGATACCGCCCCCGCCGCCGAAGCGATGACATGGCAAGGCGCGCCGGTGATCGCACCCGCCAGCGCCGCCGCGGCGATGACCGCCGCGAAGCACGCGGTCGCCGTCAACGCGACGACACCACAGCCCGACAACCGCATCGCCAGCACGGAGGTGACGCCCGCCGCCGCCGCGGCCAGCAATACGTGGGAAACGCTTGGAGCGCCGGGCACTGCCACAAACCCGGCCACCGCCGCGAACTCGGTGGCGATCACGCTCAGCGCCAGTCCGGCGATCGGATCTCGATAGGCCCGATGCGTGATCGCCGCTAGCCCCAGCCCGACGAGGACGGCACATGCCAACACGGCGACCGTTGCGCGACTGTCTCGGGTGTGGTTGGCGCTGAAGGCGGTTCGCACCAAGGTCCCCCCGCCCACCGCGGTCAGCAAGACGGCCGCCGCCGCGCCGGCGAGCCGGGCGGCTCGCCGGTCCCCGTCATCGCTGCGCGTCCCGGCGTCCCCCGCTAGCGTGTCCGACACGGCCTGCGCGACATCGAGGTAACGAGGTGCGGGCAGCGGCGCGTCGGGCCGGCTCAGCACCAGGACCGCGCCATCGCCGATGCGGTTCTGCGCCAAGGTCATCGACGGGACCAGTGCGGGTGCGCCGGGGATCGACAACTGGTAGCGCACCGCCTCCCGGTCGGGGTGACGAACCTCGAGGGCGTCGACGACCGACGGAATCAACACCGCGACAGGAACTCCGGCGGGCAGCGCCAGATCGGCGACGGTGGTGCCCCAATGGACGCGGACACGGCACAGCCCGGTTTCGGATGCAGCCAATGACGAACCCTTCGGTCGGATCCTGGGGAACATAGCC
The DNA here is from genome assembly GCF_020217485.1 of Mycobacterium sp. WUMAC-067. Classification (GTDB taxonomy): domain Bacteria; phylum Actinomycetota; class Actinomycetes; order Mycobacteriales; family Mycobacteriaceae; genus Mycobacterium. The sequence goes on along the minus strand of NZ_JAEKMI010000018.1, from coordinate 43,711 downwards.
GGGTTTCGACGGCCCCGGTATCCGGCTGTCCACAGGTGACTTGTCGCCGTTTTCGGTGCTCCTTACCGTCGTCGAACTGGAGGCGATGAGATGACCCAGGTTTCGGTGCCCGCGGTGCAACGGCCGCCGATTGTGGTCGAGGCTCCACCGGACCTGCAGCCGCCGGCGGCGCCTGGCCTGCTGCCCCGCCTGCTGCCGGCTGCGCTGTCCGTGGCGAGCATGGGCATCATGGCGGCGGCGTTCGCGTCGGGGACGGCCATGGCCCGTCAGCCGATGTTTCTGGCGTTTCCGCTGATGATGCTGGTTTCGGCGCTGGCGTCCGGACTGACCGGCCGTGCCCGCCGGCGCGGCGGTGGCATCGATGCCGATCGCGGACGGTACCTCGGATACCTGGATCAGCTGAGCCAATCCGTGTCCGAGGTCGCTACGACGCAGCGCGCCTCGGCCATTCGAAGCCATCCCCATCCCGACACGCTGTGGACGTTGGTCGGCGGCGCTCGCATGTGGCAGCGCAGACCGGGCGACGCGGATTTCTGCCTCGTGCGGGTCGGCATGGGGACGCAGCCCCTCGCGCGCCGCTTGGTGGCGCCGGAGCTTCCCGCCGAGGAGCTTCGCGATCCGGTCACCGAGACGGCGTTGCGTCGTTTCCTGCGCGCATATTCGACGATCGTCGGGCCGGTGACGATCGCCTTGCGTGACGAGTCGCTTGTGACGATCGACGGCGAGGCGAGCGCCGCGCGTGGGTTGCTACGGGCGATGATCTGCCAGCTCGCCGTGTTGCATGCGCCCGATCAGGTGCGGATCGCCGCAGCGATCAGCGATCCGCATCGCGCGCACTGGGAATGGCTGAAATGGTTGCCGCACAACGCACATCCCGGCCAGGACGACGCGGCGGGTCCGGTGCGGATGGTCTATTCGAGCGCCGTGCAGGCGCAGCGGGCCCTCGCGGGCGTGCGGGCGGCACGGGTGGTGGTGGTCACCGAACTGGCCGGGGACGCCGCCGCGATCATCGGCGCCACCACGATCGCGATCGGCGCCGGCCATGACGGTGCGCCGCTGGCGATCCGGCGGTCCGACGAGTCGGCACCCATTTCGTGCCCCGACCGGATGGAGCCCGTCGACGCGCTGGTGTGCGCCCTCCGACTGGCCGGGCATCGGGGGAGCGTAGGGGGCGGTGATCCCGGTTGGCCCGGATTGGTCGGCCTGCACGATCCGCAACGCTTCGACCCGGCGACGCTCTGGCGCCGCCGGGGACGCGGCGACCGGCTTCGCGTCCCCATCGGAACCACCGTGCAGGGCGCTCCCCTCGAGCTGGATATCAAAGAGCCGGCCGAGAACGGGATGGGCCCGCACGGACTCTGCATCGGCGCCACCGGGTCGGGCAAGTCGGAGCTGCTGCGCACCATCGCGCTGGGCATGATGGTCCGCAACTCGCCGCAAGAACTCAACCTTTTGCTCATCGACTTCAAAGGTGGCGCAACATTTCTCGACTATGCGCGAGCGCCGCACGTGGCCGCCGTGATCACCAACCTTGCCGACGACGCGCCGCTGGTAAGCCGCATGCGCGACGCCCTGGCCGGTGAGATGAACCGTCGCCAGCAACTGCTGCGGACAGCGGGCTGCGTCAGCGTCGAGGCCTACGAACGCGCGCGCCGGGCAGGCGACCCGCCGGCTGCGCTGCCGCCCCTGCCCGCGCTGTTCATCATCGTCGACGAGTTCTCCGAATTGCTCAGCCAGCAACCCGATTTCGCCGATACGTTCGTGGCGATCGGCCGTCTTGGCCGATCCCTGGGCCTGCACCTACTGCTGGCCAGCCAGCGCCTCGATGAGGGTCGGCTGCGCGGGCTCGACGCCCACCTCTCCTACCGGCTGTGCCTGAAGACCCTGTCCGCCGCCGAATCCCGCACGGTGCTGGGCAATCTCGACGCCTACGAACTGCCCACCGCGCCCGGTGCCGGCGTCTTGCGGATCAGCGGCGGCGAACTGGTTCGCTTTCAGGCCGCCTCGGTGTCGGGACCGCTGCCGACGGACGCTGCACCGGGTGCGCCCGCCGCGCCTGCGCGCCCGGTCCAGGTGTTCACCACCCGGGTCACCGGAGCGGTCCGTCGCACCCCGGAGGCGAGCGCGACATCCGCACCGGCCATTTCGCGTGCGGTCCTGGACCGGCTGCGCGGGCACGGGCCGCCCGCGCACCGGGTGTGGCTGCCCCCGCTGGGGCGGCCTCCGGAGCTGCGCACCCTGCTCGGCGGCGCGGTGCCCACGCCCGCCGGCCTGACCGCCGTGCCCGTCGGCCTGGTCGACCGCCCCTATGAGCAGCGCCGCACGCCACTGATGATCGATTTGTCCGGCGCCGCGGGCAACGTGGCGATCGTCGGTGGACCGCAATCGGGCAAGTCGACGGCGTTGCACACGCTCATCACCGCCCTCGCGGCCACGCATGACCCGAGCGAAGTGCAGTTCTACTGCCTGGATTTCGGCGGCGGGACGCTGTCGTCGGCGCGGACGCTTCCGCACGTTGGCGCGGTCGCCGGCAGGGCCGAGCCGCGGCTCGTCGGGCGGATCGTCGCCGAATGCGAGTCGGTCGTGCGACGGCGCGAGACCACGTTCGGTGCGCACGCGATCGGCTCGATCGCCGACTATCGCCGGCGACGCAACACGTCGGGCGGCGCGATCGATGATCCGTTCGGCGACGTCTTTCTCGTCATCGACGGCTGGGCAACCGTGCGCCAGGAATTCGAGACGCTGGAGGCTTCGATCACTGCCCTGGCGTCCCACGGGCTTTCGTTCGGTGTGCACGTGGTCTTGACGGCGTCGCGCTGGGCCGACGTCAGGCCGTCGCTGCGGGATCAGCTCGGCACCCGTGTCGAGTTACGGCTCGGCGATCCCGCCGACTCCGAACTGGACCGCAAGGCCGCTGCGCACGTCCCGCACGACAGCCCTGGCCGTGGCCTGTCCCGTGACGGGCTGCACATGGTGATCGCAACGCCCGTCGCCGAGGTGCCCGCCGGTGACTCGGTGGCGCCGCCGATACCGCTCTTGCCCGATCGCGTAGATCGTGAGGCCTTGGTGCGGCAGGCGGGAAGCGAGCTTGGTGCCCGGGTGTTGCTCGGCGTTCGGGAGCGCGACCTGCGGCCGGTGACAATCGATTTCGACGAGAAGCCGCATCTGGTGATCGTCGGCGACAGTGACTGCGGGAAGACCGCGGCGCTGCGGACCTTGTGCCGGGAGCTTGTCCGGACGAAGACCGCCGCGCAAGCTCAACTGCTGATCGTCGACTTCCGGCGCGCGCTGCTCGGGGTCGTCGAGTCGGACCATCTCCGCGGGTACGCGATGTCGCCGGCCGCGTTGGCCGCGGCGCTGCCCGACCTGCTCGATCTTCTGCGCGCACGAATGCCGCCGCCCGACGCGAGCCAGGCCCAGTTGCGCACCGGCTCGTGGTGGTCTGGGCCGGACCTGTATGTCGTGGTCGACGACTACGACCTGGTCGCCTCCCCGGCGGGCAATGGGCTGGCGCCGATTATCGAATTCCTGCCCTATGCACAAGATTTGGGATTGCATCTCGTCGTCGCCCGGCGCGGCGGGGGAGCCGAGCGCGCCATGTTCGAGCCGGTGCTCGCGGGCCTGCGTGACCTCGGTTGCCTGTCCCTGATGATGAGCGGTTCTCCCGCCGACGGCCCGCCGTTCGGCCCCACGCGGCCGGTGCAATTGCCGCCGGGCCGCGGCATCCTGACCGGCCCTAACGGCGACGAGGACCTCGTCCAGGTGGCCTGGAGCCCACCGTGACCGAACACCGTCCCGTCATCGAAGCCGGGCCGGGCACCGTCCGCCGATTATGTTGCGGTACAGGAACAATCGACGAGGGCGAGACGGCCGACGCCATACGATCGGCCCTCGACGCGATCGACGACCGCGTCGCGCTGGTGGGGGAGCGGCCGATAACCGTCGATGCGCTGTGGGAAGCCGCGCTGCGGTCGGCAAGCTGCACATCGTCCGACGGTATGGTCGTCGTCCACCCGTCCTGGTGGTCCTCCTCGCGCGTGGGTGTGCTGACCGCGGCCGCCGCCAGGGTGGCCGGTGAGGTGCGCACGCGCCCGCGATCGTGGTTGCTGGCGCAGGCATTTCGCGCGCAACGACCGGTGACGGTTGAGATCACCGAGCGGTTCGTGGTGATCACGGCGACGGAGGTGACCGCCGTGCCGCGCAACGCCGACCCGCAAGCCGTCGGCGAAGCCGTCGCGGATGTCATCGCCGACGCGGCCCCCGCGGCCGTGGTGATCGACACGCCGAGCACGGTCGCCGGGGCGTCGGCACTGGCGGCGTTGATCGCCGACGCGGTACGCGGAAGCGGCGGGACAACCCGAGATGTTCTGCAAATCAACGACCTTCGGCTCACCCGGCTGGCGCGGGCGGCCTTCCCGGCACGCTCGGCACCGCCGGGGCCGGGCTCCGCCGCACGCGCCACCGCCCGCCCATCGCGCGTGCGGACGCTGGGCGGACTGGGTGCCGCCGCCATCGTCGTCGCCGCGGCGGCGCCGGCCGCGATGTCGCCGAGCCGGCCCGGCGAGGCGCCCCCGAAGCGGGTCGACGCCGCGTCCACAACGTATTTGGTGGAAGGCCGAGTGGCGCTGTCGGTGCCGGCGACATGGCCGACGCGACGGGTGGTCACCGGGCCGGGCTCGGCGCGGGTGCAGGTCACGTCTCCGGCGGACCCCGAGGTCGCGCTGCACATCACCCAGTCGCCGGTGGCCGCGGAGACGCTGAGCGGCACCGCCGAACGGCTCAAACGCGCGATCGACGCCGAGCCCGCCGGGCTGTTTGTCGACTTCAACCCGTCCGGCACCAGCGCCGGCCGGCCGGCGGTGACCTACCGCGAGGTCCGCGCGGGTCATCACGTGCGCTGGACGGTGCTGCTGGACGGCCCCGTGCGAATCAGCGTCGGATGTCAGAGCCGGCCGGACGACGAGGACGCCGTCCGCGATGCCTGCGAGCAGGCGGTCAGAACCGCCCACGCGATCGGATGACAAATTTCGTGGAACCGAACGACCCCCGTCGCGGTCGTAATGGGTATGGCTGCACCAAACCCACTGAGCACCGACCTCGACCTGATGCGGTCGGTGGCGGGCACCACCGACGCCCGCAACGAGGAAATCAGGGCGATGCTGCAGGCGTTCATCGGCCGGATGAGCGGCGTGCCGTCGTCGGCGTGGGGCGGGCTCGCGGCCACTCGCTTCAAAGGCGTGATCGATCGCTGGAACGCGGAGTCGGTGCGGCTCTACCACGCCCTGCACGCCATCGCCGACACCATTCGGCACAACGCGGCCACCCTGCAGGAGGCCGGCCAGAGCCATGCCGACCGCATCGCCGCCGCCGGCGGAAACCTGTGAGGAGAGAGGATCCCCGTGGGTTCGGTGTTGTCCTACAACTTCGGTGAAATCGAGTACTCGGTCCGCCAGGAGATTCACTCGACGTCGGCCCGTTTCAATGCCGCGCTCGACGAGCTCAGAGCGCGCATCGCGCCATTGCAGCAGCTGTGGACCAGCGAAGCGGCCGCCGCCTACCAGACTGAGCAGCTGAAATGGCACCAGTCGGCGACCGCGCTCAACGAGATGCTGGTCGAGCTCGGAAATGCGGTCCGCGACGGCGCGGACGAGGTGGCCAACGCCGACCGCCGGGCGGCTGGCGTGTGGTCGCGGTAGCGGCCGACGAGACACCGCGCGGTTCGCGCCGCGCGTGAGACTGTGTGGTCCTGACGGGGGAGAGCCGTCGGGACCACACAGTCATTTTGACCTGCGGGGATGGCGGTCGGTAAGCTGCTCCGTTGGCGTGCGGTACGCCAGGGCCTCGGGTCAACGTCGGTCGCCGAGACCAGCCCCCGCCGCGAACGCCTGACCGGCACCCGGTCACACCGGGATCCACAGCCTCGGAACAGAGGCTCGCAGAGAAAGAGTGGTAAGCGCTGTGCCTACGTACACGCCAAAGGCGGGTGACACCACTAGGTCGTGGCACGTCATCGACGCCACGGACGTGGTGCTTGGCCGCCTTGCCGTCGCGGCAGCCAACCTGCTGCGCGGCAAGCACAAGCCGACGTTCACCCCCAACGTCGACGGCGGTGACTTCGTCATCGTCATCAACGCCGACAAGGTCGCCTTCAGCGGCCAGAAGCTGGACAAGAAGCTGGCGTACCGCCACTCGGGGTATCCCGGCGGTCTGAGCAGCCGCACCATTCGCGAGCTGATGGCCAAGCACCCCGACCGTGTCGTGGAGGACGCGATCGTCGGCATGCTGCCCAAGAACAAGCTCGCCCGGCAGATCGCGCGCAAGCTGCACGTCTACGCCGGCCCGACGCACCCCCACGTCGCACAGCAGCCCGTTCCGTACGAGATCAAGCAGGTGGCCCAGTGACCGAAACGACCGAGGCCCTGGAGAACCCAGAAAACCCGGACAACCCCGAGACCGCAGAGGAAACAGTGGCCGTCGCCGAGGTGACCGAAGCGCCGGTTGAGGCGTCGGAGACCGCCGCGGTCGCCGCGCCCGCCGAGTCCTACGTGTTCGAGCGGCCCATCCAGACCGTCGGCCGCCGCAAGGAGGCCGTGGTGCGGGTGCGCCTGGTGCCCGGCACCGGCAAGTTCAACCTGAATGGCCGCAGCCTGGAGGGCTACTTCCCCAACAAGGTGCACCAGCAGCTCATCAAGGCCCCGCTGGTCACCGTGGACCGGGTGGAGAGCTTCGACATCTATGCCCACCTGCACGGCGGCGGCCCCTCGGGGCAGGCCGGCGCGCTGCGCCTGGGCATCGCGCGGGCGCTCATCGTGGCCTCGCCGGACGACCGTCCCGCACTGAAGAAGGCCGGCTTCCTCACCCGTGACCCGCGCGCCACCGAGCGCAAGAAGTACGGCCTGAAGAAGGCCCGCAAGGCGCCTCAGTACAGCAAGCGCTGATCAGCGGTCGCTTTCCGGCCACAACTTGGCATCGTGCTCCACAAGTTGTGGCCGGTTGCGGCGTGTCTGCACCCACCCGCGCCCGGTTTCGGCCACAAAGGAACGGGCACGTTAGGTGCTAGCCCGACAACTGTGAGAGGTTTGTTCGCATGGGTCGACTATTCGGCACCGACGGTGTCCGTGGGGTCGCCAATCGCGAGTTGACCGCCGAGCTGGCGCTGGCGCTGGGTTCCGCGGCCGCGCGGCAGCTGGCGAGCGCGGCGGCGCCGGGCCGCCGGGTGGCGGTGATCGGCCGCGATCCGCGGGCCAGCGGCGAAATGCTGGAGGCCGCGGTGATCGCCGGGCTGACCAGCCAGGGGGTCGACGCGCTGCGGGTCGGGGTGCTGCCCACCCCCGCGGTGGCCTACCTGACCGGCGCCTACGACGCCGACTTCGGGGTGATGATCTCCGCCTCGCACAACCCGATGCCCGACAACGGCATCAAGATCTTCGGGCCCGGCGGCCGCAAGCTCGACGACGGCACCGAGGACCGGATCGAAGCCTTGGTCGGGGAACCGGGGCTGCGCCCGGTCGGCGCCGGGATCGGCCGGGTCCTCGACGCCGAGGACGCGGCCGACCGCTACCTGCGTCACCTGAGCAAGGCCAGCACGCTGCGGCTCGACGGGTTGACCGTGGTGGTGGACTGCGCCCACGGCGCGGCGTCGGCGGTGGCCCCACGCGCCTACCGCGCGGCCGGCGCGCGGGTGATCGCGATCAACGCCGACCCCAACGGTCTCAACATCAACGACAACTGCGGCTCCACGCACCTGGATTCGCTGCGCTCGGCGGTCGTCGCGCACCGCGCCGACCTGGGCCTGGCGCACGACGGGGACGCCGACCGGTGCCTGGCCATCGACGCCGACGGCAATCTCGTCGACGGCGACCACATCATGGTGGTGCTCGCGCTGGCCATGCACGAGGCCGACGAACTGGCCTCCAGGACGTTGGTGACCACCGTGATGAGCAACCTGGGGTTGCATCTGGCCATGCGCTCGGCCGGAATCACGGTGCGCACCACCGGCGTTGGGGATCGCTACGTCGTGGAAGAGCTGCGGGCCGGCGACTACAGCCTCGGCGGCGAGCAATCCGGGCACATCGTGATGCCCGCGCTGGGCTCGACCGGGGACGGCATCGTCACCGGGCTGCGGCTGATGAACCGGATGGCGCAGACCGGCTCGTCGCTGGCCGACCTGGCCTCGGCGATGCAGACGCTGCCTCAAGTGTTGATCAACGTCACGGTCGCCGACAAGGCCACGGCCGCCGCGGCGCCGGCGGTGCGGTCCGCCGTCGGGCAGGCCGAGGCCGAGCTGGGCGACACCGGCCGAATCCTGTTGCGCCCGTCGGGAACCGAGCCCATGATCCGCGTGATGGTGGAGGCCCCCGAGGAGGACATCGCTGCGCGGATCGCCACCCGGGTCGCCGAAGCGGTCAGCGCCGCGCACTGATCCCGCGACGCCCGGAACCCCGACGCGCCTACCGGCGTCGGATTAGGCATGAAATTCGTTGGGGGAACACGGCCTGTCGCCGCCCGCACCCAGATCGACGCGTCGGCCACGCACCGGGTCGCTAACCAATTCGCCATGGCGGCGGAATTTCTCGACCGCGCGGTCAGCGATCACCTTGCCAGGCTGGCTTTCAGCGGCGCCTGCGCCGGGCGGGCGCACGCCGCGCGCGGCGACGCGCTGCGCGCCGAGTTGGGGCGCCTGACGGAGCAGGTGTCGCAGTGGTCGCGCGCGTCCACCGAGATCGCCGCCGCCCTGCGGTCCAGCGCCGAGCGCTACGCCGACGCCGAACTGTATGCCGCCGCGCGGATCGCGTAGCTCGTGGCCGACCGGTTGGATGTGGACGCGCGCCTCGCCGAGGGCCGGGTCGCCGTCGAGCACACCCAGACCTACGTGCAGGCCTGCCACGCGCTCGGGTACCAACATCCCGACCTGACAGCGCATCCCGCGCAGATCCGCGAATGGTATGCGAGCGAGGACGGACTCGACCTGCGCGCGCTCGACCGTGACTGCGCCGAGCTGCGGGCGGCCGGCGTGGTGGCCTCCGAAGCGCTGCGCATGCAGCGCGCCCAGGTGGCCGAGCTGGCCGCGGCGTGGACGGGCGCGGGCGGGGACGCCGCGGTGCAGCTGTTGCAGCGGCATTGCGACACCGCGGACGCGGTCGCCGCCGAACTGCGCGCGGCGGCCCAGCGGTGCGAGTCGCTGCGCGACAACCTGTGGCATCTGATCGATTCGAAAGTGGCGACGGCCATCGCCGTCGACGACCGCGCACAGACGCAGCGGCCGGCCTGGCTGGCCGCCGCCGCCACGGTCGCGGCCGCGGACCCGCGGGGCGCCGAGGATGTGGTGCGCCGGCAGGTGATTCCCTACGTGGACAACGACATTCGTGACGACTGGCTGAACGCGATGCGCTCCACCTCGGACGGGGTCCAGACGTCCTACGCAATGGTGATCGACAAGGCGGCCGCCGCCCCGGCGGCGCGGTTCGAGTTTCCCGGCGATCTCGGGACGAGCGTTGTCCCGGCGCAACTCGCCCCGCCGGTGGCAGCTGTGCCACCGCGGCTGGATGACCCGGCGGCGACGGTGGCGGCTGCGGCGCCGGCGCCGGTCGCCCCCACGCCGGTGCCGCCGGTGCCGCCACCGGACTGGGGAAGCGGACTCGGTGGGGCGTCGGGGGTGCCCGCCGGGGCTTTGGGCGACCTGGGCGGGCTCGGTAGTGGGCTCGGTAGTGGGCTCGGTGGCGGTGGGCTCGGTGGTGGGCTCGGCAGCGGGGGCGGCGGCGGGCTTCTCGGGCTGGCCGGCAGGATCGTCGATGCGATGGGCGATCTGCTCGGGTCGGCGGGCGACGGGGCGGACGTGTTCGGCGATTCGCCGGGCGGAAACGCCTTTGACGAGAACCCTTTTCACGCCGAGGATCCCGTCAACGCCGAGGACACCGGCGACGTCGCCGAGGACGAAGCCGCCGCCGAACCCGAGGGGGCCGACCCGGCGCAACCCGTCGGCGACGCGGGCCAACCCGAGGCCACTGGGCCCGATCAGCAAGCCCAACCGGTCGAGGCGCCGCCGGCCGACCCGACACCGGCCGAGACACCGGCCGAGCCTCCGGTTGAGCCGGCGCCCGCGGCCGCGCCCGCCGCCGATCCCGCGCCCCCCGCGGGCGAGGGGTCGACGCCGTGCGAGATTGCCGCGGACCAGCTTCCGCAGGCCGGGCAATGACGGCTCAGGGCTGCAGCCGCAGGGCTTCCTCGACGAAGCGCAGGGACTCGTCGCGGTCGGTGGCCTGCGGGCTCAACAACAGCGTGGTCACCCCGGCTTCGGCGAAGGCGGCCATGCGCTCGGCCACATACCCGGGCGGGCCGATCAGCGACATCCCCCGCACCAGCTCGTCGGGCACGGCGTCGATGGCCTCCTGCTTGCGGCCGGACAGATACAGCTCCTGGATCCGATCCGCGACCTCGCCGTACCCGTAGCGCGTCGCCAGATTGTGGTAGAAATTGCGGCCTTTGGCGCCCATCCCACCGATGTAGAGCCCGAGCTGCGGCTTGACCCAGGCCAGCCGCTCGTCGACGTCGTCCCCGATGGCCAGCGACGCGTGCACCATGACGTCGAGCGGACCCAGCGCGGGATCACGCTTGGCGGCGCCGGCGGCCAGCGCCTCACCCCAGATCCACGCGGCCTTCTCCGGAAGATAGAAGACCGGCTGCCAACCCTCGGCGATCTCGGCGGTGAGCTCGACATTCTTGGGGCCCAGCGCGGCGATGCTGATTGGAATACGTTCGCGCACAGGATGATTGATGAGTTGTAGCGGCTTGCCCAAACCCGTTCCGCGGTCGGCGGGCAGCGGTAACTGGTAGTGCTTGCCGGCGTACTGCACGCGTTCGCGGCGCCACACCTTGCGGCAGATCTCCACGATCTCGCGGGTACGGCCCAGCGGGGCGTCGAACGGAACCCCGTGAAAGCCCTCGATCACCTGCGGCCCGGAGGTGCCGATGCCGAGGCGGAATCGCCCGTCGGACACGAAATCCAGCCCCGCGGCCGTCATCGCCAGCAGCGACGGCGTGCGGATGTAGAGGGGAAGGACCCCCGACGCCAGTTCGACGGTGTTGGTCTTGGCGGCCAGGTATCCCAGCTGGCTGATGGCGTCGAACGAATACGCCTCGGCCACCACCGCAACCTCGATGCCGGACTTCTCGAGTTCGACGACGCGGTCCACGGCCTCGTGAAAGCCGCTCGAATAATTGAGAGCGATCCCGATTCGCATCCATGACACTTACCACGCGCCCGCGCGGGCCCGGACGCTCAGCCCGCCGAAGTACCCGTCCAGTACTCGGCGGCCAGGCGGATGTCGTTGCCGGTGCACGAGACTAACCGTCCGTTCCAGAGTTCGGCGATCCAGCGGGCGTACAGCGCGTGCGCGCTTGCCACGAACTACCCGTCACTTCAGCAGGGCGACGATCTTTTCTTCCAGCGGAATTGCCTCGGCCTCGGGATCGAGGGCATCCGTCCCGGGCAGCTGCACGTCCGGGTCGGCGAACTCGCGATACTTTTTGTCGCCGCCGAGGGTGTAGAGCAGGTATCCGGTCAGCAGCGCCCGAACCGACCGCTGGGTGCGCCGGTGCGGGCCGGGCAGGCCGAGCACCGTGGCCAGCCGCCGGCGCTCGACCAGCCCACCGGGCTCGGCCTTGCTGACGATGCGCAGCGTCGCCGGCTCCCACGCCTCGGCAAGCGCCAGCGCGTTGGAAATCAGCGTCGCCCGGTCGCCCGGCGCGGTGAAGATCACTCCCGGCACCTTCAGCGTCGCGGCCGGCTGCTGGGCCGGCGGGCTGGTGACGCTGGGGAAAAGCGCCGCCACCGCCGCGGGCTTGGCGGGCATTCCGGCGGCGGCGAATACCGCGGCCGAGCCGCCGAAACCGTGACCGACCACGCCCAGCTTGGCGGGATGCACGCTGATCTTGCCCGGCCCGAGGCGCACACCCGACACGATGTCCAGGGCGGTGCCGAGATCGAAGGCGAAGTTCAGCACCGACGGGGCCACGCCCCGCTGGGTGTCCGGAGCGCCGGCCACGATGCCCCACGACGCCAAGTGCTCGAGCAGGTTCGAATACCGCGCGGCGCCGGCGAGCCAATCGTGGCCGAACGCCACCCCGGGCAGATTCAGGCCCTCCTCCGGGGTGTACACCACTCCCGGCAGACCGGCAAAAGCCAGGTCACCCCGCAAAACCCGGTGCGGACCACGGCGGTGCAGAGCGGCGACAAGCTTGCGGATGCGGGCCACGCGTCGACGTTAGCGCATCACAATCGCACGCCCGCGAAGATGACTAGGCCGTGACCTCGATGACCCCCGCCCGCCACAGCGCCGCGTAGAGCTGGTGCAGCGTGGCGGTGAGCACGTGGGTGGTCATGTCCATCAAGGCGTTTCCGGAGCCCGTCGACGGCTGCCGGCGCGGCTTGGTGGCTTGTCGGGACGCCGGCGCCAGCGGGGCGGGCGTCACATCGTCGTACCGAACTGCGGTCATGATTGCCTCCCCATGGCGCACGGTGGTCGGTCGGAGCAAGTTACGCATTTCAATGCGACCCGCTGCACAATTCCCGGTGAACAACCATCGACGACGGAATTCATGCGTCGGCGATAACGGGAAATCGAGGTAGCCAGAGCGTCCGGGCAGGCCTCACGCAGCTCGTCCTTCGGTCGGTGACGATCTTTGCTGACAATTCGAATACTAGGGGTGTTCATCGCGGCGGCGATGACGCGAACAAAAACGTCGCGCGCACATCAGGTGAAAGAATTCCCGGCGGTGATGACGGTGACGTGAATGGCGGGGGGCTGGGCAGGTTGGTCCGGGACGTCCCCTTCAGGCCGTCCCAATAGCGGTGCCCGCGTCCCTTTCGGCGCAGGTGGGCGGCCTAACCATGGCGCCGGATTGCGGGTTCGGTGTCCCGCCTGCACTACCCTGGTCAGAATGTGCGGAATCGTCGGCTATGTCGGGCAGCGGCCCGCCTGTGACGTCGTCATGGCCGCGCTGCGCCGGATGGAGTACCGCGGGTACGACTCGTCGGGCATCGCGCTGGCGAACGGTGACGGCACCCTGACCGTGAGCCGCCGCGCCGGCCGGCTGGCCAACCTGGAAGACGCGGTCGCCCAGATGCCGCCGTCGTCCCTGACCGGCACCACCGGCCTGGGCCACACCCGGTGGGCCACCCACGGGCGCCCCACCGACCGCAACGCGCACCCCCACCGCGACGCCGCCGGCAAGGTCGCGGTGGTCCACAACGGCATCATCGAGAATTACGCGAACCTGCGCCACGAGCTCGAGGCCCAGGGCGTGGAGTTCGCCAGCGACACCGACACCGAGGTCGCGGTGCACCTGGTGGCGCAGGCCTACCGCCACGGCGAGACCGCCGGCGATTTCCCCGCGTCGGTGCTCGCGGTGCTGCGCCGCCTCGACGGCCACTTCACACTGGTGTTCGCCAACGCCGACGACCCCGGCACCATCGTCGCCGCCCGTCGCTCCACCCCGCTGGTGCTCGGCATCGGCGACGGCGAGATGTTCGTCGGCTCCGACGTGGCGGCCTTCATCCCGCACACCCGCAACGCCATCGAACTCGGCCAGGACCAGGCCGTCGTGATCACCGCCAACGGCTACCGGATCACCGACTTCGACGGCAACGACGACCTGGGGCCCGGGGCATACCGCGAGTTCCACATCGATTGGGATCTGGCCGCCGCCGAAAAGGGTGGCTACGAGTACTTCATGCTCAAGGAGATCGCCGAGCAGCCCGCCGCCGTCGCCGACACCCTGCTGGGCCATTTCGTGGACGGCCGGATCGTGCTCGACGAGCAGCGTCTGAGCGATCAGGAACTCCGCGAGATCGACAAGGTGTTCGTGGTGGCCTGCGGCACCGCGTATCACTCCGGGCTGCTGGCGAAATACGCGATCGAGCACTGGACGCGGCTGCCGGTCGAGGTGGAGCTGTCCAGCGAATTCCGTTACCGTGACCCGGTTTTGGACCGCAGCACCCTGGTGGTCGCCATCTCGCAGTCCGGCGAGACCGCCGACACGCTCGAAGCCGTGCGCCACGCCAAGGAGCAGAAGGCCAAGGTGTTGGCCATCTGCAACACCAACGGCTCACAGATTCCGCGCGAGTGCGACGCGGTGCTCTATACCCGCGCCGGCCCGGAGATCGGGGTGGCGTCGACGAAGACGTTCCTGGCGCAGATCACCGCCAACTATCTCGTCGGCCTGGCGCTGGCGCAGGCCCGTGGCACCAAGTACCCCGACGAGGTCGCGCGGGAATACCACGAGCTGGAGGCCATGCCGGACCTGGTCGCGCGGGTCCTCGCGACGATCAAGCCGGTGGCCGCGTTGGCCTATCAATTCGCCCAGTCGCCGACGGTGCTGTTCCTGGGTCGCCACGTCGGGTACCCGGTGGCGCTGGAAGGCGCGCTCAAACTCAAGGAATTGGCGTACATGCACGCCGAGGGCTTCGCCGCCGGCGAACTCAAGCACGGCCCCATCGCGCTGATCGAGGATGATCTGCCCGTCATCGTCGTCATGCCGTCCCCCAAGGGGTCCGCGGTGCTGCACGCCAAGCTGCTGTCCAACATCCGCGAAATCCAGGCCCGCGGGGCGATCACCATCGTGATCGCCGAAGAAGGCGATGACACCGTGCGGCCCTACGCCGACCACTTGATCGAAATCCCCTCCGTGTCAACGCTTCTGCAGCCCCTGCTGTCGACGATCCCGCTTCAGGTGTTCGCCGCGTCCGTGGCCCAGGCGCGCGGTTATGACGTGGACAAGCCGCGCAACCTGGCCAAGTCCGTCACCGTCGAGTAGGTAGCTCGCACCGCTTCGCGCGTATCGGCGACGGACCCGCGGTCGATCCATTACATTGCCCTGGGAAAGCCTTTCGGCCAGGAGGTCGAGGCTGCGTCCGTGCGGGAGGAAGTATGCGATCGGGCGGCATCAGATTCGGCGTCGTAGGTGTTGTCGTGCTCGTCCTCGCGGTCTACGCCGGGTCGATTTTGACGTACGCCCAAAGCGATACGGTCCGGCGACTGGATGGATCAACCCCGGTGGTGAGCAGCGACCAGCCGTCGGCGACGATCAACGTGGAAGAGATGCAGTCGAACAACAGCGTGCTCGCCGTCAACCTCGCCTTCAATCCCGGATCGGCGTTGCTGGATCCGAAAACCCACCACCTCAAGGAGGATCTCAGCCTTCGGGTCAGATCCTCGGCGATGCCGTCGCGGCACACCTGGACCAAGGGCATGCTTCCCGGGCTCATGGCGATCCCGCTGACCATCGCCGGTCAGATCGAGCGCTGGCCCTTCGACCAATACCGCTCGGGGCTGATCGAAGTCGAGATCTTCTACGGCCCCGATACCGACCGGGCGCCCGACCACGTGCCCGTCACCTTCATCGACCACCTCTCGGGGTGGCAACTCACCGCGACCAGGTCCCAGGCGGACGGCCCGTACCGGCTGCACGTGCGGCGGTCGCTGAGCACCGCGGCGTTCGCGATCGTCATCCTCGGCGTGCTGATCACGATCGCCAGTCTGGCTCTGTTCGTTGCGATTCAGACCGCGCGGGACCGGCGGCCGTTCCAGCCGCCGATGACGACGTGGTACGCGGCGATGCTGTTCGCGGTGGTGCCGCTGAGAAACGCGCTACCCGGCTCACCACCCTTCGGCAGCTGGGTCGACATCACCGTCGTGATCTGGGTCCTGCTCGCGTTGGCGGTCTCGATGGTGCTCTACATCGGTTGCTGGTGGCGACATCTCAATCCGCCGGTGCTCGCTGCGGCGCCGGCGCCCGCGGAGCCCGCACCGTCGAGTAGCTGAGGGCGGCGGCGTGTTAGCCGCCGAAGTCGTACGGGCGCGGCGCCCCGCGTGCGAAGGTTGATGTCGTGGCGCATGCATCGGTTCGGGCACGAGTGCGCAGCATGACGCTGACGGTGTGGCATTTCGTCAGCACTGCGCCGCTGACCTACGGCTGGCTGTTGGTGCTGATGGTCACGACGATCATCCAGAACCACCTCACCGGCCGCCAGTTGCATTCGGTATTGCTGCACCGCTCCACCAACATTCACGAGTTGGGCAAAAACCCGCTCGACGTATTGTTCTCCAGCCTGCTGTGGATTGACGGGAAGAACTTCGAGCCCTACCTGCTGCTGTTCACCCTGTTTCTCGCGCCGGCCGAACATTGGCTCGGCCAGCTGCGCTGGCTCACTGTGGGTTTGAGCTCTCACATCCTCGCCACCTACATCAGCGAGGGCATCCTCTACTTCGCGATCGAGGAACGCGATGCGTCGCAACGGCTCGTGCACGCGCGCGACATCGGGGTCAGCTATTTCCTGGTCGGCGTGATGGCCGTGCTGGCCTACCACATCGCGAGGCCCTGGCGCTGGGGCTATCTCGGGGTGCTGTTCGTCATCTTCGGTTTCCCGTTGATCACCATGGACCGCGTCGAGCTGGACTTCACCGCGATCGGGCATTTCGCCTCGATCCTCATCGGCCTGTGCTTCTACCCGATGACCCGCACACGCTCCAAACGCAGCCGGCAACTGAGTCCCGCGCGCCTCAAGGCCATGGCGCGCCGCAGCATCCCCCCGGCGGACCCCGGCTGATGTCGGGCCGCAGCGAAAGCTGGTGGGCGCCAAGCCCCCGCGATGGCGACACGTAATCTGGCTCTGATGCGGCATTACTACTCCGTAGATGCGATCCGCCAGGCCGAGGCGCCGCTGCTGGCCAGCCTGCCTGACGGCGCCCTGATGCGGCGCGCCGCCTACGGGCTGGCCACCGAGATCGTCGGCGAGTTGGCGGCCCGCACCGGCGGGGTGGCCGGGCGGCGGGTCTGCGCGGTCGTCGGCTCCGGAGACAACGGCGGCGACGCGCTGTGGGCGGCCACCTTCGTGCGGTGTCGCGGCGCGGCCGCCGACGCGATTTTGCTCAACCCGGAGCGCACGCACCGCAAGGGGCTGGCGGCGTTCCGCAGGGCGGGCGGCCGGATCGTCGAAAGTGTCTCGCCCGCAACCGATCTCGTCATCGACGGGGTGGTGGGCATCTCCGGCTCCGGAGCCCTGCGGCCCGCCGCGGCCGAGGTGTTCGCCGCCGTCGATGACGCGAGGATCCCCGTGGTCGCCGTCGACATCCCCAGTGGCGTCGACGCGGCGACCGGGACCACCAGCGGTCCCGCGGTGCGCGCCGTGCTGACCGTCACCTTCGGCGGGCTCAAACCCGTGCACGCGCTCGGCGACTGCGGGCGGGTGCGGTTGATCGACATCGGCCTGGACCTGCCGGACACGGACGTGCTGGGCTTCGAGGCCGCCGACGTGGCGGCACGCTGGCCGGTGCCGGGTCCCCACGACGACAAGTACACGCAGGGCGTCACGGGCGTGATGGCCGGCTCGTCGACGTATCCGGGCGCCGCCGTGCTGTGCACCGGCGCCGCGGTCGCGGCGACCTCCGGGATGGTCCGCTACGCCGGCAGCGCGCACCGCGAGGTGCTCGCGCACTGGCCTGAGGTGATCGCCTCGCCCAGCCCCGGGTCGGCGGGGCGGGTGCAGTCCTGGGTGGTCGGGCCGGGGTTGGGCACCGACGACGCCGGGGCGGCGGCGCTGTGGTTCGCGCTCGAAAGCGACCTGCCGGTGATCGTGGACGCCGACGGCCTGACGATCCTGGCGGCCCATCCCCAGTTGGTGGCCGATCGCACCGCGCCGACGGTGCTGACTCCGCACGCCGGTGAATTCGCGCGCCTAGCGGGTAGTCCCCCCGGGGATGACCGGGTGGGTGCGTGCCGCAAGCTGGCCGAGGCGTTCGGCGCCACGGTGCTGCTCAAGGGGAACGTCACGGTCGTCGCCGATCCGGGCGGTCCGGTCTATCTCAGTCCGGCCGGGCAGTCGTGGGCGGCCACCGCCGGCTCCGGCGACGTGTTGTCCGGCATGATCGGCGCGCTGCTGGCGGCGGGCCTGCCGCCGGGCGAGGCGGCCGCGGCGGCGGCCTTCGTCCACGCCGACGCGGCGGCGCGCTCGGCCGCCGACCCGGGCCCCGGCGACGCGCCCACCTCCGCGTCACGCATGGTGCCGCACATCCGAGCCGCCCTGGCCGCCCTGTAGACCTATCGAGAGGATTCCCCAGTGCCACAACACCCTTCACTGCCCGCGCACTCCATCGCCCCCGCCTACACCGGCCGGCTGTTCACGGCCCCGGTCCCGGCGCTGCGGATGCCCGACGAATCGATGGACCCCGACGCCGCCTACCGCTTCATCCACGACGAGCTGATGCTCGACGGGAGCTCGCGGCTGAACCTGGCCACCTTCGTCACCACCTGGATGGACCCCGAGGCCGGGAAGCTGATGGCCGAGACGTTCGACAAGAACATGATCGACAAGGACGAGTACCCGGCGACCGCGGCCATCGAGCAGCGCTGCGTGTGCATGGTGGCCGACCTGTTCCACGCCGACGGCCTGAACGACGCCGACCCCTACAGCGCGTGCGGGGTGTCCACGATCGGCTCCAGCGAGGCGGTGATGCTGGGCGGCCTGGCGATGAAGTGGCGCTGGCGCCAGAAGATCGGCAAAGACTGGAAGGGCCGCACCCCGAACCTGGTGATGGGGTCCAACGTCCAGGTCGTCTGGGAGAAGTTCTGCCGCTACTTCGACGTCGAGCCCCGCTACCTGCCGATGGAGGAGGGGCGCTACGTCATCACCCCGGAACAGGTGGTCGACGCCGTCGACGAGAACACCATCGGCGTGGTGGCGATCCTGGGCACCACCTACACCGGTGAGCTGGAGCCCGTCGCCGACATCTGCGGCGCGCTGGACAAGGTGGCGGCCGGCGGCGGTGTGGACGTCCCGGTGCACGTCGACGCCGCCAGCGGCGGGTTCGTGGTGCCGTTCCTGCACCCCGAGCTCAAGTGGGATTTCCGGCTGCCCCGGGTGGTGTCGATCAACGTCAGCGGCCACAAGTACGGGCTGACCTATCCCGGCGTCGGGTTCGTGGTGTGGCGCAGCAAAGAATACCTGCCCGACGACCTGGTGTTTCGGGTCAACTATCTCGGCGGCGACATGCCGACCTTCACCCTGAACTTCTCGCGCCCCGGAAACCAGGTGGTCGGCCAGTACTACAACTTCCTGCGGCTCGGTCGGGAGGGCTACACCAAGGTCATGCAGGCGCTGTCCGGGACGGCGCGCTGGCTGGGGGAGCAGCTGCGGGTCAGCGAGCACTGCGAACTGGTCTCCGACGGCTCCGCGATCCCTGTGGTCGCCTTTCGGCTGTCCAAGGACCGCGGCTACACCGAGTTCGATGTCTCCCACGAGCTGCGGACCTACGGCTGGCAGGTGCCCGCCTACACCATGCCGGACAATGCCACCAATGTCTCGGTGCTGCGCATCGTGGTGCGCGAGGGGCTCTCGGCCGACCTGGCCCGGGCGCTGCACGACGATGCCGTCTCGACGCTCAGCTCGCTGGACAAGCTCAGGCCCGGCGGCCACTACGCGGATCAGCACTTCGCGCACTGAGGCCGCCGCGCCGAGCGTCGAGTTGTGGCGCCGATCACGCCGAAATCGCGCCGACAAGTCCACGCTCGGCGGCGTGCTGCGCGGTTCTGGGACAATGGCGGCCATGACCGGGCGGGCCGCTGCGCCGATATCCCTGACACCGGGCCTCCTCGCCGAGGCCCTGGTCGACCTGGGCGCGATCGAGCACAACGTGCGGCTACTGTGCGAGCAGGCCGGCGGCGCGCAGGTGATGGCCGTCGTCAAGGCCGACGGTTACGGCCACGGGGCCGGCCGGACGGCACGCGCCGCGCTGGCCGCGGGGGCCGCCGAGTTGGGTGTCGCCACCGTCGACGAGGCATTGGCGCTGCGCGCCGACGGCGTCACCGCGCCGGTGCTGGCCTGGCTGCACCCGCCCGGCGTCGACTTCGGGCCCGCGCTGCTGGCCGACATCCAGATCGCCGTGTCGTCGGAGCGCCAGCTCGACGAGCTGCTGGACGCGGTGCGCCGCACCGGCCGGACCGCGACGGTGACCGTCAAGGTCGACACCGGGCTGAATCGCAATGGCGTACCGCCGGCGCACTATCGGTCGATGCTGACCGCGCTGCGCCGCGCCGTCGCCGAGGACGCCGTCGTGCTGCGCGGGCTGATGTCCCACATGGTGTACGCCGATCAACCCGCCAACCCGGTCAATGACCTTCAGGCCCAACGGTTTACCGACATGCTGGCCCAGGCGCGCGATGAGGGGGTGCGCTACGAGGTGGCGCACCTGTCGAACTCGTCGGCCACGATGTCGCGTCCCGACCTGGCCTTCGACATGGTGCGCCCCGGCATCGCGGTATACGGGCTGAGCCCGGTGCCCGAGCTCGGCGACATGGGTCTGATCCCGGCCATGACGGTGAAATGCCCTGTGGCACTGGTGAAATCGATACGTGCGGGCGAGAGCGTGTCCTACGGGCACACCTGGACCGCGCAGCGCGACACCACCCTGGCGCTGCTGCCGGTCGGCTACGCCGACGGCATCTTCCGGTCCCTGGGCAACCGGCTGGAGGTGTTGATCAACGGCCGGCGCCGACCGGGGGTCGGACGGATCTGCATGGATCAATTCGTCGTCGACCTGGGCCCCGGCCCCACCGATGTCGCCGAGGGCGACGAGGCGATCCTGTTCGGGCCCGGTCGCAATGGCGAACCCACCGCACAGGACTGGGCCGATCTGCTCGGCACCATCCACTACGAAGTGGTGACCAGCCCCCGCGGCCGGATCACCAGGACCTACCGCGAGGCGCACACCGTTGCGCCCTGAGGGATCCCGCAAGCGCTACAAGGGCAGGGCATGGCTTGCGGGGGGTGCGGGGCTGACGGCCATCGCCACCATCATCGGAGCCTCGGCCCGCCGGTCGATCACCCAGCGCGCCACGGTCGAAGATCCTTACGCCCATGAGGATTTCAACAGGCTCGAGGACGACCACAGCCTGGTGGTGACCACGCCCGACGGCGTGCCGCTCGCGGTCCGCGAAGCCGGCCCGGCCGACGCGCCGTTGACCCTGGTGTTCGTGCACGGATTCTGCCTGCAGATGGGCGCCTTCCACTTTCAGCGGACCCGGCTGCCCGAGCAGTTGGGCCCCGACGTGCGGATGGTCTTCTACGACCAGCGTGGGCACGGCCGATCCGGCGAGGCCGCGCCCGAGACCTACACGCTGACCCAACTCGGCAAGGATCTGCAAACCGTGCTGAACGCGGTGGTGCCGCGCGGAATGATCGTGTTGGTGGGCCACTCGATGGGCGGCATGACGGTGTTGTCGCACGCGCGCCAGTTCCCCGAAGAGTACGGGCGCCGAATCGTGGGCGCGGCGCTGATTTCCTCGGCGGCCGAAGGGGTCGCGCGGTCCCCGCTGGGTGAGATCCTGAAAAACCCTGCGCTGGAAGCGGTCCGGGTCGCCGCGCGGTCCGCGCCGAACCTGATGCATCGCGGCCGCAATGTATCCCGCTCGCTGATCGGCCCGGTGCTGCGGGCCGCCTCCTACAGCGACCTGCAGGTCAGCCGGAGCCTGGACGCGTTCTCGCAGCGGATGATGAACAGCACGCCCATACCCACCATGGTGGGATTCCTGGACGCGTTGGAAGAACATGACGAAACCGCCGGGCTGTGGACACTGCTGCGGATCCCCACCCTGATCGCCTGCGGCGACCACGACCTGCTCACCCCGGACGAGTATTCGCGAAAGATGGCCGCCGGCCTGCCGCAGTCCGAGCTGGTCATCGTCGTCGGCGCGAGTCACCTGGCGCTGCTGGACAAGCCGGAAGCCATCAACGGCGGCCTGGTGCGGCTGGTCAGGCGCGCCACCCCGACCAAGGCGGCGCTGAGGCTGCGGCGGATACGAGAAAGGCTGCGGCGCCGTGGGTCAATGTGATGGCGGTGAGGGCATCGCGACCTGTGAGCGCGTCGAGGACACGATCGCGTTGGGGGCCCGGCTCGGTGAGCGGCTGCGGGCGGGTGACGTGGTGGTGCTCTCCGGTCCGCTCGGCGCGGGAAAGACGGTGCTGGCCAAGGGGATTGCGGCGGCGATGGACGTCGACGGCCCGATCACCTCGCCGTCCTACGTGTTGGCGCGGGTGCACCCGCCGCGGCGGCCTGGCGCCCCGACCATGATTCACGTCGACACGTACCGGCTGCTCGACCACACCGACCACCAAGGCGCCGACCTGCTCGCGGAGCTCGATTCGCTGGACTTGGACAGCGATCTCGACGACGCTGTCGTCGTGGTGGAATGGGGTGAAGGGCTGGTCGAGCGCCTCGCGGAACGGCACCTGGACATCCGGCTGGAGCGCATCAGCGGATCCGACGTGCGGATCGCGACCTGGCGGTGGGCCACCAGGGCCGGCAGCGCCACGAGCGGGGCGGACTCATGAGCATCCTCGTGCTGACCCTCGACACCTCCACCCCGGCGGTGACGGCCGGCATCGTGCGGCGCGAGGACCTGTCCGTGCCGGCGCAGCGGGTCACCGTCGACGCCCGGGCCCACGCCGAACGGCTCACCCCGAATGTGGTTGCCGCCCTGGCGGATGCGGGGCTGACGATGGCCGACCTCGACGCCGTCGTGGTGGGCTGCGGCCCGGGGCCGTTCACCGGTCTGCGGGCCGGGATGGCGACCGCCGCCGCCTACGGGCATGCGCTGGGCATCCCGGTGTACGGCGTGTGCAGCCTGGACGCCATCGGCGTGCAAACCACCGGGGACGCGCTGGTGGTCACCGACGCCCGTCGGCGCGAGGTCTACTGGGCCCGCTACCGCGACGGCATACGGACCGGCGGGCCGGGGGTTGATGCCCCCGCCGACGTCGACCCCGGCAACGCGCAGACGGTGGCCGGCTCGCCCGAACACGCGGCCATATTCGGCCTGCCGGTGTGCGAGCCCGCGTACCCGACGCCGGCCGGACTTGTTGCCGCGGTGGGGGATTGGTCCGATGACCCGGCTCCGCTGGTTGCCCTGTACCTGCGTCGTCCCGACGCCAAACCCCTGGCGGCGCGGCAATGATCGCCGAGCCCGTGACCGTCGGCGCGTTGACGCGGGCCGACGCGCAGCGCTGCGCCGAGCTGGAGGCGCAGCTCTTCGACGGCGACGACCCGTGGCCCGCGGCGGCGTTCAACCGGGAATTGGCAAGCGCCCACAACCATTACGTGGGCGCGCGCGTCGGCGAAACGCTCGTCGGCTACGCCGGCATCTCACGGTTGGGCCGCACGCCGCCCTTCGAGCACGAGGTCCACACCCTCGGCGTGGACCCCGCCTACCAGGGGCAGGGCATCGGCCGCCGGTTGCTCGACGAGCTGTTGACGTTCGCCGACGGCGGTGTCGTGTACCTGGAAGTGCGCACCGACAACGAGCCGGCCATCGGGCTGTATCGCAGCGTCGGGTTCGAGCAGGTCGGCCTGCGCCGCCGCTACTACCGCGTCAGCGGCGCGGACGCGTACACCATGCGGAGGGAGGCGCGGCGCACATGACGACCATCTTGGCCATCGAAACCTCGTGCGACGAAACGGGAGTCGGCATCGCGCGGCTGGGCGCCGACGGCACCGTCACCCTGCTGGCCGACGAGGTGGCGTCCAGCGTCGACGAACACGTGCGGTTCGGCGGCGTGGTCCCCGAGATCGCCTCCCGCGCACACCTGGAGGCGCTGGGGCCCGCCATGCGCCGCGCGCTGTCGACCGCCGGCCTGGACAAGCCCGACATCGTCGCGGCCACCATCGGGCCCGGGCTGGCCGGCGCCCTGTTGGTGGGAGTCGCTGCGGCCAAAGCCTATTCGGCCGCATGGGACGTCCCGTTCTATGCGGTGAACCATCTGGGCGGGCACCTGGCCGCCGACGTCTACGAGCACGGGCCGCTGCCCGAGTGCGTGGCGCTGCTGGTCTCGGGCGGCCACACCCACCTGTTGCATGTGCGGTCGCTCGGCGAGCCGATCGTCGAGCTGGGCAGCACCGTCGACGACGCGGCCGGCGAGGCCTACGACAAGGTGGCGCGGCTGCTGGGGCTGGGCTACCCGGGCGGCAGGGTGCTCGACGAGTTGGCCCGCACCGGTGACCGCGACGCGATCGCCTTCCCGCGCGGCATGACCGGGCCGCGCGACGACCCCTACGCGTTCAGCTTCTCCGGCCTCAAGACGGCCGTGGCACGGCACCTGGAAAGCCACCCGGACGCGGTGAACGCCGATGTCGCGGCTGGCTTCCAGGAGGCCGTGGCCGACGTGCTGACCCGCAAGGCCGTGCGCGCCGCGACGGACCTCGGCGTCTCGACACTGCTGATCGCGGGGGGAGTGGCCGCGAATTCGCGCTTGCGGGAACTGGCGGAGCAGCGCTGCGCGGCGGCCGGGCTGACGCTGCGCATCCCCAGGCCGCGGCTGTGCACGGACAACGGGGCGATGATCGCCGCCTTCGCCGCGCATCTGGTGGCGGCCGGGGCGCCGCAATCCCCGCTGGACGCGCCTAGCGACCCCGGCCTGCCGGTGGTGAAGGCGCAGGTCAGCTGATCGCTGACGGCGAACATGCGGGAAGCAGCAGGGTGCCCTTGAGTGCTAGCACTCCCGTGTATAGAGTGCTAGGTGGCAATCGGCCAAGCCCTGTGTCGGCACCCGCGACGACGGCGCTCGGGCCTGGACGAATGCCGAACACCTGATAATTCGGCAGGTTCGGGCGAGCCCCGGACCGGCCATCAACTCCGGTCCGGGCGCGTCCCGGACCCGACCCAAACACTGGAGGGCTCCAATCGTGGCGAAGGTGAACATCAAGCCACTCGAGGACAAGATTCTCGTGCAGGCCAACGAGGCCGAGACCACGACCGCGTCCGGTCTGGTCATTCCCGACACCGCCAAGGAGAAGCCGCAGGAAGGCACCGTCGTCGCAGTCGGCCCCGGCCGGTGGGACGAAGACGGCGAGAAGCGCATCCCGCTGGACGTCTCGGAGGGCGACACCGTCATCTACAGCAAGTACGGCGGCACCGAGATCAAGTACAACGGCGAGGAGTACCTGATCCTGTCGGCACGCGACGTGCTGGCTGTCGTCTCCAAGTAAGGACCGTGTCCCGCCCCGGCGATCCCCGCGTCCGCGCGGGTGATTTCCGGGGCGGCATGCGTTTTGGCTGGTTTGAATTGCCCGGCTCCGCAGCAGGACGGTTTCCCGTCGTGCGTCGTCGCCGGACGGAAGGAGACTGATGAGCAAGATTATTGAGTACGACGAAACAGCGCGCCGCGCCATCGAGGCGGGCGTGAACACGCTCGCCGACGCGGTACGGGTGACATTGGGGCCCCGCGGCCGGCATGTGGTGCTGGCCAAGGCATTCGGCGGTCCCGCGGTCACCAACGACGGCGTCACCGTCGCGCGTGAGATCGACCTGGAAGACCCGTTCGAGAACCTGGGCGCCCAGCTGGTGAAGTCGGTGGCGACCAAGACCAACGACGTCGCCGGCGACGGCACCACCACGGCCACCGTGCTGGCCCAGGCGTTGGTCAAGGGTGGCCTGCGCCTCGTTGCTGCCGGCGCCAATCCCATCGAACTCGGGGCGGGAATTTCCAAGGCCGCCGACGCGGTGTCCGAGGCGCTGCTGGCGTCGGCCACCCCGGTCTCCGGCAAGGACTCGATCGCCCAGGTGGCGACCGTGTCGTCGCGCGACCAGCTCCTCGGTGAGCTCGTCGGCGAGGCGATGACCAAGGTCGGCACCGACGGCGTGGTCAGCGTCGAGGAATCCTCCACGCTGAGCACCGAGCTCGAGTTCACCGAGGGCGTCGGGTTCGACAAGGGCTTCCTGTCGGCATATTTCGTCACCGACTTCGACGCGCAGCAGGCCGTGCTGGACGACCCGGTGATCCTGTTGCACCAGGACAAGATCAGCTCGCTGCCCGACCTGCTGCCCATGCTGGAAAAGGTCGCCGAATCGGGCAAGCCGCTGCTGATCATCGCCGAGGACATCGAGGGTGAGCCGCTCGCGACCCTCGTCGTGAACTCCATCCGCAAGACGCTCAAGGCCGTCGCGGTCAAGGCGCCGTTCTTCGGCGACCGCCGCAAGGCGTTCCTCGAGGACCTGGCGATCGTGACGGGCGGTCAGGTGATCAACCCCGACGCCGGCCTGCTGCTGCGCGAGGTCGGCACGGACGTGCTGGGCTCGGCGCGGCGCGTGGTGGTCAGCAAGGACGACACCGTCATCGTCGACGGCGGCGGCGCCAAGGACGCGGTGGCCAACCGCATCAAGCAGCTGCGCGCCGAGATCGAGTCCACCGACTCCGACTGGGACCGCGAGAAGCTGCAGGAGCGGCTGGCCAAGCTGGCCGGCGGCGTCGCCGTGATCCAGGTGGGCGCCGCCACCGAGACCGCGCTCAAGGAACGCAAGGAAAGCGTCGAGGATGCCGTCGCGGCCGCCAAGGCCGCCGTCGAGGAGGGCATCGTCGCGGGCGGCGGCTCGGCGCTGCTGCAGACCCGCAAGGCGCTTCAGGAGCTGCGCGGCTCGCTGTCCGGCGATCAGGCGCTCGGCGTCGACGTCTTCTCCGAGGCGCTGGCGGCCCCGCTGTACTGGATCGCCACCAACGCCGGGCTCGACGGCGCGGTCGCGGTGCACAAGGTGACCGAGCTGCCCAACGGGCACGGGCTGAACGCGGACAAGCTCACCTACGGTGACTTGATCGCCGACGGCGTCATCGACCCGGTCAAGGTCACCCGCTCGGCGGTGCTCAACGCGGCGTCGGTGGCCCGGATGGTGCTGACCACCGAGACGGCGATCGTCGAAAAGCCGGCCGAGGAAGCCGATGACCACGGTCACGGCCATCACCACCATCACTGAGTAGCAACGGAATACCCCCGGGTCGAGCGCCCGGGGGTATTTTCGTTCCGAAGTCCGTACGACGGAACGACCCGAAGAGGACAACCTCATGGGAAAGCCCACGCCATATCAATATTCCGTTGTTGTCCCGCTTCCCGAGGAAGACGAGATCGCCCGCGTGGTCGGTGACGGGTATGACCCTGATACGGCACTCAATGTGATGAAGATGATGAGCGGCACCGGAGACTTCTTCCCGGCGCTCGCCGGCATGGTGAATGCCGTCTTCAGTGAGCGCGACATCGACGCCAAGCACCGAGAGGTCATCATTTTGCGCGCGGCCTCGGTACTCAACTGCCCCTACGAGTGGCAGGCGAACGAACAGATGGCTCGCAACGCGGGCCTCACGACGTCCGAGATCGAATCGATCGCCGAGGATGGCGAGCAGGAAAACCTCGATGCCGAATATCGGCTGTTGATCGCGGCCACCGACGAGCTCCTCAAGTCCGGGACGCTCAGCGATGGGACTCTGCAAGCTCTGCTCGACACGTTCGGGGCCACAACCACGCGCAAGTACGTCGCCACGATCGGGTGGTTCAGCATGCTGAGTCTGTTCCTCAACGGCACCAGAGTCCCCATGGAGACAACCGACAAGATCGGCCAGCGCACCTCACCCCTCGGATGAGGATGCGGCTGCGGTCAACCACCACCGAGACGACGGTGGTCGACAAGCCGAGCGTGGGGCTAATGCACGAAATCCCAACGGTTTTCGTGCACAGGCCCCACCGTCGGCGCAATTTCGCCGCCGCGGCGCGCTTTAGAACTTGGAACCCAATCCCGCGATCAGGTTGATGGTGACCGCCAGGACGACCGCGCCGAGCAGGTAGGACAGCAGCGCCTGGCGCAGCACCGTCGCCCTGATCGATGCCAACCCGATCTCGGTGTCTGACACCTGATAGGTCATGCCGACGGTGAAGGCCACATACGCGAAGTCGCGAAAGCAGGGTCGCTCCGGGTCGTGGAAGTTGATTCCGCCCGGCTCGTCCGAGTAATACAGCCGCGCGTAGTGCACGGTGAACAGCGTGTGCACGGCAAACCAGGATGCCGCGACCGTCAGGACGCCGAGGACGGCGGCTTCCACGGCGCCGGGGCCCGAGCGCGACGCCGCGGCCACCACGTAACCGACCCCGCCCAGGCTCGCGACGCTGGCCGACACGATGACCGCGTCGGCGACCCAGCGGGTGGGGTCCTCCTTCGTCACGTATCTGCAGGTTTGATCGGCATCCATCCCGCCGAGAAGCAGCCGCGTCCACACCACATAGACTCCGGCGGTCACGATCCAGCCGGCCAGCGCGAATCGCCAGCCGACCGTGTTGCCCACCACGAGGGCGACGGCGACTCCGAGCACGGCCGCCACCGCTATCCGAGCCGCGACCGTGTCGCGAAAGAACTCAGCGAGGGATTTCACAATCCCGACCTAAGCACGAGCGCTGGCCATCCGGTACCGCGATGACGTCGGTCGTCATGGCCCGACGATGACCCCGACGATGACGATGACCACGCCGACCAAGACCGCCAGCGACAGCGTTATCAACAGAAAGCTGACAACGCCTTCCTTGGCCGCCGAGGCCTGGTGGTCGCCCGCCGCGATGGGCGCGAATCTGCGACCGGCGCCCCACACCGCCGCGAGCAGAGTGGCCAACCAGTTCGCGTAGCCAGCATACACGATCAGCGCGACCGCCGCGATTCCCCACGCGTGGGGCACGTGGACGTGTGGCCAGAGCAGACCGAGCAACACGAGGAACATGCCGTTGAGCAAAGCCTCGAGGTGGCTCGACAGCGCCATGCGCGCGTTCTTCATCGCGGGCGCGGCGAGCCCGGTGAGCAGCCCGAGCAGGAACAGCACCAGGCCCAAGGTGAACAGCGCGGTCTGCATCTCAGAACGGTAATCCGGCCGCCGCGGGGGCGCGGGTGTTTCGGCTCAGCGGGTGCCCGGCGGCAGGCTGGGCGGGGTCGTCACGGTCGTGGTCGTCGTGGAGGTGGTGGCCGGGGTGCTGGTGACCGTGACGGTGCTCGTGCTGGTGCTCGTCGACGGCGGTGGCACGACGACGGTGGCGGTGCTGGTGGTGACGCTGGTCGTCGACGAGGTCGTCGTCGCCGACGCCGCGGCGATCACACCGCAGGCGATGCGCTTGCTCGACTCGGCGGTGGGGCCGCTGCCCAAGTTGTCGGCGCTCTGGTGCAGGATCAGCGCGCTGCCCGAGCTGTTTCGCAGGTCCGCGGCGGTGAACGAGTTGCTGGTGGTGACCAGTTTCGCCGAGCCGTCGGAACGCACCTGCAGCGCGGTCAGGTCGCCGCTGGCGGGATAACCCGTGTGGTTCGCCGCCTGGTAGACGCTTCCCGCGGAGTCGAAGTCACCCTCGCACTTGCCGACCGAGTGGATTTGCAGCCCATGGAAACCGGGGCTCAGCACCTGATTGGGGCCGGCTTCCACGGTCACCGTCGCGTAGCCGTTGGCGAACTCGAAGGTGGCGTTGGCGACCGGGCTCCCGTCGGCGGTCTTGAGCTGGGTGGTCAGCCTCTCGGTGCCGGGGGCCGGGCTGGTCAGCGGCGACGTATTGGGTTGGCTGCTCTGCTGGTTCGCGCAGGCGGCCAGCGGTGCGATGGTCGCGGCAAGCGCCGCGGCCGCGAGGACTACGCCGTTATTCATGGGCGGTGCTTACCCGATTCGCCG
This sequence comes from Mycobacterium sp. WUMAC-067, assembly GCF_020217485.1. Taxonomy (GTDB): domain Bacteria; phylum Actinomycetota; class Actinomycetes; order Mycobacteriales; family Mycobacteriaceae; genus Mycobacterium. Next base: position 14,208 of record NZ_JAEKMI010000018.1, on the reverse strand, counting down.
ATTTCAAAACGAGTATCACGCGGCTCACAGCGAACTCAGCAGGGCGGCGCGACCGCGCACGCGGAGCCTGTTGAGCGTCGACTGACGCAACCGGGCGATGCGCTCGACCATTCGGTTTCCGAGGCGCTAGAGCATCTCCTCACTCAAATCTATTGGGGCCGGGCACAAGTCGCGCTCCTCTTCGCTGGCGTGGGCGTCGAGGACCGTGACGAACGAGTGCCACGGACGGCGGCCGGAAATCGTTCATTCGACGGATCGCGCCGATGACGTTGTCGGGGCCCGACAACGAGGCGGTGCGCCGTTGTCCGGTTCGCGCAAGCCCGCCCGCGGCCGCGCACGCGAGCATGGAATCAGCAGCCGACGAAGACTTCGCCCCAGGGCGACCCGAGTCGTCAGGGGCGGTGCACCGCCCGCCCCTGGCGACAACCCCTCGACACGAAAGGGCGTCACGCGCCATGACCGCCATTCAACCCCTCCGGATGACGCCGCATGATTACACCCGATTGCACGAGGAACTCGCCGGCCTGCGTTCGCGGCGCGGCGTCGAAGTTCCCGACGACCTCATGGACGACAACCCGAAACTCCGTGCGCGCCAATCGGTGCGACAAGCGCGCATCTGCCAGATCGAGGGCCTGCTGTCGAACGCGGTGGTCGTCGGCGAGGCGGCCGCCTTCGACCCCGTCGCCAAAGCGGGCATGGTGTTGACCATCGGCTACGACGACACCGGCGAAACCGAAACGTTTCTGCTCGGCAGGCCTTGTCCCGAGGACACCGACCTCAAGGCCTACTCGATGGCGTCCCCGCTGGGCCGCGTCATCGCCGGCGCCCGTCCCGGCGAACGACGCTTCTACGCAATCCCCGACGGGGCAGGGCGGTTCGTGACGCTGCTGAAGGCCCTGCCCTACGGGATGCACGTGGCGAAAAGCCGTCGGCCACAGGTGGTCTTGCGGCACGATGTGTCACGCGTCCCGGACAAACAGATCCACCGATGGGAAGGCGAGGGCGGCGCTTCGGTCCGCCAATCCGATTGTGGCCGAACAGGTTCGACCAATCAGGCGCTGCGCCGGATGCCCCTGCCGATGTCGCCCTTGAGGAGGAGGTCGCGCTCGGATTCCGACAGGCCACCCCAAACCCCGTAGGGCTCACCGACTTCGAGGGCGTGCGAACGGCATTCCTGGATCACCGGGCACTGCCGGCACATTTCCTTGGCGCGCTGCTCGCGTTGCATGCGGGCGCGGCCGCGCTCGCCGTCGGGGTGGAAAAACACCGCTGAGTCAACGCCGCGGCACAAGCCCTGCAGTTGCCAATTCCAGATGTCGGCGTTGGGTCCAGGTAGCTGCTCCGGCTGTGGCATTGGTTCGTTCCCTCTCTGCACGGCCCGCCAAGGGAGGTCAGGTTCGCGAAAGCGATTTGTGTGCAACTTAAATTAAGTGGAGCGGAGTCCCCGATGACTACCCGTCATGCGTAGACGTTAGGGGCGACGGTGAATTTCCGTCAATAGCCACTTAGCCCGGCAAAGTATGTATCCCTTGGTGCAAAATTAACTTTGCGTTCATCTCGAATGAAATTGCGACGCCGACGCCTCGCTACCAGGCAGTTGACCGAAAGGAGATTCCCCAGCTCAGCGGCGGCAGGAGCGGCGAGCCGAATTTATCCATGCGCTATAGTGATTAACCGTTCGGTAACAGGAAGACCACAAACTGTTTACTACATCATTGTGATTGAAACTCGTCACACTTCCTCGATTGAGCGGCAGTTGGCCGACGCCGCGTTCGGAGACCGGCCCGGTGCCTGGCCGCTGCCGTCGGCGACGACGCCCGCGCAACTGTGGCTGCGCGCCGTCGCGGCCGGGGGCCAGGGCCGCTACGGCGCCGCGCAGCGCGACCTCGCGGTGCTGCGCCGCGATGCCCCGGCCGGACGGCTGGCCTCGCTGGGCATGAGCACGCAGGGATCGTTCCTGCGCCAGCTCGGCTGGCACACCGTGGCGCGCGGCTGGGACGGGCGCGCCCTGGCGCTGGCCGGCGACGACCCCGAGGCGGGCGCCGACGCCCTGATCGGGCTGGCGGCCGACGCGCTGGGTGTCGGGCGCTTCGCGGCCGCGGCGACGCTGCTGGCGCGCGCCGACCCGCTGCTGTCATCCCCGGACCCCAAAACGGCCGTGCCCGAGCGGCTCCCGGTGCGCCGCCGGTGGGTGGCCGCCGAGCTCGCGATGGCCCGCGGCGAGGGCGACGCCGCCGTCCGCCATGCCGGCGAGGCGGTCGAGCTGGCGGCGGCCATGGCCGTCCCCTCGGCGCGGCACCACGTCAAAAGCGAGGTGGTGCTGGCCGCCGCCCTGTGCAGCGCGGGAAACATCGAGCGCGCCCGCGCGGTCGCGGACGCCGCGCTGCAGACCACCGGCCGGTTGGGTCTGCTTCCGCTTCGTTGGGCGTTGGCGTGCTTGCTGATCGATATCGAAAGTGTCACTTTTTCGGCACGGCAACTGCACGAAATCCGCGATGTCTGCGCAGGCCAGGTGCGGCACGCCGGTGGAACGTGGCGTTCCGCTTGAAACGGCCTCCCGCCCGTTATTGTCAGTTCGTTAGTTAGCCCAGTTGGCCCGCGATGTGTCCGGTTCGTAACGTTAGGGATATCACCGTCGATGACAATTCCAGCAGGGGAACGTCTCGATGCTGTGGTCGCCAAGGCCGTCACCGGAGACCACGGTGCATTGAGGGAGGTGCTGGAGACCATCCGCCCGATCGTCGTGCGATATTGCCGGGCGCGCGTCGGCACCGCGGAGCGGGGTGGCCTGTCAGCGGATGACGTGGCGCAGGAGGTGTGCTTGGCGACCATCACGGCGCTGCCCCGCTATCGCGATCGCGGACGCCCCTTTCTGGCTTTCCTGTATGGCATCGCGGCCCACAAGGTCGCCGACGCCCATCGGGCCGCCGGTCGCGATCTCGCCTATCCCACCGAATCGGTTCCCGAACGTTGGTCGCCCGACGCGGGGCCCGAACAGCTTGCCATCGAAGCCGATTCGGTGAGCCGGATGAGCGAGCTGCTCGAAATCCTGCCCGCCAAGCAGCGCGAGATCTTGATCCTGCGCGTCGTCGTCGGCCTGTCCGCCGAGGAGACCGCGGCCGCGGTCGGCAGTACCACGGGTGCGGTCCGAGTTGCCCAGCACCGCGCCTTGTCGCGGTTGAAGTCCGAGATGATTGCGGCAGGTGACTGTGCCTGACTCACTGGATGAATTCGCCCGCACCGATCTGCTCCTCGATGCGCTGGCCCAGCGCCGGCCGGTGATCGTCGAGGACCGAGACGTCGACGTGCTGACCACCATGCTCGAGGACTGGCGCGACAACCTGAGATGGCCCCCGGCCAGCGCGCTGGTGACGCCCGAGGAGGCGGTCAACGCGTTGCGCACCGGGCTGGCCGAGCGCCGTCGGGGCCGCCGCGGACTGACCGCCGTCGGCTCGGTGGCCGCGGCGCTGATCGCGCTCAGTGGGTTCGGGGCCATGGTGGTCGAGGCCCGTCCCGGCACCCCGCTGCACGGGCTGCACGCGATGTTCTTCGACCAACCGCGGGTCAACGAGAAGCAGGAAATGCTGGCGGCCAAGGCCGACCTGGCGAAGGTGCAGGAATCGATCGACCGTGGCGAGTGGGAGCAGGCCAAAAATCAGCTGACCGACGTGAGCAGTCTGGTGCAGTCGATCGACGACCCCGCCGTCAGGCAGGACCTGATGAACCAGCTGAAGCTGTTGAACGCCAAGGTCGAATCGCGCAACCCGAACGCCACAGTGCCGACCCCGTCAGCCACGCCGAAGGCGGCCATCCCGTTGCCGGGGCCGTCCTAAAGGGTGGGACTCAGTGACGCCGGTGGAAACCGTCGGCGTCTGACGTCGCCTCGTTGAGCGAGGCGTCGGCGTAGCCCCGGCAGTAATCCCACGTGACGTAGGCGTCCGGCTCGGGGTCATAGGCGGGCTCGTGCGGGCGCACCGTGCCGTCGATCAACAGCTGCAGCAGGTTGGCGCGCAGCATGTCCCAGTCGTGATAGTGATCCTGCTGGCACTCGTCGCAGCAGACCACGAGCCCGCGAATACCTTTGTGCGCCAGCAACGCTTCGTACACCGCCAGATCGGCGAGATCGGCCTCGACGGCCATCCGCTCTTGCTGATCGAGGGGCTGGCCTGGCTCGACGGCTTCCAGCGCCGCCGACGGATCGCAGGGGTCGTCGGCGAAAGGATCGGGCGGCAAACCCGGTGGGAGGTGGTCGCGCACGCCTCTAGCCTACGCAGCCCGGTCGCGATAACGCCAGCAGGGAGCCACCCGCCGTTCTCTGTTCCGGTTGGTGCGCGCGGCGCGCCACGAGCAAGCGAACTCCAGGCTGTGCCCGATCGGCCGGCTTCCTCCACGCGCCGTCCCGGCGCGCATCGTCACCCGGCGAACGGGAGCCGATAGGATGGGTTTCTCACGCCGCATCGTATGGAGGACCCCACTGATGACCCGTGGCACGTCCCACCTGGAAGAAAGCTCTGACCTCGTCGGCAGTCCGTATGTGCGGGTCGGTGGCCTGGTCGATGACCCGGTGCCCACGGGCGGCGACAACCCGCACAAGATCGCGATGCTGGGGCTGACGTTCGACGACGTCCTGTTGCTGCCCGCGGCCTCCGATGTGGTCCCCGCCACGGCCGACACCTCCAGCCAGCTCACCAAGAAGATCAGGCTCAAGGTGCCGCTCGTGAGCTCGGCGATGGACACCGTCACCGAGTCGCGGATGGCGATCGCGATGGCGCGCGCCGGCGGCATGGGTGTGCTGCACCGCAACCTGCCCGTCGCCGAACAGGCCGGCCAGGTCGAGATGGTGAAGCGCTCCGAGGCCGGCATGGTCACCGATCCGGTCACCTGCCGCCCGGACAACACGCTGGCCCAGGTCGACGCGCTGTGCGCGCGGTTCCGGATCTCCGGCCTTCCGGTGGTCGACGAGGCGGGCTCCCTCGTCGGCATCATCACCAACCGCGACATGCGCTTCGAGGTCGACCAGAGCAAGAAGGTCGCCGAGGTGATGACCAAGGCCCCGCTGATCACCGCGCAGGAGGGCGTGTCCGCCGACGCGGCGCTGGGCCTGTTGCGGCGCCACAAGATCGAGAAGCTGCCCATCGTCGACGGCCACGGCAGGCTGACCGGGTTGATCACCGTCAAGGACTTCGTCAAGACCGAACAGCACCCGCTGGCCACCAAGGACAGCGACGGCCGGCTGCTGGTCGGCGCCGCCGTCGGCGTCGGCGGCGACGCCTGGGTGCGCGCCATGATGCTGGTCGACGCCGGGGTGGACGTGCTGATCGTGGACACCGCGCACGCGCACAACCGCCTGGTGCTCGACATGGTCGGCAAACTCAAGGCCGAGGCGGGCGACCGCGTGGAGGTGATCGGCGGCAACGTCGCCACCCGCTCGGCCGCCGCCGCGCTCGTCGCCGCCGGCGCCGACGCCGTGAAGGTGGGCGTGGGACCGGGGTCGATCTGCACCACGCGTGTGGTGGCCGGCGTCGGCGCGCCGCAGATCACCGCGATCCTGGAAGCCGTCGCCGCCTGCGGGCCGGCCGGGGTGCCGGTGATCGCCGACGGCGGGCTGCAGTATTCCGGCGACATCGCCAAGGCGCTGGCCGCCGGGGCGTCGACCGCCATGCTGGGCTCGCTGCTCGCGGGCACCGCCGAGGCGCCCGGCGAGCTGATCTTCGTCAACGGCAAGCAGTTCAAGAGCTACCGCGGCATGGGATCGCTGGCGGCCATGGCCGGCCGGGGCTCCGGGAGCGGAAAGTCCTACTCCAAGGACCGCTACTTCGCCGACGACGCGCTCTCCGAGGACAAGTTGGTCCCGGAGGGGATCGAGGGCCGGGTGCCGTTCCGCGGCCCGCTGTCCTCGGTGATCCACCAGCTGACCGGCGGTCTGCGCGCGGCGATGGGATACACCGGCTCGTCGACCATCGAGGAACTGCAACAGGCCCAGTTCGTCCGCATCACGGCGGCCGGGCTGCGGGAAAGCCACCCGCACGACGTCGCGATGACGGTCGAAGCCCCCAACTACTACGCGCGCTGAGGCCCAGATGGTCGAGATCGGGATGGGCCGCATCGCCCGTCGCAGCTATGAACTGAGCGAAGTCAGCATCGTCCCCTCCCGGCGCACCCGCTCGTCGCAGGATGTGTCGACCGCCTGGCAGCTCGACGCCTACCGGTTCGAGATCCCGGTGCTGGCGCATCCGACCGATGCGCTGGTGTCGCCGGAGTTCGCGATCGAGTTGGGCCGCCTCGGCGGCCTGGGCGTGCTCAACGGCGAGGGGCTGATCGGCCGGCACGCCGATGTCGAGGCGAAGATCGCTCAGCTGGTCGAGGCGGCCAGCAAGGAGCCCGAGCCCTCGGCGGCGATCCGGCTGCTGCAGGAATTCCATGCCGCGCCGCTGAACCCGGACCTGCTGGGCGCCGCCGTCGCCCGCATCCGGGAGGCCGGCGTCACCACCGCGGTGCGGGTCAGCCCGCAAAACGCCCAGGCGCTCACCCCGGTGTTGCTGCAGGCCGGCATCGACCTGCTGGTCATCCAGGGCACCATCGTTTCCGCCGAAAGAGTGGCCAGCGATGGGGAACCGCTGAACCTCAAGACCTTCATCTCCGAGCTCGACGTGCCGGTGGTCGCCGGCGGCGTGCAGGACCATCGCACCGCGCTGCACCTGATGCGCACCGGCGCCGCTGGCGTGATCGTCGGCTACGGCTCCACCCGGGGCGTGACCACCAGCGACGAGGTGCTGGGCATCAGCGTGCCGATGGCCACCGCGATCGCCGACGCCGCCGCCGCGCGCCGCGAGTACCTCGACGAGACCGGCGGCCGCTACGTGCACGTGCTGGCCGACGGGGACATCCACGCCTCGGGGGAGTTGGCGAAGGCGATCGCCTGCGGCGCCGACGCCGTGATGCTGGGCACGCCGCTCGCCGAGTCCGCCGAGGCGCTCGGCGAGGGATGGTTCTGGCCGGCCGCGGCTGCGCACCCGTCGTTGCCGCGCGGGGCGCTGCTGCAGATCGCCGTCGGTGAGCGCCCGCCGCTGCAGCAGGTGCTCAACGGGCCGTCCGACGACCCCTTCGGCACCCTCAACCTGGTCGGCGGCCTCCGCCGGTCGATGGCCAAGGCCGGCTATTGCGACCTCAAGGAGTTCCAGAAGGTCGGCCTGACCGTCGGTAGCTAGCGCATCGACAGAGGCTCGTTGGTTGTTACCGGCGGGTAAGGCCATACTGGTGCGATGGAGCCGGATTACGACGTCCTGATCATCGGTTCGGGTTTCGGGGGCAGCGTCAGCGCGTTGCGGCTGACGGAAAAGGGCTACCGCGTCGGCGTCCTCGAGGCCGGACGCCGGTTCGCCGACGAGGATTTCGCCGAGACGTCCTGGGACCTGCGTAAGTTCTTGTGGGCGCCGAAGCTCGGTTGCTACGGCATCCAGCGCATCCACCCGCTGCGCAACGTGATGATCCTGGCGGGCGCCGGGGTGGGCGGCGGCTCGCTGAACTACGCCAACACGCTGTATGTGCCGCCGGAGCCGTTCTTCAAGGACCAGCAGTGGGCGCACATCACCGACTGGCGCGACGAGCTGATGCCGCACTACGACCAGGCGCGGCGGATGCTGGGCGTGGTCGAGAACCCGACCTTCACCGACGCCGACCGCATCGTCAAACAGGTCGCCGACGAGATGGGCTGCGGCGACACGTTCGTGCCGACCCCGGTCGGCGTGTTCTTCGGTCCCGACGGCACCAAGGCGCCGGGCAAAACCGTGCCGGACCCCTTCTTCGGCGGCGCGGGACCCGAACGCACCGGCTGCCTGGAGTGCGGTTGCTGCATGACCGGGTGCCGCTACGGCGCCAAGAACACCCTGCTGAAGAACTACCTCGCCCTCGCGGAATCGGGTGGGGCGCAAGTCATTCCGATGACGACGGTGAAGCGATTCGAGCAGCGCCCCGACGGGCTGTGGGAGGTCCGCACGGTGCGCACCGGCAGCTGGCTGCGCCGCGACCGCCGCACCTACACCGCCAGGCACCTGATCCTGGCCGCCGGGACGTGGGGCACCCAGCACCTGCTGTTCAAGATGCGCGACGAGGGCCGGCTGCCCCGGCTCTCCAAGCGCCTCGGCGTGCTGACCCGCACCAACTCCGAGTCCATCGTCGGCGCCGGGCGCCTGGAGGTCTCCCCGGACCTGGACCTGACCCACGGGGTGGCGATCACGTCGTCGATCCACCCGACGCCGGACACCCACATCGAGCCGGTCCGCTACGGCAAGGGCTCCAACGCGATGGGGCTGCTGCAGACGTTGATGACCGACGGGCCCGGGCCCGAAGGCACCGACGTGCCCCGCTGGAAGCAATTGCTCGACACCGCCCGGGAGGATCCGCGCGGCATGCTGCGGCTGCTCAACGCCCGCCAGTGGAGCGAGCGCACGATGATCGCGCTGGTGATGCAGCACCTGGACAACTCGATCACCACCTTCACCAAACGCGGGAAGCTCGGCATCCGCTGGTACACCAGCAAGCAGGGCCACGGCGAGCCGAACCCGACGTGGATTCCGGTGGGCAATGAGGTCACCCGCCGCATCGCCGCCAAGATCGACGGCGTGGCCGGCGGCACCTGGGGCGAGCTGTTCAACATCCCGCTGACCGCGCATTTCCTCGGCGGCGCCGTGATCGGCGACAACGCCGACCACGGGGTCATCGACCCCTATCACCGGGTCTACGGCTACCCGACGCTTTTTGTGGTGGACGGGGCCGCCATCTCGGCGAACCTGGGCGTGAACCCGTCGTTGTCCATCACCGCCCAGGCCGAGCGGGCCGCGTCGCTGTGGCCCAACAACGGCGAAAACGACCGGCGCCCGGCGCAGGGCGAGCCGTATCGCCGGCTGGACCCGATAGCGCCGGCGCATCCGCGGGTGCCCCTCTTCGCCCCGGGCGCGCTGCGCTGGTCACCGGTCGATCCGGTCAGCTCGGTGGGTTAACTCGCCAGTACCTCGAGCGGTGTGCCGCTGACCACCCGGCTGCGCTCGCCGCGCACGTTGACCGGCACATCGCCCATCAACGTGATGCGGTGCATGAGCCGGGGCTGGTCGTCGTAGTCGTCGATCGCCCGGTGCTGGGTCGCGCGGTTGTCCCACATGGCGACGTCGCCCGGCGCCCAGCTCCAGCGAACGGTGTTCTCGGGCATGGTGATTCGTCGTTGCAGCAGCTCCAGCAGGACGCTCGACTCGTGGCTGTCCAGGCCGACGAAGCCGCGCACGAAATCGCCGGCCAGCAGGGCGCGTTCACCGGTCTCCGGGTGCACCCGCACCACGGGATGCTCGGTGCGGAAGTCCGGCTTCTCGAAGGCTTGCCGAAACGCCCGCTGCGCGTCGTTCATCGACATGACCGCTTCGGTGGACACGTAGTCGTGGCGGTTGGTGTGCAGCGCCCAGAGGTTTTCCGCCAGGTGCTTCAGCGGCTCGGGCAGATGCTGGTAGGCCGCCACGGTCGAGGCCCACAGCGTCGAGCCGCCATAGCTGGGCAGGGTGACCGCCCGCAGGATCGAGGCCGCCGGGTAGTTGGCGGCGAACGTGACGTCGGTGTGCCAGCGGGTCGCCTTGCCGTACTCGGAGTCGATCGGCGTGATCACCGGCATGTGCTTGGCGGCCAGGGCGGACGCGGCCGGGTGGCCGATGGGAGTGCCCAGCAGGCGGGCGAAGTCGAGCTGATGCGCGTCGTCGAGGTGGTGCTGGTGGCGAAAGAAGACGACCTTGTGCGTCAACAGCGCCCGGCGGATCGTCTCGACCGCGCCGTCATCCAAGTGGCCGCCGAGGCTCACGCCGTCGACCCGGGCCCCGATGCGGCTTCCCAGCTTGGTGACGGTTATCTGACTTGTCATGGTCGTCTTCCTCGAGTCAAAACGGGTGTAGTCAAGCGACTACATTTGGTAGTGTAGTCAGATGACTACAACTTCCGCAACGGGCCGCGGGAAAGTGCCGACGGGGCGTGCGGAAGTGGCCGCGGCGATCTTGGAGGCCGCCACCGATCTGTTCGCCGAGCGCGGCCCGGCCGCGACCTCCATCCGCGACGTCGCCGCGCGGGCAGGCGTCAATCACGGGCTGGTGTTCCGGCACTTCGGCACCAAGGAACAACTCGTCGGCGCCGTGCTCGACCACCTGGGCGCCGACCTGAGCGCCCTGCTGGAGACCGACACACCCCCGGACGTGGTGCAGCGGTCCCTGGACCGCCAGATGCGGGTGATGGCCCGCACCGTGCTCGACGGGTATCCGGCGGGGCAACTGCAGAAGCGCTTTCCCAACATCGCGACCCTGCTCGACGGGGTGCGGCCGCTCTACGACGACGAGGTCAAGGCGCGGCTCGCGGTCGCCAATGCCCTTGCGCTGCAGTTCGGTTGGCGGTTGTTCGCGCCGGTGCTGCGCTCGGCGACCGGGATCGAGGAGCTGACGGACGCCGAACTGCGCGCCGCGGTGGGCGCCGAAGTCGAGCGGATTCTCGGGCCCGCCGACGCTCAGTGAGGCCGGGAGAGCACCCGCCGGTGCATGGGTTCGCGCCCCGGTGGCTGGCGCGGCGGCGGCATGTGCGGCTTGCGCATACGCACGGCGACGGTCGTCGGTGATTCGGTGCTCAACTCGAGGTCCTCGCCGGCGTGCCGGATGGTCAGCTCACCGCCGGGCCCGTCGCGCAGCGTGTACGTGACGTCGACGTGGTTGACGTCGATGGTGACCCGGAAGTCGCGCCACCGCAGCCGGAATCGCAACCGCGAAATGCCGTCCGGCAGAGCAGGATCCAGCGACAGCACGCCCTCGTCGTCGCGCAGGCCCCCGAACCCGGCCACCAGCGCGGTCCAGGCGCCGGCGAGCGAGGCCATGTGCAGACCGTCGCGGGTGTTGTGGTGCAGATCCCGCAGGTCGATCAGCGCGGCCTCGTAGGCGTAGTCGTGCGCCAGCTCCATATGCCCGACCTCGGCGCACATCACCGCCTGGGTGCAGGCCGACAGCGACGAGTCCCGCACCATGCGCGGCTCGTAGTAGTCGACGTTGCGGGCCTTCTGTTCGGGGGTGAACGCGTGGCTCTGCCAGTGCATCGCCAGCACCAGGTCGGCCTGCTTGATCACCTGCGCGGGGTAGAGCCGCACGTAGGCCTCGTGCAGCAGCAGCGGGTAGGTGGTGTTCTTCTCGAAGTCCCATTCGGCGTAGGTGGTGAACCCCTCGCACTGCTGATGGACGCCCAGGCCGGGGTCGAAGGGGATGTGGGCGGCGTCGGCGGCATCGCGCCAGGCCGCCGCCTCCTCGGTGGTGACCCCCAGCGCCTTGGCCGCGTCGGGATGGCGGTTGCACGCGTCGGCGGCGGTGTGCAGGTTGTGCGCGGCCATCAGGTTGGTGAAGGCGTTGTCGCGGACCACCGCGGTGTACTCGTCGGGGCCGGTGACGCCGTCGAGGTGCCAGACGCCGTGCCGGTCGTGATGGCCGAGCGAGAGCCAGAGCCGGGCGGTCTCGACCAGCACCTCCAGGCCGCAATCGGCCTCCAGGTCGTTGTCCCCGGTGACGATCCGGTAGCGCTCGAAGGCCATCGCGATGTCGGCGTTGATGTGCCAGGCCGCCGTGCCGGCCGGCCAGTACGCCGAGCACTCCTGCCCCCGGATGGTCCGCCAGGGGAAGGCGGCGCCCTCGAGGCCCAGTTCGGCCGCCCGCTCCTTGGCCAGATCCAGGGTGGACGCCCGCCACCGCAGCGCGTCGGCCACCGTGTGCGGCGCGGTGTAGGTCAGGACCGGCAGCACGTAACCCTCCGTGTCCCAAAAGGCGTGCCCGTCATAGCCGGTTCCGGTGAGCCCCTTGGCGGCGATGGCGCGGCGTTCGGCGCGGGCGCTGGCCTGCAGCAGGTGGAAGAGCCCGAAGCGCACCGCCTGCTGGGATTCGGGGTCGCCCTCGACCTCGACGTCCGCGCAATCCCAGAAATCGTCCAGATACTTCCGCTGCGAATCCAGCAGGCCCTGCCACCCGCTGTAGCGGCCGCCGTGCAGCGCGGCCGCGACCTGGTCGCGCAGCGCCGGACGCGAGCGCATGCTCGACCAGCCGTAGGCCAGGTACTTGACGATGCGCAGCTTCTGCCCCTCGCGCAGCCCGCAGATCACGGTGGTGCGGGCCAAATCCGCGCGCGCGTCGGTGCTGACCTCGACGCGGCCGGGCACCTCGACCTCGTGATCCATCCCGGCGGCCATCATCAGCGCGCTGCTGCGGGTGCGGTGCATGAGAACCGCTCCGGTATCGGTGTTTTCGTGGGCGACCTCTTCGAGCGGGTTCTCCAGGATGGCCGACACGCGCGGGTCGCCGGAGGTCTGGGGCTGGTCCTCGTTGGTGACCAGTTCGGACTGGACCGTGACCCGCACGAAATCGCCGACCGCTTCCACGACGTACTCGATGGCGGCCAGGCCGCGGTGCGGCAGGGAGACGAGCCGGGTGGAGACGACGTTGACCTCTTTGCCCGCGGGCGAGCGCCAGTGCGCGGTTCTTTTCAGCGTTCCGGCGCGCAGGTCGAGATCGCGCTCGTGGGAGATCAGTTCGCCGTAGCGCACGTCGAAGGGCTCGTCCTCGACCAGCAACCGGATGATCTTGCCGTTGGTGACGTCGACGAGCGTCTGGCCGGCTTCCGGGTAGCCGTAGCCGGCTTCGGCGTAGGGCAGCGGCCGGATCTCGTAGAAGGAGTTCAGGTAAGTGCCCGGCAGGCCGTAGGGCTCGCCCTCGTCGAGGTTGCCGCGCAGCCCGATGTGCCCGTTGGACAGGGTGAACAGGGATTCCGACTGGGCCAGCAGGTTGAGGTCAAGCTGGGTTTCGCGAACGTGCCATGGGTCAACGGGAAACGCTTCGTCGGTGATCATGACTGCAGCAACTCGGCGAGGTCGCTGACCACCACGTCCGCGCCGTTGCGGCGTAAGTCCTCGGCTTGGCCCACTCGGTCGACACCTATCACGAAACCGAAGTTACCGGCCCGGCCGGCCGCCACTCCCGACAAGGCGTCTTCGAACACGGCCGCCTCCTCGGCGGAAACGTCGAGCAATTCCGCCCCCCGCAGGTAGGAGTCGGGTGCCGGCTTGCCGGCGATGTGCTCCTGGCGCAGGGTGATGCCGTCCACCCGCTGCTGCACGAACCGATCCAGGCCGGTGACCTCGAGGACGTCGCGGGTGTTGGCGCTCGACGACACGACCGCGATGCCCAGGCCCGCGGCCGACGCCGCCTCGAGGTAGCGCCGCGACCCGTCGAACACCTTGACGCCGTCTTGCTTGAGGACCTTCTGGAACATGTCGTTCTTGCGGTTACCCAGGCCGTAGACCGTCTCGGCGTCATCGGGGTCGTCGGGGCTGCCGTCGGGCAGCTCGATGCCACGGCTTTCCAGAAACGACCGGACCCCGTCCTCGCGCTTCTTGCCGTCCACGTATTCGCGGTAGTCCGCGGCCGCGTCGAAGGGCACGAACTCGTCGCCGGTGCGCTTGGCCCGGTCGGACAGGTACGCGTCGAACATGGCCTTCCAGGCCTTGGTGTGCACACTGGCGGTGTCGGTGAGCACGCCGTCGAGGTCGAACAGGCAGGCGCGCACTTTCTCTGGCAGACCCAGCACGGGTACTCACTCTCGGGTATCGGGGTTGGGCGCTATCTACTCCACCATGCCGACGTGCATGTCGCCAGGGATGACCGGGTATTGCGCCGGGACCTCAATCCTCGCTCGGGTGCGCCCCATTGCCGTCGTCCGGGGTCCAGGTGCCCGGGATCATCGGCACGCGGGGTCCGTCGCCGAATTCGTCGCCGACCATCGTGGTCAGCCCGGCCGCGGCGACGGGTTCCTTGCGTGCCGTGCCGGCGAAGCCCAGGGGTGCGGCGCCGCGTTGCGACGCCGTCGTCGCCGGCTCGTCCCAGTCGGGATCGACGTCGACGTTCATGTCCATGAACTCGTCGCCGTGACCTCGTTGCCGCCCCCGCTGGCGCCGGCGGGCCCGCGCCGCTCCCGGGCGGCCGCCGCGGCGACCGTTGCGGCCGAATCAGGCTCGGGCGCCTTTCTTTTCGCGCCGGCGGCGGCGCCCGCACTCATGCCCGAACCGAACCCGATGCCGGGAGGCGCGAGGGCGTAGGGAGGCACGAATGGGGCAGCGCCCGGGGCCGGCGGCGCGGGCGGTGCCGGGCTGGCCACGGTGCTGAC
>NZ_JAEKMI010000179.1 GCF_020217485.1 Mycobacterium sp. WUMAC-067 | reverse complement strand
ACCAACACCAGCTGCTGGACTGGCAACCCGTCGCCGAGCCCACCGTCATCACCGACCCCACCCAGCAGGTGGTGACCTCCTGGACTCGAACCAGCACCGTCGTCAACCCCGCACTAATCGCAGCCGCATGAGGAATATCCTCACCCGGTTTCGAGGCTTCGACCGGCCCAGCCAGGTCCTGATGCTCAACCAGTTCGGCATCAACATGGGTTTCTACATGCTGATGCCGTACCTGGCCGGGTACCTGGCTGGCCCGCTCGGGCTGGCCGCCTGGGCCGTCGGGCTGGTGCTAGGAGTGCGCAACTTCTCCCAGCAAGGCATGTTCATCGTGGGCGGCACCCTGGCCGACCGGCTGGGCTACAAGCCATTGATCGTGGCCGGATGCGTGCTACGCACCGGCGGATTCGCGCTGCTGGTGGTGGCTCACTCGTTGCCGGCCGTGCTGATCGCCGCCGCGGCAACCGGTTTCGCCGGCGCCTTGTTCAACCCGGCGGTACGCGCCTATCTGGCCGCTGACGCCGGAGATCGCCGGGTGGACGCCTTCGCCATGTTCAACATCTTCTACCAGGCCGGAATCCTGCTGGGCCCGCTGGTCGGACTGACATTGATGGCCCTCGACTTTCGGGTCACCGCGT
>NZ_JAEKMI010000178.1 GCF_020217485.1 Mycobacterium sp. WUMAC-067 | reverse complement strand
TTCGAGACAGGCAAGCTCCACTGCAGACAAAAGCCATCCCGGTGCCGTATCGGCGGACACGGCGGATCCGTCAAGCTCCCGCGGTTCCCCCTGGCCTCAGGGCTTATTCGCGGACGAGGAGTGTCCGGCTGCAGCTGTCCTCTCGCCACGATTCGTTCTCACGACGTGAATCCCGGAATCCGGCAACGCCGTCAGCCCACGTTGCCGACCTCGGCGATCTTGATTCCAGTAAGGAAACTTCTCACATGCTGCGTCGGGGGCGTGATGCATCACGTCAAGTTGCCCGCGAAACCTGATCCATGCATCACGTAAGGAATGCCCGCGAAAACGAGGTCAACTGGCGGTCTTGTTCTGGATGCGGATGCCGGATCTGACCTCGGGTAGGGCGGTGGGGATGGCGGCGAGGTAGAGGTGTTCGGTCTTGTTCTTGGCGAGTCTGAGCAGGGCGGCTTGTAGATCGGCGATCTGGCGTGCGATCGCGGCGGGGTTCAGGGTGTCGCGGTAGGCAAGCAGCTCCGATTCTTGGGCTGGCGAGAGGACCCCGGCTGCCAGCAGCCGGTCCAGTGGGGTCATGGGCTCGTCGTAGAGGCGGCGGCGCTGGCCGTCGCGGCCAGCGCCGTAGCCGATGGGTTTGAT
>NZ_JAEKMI010000177.1 GCF_020217485.1 Mycobacterium sp. WUMAC-067 | reverse complement strand
TAGCGGCGCGACCTCCTTGCTGCCGGTCATGCCCTCGATCAGCTGCTGCCACGATTGGGTGTATCCGGTGGTAAGTGAGTTGATGTAGTCCTGCAGTTGTTGCATCCACGACGACGAGGTGCTCGAGGCCGCGGCGGCCGTGGTGCTCGCCTGCGCCGTCCCGGTGTCCTTGCTGACAGCGGGTGCCTGCTCGAAGGGGGTCAGCTCCCCGGCGGCCTGCGAGGAGCTGGCGTAGCCGAACATCGCGGTGACGTTTTGGGACCACATCTGGGCGTATTGGGCTTCGGTGGCCGCGATCGCTGCGCCGTTTTGCCCCAACAGGTTGGTTGCCTGCAGGCCTGCGAGCTGGGTGCGGTTGGCGGCGATCAGCGCCGGGGGGACGACGCAGGCCAGCGCGGCCTCATAGGCGGTGGCGGCGGCTTGGGCGTGGGCGGCGGTCTGCTCGGCCAGGCCCGCGGTGGTCGAGATCCAGCCCACATAGGGTGCGGCCGCGGCTGCCATGGAGGTCGAGGACGGGCCCTGCCACTCGGTGGTGAGTTCGGAGATCACCGCGCCGTATGAGGATGCGGTGGAATGTAATTCGGCGGCGAGTGCTCCCCACGCGGCAGCGGCGGCCAGCATGGGTGCTGCGCCGGGGCCGGCGTAGAGCTGGGTGGAGATGACCTCG
>NZ_JAEKMI010000176.1 GCF_020217485.1 Mycobacterium sp. WUMAC-067 | reverse complement strand
AGAGGTCATCTCCACCCAGCTCTACGCCGGACCCGGCGCGGCACCCATGCTGTCCGCAGCCGCCGCATGGGCAGCGCTGGCCGCCGAATTGCATTCCACCGCTTCGTCTTACGGCACGGTGGTCTCGGAACTAGTCAGCGATTCGTGGGAGGGTCCGTCATCAACCTCCATGGCGGCCGCGGCCGCACCGTACCTGACTTGGATGTCGAACACGGCGGCCCAGGCAGAGCAGACCGCCGCCCAAGCCCAGGCCGCGGCTAGCGCCTACGAGGCCGCCTTGGCGGCCGCTGTCCCGCCAGCGCTCGTCGTTGCGAACCGCAGCCAACTGGCATCACTGCAGGCGACCAACCTGTTGGGGCAAAACGGGGCGGCGATCGCGGCCACCGAAGCCGAATACGCCCAGATGTGGTCCCAAGACGTCGCCACGATGTTCGCCTATGCCAGCTCGTCGGAGGCCGCCGGGGAGCTGACCCCGTTCGAAAAAGCGCCGGCTACCACAAATGACACAGGCCAAGCGGCCCAGGCAACCGCGACAGCCGCCTCATCGTCTACGTCTTCATCGTCGTGGCTGACCCAGCTGGAGAACTACATCAACTCGCTCTCCACGCAGTACAACCAATCGTGGGAGAACTTGATCGAAGGAATGACGGGCAATTCCGAGATAGCGCCGCTG
>NZ_JAEKMI010000175.1 GCF_020217485.1 Mycobacterium sp. WUMAC-067 | reverse complement strand
GAGCAATGATCAGAACCTGTGGATCCCGGGCGGGCGTGCCTTCCCGGAAGATGATCTGCAAGGAATCCGAATTCTGATCAAGACCAGCGTTGGCGCGCTGGCGGGAAGGCACGCCCGTGCTCACGGTAGTAGACAACAACGACGACTCCAACGAGACCCGCAATGCGGCCGGTGCGGGCCGGTCGTTGCTCGACCAGATCGTCCGCGACGGTGCCCGGCAGATGCTGGCCGCGGCGTTGCAGGCCGAGGTCGCCGACTATGTAGCCCGGTATGCCGGTGAGGTCGACGAACACGGCCACCGACTGGTGGTCCGCAACGGATACCACGCCGAACGTGAGGTCGTGACCTCGGCGGGTGCGGTGGCGGTGAAGGCGCCCCGCGTGAACGACAAGCGGATCGACCCCGATACCGGCGAGCGCAAGCGGTTCTCCTCGGCGATCCTGCCCGCCTGGGCTCGCAAGTCCGAGCAGGTATCGGAGGTGCTGCCGCTGCTGTACCTGCACGGCCTGTCAACCAGTGACTTCGGGCCGGCGCTCGAACAGTTCCTCGGCACCGGCGCCGGACTGTCCGCATCCTCGATCACCCGGCTCACGGCCCAGTGGCAGGACGAGGCGAAGGCCTTCGGCACCAGGGACCTCTCGCAGGTCGACTACGTGTACCTGTGGGTCGACGG
>NZ_JAEKMI010000174.1 GCF_020217485.1 Mycobacterium sp. WUMAC-067 | reverse complement strand
CCCGGAATTGGAAGCGCTTCGTGATCTCGCCGCAAAGTTCGTTGCCACTGAGATTGCACCCCACTCAGAGCGCTTCGCCGAGCAACACCATGTCGACCGGGCGGTGTGGGAACGAGCAGGCGAGCTGGGCCTGCTGTGCATGTCGATGCCGGTCGAATACGGCGGCGGCGGCGGGACGTTCGCGCACGAAGCAGTTCTGCTCGAAGAGCAAGCTCGAATCGGGGACAGTTCGTGGGGCGCCGGCCTGCACAGCGGCATCGTCGCACACTACATCCTGCACTACGCCCGGGAAGACCTGAAAAGGCAGTGGCTGCCCAAGATGGCGTCGGGCGAATTGATCGGTGCCATTGCGATGACGGAGGCCGGAACCGGATCTGATCTTCAAAGCGTGAAGACGCGCGCCGTCCTCGATGGGGACGAGTACGTCATCACCGGCTCGAAGACGTTCATCACCAATGGTCAGCAAGCCGATCTCATTGTCGTCGTGGCCAAGACCGACCATACTCAAGGTGCCAACGGTATTTCGCTGATTGTCGTGGAAGCCGATCGCCCCGGGTTCCGGAGAGGACGAGTCCTCAGCAAAATAGGTCAGCGCGGTCAGGACACATCTGAATTGTTTTTCGACGGCGTGCGCGTCCCCAAGACGCATCTGCTAGGCGACACCGAGGGGCAAGG
>NZ_JAEKMI010000173.1 GCF_020217485.1 Mycobacterium sp. WUMAC-067 | reverse complement strand
GGGTCCGTGCTGATGGCCGCATGGAGCTCGTCGGGCTGGCTGACGGCTTCCGGGGATCGACTGAGTTCTGGGCTGATTTGCTGCGCGATTGCCGCCGCCGCGCCATGACCGCAGCGGTGCTCGCGGTCGGCGACGGCGCCCTGGGCTTCTGCAAGGCGTGCGGGAGGTGTTCCCGGATATTCGAGAGTAGCGCTGCTGGTGGCATAAGCAGGCCAATATTCTTGCCGCACTGCCGAAATCGGTGCACCCAGGGTGCAGTCGCGGCGATGAAGGAGATCTACAACGCCGAGGATATCGACAAAGCCCAGCTCGCGATCAAAGCGTTCGAGATCGACTACGGCGCCAAATACCCCAAAGCGGTCGCCCAAGATCGTCGACGACGCCGAGGTGTTTTTGGAGTTCTACCGGTATCCCGCCGAGCATTGGATCCACCTTCGCACCACAAATCCGATCGAAAGTACCTTTGCGACAGTACGTTTGAGGACCAAAGTCACCAAAGGGCCGGGCTCCCGCGCGGCCTGGCTGGCGATGGCCTACAAGCTAATCGAGGCCGCCCAGGCCCGCTGGCGCGCGGTCAACGCACCACACTTGGTCGCCCTCGTCCGTGCCAGCGCCGTCTTCCACAAGGGCAAGCCGCTCGAACGGCCTATCGACATCACACCCGAACCGTCGGCAGCTGAGCCTC
>NZ_JAEKMI010000172.1 GCF_020217485.1 Mycobacterium sp. WUMAC-067 | reverse complement strand
GGCCCGCGGCGAACTCACACCCGGGGCCCGCATCGTGGATTCCACCAGCGGCAGCCTCGGATTGGGCCTGGCGCTGGCCGGGCAAGCCTACGGGCATCCGGTCACCGTGGTCACCGACACCGGCATGGAACCGATCGTGCGCCACATGCTGGCCGCCTACGGCGCCGATGTCGAGCTGGTCACCGAGCCGCACCCGGTGGGGGGCTGGCAACAGGCCCGCAAAGACCGCGTCGCCCAAGTCCTGGCCGCCGAGCCGGGGGCTTGGTGCCCCGACCAATACAGCAACCCCGACAACATCACCGGCTACCGATCGTTGGCGTTGGAGCTGCTTGATCAGCTCGGCAACGTCGACGTGCTGGTCTGCTCGGTAGGCACCGGGGGACACTCCGCCGGCGTGGCGCGGGTGCTGCGCCGATTCAACCCCGACATGAAACTGATCGGGGTCGACACCATCGGCTCGACCATTTTCGGCCAACCGGCCACCACCCGGCTCATGCGCGGACTGGGCTCCAGCATCCACCCGGCCAACATCGACTACCCCGCCTTCAACGAGGTGCACTGGGTGGCCCCACACGAAGCCGTCTGGGCGGCACGCACTTTGGCGGCCAGCCAGTTCGCCAGCGGCGGCTGGAGCGTCGGCGCCGTCACGCTGGTCGCCGGCTGGGCCGCGCGCACCTACCCCAAA
>NZ_JAEKMI010000171.1 GCF_020217485.1 Mycobacterium sp. WUMAC-067 | reverse complement strand
AGGGGCGCTCGCGGCGGCCATCGCCGCCGACGCCGGACCCAGCCACGGTCCGCTCGTCAGCCCTGAAACCACCGAGGAATACGAAGCGGCCTCCGCATATAGCTGCTCGGCGAGCCCCGCCCAGGCCGACGCTGCGGCCAGCATCGAGCCCGGGCCCGGACCGGCATAAATCCTTGCCGAGTTGATCTCGGGTGGCAAAGCTGCGAAATCCATCATTCACCTCGGAGTGCTTAGCCGGCCGCGATCGCGTTGGCGGCCTCGGTGAGCGCATACGAATCAGCTCTGACACCAAGGGGTTTCGCGACTAATTCGTGGATCGCCGCAGCTTGGGCGCTGACGGCCTGGTACATCTGCGCGCGCGCGGCGAACTGCAGCGCCGTCAACGCCGACACCTCACCGGCGGCGGCGGGAACCACCCCGGTCGTCGGGGCGGCCACGGCCGCGTTTTCGGCGCTCATCGCCGAGCCGATGCCCTGCATATCGTCTGCCGGTGCAGTCAGAGCCTTCGGCTGGGTAGTCACAAAAATCATGGGCTGCTCCTCACTGTTTCCGCCTGGACTTCTTCTGATGGACACGACTCAACCCGCGCATCGGAGAACGCGGGTCCGGCGGAGCGGGCGGGGTTGAGGTGGTGCAGGGCAACTGTGGCGATGATGCCGATGAGAACCAGCCCGCCCCACACCAGTGCGCCGGCGCTGAGCCGTTGTGCCGCACCGAATATCGATCCG
>NZ_JAEKMI010000170.1 GCF_020217485.1 Mycobacterium sp. WUMAC-067 | reverse complement strand
CATCCACCTGAAAGTCCGGCTCGAGCAGGAAAAGCTCTGCCTGTTGGTGATGCTCGGGGTGCGGGCGGACGGCCGCAAGGAACTCGTCGCCCTGGCCGACGGCTACCGAGAGTCCACCGAGTCCTGGGCGGACCTGCTGCGGGATTGCCGCCGCCGCGGGATGCGCGCGCCGGCGCTCGCGGTCGGGGACGGAGCTTTGGGATTCTGGCGGGCACTGCGGGAGGTGTTCCCCGCCACCCGCGAACAACGCTGCTGGTTCCACAAACAAGCCAACGTTCTTGCTGCACTCCCGAAATCGGCGCATCCGGGTGCGTTGGCGGCGATGAAGGAGATCATCGGGGCCGAGGACATCGACAAGGCGCAGTTGGCGATCGCAGCGTTCGAACGTGACTACAGCGCGAAGTACCCGAAAGCGGTGAAGAAAATCGTCGATGACGCCGACGTGCTGCTCGAGTACTTCCGGTATCCCGCCGAGCACTGGGTGCATCTACGCACCACGAACCCGATCGAATCGACCTTCGCGACGGTTCGGCTTCGGACCAGGGTGACCAAGGGCCCGGGATCACGGGCGGCGGGCATGGCGATGGCCTACAAGCTGATCGAAGCAGCGCAGTCGCGGTGGCGGGCGGTCAACGCACCACACCTGGTGGCGTTGGTGCGGGCCGGCGCAGTGTTCCACCAGGGCAAGCTCCTCGAACGTCCGGTCGACATCACCCCGGAACCATCGCCCGACACCCCAGTGTCCGAGGTCGCCTGACGACCCTCGATCCACAGGATTTGACTATTTCT
>NZ_JAEKMI010000017.1 GCF_020217485.1 Mycobacterium sp. WUMAC-067 | reverse complement strand
ACTCCGAGTTGCCGGAGAACTGCTGCGAGATCAGTTTCAGGGCCACCATGCGGCGCTTGCGGGTGTCCTCGGCCTCGTACACCTCACCCATGCCGCCCTGACGCAGCAGGCGCACCAGCCGGTAGGGGCCGAACCAGGACCCGGCCCGCGAGGCCGGCCCGCTATCGCTCACGGTCGAGTCTCCATGTCACGAAATCGCATTGACCGCGCCCGACAGCTTCGCCGTGAACGAGCTGGGCAGCGGGATGGAACCGTACTGATCCAGACCATCCTGGCCCGGACCGATCGCGGCCTGCATGAACGCCTTCACCGCCGTGCCCGTCGCCGCGTCCGGATACTTCGAGCAGACGATTTCGTAGGTCGCCAGCACGATCGGGTACGCGCCGGACTGTGTCGGCTTGTAGAACGACGACGTGTCGAGCACCAGGTCGTTGCCCTGCCCCTTGAAGGTCGCCCCGGCGATCGTCTTCTCGACGGAGTCCTTGGTGATGGGCACCGCGTCCGGGCCCGCCGAGGTGATGATCGAAGCCATGGTTAGCTGCTTGCCCACCGCGAACGACCACTCGTTGTAGGTGATCGACCCCTCGGTGTTCTGCAGCAGCGCGGACGTGCCATTGTTCCCGCTGGCGCCCTGCCCGACGCCGCCGTTGAACACCTCGCTGTCGCCCTTGCCCCAGGCGCCGTCGGACGCGCCGTCGAGGTACTTCTGGAAGTTGGCGGTGGTACCGGATTTGTCGCTGCGGAAGATGACCGTGATGGGCGTCGACGGCAGGTTGAGGCCCGAGTTGATCGCCTTCAGCGCCGGATCGTCCCACTTGGTGATGGTGCCGTTGAAGATCTTCGCGACGGTGGGCCCGTCCAGTTTCAGCCCGTTGACCCCGGTGAGGTGGTAGGTGACCGCGATCGGCCCGAACACCGTGGGCAGATCCCAGGCCGGCGAGCCGCACCGCTGGGCCGCCCGGTCGTTCTGACCGGTGGACGGGTCCAGCGGGACGTCGGACCCGGCGAGATCGGTTTGGTTGTTGAGGAACTCGGTCACGCCGGCGCCGGATCCGTTGGCGTCGTAGTCGAGCGTGTAGCCCGGGCAGGCCCGGACGTAGGCGTAGACGAACTGCTCGATGGCGTTTTGCTGCGCGGTCGAGCCGCTGTCTTTCAGGACCTTCTTACCGCCGCAGTCCACCGGCGCCGTCTTGGCGCTCGATCCCGACGACGAGTTGTTGTCGCCGCATCCCGCCAGCGCGAGGGCGACGGCGGCCACCAGGCTCAGTGCGACGCCAGATCGAGCGATCCTCACGAAACTCCTTTGATCGTCAACAAAAGTTAACCAATCGCGAATATACAAACCCTTGACAAAGAATAAGAGGTTAATGGCCGGTGACCGGGTGCCGGTCGCAAACACGTAGCATCGGTTGTCAATGCGTCGCGAACAACAGCTACCGGCCGCAGTTGCGGCTCCTGTCGCCGATGGCGGCCAGCTCATGCGGGCTGTCGACCTCACCTTGGGGTTCGGCCCCAAAACGGTCCTCGAGCAGGTCAGTCTCGACTTCCCCGCCCGTTCCGTCACCACCCTGCTGGGGCCGACCGGGTCGGGCAAGACCACCTTCCTGCGCACCCTGAACCGGATGAACGACAAGGTCTCCGGTTTCCGGCATAGCGGCGACGTGCTGTTGGGCGGGCGCACCATCTTCGCCGACCGCGACCTGATGGAGTTTCGCCGCAGCGTCGGCATGCTGTTCCAGCGTCCCAATCCGTTCCCGATGTCGATCATGGACAACGTCGTGGCCGGCGTACGCGCGCACAAAATGGCGCCGCGCAAGGAATTCAAGAACGTCGCCGAGGCCCGGCTCACCGAGGTCGGCCTGTGGGACGCGGTCAAGGATCGGCTCGGCGACTCCCCGTTCCGGCTCTCCGGTGGCCAGCAGCAGTTGTTGTGCCTGGCCCGCGCGCTCGCCGTCAACCCGGACGTGCTGTTGCTCGACGAGCCCACCTCCTCGCTGGACCCGACCACGACCGAAAAGATCGAGGGACTCATCCGATCGCTCGCCGACCGGCTGACCGTGATCATGGTGACCCACGACCTCGCGCAGGCCGCCCGCACCGGTGACCGGACCGCCTTCTTCTTCGAGGGCCGGCTGGTCGAGGAGGGGCCGACCAAGCAGTTGTTCCTGTCGCCGAAGCATGAGGAGACCGTCCGCTACTTCGCGCCGTTCCGGCCGGCGCAGGGCTCGGATCAGGGCTCCTCGCACACGGCCGGGGTCTCGAAAAGCGTCTCAGAAAGCCAATAGCGGGAAAGGGTCTCGCCGGGGAAGAGGAAGCGGGGACGTGAAGACTCGTCTGGGTACGCTGCTGGGTCTGGTGGCCATCGCGCCGCCGGCCCTGGGGATCGCGGCCTGCGGTTCGCACGCCGAGACCCCAAGGGGCGGTGCGGCGAGCGCCGGCCCGACCGTCGGCAGCGTCGCCACCGCCCCGGCGACCTCCACGATCGAGCTCTCCGAGACCGGCAGCACGCTGCTCTACCCGCTGTTCAGCGAGTGGGGCGCCGCCTACCGCGCGAAGTACCCGAACGTCACCATCACCACCCAGGGCAGCGGCTCGGGCGCCGGGATCTCCCAGGCCGCGGCCGGGGCCGTCGTCATCGGCGCCTCCGACGCCTACCTGTCCGCGGGCGACATGGCCGCGCACCAGGGGCTGATGAACATCGCGCTGGCCATGTCGGCGCAGCAGGTCAACTACAACCTGCCCGGTGTCCATCAGCACCTCAAGCTCAACGGCAAGGTGCTGGCCGGCATGTACCAGGGCACGATCAAAACCTGGAACGACCCGCAGATCGCCGGCATCAACCCCGGCCTGCAACTGCCCGACACCCCGGTGGTTCCGCTGCACCGCTCCGACGGGTCCGGCAGCACGTTTCAGTTCACCCAGTACCTGTCCAAGCAGGACCCCGACGGCTGGGGCAAATCGTCCGGCTTCGGCACCACCGTCGCCTTCCCGGCCGTGCCCGCCGCGCTGGGCGAAAACGGCGACGGCGCCATGGTGACCGGCTGCGCCGCCAACCCCGGTTGCGTGGCCTACACCAGCATCGGCTCGCTCGACGAGGCCGACCAGCACGGGCTCGGCGAGGCCAAGCTGGGCAACGCCTCCGGCAAATACCTGCTGCCCAACGCCAAGAGCATTCAAGCCGCGGCCGCCGCCTTCGCCACGAAAACCCCGGCGAACCAGGCGATCTCGCTGATCAACGGCCCGGCCCCCGACGGGTATCCGATCGTCAACTACGAGTACGCGATCGTCAGCGAAAACCAGCGCGACGGTGCCACCGCCCAGACGCTGCAGGCGTTCCTGCACTGGGCGATCACCGAGGGCAACGGCCCGTCGTTTCTGGACAAGGTTCACTTCCAGCCGCTACCGGACGAGGTGGTGACGTTGTCGGACGCCCAGATCGCCAAGATCAGCGGATGAGCACAGGAAACGCAAAGGGACGCAAGGGCCTAAAGGAAAGAGAAAGGAACAGACCGTGAAAGTTCGTATGAGTAGGTTGCTGGCGGCGGCCGCGACCGCGCCATTGGTTTTGGCGGCGGCCGCGTGTGGTTCGACCTCGCAGAACGGTGCGCCGAGCCAGGGTGGCGGCGGGCCGGTCGCGACGACGCCGGCTTCATCGCCGGTGACGTTGTCGGAAACGGGCAGCACGCTGCTGTACCCGCTGTTCAACCTGTGGGGCCCCGCCTATCACGACAAGTACTCGAACGTCACGATCACCACCCAGGGCACCGGCTCCGGGACCGGGATCTCCCAGGCCGCGGCGGGGGCGGTCGCCATCGGTGCCTCCGACGCCTACCTGTCCGAGGGCGACATGGCCGCGCACAAGGGGTTGATGAACATCGCGCTGGCCATTTCGGCGCAGCAGGTCAACTACAACCTGCCCGGCGTCACCGAACACATCAAGCTGAACGGCAAGGTGCTGGCCGGCATGTACAACGGCACCGTCAAAACCTGGAACGACCCGCAGATCGCCGGGCTGAACCCCGGCGTGAATCTGCCTGCCACGCCGGTGGTTCCGCTGCACCGCTCCGACGGGTCCGGTGACACCTTCCTGTTTACCCAGTACCTGTCCAAGCAGGACCCCGACGGCTGGGGCAAATCGCCCGGCTTCGGCACCACCGTCGCGTTCCCGACGGTGCCCGGCGCGCTCGGCGAGAACGGCAACGGCGGCATGGTGACCGGCTGCGCGGACACCCCGGGCTGCGTGGCCTACATCGGCATCAGCTTCCTCGACCAGGCCCAGGGCAAGGGGCTCGGCGAGGCGCAACTGGCCAACGCCTCCGACAAGTACCTGCTGCCCGACGCCAAGAGCATCCAGGCCGCGGCCGCCGGCTTCGCCTCGAAAACCCCAGCGAACCAGGCGGTCTCGCTGATCAACGGCCCGGCCCCCGACGGGTACCCGATCGTCAACTACGAGTACGCCATCGTCAACAGCGGTCAGAAGGACGGCGCCACCGCCCAGACCCTGCAGGCCTTCCTGCACTGGGCGATCACCGACGGCAACAACGCCTCGTTCCTGGACAAGGTTCACTTCCAGCCGCTGCCGACCGAGGTGGCGAAGTTGTCGGACGCTCAGATCGCCAAGATCAGCGGCCAGTAGGAGCTTGGTGACCGACTTCACGATGGGCGGCGCGCGGGCGCGGATCCGCGGCGCGCGCCGCCCGGGCCTGACCATCCGTTCCCTGGGTGCGGTGGGCGCGGTGGTTCCGCTGCTCGCGCTGGTGTTCGTGCTTGCGACCCTGCTCCTCGAGGCGCTGCCCGCGATCAGGGTCAACGGGCTGCACTTTTTCACCGCCACCGACTGGAACCCCGGCAACACCTACGGCGACGCCGTCGTCACCCGCGGCGTCCGGCATCCGGTCGGCGCCTACTACGGGGCGTTGCCGCTGATCGTGGGGACCCTGGCGACCTCGGCGATCGCCCTGGTCATCGGGGTGCCGGTGTCGATCGGGGCGGCGCTGGTGATCGTGGAGCGGTTGCCGAAGCGTCTCGCGTCGGCCATCGGGATGGTGCTCGAATTGCTCGCCGGCATCCCCAGCGTCATCGTCGGCCTGTGGGGCGCAATGACGTTCGGGCCGTTCATCGCCCACTACGTGGCTCCGGTGATCGCCCGCAACGCCCCCGACGTGCCGGTGCTGAGCTACTTGCGTGGCAATACCGGTAACGGCGAGGGCTTGTTGGTGTCCGGCCTGGTGCTGGCGGTGATGGTCATTCCCATCATCGCCAGCACCACCCGTGACCTGATCCGGCAAGTGCCGGTGCTGCCCCGCGAGGGCGCCGTCGCGCTGGGGATGACCGACTGGGAGTGCGCGCGGCGGGTCACCCTGCCGTGGGTGTCGAGCGGCATCGTCGGCGCGGTGGTGCTCGGGCTGGGCCGCGCGCTGGGAGAGACGATGGCCGTCGCCATGGTGTCGGGCGCGGTGTTGGGCGCGATACCCACCAACATCTACGCGACGATGACCACCATCGCGGCAACCGTTGTGTCGCAGCTGGATTCGGCGATGACCGACTTCACCGACTTCGCGGTGAAAACCCTCGCCGAGGTGTCGCTGGTGTTGATGGTGATCACGTTGCTGACAAACGTCGCGGCCCGCGCGATGGTGCGCCGGGTGTCGGGCACGGCGCTGCCGGTGGGACGGGGTGTCTGACGTGGTCGGTACCCGACGCAAGATCGTCAACGCGCTGTTCTGGATCGCCTGCGTGTGCTGCCTGGCGGTGGTGGTCGTGCCGACGCTGTGGATGCTGATCGAAGTCGTCGCGCGCGCCCTGCCGGTCTTCAAATGGAGCGTCCTGACCGAGAACACCCGCGGCAACGGCGGCGGCCTGCGCAACGCCATCATCGGCACCGTGGTCGTCGGCGTCGGCGTCATGCTGGTCGGGGGCACCGTCAGCGTGTTGACCGGGATCTATCTCTCCGAATTCGCCGGCGGCAGAACACGTTCCATCCTGCGCGGCGCCTACGAGATCTTGTCCGGCATCCCGTCGATCGTGCTCGGCTACGTCGGCTACCTGGCGCTGGTGGTGAAGTTTCACTGGGGGTTCTCCCTGGCGGCCGGGGTGCTGACGCTCTCGGCGATGAGCATCCCGTACATCGCCAAGGCCACCGAGTCCGCGCTTTCCCAGGTGCCCACGTCCTACCGGGAGGGGGCCGAAGCGCTCGGGTTGCCGCTCGGTTGGACCCTGCGCAAGATCGTGCTCAAGTCGGCGATCCCCGGCATCGTCACCGGGCTGCTGGTGGCGCTCGCGCTGGCGGTCGGCGAGACGGCGCCGATGCTGTACACGGCGGGCTGGTCGAACTCGGCCCCGACCGGGAAGCTCACCGACTCACCGGTCGGTTACCTGACCTATCCGATCTGGACGTTCTACAACCTGCCGTCGAAGACGGCCCGCGACCTGTCCTACGACGCCGCGTTCCTGCTGATCGTGTTCGTGTTCCTGCTGATCATCCTCGGGCGGTTGATCACCTGGTTCGCGCGGCGGCACTCCGAATCCGGGTAGCCCGCCGTTCAGGCGGTCGGCAGCCGCACCACCTGAACGAAGAACTCGTCGATCTGGCGGACCGCCTTCATGAACTGGTCCAGGTCAACGGGTTTGGTGACGTAGGCGTTGGCGTGCAGCTTGTAGCTCTTGAGGATGTCCTCCTCGGCCGAGGAGGTGGTGAGCACGACGACCGGGATCTGGGCCAGGTCGGGGTCGGACTTGATCTTCTCCAGCAGCTGGCGGCCGTCGTATTTGGGCAGGTTCAGGTCGAGCAGGATCAGGTCGGGCCGGGGCTCGTCGGCGAACTCGCCGCGCCGGTAGAGGTAGTTGAGGCCCTCCTCCCCGTCGTGCGCGACGTGCAGCCTGTTCTTGAGTTTGTTGTGCTCGAACGCTTCTCGCGTGATGAGCTCGTCGCCCGGGTCGTCTTCGACCAGCAGGATGTCGATCGCTCTGCCTTCGACTGTCACTGATGCGCTCCTTCCAAAGCGACTGAGTCTTCTTCCTCGACGGGCCCGGGGGTGGGCAACGTGAATTCGAATCGCGTCCCCTCCGTGTAGGACGTGTCGATCCGCACGGTCCCGCCGTGATGCTCGACGATCTTCTTGACCAACGCGAGCCCCACGCCGGTTCCTGCGTACACCTCCCGGCCGTGCAGCCGCTGGAAGATGACGAAGACCTTGTCGGAGAATTCCTCCGGGATGCCGATGCCGTTGTCCGACACGCTGAGCAACCATTCGCCGTCGTGGGTGCCCTCGCCGGGTGAGCATTCGATGACTACGCGGGGCGGGCGATCCTTGTGCCGGAACTTGATCGCGTTGCCAAGGAGGTTCTGCCACAGCATCGTCAGCAGCGTCGGGTCCCCCAGGATCTCCGGAAGCGGCTCCGCGGGCCGCACGATCTGGGCGTCGGTTTCTTCGATCGCGATGGCCAGGTTGGCCAGAGCGGAGTCGAGCGTCGCGTCGAGTTGCACCTCGGTCTCGGTGGTGCCCAGCCGGCCGACCCGCGAGAAGGTGAGCAGGTCGTTGATCAGCGCCTGCATGCGCTTGGCGCCGTCGACCGCGAAGCCGATGTATTCGACGCCACGCTCGTCGAGCTTGTCGCCGTACCGCTTCTCCAGCAGCTGGCAGAAGGAGGCCACCTTGCGCAGCGGTTCCTGCAGATCGTGGGACGCGACGTAGGCGAACTGCTCGAGTTCGGTGTTGGAACGGCGCAATTCGGCGGCCTGCTCGTCGAGCAGGGTTTGCGCCGAACGGGACACGTCGAGCTCCTCGACCATGCGTTTGCGCATGTTCTCGACGTCGATGGCCATGTTGCGAATGTCCTTGGGCCGCTTGGGCGCCGAGATGACTTCGTCGAAGTTGCCCTGGGTGATCCGGCGGCAGGCCGCGGCCAGATTCGCGATCGGCCGGGTGATCGCGGCGCGACTCAGCAACCCGATCAGCAGGGCCGTCCCCAACACGATCAGCACCATCGCGCCCAGCACCCAGTCGCGCCAGCCGTTGATGTCGTTGAGCTCACCGACGGCGCTTGTCGCCGCGTCCGCCAGGTGCGTGTTCTGCGTATCGAAAAGCACTCGTAGCCGGTCGAATTTGGCTTTGCCGAGGTCGGCCATCGAGGTGCTGACGACGGTGGGAACCTTGGGGGTGACCGCCGCGATGACGGGTTCGGCATAGCTGCTCCGCCAGTCCGCGGCGGCCGATTCGATGGCCTCCAGATCGGCCATCAGCTCCGCGCGCCCGCCCACCAGCCGCCGAATCTCCTCGGCGGCCGCCCGTTCGGCGCGTTGCCCGTCGTAATACGGCGCGAGGAACTGCCGGTCGGCGGAGATCAGGTAACCGCGCACGCCCGTTTCCTGGTCCCGCAGGGCCGCCTGCAGGTGCGTCGCCGCGACGCGCGCCGGCTGGATGTCCTCACCCACCTGGCGCGACACCTGGTCGGTGCGATCCAGCAACACCCCGCCGACCACCGCGCCGAGGAGCACCGTCGCGCCCATGATCCACAGGACGAGGGCCAGCCACCCCCGCACGGTGAGCTGCGCGAGCCGAAGCGGACGCGGTGCCGTCACGTCGTGGTCCTCTCGATTCGGAGCACGGCGATGTCGTCGGTGAGACCCCCGCGCGGCTCGGCGAGTTCCTGGGCGCCGTCGATGAGGGCGTCGACGAACGCCGGGCCGGGTTGGTTGACGTGCGAGCGGGCCAGCTCGAGCAGGCCATCCTCGCCGAGCCGCTCGGTGCCCTGCCCCGAATAGCCTTCGTAGAGACCGTCGGTCAGCAACAGCAGGCCGTGACCCGAGGGCAGCGCAAGCTCGTGGCGCGGCCAGTCGCCGGCATGCAGGCCCAGCGCCGGGCCGCCCGGCGGCTCCACCCACTCCACCGCGCCACCGCCCTGCAGCAACATCCCCGGATGCCCGGCGCGGATGACGCTGACCCGCGGGCTGTCCGGCGAGATCTCGAGGCTGAGCACGGTCGCGAAGATGCCGGTGCCGGTTCGTTCCGAATACAGCACCCGCTCCAGCTGCCGCATCAGGTCGACGCCGTGCACGCCCGCGAAGGTGAGCGTCCGAAACGCGATCCGCAGCGCCGCGCCCAGGGCCGCCTCGTGCGGGCCGTGCCCGGCGACGTCGCCGATCAGGACGTGCACGATCCGGTCGGGCGTCTGGACGACGTCGTAGAAGTCGCCGCAGAGCAAGGCGTCTTCGCGGCTCGGCCGGTACCGCGCGACGATGTCGACGCCCGGGTTGTCCAGCAGCAGCGGGGAGGGCAGCAGTCCGCGTTCCAGCAGCGCGTTCTCCCGAGCCCGCAGCTGGGTCGCGTGCAGGTCGGCGGCGATGAGCTCGGCGCGCTTGCGCTCGATCGCGTACAGCAGCGCGCGGCGCAGCATCTCGGGCTCGACCCGGCCCTTGACCAGGTAGTCCTGGGCGCCGGCGGCGACCGCCGACGCCCCGAAGTACTCGTCGTTCAGCCCGGTCAGCACCACGATCGGGACGGTGGCGTCCAGCTTGGCGACGCGGTCCAACGCGTCGATCCCGCTGGCGTCGGGCAGGTGCAGGTCCAGCAGCACGCAATCGGGGCGAGCGGATTCCAGCTCGCGTTCCGCGTCGGCCATCGACTTGGCCCACACCACCCGGACGTCGGTGGCCGCGTCGGTGATCAGGTCCTCCACGAGCAACGCGTCGGCGCGGTCGTCCTCGACCAAGAGCAACGACAAGGACTGCCAACTCGCCGTCGGTGTGACCGGAGCACGCGCCGGTATCAATTCCCGGCCATCTGTGGACGGGTGTGGGAAGTCACGTTCTGCACTGCAGACCCCCTGGCCGCGATAAGACCATTGCTCGGTGGCGGTGGTCGGACGGGATAGCCGGTGCCTGTTTACCGACCGTCGGCTTGGACTTCACGCGCCGTGGAGATCCTATGCGGTACGGCCGGCGATTTCCCAACACCCCCGCGAAACGGTCAGCGCAGCAGCGCTCGCGACATCACCACGCGCTGAATCTGATTGGTGCCCTCATAGATCTGGGTGATCTTGGCGTCACGCATCATCCGCTCGACGGGGAAATCGATGGTGTAGCCGGCGCCGCCGAAGAGCTGCACCGCGTCCGTGGTGACCTCCATCGCGACGTCGGACGCCAGGCACTTCGACGCCGCGGAGATGAAGCCGAGGTGGGATTCGCCGCGCTCGGCGCGGGCGGCGGCGTGGTACACCATCAGCCGGGCGGACTCCACCTTCATCGCCATGTCGGCGAGCATGAACTGCACACCCTGGTTGTCGCTGACCGGACGGCCGAACTGCTTGCGGTCCTTGGTGTAGGCGATGGCGGCGTCCAGCGCGCCCTGGGCGATGCCGACCGCCTGCGCCCCGATGGTGGGCCGGGTGTGGTCCAGCGTCGCCAGCGCCGTCTTGAAACCGGTGCCCGGCTCGCCGATGATCCGATCGCCCGGGATGCGGCAGTTCTCGAGGTACAGCTCGGTGGTCGGCGAACCCTTGATGCCGAGTTTGCGCTCCTTAGGCCCGACGCTGAATCCCTCGTCGTCCTTGTGCACCATGAACGACGAAATACCGTTGGCGCCCTTGTCCGGATCGGTCACCGCCATCACCGTGTACCAGCTGGACTTGCCGCCGTTGGTGATCCAGCATTTGGCGCCGTTGAGGATCCAGTCGTCCCCGTCGGCCTTGGCCCGGGTGCGCATCGACCCCGCGTCGCTGCCGGCCTCGCGCTCGGACAGGGCATAGGACGCCATCGCCGAGCCGTCCGCGATCGACGGCAGCACCTGCTTCTTCAGTTCGTCGGAGCCGCGCAGGATCAGCCCCATCGTGCCCAGCTTGTTGACCGCGGGAATCAGCGACGCCGACGCGTCGACGCGGGCGACCTCCTCGATGACGATGCATGCGGCCACCGAGTCGGCGCCCTGCCCGCCGTACTCCTCGGGCACGTGCACGGCGTTGAACCCCGAGGCGTTCAGGGCCTCCAGCGCCTCTTGCGGGAAGCGGGCATTCTCGTCGACGTCGGCGGCGTGCGGGGCGATCTCCTTCTCCGCCAGCGCGCGGATCGCCGCCCGCAATTCCGTGTGCTCCTCGGGCAACTGGAACAGATCAAAGGTGGGGTTTCCGGCCCATCCAGCCATCTCGAGCCTCCTACGCTCTCCTGTGGCGCCCTGCCGAACTGCCCGACTCCTGCGCGGGCGCGGCGCGCCTCGTCGCCAAGCTACTAGTCGGTAACTTTACCCTGGCGCTGCTGTAGCGCCTCATCCTTGGCCCGCACGGTCTCGGCCAGCTGCTTCTGGAAGTCGACGATCCGCGCCCGCAGCGCCGGGTCCGACGACCCGAGGATGCGCACGGCGAGCAGGCCGGCGTTGCGGGCGCCGCCGATGGAGACCGTGGCCACCGGGACACCGGCGGGCATCTGCACGATCGACAGCAACGAGTCGAGGCCGTCGAGGCGCGCGAGCGGCACCGGCACCCCGATCACCGGCAGCGGCGTCGCGGACGCGACCATGCCCGGCAGGTGCGCCGCTCCCCCGGCCCCGGCGATGATCACCTCGATGCCGCGCCCGGCCGCGTCGCGGGCGTAGTCGAACATCACCTGCGGGGTGCGGTGCGCCGAGACGACGCGGACCTCGGCCGGCACGTCGAACTCGGCCAGCGCGGCCGCGGCGTCCTGCATCACCGACCAGTCGCTGTCGCTGCCCATGATCACGCCGACCCGAGCCTGCTGAGGCTGCTCAGCCATGTTGCGCCGCTCCTCCCGCCTTTTCCGATCGCACCGCTCTGTTCATCGTCACCGGCGCATGTGGATCCCATCCGTCCGTCCACTCCCCATGTGACAACCAGTGTGCCGCCAGGTCGGCGCGTTCCCGCAGCTTCGCCACGTTTTCCCGCGCCGGGCCCAAGCCGACGAAGTTGATGTGGCCGACCTTGCGGCCGGGGCGTTCCTGTTTGCCGTACAGGTGCACGCGGGCGTCGGGCATCCGCGCGAACAGGTGGTGCAGCCGCTCGTCGACGCTCATCTGCGGGGGTGTCGCGGCGCCCAGGACGTTGGCCATCACGGTCACCGGCGCGACGGCGTCGGTGTCGCCGAGCGGGTAGTCCAGCACCGCGCGCAGATGCTGTTCGAACTGGCTGGTGCGCGACCCGTCCATGGTCCAGTGCCCCGAGTTGTGCGGCCGCATCGCCAGCTCGTTGACCAGCAGCGCCCCGTCGCCCGTCTCGAACAGCTCGACCGCGAGCACGCCGACCACCCCGAGCTCGCCGGCCAGCCGCAACGCCAGCCCCTGCGCGTGGGCGGAGACGTCGTCGGGCAGGTCCGGCGCGGGGGCGATCACCTGCACGCAGATCCCGTCGCGCTGCACCGTCTCGACGACCGGCCACGCCGCCCCCTGGCCGAACGGCGACCGCGCCACCAGTGCGGACAGCTCGCGGCGCAGGTTCACCTGCTCCTCGGCCATCACCGGCACGCCCGAGACGAGGAAGTCGGCCGCGATCTCGCGGGCGTGCAGCGGGTCGCGGGCCATCCGCACGCCGCGCCCGTCGTAACCCCCGCGGATCGCCTTCACCACCACGGGTCCGGCGATGCCCCGCGCGAACTCGTCGAGTTCGTCGACGCTGCGGATCTCGGCATAGCGGGGCACCGGGACGCCGAGGGCCTCCAACCGCCGCCGCATCACGAGCTTGTCCTGGGCGTGCACCAGCGCCTGCGGCGGCGGCGCCACGTTGACGCCGTCGGCGACCAGCTTGTTCAGCAGCTCGGTCGGCACATGCTCGTGGTCGAACGTCAGCACGTCCGCGCCCGCGGCGACCCGGCGCAGGTCTGCGAGATCGGTGTGGGAGCCGATCACCACGTCGGGCGCGACCAGCGCAGCCGATTCGCCGGCGTCGGTGGCCAGCACCCGCAGCGTCTGCCCCAGGGCGATCGCCGCCTGGTGGGTCATCCGGGCGAGCTGACCGCCACCGACCATCGCGACGACGGGGGTGACCCGGGGAACGGCGCGGGCGGCTGCGGGGGGCGTTTCGAGGGGGGCGGCGCCCGGCGGGCGTGTACTCGGCACGGCCATCATGGTGTCACGGCTCCGCACGCCGCGGCCAAAGCCGTGTTGACCGGGGCCGACACTGAATTGTTATGTACGATTTTGCGTCGAATTTGTGTCCGTCCGTACACTGACGTGTTGTGTCCTTCGCTGAAGCCACGATCGCGCGTCTGCCAAGGGTTTTGCAGCCCTATTTGCTACGCCACCACGAACTGATCAAATTCGCCATTGTCGGCGGAACGACGTTCGTCATCGACTCGGCGATTTTCTATACCCTCAAGCTGACAATTCTTGAGCCCAAACCGGTCACCGCGAAGGTGATCGCCGGCATCGTGGCGGTCATCGCGTCCTACGTGCTGAACCGGGAATGGAGCTTCCGCAACCGCGGCGGGCGCGAGCGCCACCACGAGGCCCTGCTGTTCTTCGCGTTCAGCGGCGTGGGGGTGCTGCTGTCCATGGCGCCGCTGTGGTTCTCCAGCTACGTGCTGCAACTGCGCGTGCCGACGGTGTCGCTGGCGGTGGAAAACCTGGCCGACTTCATCTCGGCCTACATCATCGGAAACCTGCTGCAGATGGCGTTCCGCTTCTGGGCGTTTCGCCGCTGGGTATTTCCGGACCAGTTTGCCCGCACCCCCGACAAGGCCCTGGAATCGGCGCTCACCGCGGGCGGTATTGCCGAGATCTTCGAAGACGAGATCGAGGGCGGAAACGTCACCCTGCTGCGCGCCTGGCGCAATCGGGCCGGGCGGCTGGGTCAGCTCGGCGATTCCTCGGAACCCAGGGTGTCGAAGACTTCGTGATACAGCAGCGCGTGCACCTCGCGTAGCCGCGGAATGTCGTAGAACTCCAACGGATCCTGTGACGCCGACTCGATGATCAGCGTCCCGGTGCGGAACATCCGTTCGGTGATGCGGTCGCGGAATTCCACGCTGTTGATGCGGGCCAGCGGGATGTCGATTCCGGTGCGCGTCAACACCCCGTGCCGGAACATCACCCGGCGGTTCGTCACCACGAAATGGGTGGTCAGCCAGCTTCCGAACGGCCACAGCGTCAGCCACCCGACGATCACCAGCCAGATCCCCCAGATGACGCCGTGGATGATGTTCTTGGCGAGCTGCTCCCAGTGCGTCGAGTTGAGGTAGCCGGAGCCGAACGCCGCCAGCCCGGTCGCCAGGATGAGAACCAGCACCGGCCAGATCAACCGCTTC
The DNA here is from genome assembly GCF_020217485.1 of Mycobacterium sp. WUMAC-067. Classification (GTDB taxonomy): domain Bacteria; phylum Actinomycetota; class Actinomycetes; order Mycobacteriales; family Mycobacteriaceae; genus Mycobacterium. Next base: position 102,746 of record NZ_JAEKMI010000017.1, on the reverse strand, counting down.
CAGTGCGGGTGACGGTGCACGATGACGTGCTCGCCGGCGGCCAGCACATTGTCCGGATAGCCCATGCCCGCCGACCTTAGCCGCGCGCCGCGACAGCCCAGGCGTAACTACCGCAGATGGTGGCGACCCGCTGCGCCCGGCTACGCCGCGCTTGCGATCGCCACTACCGCAAATGCACCACATCGCCCGCCGCGACGACGGCGGTCTGCCCGCCGCTTTCCAGGCACAGCCGGCCCTGGTCGTCGATGGCGGTGGCGGTCCCATCGATCTGCTTGCCGCCGGGCAGGTGCGCGCGCACCCGGTTGCCGAGGGTCAGGCTGCGCGCCCGGTAGTCGGCGGCCAACGCCCAGTCGGCGCCGCGCGCGGCGCGCCAGGCCACGATCCGCCGCCCCAGCTCCCGCAGCAGGGCGGACACCAGCTGGGTGCGGTCGGGTTCGGCGACGCCGAGATCGAGCAGCGACGTCGCGCCGGGGCCGTCGATCTCGTCGGCGGACTGAGTCACGTTGAGCCCCAAGCCGATAACCACCACGGGCTTTGCCACCTCGGCGAGAATTCCGGCCAGCTTGCCCGGCGAATCCGCCGGCCCGGCCAGCACGTCGTTGGGCCACTTGAGCCCCACCCGGGCCCCGGACCCTTCCAGCAGCGGAGCGACGGTGTCGACCACCGCCACCCCGGTGGCCAGCGGCAACCACCCCCACCCGGTGCTCGGGACGTCGACGACACTGACACCGACCGACATCGTGATCTGGGCGCGCGGGGTGGCGGACCAGCCGCGGCCGTGCCGCCCCCGGCCGGCGGTCTGGTGCTCGGCGATCAGCACCGCACCCGCGACGTCGGCGCCCGACGCCGCCCGCGCCAGCAGGTCGGCGTTGGTGGACCCGGTCTGCTCGACGACGTCGAGCTGACGCCAGCCCAGCCCGGTGCCGATCAACTCGGCGCGCAGCGCGGCGGCGTCCAGTGGTGCTCGAAGTTGATCTCGGTCTGTCACCGGACCCAGCCTAGAACTCAGGGCCGACGGGCGCGCATGTCCAGCACGGCCAGGTGGCTGAACAGCATGCTGGTTCCGATCGGGTTGCCCCCGCCGGGATACGCGGTGCCGCTGGGCGCGGCCATCGTGTTGCCCGCCGCGTACAGGCCTGGAATCGGGTGGCCCGACGTGTCGAGCACCCGCGCCGCGGCGTCGGTGCGCAGGCCGCCCTTGGTGCCCAGGTCCGAGATGCCGAACGCCGCGGCGTGATAGGGCGGGGTGTCGATGGGCACCAGCGGCGACGCGCCCGCCGAGAACGCGCGATCGAATGCCTCGTCGCCGCGGCCGAAGTCCTCGTCGACGCCGGAGGCGGCAAAATCGTTGAACCGCTTGACCGTTGCCGCCAGCCGCTCCCCCGGCACCCCGATCTTGGTGGCCAGTTCCTCGAGGGTGTCCGCGGAATGCCACAGGCCGGCGGCCACGTACTTCTCGGTCTCGACGATCGACACGTTGGCCGCCTTGACCGGCGGCACCTCGCCCTCGGAGTCGTCGTAGATCATCCAGTACGGCAACGTGATCGAGCCGTCGGCCAGCTGCGCGATGATCTCGCGGCCGGCCCGGTCGTAGGCCCGGGACTCGTTGACGAACCGGTCGCCGTCCTGGTTGACGAAGATGCCGCCGGTGAACCACAGCGCGAAGGCGGACCGGCCGTCGGGATGGGTCATGCCCGGCGACCACCACGCCTGGTCCAGCAGGTCGGTGTCCGCGCCCGCGGCGATGCCGGCCTGCAACGCCAGGCCGCGACTTCCCGGTCCGCCCATGGTGTCTCGCGCCACGCCCGGCACCCCGTACGCGCGGCGCAGCTCGTCGTTGGCTTCGAAGCCCCCGGCGGCCAGCAGCACGCCCCGGCGGGCGCGGATGGCGCCGCGCTGCCCGCCGGTCTCGACGATCGCGCCGGTGACCCTGCCGTCGGACACCACGAGTTCGACCAGGGCGGTGTCGCGCCGCAGCGACGCGCTCGGGTACTGGCCGATGGCCTTGAGGAAGCGGGCGATCAGCGCGCGGCCCCCGACGTAGTAGTCGGACGGCGGTTCGGCGCCGAGACGGTCGGTGTCCAGCGGCCCGCGGATCGCGTCGCGGAATTCGGGGGCGGCGGCCACCGCCAGCGGCTTGGCCGCGATGTGGCGCTGGCCGTCGAGGCGCGCCTTGGGCGCCTTGCCGTAGTAGTCGGGCCACGGCAACGGCACGAACTTCAGGTTCGGGTCGGCCTCCAGGTACTCGATCAGCGGCGCGCCGCCGCGAACGTAGGTTTCCTGCAGTTCGCGCGGGGTGCGATCGCCGACCACCGCGTGGTAGTAGGTGAGCGCGTCCTCGATGGTGTCGTCGGTGCCGGCGCGGAGCAGCACCGGATTGCACGGGAACCAGACGCCGCCCCCGCCGGAATACGCCGTGGTGCCACCGAATTTGGACGTCGCCTCGACCAGGAGCACGTCGAGGCCTTCGCGCGCCGCGGTGTACGCGCCGGTGACGCCGCCACCGCCCGATCCCGCGACCAGTACGTCGCACTCGGCCGTCCAGTCCGCGGTTCCCAACAGGCGGGCGTCCATCAGCGGAGACTACCTCGCCGCGCTCACAGGTAGCGCCGCCGGCCGTGCGACGCGAATTCCGCGTCGAGCGAGCGCTTTTCGTCGGCGCTCATCCGGTGGTACGCGGGCGCTCCCCGCCCGGCCCACCGATACACCGGTTCGTCGGTGTGCCAGCGCTGGCGTTGCAGCACGCGCTTGAGCACCTTGTTGGAGCCGGCGACGGGCAGGCTCGCCGACAGCCGCAGGAACCGGGGACGCTCGGGTCGTCCGCCGGGTCCGGTCGCGGATCCCCGCCCGGTTCCAGGCGACCCGTCGCGTCGTAACGGATCACGGTGCCCGACGCCCACCGCGCACCGACCGGGCATTCGGCCAGCAGTGCCGCGCAGCGCACCACGGTGTCGGCGTCGGCCGCCGACTCGTGGAGCCGGTCGAAGTGGGAAATGATCCGCAGCACGGAGGCGGAATCGGATCCCAGTTCCGACATGCGCACCGGGTCGGCGTTCATCAGCGGAGGTTACCGTCAAAGCCCTTCACAGGGACGGGCTACCAGCCACGCTAAGCTCGACACCCATGACGAGCGTTACCGACCACACTGCGGAGCCCGCTGCGGAACACACGATCGACATCCACACCACCGCGGGCAAGCTGGCCGAACTGCACAAGCGTCGCGAGGAGTCGCTGCACCCGGTGGGTGAAGAGGCCGTCGAGAAGGTGCACGCCAAGGGCAAGCTGACCGCCCGCGAGCGCATCCTCGCCCTGCTCGACGAGGACTCGTTCGTCGAGCTCGACGCGCTGGCCCGGCACCGCAGCAAGAATTTCGGCCTGGAGAACAACCGCCCGCTCGGCGACGGCGTGATCACCGGCTACGGCACCATCGACGGCCGCGACGTGTGCATCTTCAGCCAGGACGCCACGGTGTTCGGCGGCAGCCTCGGCGAGGTGTACGGCGAGAAGATCGTCAAGGTCCAGGAGCTGGCGATCAAGACCGGCCGCCCGCTGATCGGCATCAACGACGGCGCTGGGGCGCGCATCCAGGAGGGCGTCGTCTCGCTCGGCCTCTACAGCCGCATCTTCCGCAACAACATCCTGGCGTCCGGCGTCATCCCGCAGATCTCCCTGATCATGGGGGCCGCCGCCGGTGGGCACGTCTACTCCCCCGCGCTGACCGACTTCGTGGTCATGGTCGACCAGACCAGCCAGATGTTCATCACCGGGCCCGACGTCATCAAGACCGTCACCGGCGAGGACGTCACCATGGAGGAGCTGGGCGGCGCCCACACCCACATGGCCAAGTCGGGCACGCTGCACTACGTCGCCTCCGGTGAGCAGGACGCCTTCGACTGGATCCGCGACCTGCTGAGCTACCTGCCGCCCAACAACGCGACCGACCCGCCCCGCTACGCCGAGCCGCACCCGCCGGGCGCCATCGAGGACAACCTCACCGAGGAGGACCTCGAGCTGGACACGCTGATCCCGGACTCGCCCAACCAGCCCTACGACATGCACGAGGTCATCACCCGCATCCTCGACGACGACGAATTCCTGGAAGTCCAGGGGGGTTACGCGCAGAACATCGTCGTCGGGTTCGGCCGCATCGACGGCCGGCCGGTCGGGATCGTGGCCAACCAGCCGACGCAGTTCGCCGGCTGCCTGGACATCAACGCCTCGGAGAAGGCGGCCCGGTTCGTGCGGACCTGCGACTGCTTCAACATCCCGATCATCATGCTGGTCGACGTGCCGGGCTTCCTGCCGGGCACCGGCCAGGAATACAACGGCATCATCCGGCGCGGCGCCAAGCTGCTCTACGCCTACGGCGAGGCCACCGTCCCCAAGATCACCGTCATCACCCGCAAGGCCTACGGCGGCGCCTACTGCGTCATGGGCTCAAAGGACATGGGCTGCGACGTCAACATCGCCTGGCCGTCGGCGCAGATCGCCGTGATGGGGGCCTCCGGAGCCGTCGGGTTCGTCTACCGCAAGCAGCTTTCCGAGGCGGCCAAGGAGGGTAAGGACGTCGACGCGCTGCGGCTGGAATTGCAGCAGGAGTACGAGGACACCCTGGTCAACCCGTACGTCGCGGCCGAGCGCGGTTACGTCGACGCGGTGATCCCGCCGTCGCACACCCGCGGCTACATCGGCACGGCGCTGCGTCTGCTGGAACGCAAGATCGCCCACCTGCCCCCCAAGAAGCACGGGAACATTCCGCTGTGAGTCGAGCGAGCGGAGCGAACGCAGTGAGCGACGGGAACGAGACGAACAATTCGGCTCCCGTGAGTCAGAACGACGAAAACGGCTCTGCGGCAACCGAAGCCGCGCCCGAGGCGCACGAGCCGCACATCCAGATCCTCAAGGGCGAACCCACCCTCGAGGAGGTGGCCGCGCTGGTCGCGGTGCTGGGCTGCGCCGGCGGCGGGCCGGAGCCCGAGCAGCCCGAGGAGACCCGCTGGGGCCTCCCGGTCGACCGGCTGCGGTTCGCGATGTCGAACTACCAGCGGCTGACCATGCAGCAAATGACGCACATGAGGCGTTGACCCGCCTGGTGCTGGCGTCGGCCTCGGCCGGCCGGCTCAAGGTGTTGCGGCAGGCGGGCGTCGATCCGCTGGTGGTGGTGTCCGGCGTCGACGAGGACGCGGTCGCGGCCGCGCTGGGGCCCGACGCCTCGCCGAGTGACGTCGTGTGCGGCCTGGCCCGGGCCAAGGCCGAACAGGTCGCCGGCGAGCTGGACGGCGGCGTCGCGGCCGATTGCGTTGTCATTGGCTGTGATTCGATGCTTTTCCTCGACGGCCGGCTGTGCGGCAAGCCCGGGTCGGCCGACGCCGCTGCGAGCCAGTGGCGCCTCATGGGCGGGCGGTCCGGCGGGCTGCACACCGGGCACTGTCTGCTGCGGCTGTCCGACGGCGCAATCACCCATCGTGAGGTCGAATCCGCTTGCACCACAGTTCATTTCGCTGATCCGACGGATGCCGATCTGAGCGCCTACGTGGCCGGCGGCGAACCGTGGCACGTGGCGGGCGGCTTCACCCTCGACGGCCTGGGCGGCTGGTTCGTCGACAAGATCGAAGGCGACCCGTCGAACGTGATCGGCGTGAGCCTGCCGCTGCTGCGGACCCTGCTGGGGCGGGCCGGGCTGTCGGTGGCCGCGCTGTGGGCGGCGAACTGACCCCGAGCGTCGACTCGTTGGGCCGATGGGGGCGAATCGGCGACAACACGTCGACGTTGGTGACGAAATCCCGGGATGAGTAGGCTCGGCAACGTGGCATTACCCCCCGATCCAAGCCCGACACTGTCGAACTACGCCCACCCCGAGCGACTGGTCACCGCCGACTGGCTCTCCGCCCACCTGGGCACCCCCGGCCTGGTGATCGTCGAGTCCGACGAGGACGTATTGCTCTACGACGTGGGCCACATCCCCGGCGCGGTGAAAGTCGACTGGCACACCGACCTCAACGACCCCCGGGTCCGCGACTACATCGACGGCGCGCAGTTCGCGGAGTTGATGGACCGCAAGGGCATCGCCCGCGACGACACCGTGGTGATCTACGGCGACAAGAGCAACTGGTGGGCCGCCTATGCGCTGTGGGTGTTCACGCTTTTCGGTCACCCGGATGTGCGCCTGCTCAACGGCGGCCGCGACCTGTGGCTGGCCGAACGCCGGGAGACCACGCTGGACGTCCCCACCAAGACGTCCACCGGCTACCCCGTCGTCACGCGCAACGACGAGCCCATCCGCGCGTTCAAGGACGACGTGCTGGAGATTCTCGGCAGCCAGCCGTTGATCGACGTGCGCTCGCCGGACGAGTACACCGGCAAGCGCACCCACATGCCCGAGTACCCCGAGGAGGGCGTGCTGCGCGGCGGCCACATCCCGACCGCCCGGTCGATCCCGTGGGCCAAGGCGGTCGACGAGAGCGGCCGATTCCGCAGCCGCGACGAGCTCGAGGAGCTCTACGGCTTCCTCGAGCCGGACGACAAGACCGTCGTGTACTGCCGCATCGGCGAACGGTCCAGCCACACCTGGTTCGTCCTGACGCACCTGCTGGGCAAGCCCGGCGTGCGCAATTACGACGGATCGTGGACCGAATGGGGCAACACCGTGCGCACCCCGATCGTCGCGGGCCAGGAACCGGGACCAGCACCGGGGCCCGCACCGGGGCGCGTCTCCGTCTGATGGGTGCGCCATGAGCATGCCCGCGCCGCTGGCCGAGGTGGTCTCCGACTTCGCCGAGGTCGAGGGCCAGGACAAGCTGAAGCTGCTGCTGGAATTCGCCGACGAGCTGCCGGACCTGCCGCCCGAGCTGGAAGAGCGGGCCATGGAGCCGGTGCCCGAGTGCCAGACCCCGCTGTTCTTGCACGTCGACGCCAGCGACCCGAACCGGGTGCGGTTGCACTTCAGCGCGCCCGCCGAATCGCCGACCACCCGGGGTTTCGCGTCGATCCTGGCGACCGGTCTGGACGAGCAGCCCGCCGCCGACATCCTGGCGGTGCCCGAGGATTTTTACGACGACCTCGGGTTGGCCGCGCTGATCAGTCCGCTACGGCTGCGCGGCCTCTCGGCGATGCTCGCCCGCATCAAGCGCAGGCTGCGCGAGCCGACCGGGTAAACCCGGACCGCCTCGTCGGCCCAACGGCGCGGCGCTTAGACTTCCCGAGAACTCGTTGTAAGAAATTCTCTTAGAGAAGCCCGCAGAAATACGTCTGCGACCGATGCCATACAGGAGGCGCTGTGGCCAGTCACGCCAGCTCGAGGATCTCCAAAGTCCTCGTCGCCAACCGCGGCGAGATCGCTGTCCGGGTGATCCGCGCGGCCCGCGACGCGGGCCTGTCCAGCGTGGCGGTGTACGCCGAACCCGACGCCGACGCGCCCCACGTGCGTCTGGCCGACGAGGCGTTCGCGCTGGGCGGTCAAACGTCCGCGGAGTCCTACCTGGACTTCGGCAAGCTCCTCGACGCGGCGGCCAAGTCCGGCGCCAACGCCGTCCACCCCGGCTACGGATTCCTGTCGGAGAACGGCGATTTCGCCCAGGCGGTCATCGACGCGGGCCTGATCTGGATCGGCCCCAGCCCGCAGTCCATCCGCGATCTCGGCGACAAGGTCACCGCCCGCCACATCGCCGCCCGCGCCCAGGCCCCGCTGGTGCCCGGCACCCCCGACCCGGTCAAGGACGCCGACGAGGTGGTGGCCTTCGCCAAGGAATACGGCGTGCCGATCGCGATCAAGGCGGCCTTCGGCGGCGGCGGCCGCGGCATGAAGGTGGCCCGCACCATCGAAGAGATTCCCCACCTGTTCGAGTCGGCCACCCGTGAGGCCGTCGCGGCGTTCGGCCGCGGCGAGTGCTTCGTCGAGCGCTACCTGGACAAGCCGCGCCACGTGGAGGCGCAGGTGATCGCCGACCAGCACGGCAACGTCATCGTCGCCGGCACCCGTGACTGCTCGCTGCAGCGCCGGTTCCAGAAGCTGGTGGAAGAGGCGCCCGCGCCGTTCCTGACCGACGCGCAGCGCAAGGAGATCCACGAGTCCGCCAAGCGGATCTGCAAGGAGGCCCACTACTACGGCGCCGGGACCGTCGAATACCTGGTCGGCCAGGACGGCCTGATCTCCTTCCTGGAGGTCAACACGCGCCTGCAGGTCGAGCACCCGGTCACCGAGGAGACCGCCGGCATCGACCTGGTCCTGCAGCAGTTCAAGATCGCCAACGGCGAGAAGCTGGACCTCACCGAGGACCCCACCCCGCGCGGGCACGCCATCGAGTTCCGGATCAACGGCGAGGACGCCGGACGGGGCTTTTTGCCCGCGCCGGGACCGGTCACCCGCTACGACATCCCCACCGGGCCCGGCGTCCGGCTGGATTCGGGCGTCGAGGCCGGCTCGGTGATCGGCGGCCAGTTCGACTCCATGCTGTCCAAGCTGATCGTCTACGGCGCCACCCGCGAGGAGGCGCTGGCCCGCTCCCGCCGCGCGCTGGACGAATTCCACGTCGAGGGGCTGGCCACGGTCATCCCGTTCCACCGCGCCGTGGTGAGCGACCCGGCGTTCATCGGTGACGGCGAGAGCTTCTCGGTCCACACGCGCTGGATCGAGACCGAGTGGAACAACACGATCGAACCGTTCACCGGCGGCGAGCCCCTGGACGAGGAGGCGGACGCCCGGCCCCGCCAGAAGGTCGTCGTGGAGGTCGGCGGCCGCCGGCTCGAGGTGTCGCTGCCCGGCGATCTGGCGCTGTCCAACGGCGGCTCCGGCGGCGGCGAGGCCGGTGTCATCCGCAAGAAGCCCAAGCCACGCAAGCGGGGGGCGCACGCCGGTGCGGCCGCCTCCGGCGACGCGGTCACCGCGCCCATGCAGGGCACCGTGGTCAAGGTCGCGGTCGAGGAAGGCCAGGAGGTTGCCACCGGCGACCTGGTGGTCGTCCTCGAGGCGATGAAGATGGAGAACCCGGTCACCGCGCACAAGGACGGGGTCATCACCGGGCTCGCCGTCGAGGCCGGCGCCGCCATCACGCAGGGCACGGTGCTCGCCGAGATCAAGTAGCGGCCCTGAGAGAGTTCACAGGGAACGTTGTCGCCCCTGGCTACCGCGAGTAGGGTATCGGGCAAGGTTGAGTTCACAGCCTCCCGGGATACGTCGATGGCGTGGGGGTAGGCGAAATTCCCTGCTTCTCCGAACTTTTTGCAGTCGGTTAACGTATTCCTGACTATTCCCGTAGCAGTAATCCTGCTCAACAGGATGGAGTCAGCAATGCCTGTGGCCCAATCTTGGCAACAAAGCCGCACGGCGCAGTTCACTGCGCGGTGGGGCCCGGTCGGCACCCTGATCACGGTCGACGGCGAGCTCGACGCGGCCAACGCCGATCAGCTCGCCGCCTACGTCCAAAAGAGCCTCAACCGCTCCCGACGGGTGGTCCTCGACCTGCGCGGCCTGAAATTCGTTGGCACCGCAGGCTTTTCGGCGCTGCACCGGATCAACGTGCTGTGCTCGGCCGCCCAGGTCTCGTGGGCCATGGCGCCGAGCCCGGCGGTGGCCAGGTTGCTGCGCGTCTGCGACCCGGACGGCCAGCTCCCGGTGACGACGCCCAAGGCCGAGCCGCTCCTGGAGCCGCTGTGGGTCGACGACGACGAAAACCCCCGGCCGCTACTGCAACTGGTCCCGCAGCCGCGTTAGCGATTTCGCCAGCAGGCGCGACACGTGCATCTGTGAGATGCCGACCCGCTCGGCGATCTGCGTTTGCGTCATCGACTCGAAGAACCGCAGCACCAACACCGTGCGTTCCCGCTCGGGCAGCGCCTCGAGCAGCGGGCGTAGCGATTCCTGGTCCTCGATGCGGTCCAGGCCGGTGTCCACATCGCCGAGGGTGTCGGCGATCGCGCGGGCTTCCTCCTCCTCGCCCCCGCCGCCGCTGTCGATCGACAAGGTGTTGTAGGAGCTGCCGGCGACCAGGCCCTCGACCACCTCTTCGCGGTCCATCTCGAGCTCCGCGGCGAGTTCGGTCGCGGTGGGCGCGCGGCCCAGCCGTTGGGACAGATCGGCGGTCGCGGTGCCGAGCCGCAGGTGTAGTTCCTTGAGCCGCCGCGGCACCTTGACCGACCAGCTGTTGTCGCGGAAGTGGCGGCGGACCTCGCCCATGATCGTGGGCACCGCGAACGAAACGAAGTCGGAGCCGGCGTCGACGTCAAAACGCACCACCGCGTTGACCAACCCCACGCGCGCCACCTGGACGAGGTCGTCGCGCGGTTCCCCGCGGCCCTCGAAGCGGCGCGCGATGTGGTCGGCCAGCGGCAGGCAGCGCTCGACGATCTTGTCCCGCTGGCGCTGAACTTCCATGGAGTCGGGCGCGACGGAGGCCAACTCACGGAACATGTCCGGAACATCGGCGTACTCGTTCGGACGCGAGACCGAACCGCCGGCAGCTCGCGGTGTCACCTGCTGGAGGCCGCCCGTCGCGCCGTCAGTGTGATGCCGAAAACACTGCCGGTTTCATTGGGTTCGCGACCGTCGTGAAAAGTCTGGACGTCGTCGGCCAAGGACGTCAGCACATGCCAACTGAAGCTGCCGGGCGCCACCACGTCGTGGGTGTCGCATGCCGCGGAGGCCTCCACCACCAATTGGTCGTCCTGCGGATCGACCACGACGCTCAGCGTCGCGTCGGGAGTGGCCGAGCGAATCAACCGGGTGCACACCTCATCGACCGCGAGCCGCAGGTCCGCCACCGCATCGAAATCCAGGTCCTCGAAGGTGCCGATCGCGCCGACCAGGGTGCGCAGCATCGCGAGGTTCTCCAGGCGCGCTGCGACGTGAAGTTCGACAGCGCGATGGCCGCGCGGACGCTTGTTGGCGTGCGATCCAGCATCGTGCATATGGTCTCCCGGCATGGTTTGACTGACACTACTACTGCTCCTCAGCCCGCCCTGGACCGTGCGTTCGAGCCGGTTAGTCATGATCGCCGCCGGGTATTCGGCCCGCTGTGGACGGGCCTGACACGACCGATGCAGACCGGACGCGCCGGCTTAGGCGCGTCGCGGTAATCGCCGGGGTCACGCTGATCGTTTTGTTGGTGCTCGCAGTAGGCATTTATGTCGGTGTGTTCGTGATTTTGTCCCCCATGATGGGGTGAGGTCTTTTCCGTCCAAGCAAACGCAACCGTTCCGGCACTCATCATGGTGCACACCTGATACCCACTCGCCGCCGCCCGTAATCTCGGATCCGGGTTTCCGGCAAAAACTCACAACGGGTGACGTCGTGGCAGGTCACCCCGGAAAAAGCGGAGAGCGGACGGTGTTTCGGTGGCGGCGCCCTAGCTGGCGGGCCATTGCCTGAGCACCTCGGGGTGCTCGGAGTACCACCGATCGGCGATCCTGCGTATCCGGCGGTGTTCCACCGCCAGCCAGACGAGACCCAGCGCCGCGGCGATGACGGCCGTGACGCCGGCGGTCATGCCCTCGTGGTGGTGTCCGGTCGCGAAGGCCGCGAGGCTTCCGCAGGTGCCGATCACGCCCGCGACCACCAACAGATATCCCGGCCAGTGCAGGACGTCGATCAGCGACTCGCCGGCGAGCGGCCGCGTGGTCCTGAGATGGTCGACGGGGTCGTGATAGGTGTCTCCCATGGCTGCTCCTCACCGCACCATCAACGTTAGATCGCGGGGAAGCAAACCTAAAGGGCCAGTACCGGACCGGCGATCGGGGCAACGCCCATGGCGACCATCAGCGCCATGACGGTCAGCAAGAACCAGCCGGCGCCCTGCCATCCCCACCAGGTTCCGCGGGCCTTCCACACGAGGTAGGTGCGCACGAACGCCCAGATCCCGGCGGCCAGCGCGATCATCGGACCGCCGAACGCCAGCAGGGTGCGCTGCGGCGGGCCGCAGGCCACGGTGTCGACGCCCCCGGTCGGACACGTGCTCACCCACACCGCGGCGATCAGCAGGAAGCCGACGGCGGCGGCCGTCGCCGCGACGGCGAACCGGACCGCGGCGAGCACCTCGCGGTCTTCCTGCCCCAGGCGATCACCGCCTGGTCGCTCGCCTGCTTTCTGCATCGTCCTCACCTCCCCGGATTCGGCCCCGGCGTGCCCCGCCCCCGGCCCCGCCTAAGTTCATCGCTCGCCGCACCGTTTTGGTTACGCGCCGCGACGCCGGCTCGCCACCGACGGCTCTAAGAAGTACCCCCTGACAAACCGGGGCAAACGGGCTCGGTCTCAGGTCAGGCCGGTCACCGCGGCGCGCATGGCCCGCATCGCCGCGTCGATCTCGGCGCGCGTGACGGTCAGCGCAGGACGGAACCGGACGCCGTCGCGGCCCGAGGGCAGCACGATCACCGCGCGCCGCCACAGCCGGCGGATCAGCTCGTCGCGGTCGGCGGCGCTCGGCAGGCTGAACGCGCACATCAGGCCGCGGCCGCGGGGATCGAGGACGACGCCGGGGAACTCGCCGGCGAGCTGCTCGAGGCAGCCCAGCAGGTAGGCGCCCTGCGCGGCGGCGTGGTCGAAGAGTTCGTCGGCCTCGATCACCTCCAGGATGCGGCGGGCGCGCACCATGTCGGCCAGGTTGCCGCCCCACGTCGAGTTCAGCCGGGACGGCACCGCGAACACGTTGTCGGCGACCTCGTCGACCCGCCGGCCCGCCATGATGCCGCACACCTGGGTCTTCTTCCCGAACGCGACCACGTCGGGTTGCACGCCGAATTGCCGGTAGGCCCAAGCGGTTCCGGTCAGGCCGCAGCCGGTCTGCACCTCGTCGAAGATCAGCAGGGCGTCGTGCCGGTCGCACAGTTCGCGCATGGCGGCGAAGAACTCGGGCCGGAAGTGGCGGTCCCCGCCTTCCCCCTGGATGGGTTCGGCCACGAAGCAGGCGATGTCGTGCGGGTGGGCTTCGAAGGCGGCGCGGGCCTGGGCCAGCGACGCGGCCTCGAGCGCGGCCACGTCGGCGCCCGGCCGGAGGTAGGGGGCGTCGATGCGCGGCCAGTCGAACGTGGGGAAGCGATCCACGGTGACCGGGTTGGTGTTGGTCAGCGACAGCGTGTAGCCGCTGCGGCCGTGGAAGGCGCCGCGCAGGTGCAGCACCCGGGTGCCCAGCGCGCGGTCGACACCGCGCGCTTCGTTGAGCCGGCTCTTCCAGTCGAACGCCACCTTGAGCGCGTTCTCCACCGCGAGCGCCCCGCCGTCGACGAAGAACAGGTGCGGCAACGCCGGGTCGCCCAGCACCCGGGCGAACGTCTCGACGAAGCGGGCCATCGCCACCGAGTACACGTCGGAATTGCTGGGCTTGTTCAGGGCGGCCGCGACGAGCTCCGCCCGGAATTCGTCGTCGGCGGCCAGCGCCGGGTGGTTCATGCCCAGCGCCGAGGAGGCGAAGAACGAGAACATGTCGAGGTAGCGCCGGCCGTCGCGGGCGTCGCAGAGGTAGGAGCCCTGCGAGCGGTCCAGATCGAGGACGAAGTCGAAGCCGTCGACCAGCATGCTGCGCGCCAGCACCGCGTGGACGGCGTCGGCATCCACACGGCGACCGGCGGGCGCGAAACGTTCCATGGCGGCCGTCATGACGCCCATGGTACGGGCATGATGGCGCATTTTTACACTATTGTTGCGCCGTGACAGGATAATTTATGGAATATGCTGCCGATCTGTGTAAAAAGTATTGAGAATGATGGTGCTGCGGGTCTTGACGTTCGCCGCCGTCCGGATTCGCTGCAGCAGGTCCTCGAGCGCCCGGGCGGATGCGACGCGCACCAGCAGGACGTAGCTTTCTTCGCCGGCCACCGAGTGACACGATTCGATCTCCTCGATGTGCTCGAGGCGGGCGGGCGCATCATCGGGTTGAGAGGGATCCAGAGGAGTGATGGCCACGAACGCCGACAGCAGGTGCCCGACGGCCTCCGGGTCGATGCGCGCCGAGTATCCGGCGATGACGCCGCGGGCCTCGAGCCTGCGCACCCTCGACTGGACCGCCGAGACCGACAGCCGGGCGCTGGCCGCCAACTCCGCCAGCGTCGCGCGTCCGTCGGCGACCAGCTCGCGCACCAGAATCCGGTCGACGTCGTCGAGCGTCTCACTCATGGCCGGAGACTATCGCAGGAACGGCGCGCCGTGAGCCGCGCGAAATGGCTGCCGACGTGGCAGCTTCGCGCGCTTTTCGCCGCGGGCCTCTCGGCGATGTACGCCGCCGAGGTGCCCGCCTACGGCACCCTGGTCGCGGTGAGCGAGCGGGTCAACGCCGATGTCGCGGCGCGCCACCCCGACGCCGAACGGTTCGGTTCGCTGCGGCGCGTCACGGCCGAGCGGCACGGCGCCATCCGGGTGGGCAGCCCGGCCGAACTGGCCGCGGTCGCCGACCTTTTCGCCGCGTTCGGCATGCTGCCGGTCGGCTACTACGACCTGCGCTGCGCGGCCTCACCCGTCCCCGTGGTGTCGACCGCCTTCCGGCCCGTCGATGCAAACGAGCTGTCGCTCAATCCTTTTCGGGTGTTCACCTCGATGCTGGCCACCCACGACGCGCGGTTCTTCGACCGTGACCTGCGCCGCCGCGTCGAGGCCTTCCTGGCGCGCCGCCAACTGTTCGATCCCGCGCTGCTCGCCCGCGCGCGTGAGGTCACCGCCGAGGACGGCTGCACCGCCGACCGGGCGCGGGAGTTCGTCGCGGCGGCGGTGGCGGCGTTCGCCCTGTCGGCCGAGCCCATCGACAAGTCCTGGTACGACGAGTTGTCACGGGTGTCCGCGGTGGCCGCCGACATCGCCGGCGCCGGCTCCACCCACCTCAACCACCTGACGCCCCGCGTCCTCGACATCGACGATCTGTACCGGCGGATGACCGGGCGCGGCATCGCCATGATCGACGCCATCCAAGGGCCGCCGCGCACCGACGGGCCGGCGGTGTTGTTGCGCCAGACCTCTTTTCGCGCCCTGGCCGAACCCCGCCGGTTCCGCGGCGAGGACGGTCGGATCACCGAGGGGACGCTGCGGGTGCGCTTCGGCGAAGTGGAGGCCCGCGGTGTCGCGCTGACACCGAAGGGCCGCGCGCGCTACGACGCCGCGATGAGCGCCGCCGACCCGGCCGCGGTGTGGGCGGATCACTTTCCGCCCACCGACGAGCGGATGGCCGCCGAGGGGCTGGGCTATTACCGCGGCGGCGACCCGTCGGCGCCGATCGTCTACGAGGACTTCCTGCCCGCCTCGGCGGCGGGCATCTTCCGGTCCAACCTGGACTCCGACGCCGAAACCGCGGACGCACCAGACGAATCCGGCTACGACGCGCAGTGGCTGGCCGGGGCGATCGGCCGCGACGTCGCCGACCCGTACGCCCTCTACGAAAAGGCATGCTCATGACCACCGAACAGTTGCGCGCCCGCGTCCGCACGGCCTTCGAGGCGATCGGCGTCACCGCGAGCCTCGGCGAGCCGGACGCCCACGGGTTGCCCGCCAGCACGCCGATCACCGGCGAGGTGCTGTTCACCGTCGCGCTCACCACAGCAGAGCGGGCCGATGCGACGATCGCCCAAGCGGCCCAAGCCTTTTCGGTGTGGCGAACCACGCCCGCCCCCGTCCGCGGCGCGCTGGTGGCGCGCCTGGGCGAGCTGCTCACGGCGCACAAGGACGAGCTGGCCACCCTGGTGACCGTCGAGGTCGGCAAGATCACCTCCGAGGCGGCCGGCGAAGTGCAGGAGATGATCGACGTCTGCCAGTTCGCCGTCGGCCTGTCGCGCCAGCTCTACGGGCGCACCATCGCGTCGGAACGCCCCGGGCACCGGCTGCTGGAGACCTGGCACCCGCTGGGCGTGGTGGGGGTGATCACCGCGTTCAACTTCCCGGTCGCCGTGTGGGCGTGGAACGCCGCGCTGGCCCTGGTGTGCGGGGACCCGGTGGTGTGGAAGCCCTCGGAGCTGACGCCGTTGACGGCGCTGGCCACCCAGGCGCTGATCGCCCGGGCCGCGGCCGACGTCGGCGCCCCGCCCGCGGTGAGCTCCCTGATACTGGGCGACCGCGACCTCGGCGGGCTGCTGGTGGACGACCCCCGGGTCGCGCTGGTGTCCGCGACCGGTTCGGTCCGGATGGGCCGCGAGGTCGGCCCCCGCGTCGCCGCGCGGTTCGGCCGGGTGCTGCTGGAACTGGGCGGCAACAACGCCGCCATCGTGACGCCGTCGGCCGACCTGGACCTCGCGGTGCGGGCCATCGTGTTCGCCGCCGCCGGCACCGCCGGCCAACGCTGCACCAGCCTGCGCCGGCTCATCGTCCACCACTCGGTGGCCGACGAGGTGGTGGACCGCGTCGTGTCCGCCTTCCGGCAACTGCCCATCGGCGACCCGTGCGCACCCGGCACCCTGATCGGGCCGCTCATCCACGAGACCGCCTACCGCGACATGGTGGGGGCGCTGGAATCCGCGCGCGCCGACGGCGGCGAGGTCATCGACGGCGACCGCCGGCACCCGCAGGGCCGCGAGCAGCCGAATTCCTACTACGTCGCGCCGGCCGTGGTGCGCATGCCCGGGCAGACCGCCATCGTGGCGAGCGAGACGTTCGCGCCCATCCTCTACGTGCTGACCTACCACGAGCTGGCCGACGCGATAGCCCTCAACAACGCCGTGCCGCAGGGGCTTTCGTCGTCCATCTTCACCACGGACCTGCGCGAGGCCGAACAGTTCCTGGCCGAATCCGACTGCGGAATCGCCAATGTCAACATCGGCACGTCCGGCGCGGAGATCGGCGGCGCGTTCGGTGGCGAGAAGGAAACCGGCGGCGGGCGGGAATCGGGCACGGACTCGTGGAAGGCCTACATGCGCCAAAGTACCAATACCGTCAATTATTCCGGCGAGTTGCCGCTGGCCCAGGGAGTGGAGTTCGGCTGAGGCGTTGAATCCATTGTGGCCGTCGTCTCATGTCGTATGAGTACTATCTGACACATGCCGACAGCCCGAAGGCGTCTATCCCCCGAGGATCGGCGCGCTGAGCTGCTCGCTTTAGGGGCAGAGGTTTTTGGGAAGCGACCTTACGACGAGGTCCGCATCGACGAGATCGCGGAACGCGCCGGGGTGTCGCGGGCCCTGATGTACCACTATTTCCCCGACAAGCGAGCGTTTTTCGCGGCGGTGGTCAAGGACGAGGCCGACCGCCTGTACGAGAACACCAACATGGACGACGTCACCGGTCTGACCATGTATGAGGAGATCCGGGTCGGCGTGCTGGCCTACATGGCCTACCACGAGCAGAACCCGGAGGCCGCGTGGGCGGCGTACGTCGGGCTGGGGCGGTCCGACCCGGTTCTGCTGGGCGTCGAGGACGACGCCAAGAACCGCCAGATGGAACACATCATGTCCCGGATCAACCGGCTGATCGCCGAACTCCCCGCGGCCAGCATGGAACCCGAGGTCGAGCGCCATCTGCGGGTGATCCTGAACGGCTGGCTGGCGATGACCTTCGAGATCTGCCGGCAGCGGATCATCGACCCCACCACCGACGCCGACAAACTCGCCGACGCCTGCGCGCACGCGCTGCTGGACGCGATCGCGCGGGTGCCCGAGATCCCGGAGGAGCTCGGCGAGGCGATGAACACCTCGCGCACCTGAGCGCCGCGGCATCATGTCGGTCCCCGTTGGCACCATGGACGGGTGAGCACTCGCGCTGATTCCGGGCCGCCCGGCCCCGCCGACCCCCTGGGCCGGTTCAGCGCCGTCACCCGCGAGTGGTTCACCAGCACCTTCGACGCGCCGACCACCGCGCAGGCCGAGGCCTGGGAGGCCATCGCCGACGGCCACAACACCCTGGTGATCGCCCCCACCGGGTCCGGCAAGACGCTGGCGGCCTTCCTGTGGGCGCTGGACAGCCTCGCCGGCTCGGCCGACCGCCCGCGGGGCACCCGGGTACTCTACGTGTCCCCGCTCAAGGCGCTGGCCGTCGACGTCGAGCGCAACCTGCGCACCCCCCTGGCCGGGCTCACCCGCATCGCCGAACGCCGGGGCCTGCCGCCGCCGGACATCAGCGTCGGGGTGCGTTCCGGCGACACCCCGCCGGCCGCCCGCCGCCACCTCATCAACCGGCCCCCCGACGTGCTGATCACCACTCCGGAGTCGCTGTTTTTGATGCTCACCTCCGCGGCACGCGAAACCCTGGCCGGGGTGCAGACGGTGATCGTCGACGAGATCCACGCCATCGCCGCGGGCAAGCGCGGCGCGCACCTGGCGGTGTCGCTGGAGCGCCTCGACTCGCTGCGGGAGGGCGCGCCCGCCCAGCGGATCGGGTTGTCGGCGACGGTGCGCCCACCCGAGGAACTCGCCCGGTTCCTGTCCGGCGGGCAGCCGACGACCATCGTCGCGCCGGCGTCGGCCAAGACGGTCGAGCTCACCGTGGCCGTGCCGGTGCCCGACATGGCCAACCTGGCGAACACTCCCCCGCAAGCGGGAGGTACCCCCTCCATCTGGCCCGACGTGGAGAACCGTCTGGTCGACCTGATCGAGGCGCACAACTCGACCATCGTGTTCGCCAATTCGCGGCGGCTGGCCGAACGACTCACCGCCCGCCTCAACGAGATCCACGCCGAACGCAGCGGCCTCGAGCTGTCCACGGAGGCCAACCCCAAGGTGGCGGGCGGCGCCCCGGCGCACATCATGGGCTCGGGCCAGACCTACGGCGCCGACCCGATCCTGGCGCGCGCCCACCACGGGTCGGTGAGCAAGGAACAACGCGCCCTGGTCGAAGAGGACCTCAAGCGCGGGCTGCTCAAGGCGGTGGTGGCCACCTCCAGCCTGGAGCTCGGCATCGACATGGGCGCGGTCGACCTGGTGATCCAGGTGGAGGCGCCGCCGTCGGTGGCCAGCGGCCTGCAACGCATCGGCCGGGCCGGGCACCAGGTCGGTGAGGTCTCCCAGGGCGTGCTGTTCCCCAAGCACCGCACCGACCTGATCGGCTGCGCGGTCAGCGTGCAGCGCATGCTGACCGGCCAGATCGAAACGATGCGGGTGCCCGCCAACCCGCTCGACATCCTGGCGCAGCAGACCGTGGCGGCCGCCGCGCTCGAGCCGCTGGACGCCGACAAGTGGTTCGACACGGTGCGCCGCGCCGCGCCGTTCGCGACGCTGCCGCGCAGCGTGTACGAGGCCACCCTGGACCTGTTGAGCGGCAAGTACCCCTCCACCGATTTCGCCGAGCTGCGTCCGCGGCTGGTCTACGACCGCGACACCGGCACGTTGACCGCGCGCCCCGGCGCTCAGCGGCTGGCCGTGACCTCCGGCGGGGCCATCCCCGACCGCGGACTTTTCACCGTGTATCTGGCCTCCGAGGCCGAAAAGCCTTCGCGGGTCGGCGAACTCGAAGAGGAAATGGTCTACGAGTCGCGGCCCGGCGATGTCATCTCGCTGGGCGCCACCAGCTGGCGGATCACCGAGATCACCCACGACCGGGTGCTGGTGATCCCGGCGCCCGGCCAACCGGCCCGGTTGCCGTTCTGGCGCGGTGACGGCGTGGGCCGCCCGGCCGAGCTGGGCGCCGCGCTCGGCGCGTTCACCGGTGAGCTGGCCGGCCTCACCCGCGAGGAATTCGAAACCCGCTGCGCCGGGCTGGGTTTCGACGCCTACGCCACCGACAACCTGGCGCGCCTGCTCGACGAGCAGCGCACCGCCGCCGGGGTGGTGCCCACCGACACCACCCTGCTGGTCGAGCGGTTCCGCGACGAGCTCGGAGACTGGCGGGTGATCCTGCACTCGCCCTACGGGCTGCCCGTGAACGGGCCGTTGGCGCTGGCGGTGGGCCGGCGGCTGCGGGAACGCTACGGCATCGACGAGAAGCCCACCGCCTCCGACGACGGCGTCGTGGTGCGCCTGCCCGACACCTTGGCCGATTTCGCGTCGGACACGGGGATGGAAACACCGCCCGGCGCGGACCTTTTCGTCTTCGACGCCGACGAGATCGACCCGATCGTCACCGACGAGGTGGGCGGTTCGGCGCTGTTCGCGTCGCGGTTCCGCGAGTGCGCGGCCCGCGCGCTTTTGTTGCCGCGCCGGCACCCCGGCCGCCGCTCGCCGCTGTGGCAGCAGCGCCAGCGCGCCGCCCAGTTGCTCGAGGTGGCCCGCAGATACCCCGACTTCCCCGTCGTGCTGGAGACCATCCGCGAATGCCTGCAGGACGTCTACGACGTCCCCGCCCTGGTGACGCTGATGACCGGCATCGCCCAGCGGCGGGTGCGGGTTGTCGAGGTCGAGACCGCGCGCCCCTCCCCGTTCGCGGCGTCGCTGCTGTTCGGCTACGTCGGCGCGTTCATGTACGAAGGCGACAGCCCGCTGGCGGAGCGCCGGGCCGCGGCGCTCTCGCTGGACAGCACGCTGCTGGCCGAGCTGCTGGGCCGGGTGGAGCTGCGCGAGCTCCTCGATCCCGAGGTCATCGACGCCACCGCCCGCCAGCTGCAGCACCTCTCGGCCGAACGGGCCGCGCGCGACGCCGAGGGCGTCGCGGACCTGCTGCGGCTGTTGGGCCCGCTGACCGAGGAGGAGGTGGCCGCCCGCAGTGACATCGCCGACGGCAAAAACGTCGGCGGCTGGCTGGAGGGCCTGCGCGCGGCGCGGCGCGCGCTGACGGTGTCGTTCGCCGGGCGCAGCTGGTGGGTGGCCATCGAGGACATCGGGCGCCTGCGCGACGGCATCGGCATCCCGGTTCCGCTGGGTGTGCCGGCCGCCTTCACCGAGGAGGTCACCGACCCGCTGGGCGAACTGCTGGGCCGCTACGCGCGCACCCACACCCCGTTCACCACGGCCGAGGCCGCCGCCCGATTCGGCCTGGGGCTGCGGGTGACGGCGGATGTCCTGGGCCGGCTGGCCGGTGACGGCCGGCTGGTGCGCGGCGACTTCGTCGCCGCGCCCGAGACGTCGGGGGCGGCCGGTGTGGTCGGGGCCGAGCAGTGGTGCGACGCCGACGTCTTGCGCATCCTGCGGCGACGGTCGCTGGCGGCGCTGCGGGCCCAGGTCGAGCCGGTCAGCACCGCCGCGTACGGCCGCTTCCTGCCGGCCTGGCATCACGTGGGGGCGGCCGAATCCTCGCGCAGCCCAGGCTATTCCGGCCTGGACGGCCTGATGTCGGTGATCGACCAGCTGGCCGGTGTGCGGATGCCGGCGTCGGCGATCGAGCCGCTGGTGCTGGCCCCCCGGGTCCGCGACTACTCCCCCGCGATGCTCGACGAACTGCTCGCCACCGGCGAGGTCACCTGGTCGGGCGCCGGGTCGATCTCGAGCAGCGACGGCTGGATCGCGTTGCACGCCGGCGAATCCGCGCCCCTGACACTGGCCGGGCCCGCCGACATCGACCTGGGCGACGCCCACCGCGCCATCCTGGACACCCTGGCCGGGGGCGGCGCCTACTTCTTCCGCCAACTCGCGCACGGCGCGGTCTCCGACGCCGAGCTCAAAACCGCACTGTGGGAACTGATCTGGGCCGGCTGGATCACCGGCGACACGTTCGCCCCGGTGCGCGCCGTCCTCGGGGGCGCCGGCGCCCGGAAACGTTCCGCACCCGCGCACCGGTCGCAGCGCCCGCCGCGGCTGAGCCGGTACACCGTCGCGCACGCGCAGTCCCGGCCCGCCGACCCCACCGTGGGCGGCCGATGGTCGATCCTGCCGGCCCCCGAGCCCGATTCCACGCTGCGCGCCCACTACCAAGCGGAACTGTTGCTGGGCCGCCACGGCGTGCTCACCCGCGGCGCGGTGGCCACCGAGGGCGTCCCGGGCGGGTTCGCCACCCTGTACAAGGTGCTGAGCACCTTCGAGGACGCGGGCCGGTGCCAGCGCGGCTACTTCATCGAGTCGCTGGGCGGGGCGCAGTTCGCCGTCGCATCGACGGTCGACCGGCTGCGCAACTTCAGCGAGGGGGTCGATCCGGAACGGCCGGAATACCGGGCGGTGGTGCTGGCCGCGGCGGACCCCGCCAACCCGTATGGCGCGGCGCTGCCCTGGCCCGCCTCCGCCGGCGAGGGCGCGCGGCCGGGCCGCAAGGCCGGCGCGCTCGTCGTGCTGGTCGACGGCGAGCTCGCCTGGTTCCTGGAGCGCGGCGGACGCTCGCTGCTGACCTTCACCGACGATCCCGCGGCCCACCTCGCGGCGGCGACGGCCCTGGCCGACCTGGTCGCCTCCCGCCGCGTCGCGGGGATGCTGGTGGAGCGCATCGACGGGGTGCCGGCACTGGCGCCCCGCGCGGACGGGTCCGCGCCGCTGAGCGCGCTCACCGACGCCGGATTCCACACGACGCCACGCGGAATGCGGCTGCGCTGAGATGCCCGAGGGTGACACCATCTGGCACACCGCCGCCGTGCTGCGTCAGCACCTGCTCGGGGGCACCCTGACCCGCTGCGACGTTCGGGTGCCGCGGTTCGCCACCGTCGACCTCACCGGCCAGGTGGTCGACGAGGTCGTCAGCCGCGGGAAGCATCTGTTTATCCGGGTGGGGCGCGCCAGCATTCACTCGCATCTGAAGATGGAGGGCAGCTGGCGGGTCGGCAGCCGGGTGCGGGTGGACCACCGGGCGCGCATCGTCTTGGCGACGGGCACCGCCCGGGCCGTCGGCGTCGACCTGGGGGTGCTCGAGATCCTGGATCGCGACCGCGACGGCGACGCCGTCGCGTACCTGGGACCCGATCTGCTGGGCGAGGATTGGGACCCGGCGCGTGCCGCCGCCAACCTGACCGCCGACCCGCACCGCCCGATCGCCGAGGCGCTGCTGGACCAGCGGGTGCTGGCCGGGATCGGCAACGTCTATTGCAACGAACTGTGTTTTATCAGCGGGCATCTGCCCACCGCGCCGGTGAGCGCCATCGCAGATCCGCGGCGGCTGGTCTCTCGCGCACGAGAAATGCTGTGGCTCAACCGTTTTCGTTGGAACCGGTGCACCACCGGTGACACCCGCAGCGGGCGCCAGCTCTGGGTCTACGGGCGCGCCGGGCAGCAGTGCCGTCGCTGCGCCACCCCCATCGACGCCGACGACACGAAAGCACGGGTGGCCTACTGGTGCCCGTCGTGCCAGCGCTAATCCCGCGCGTGCGCGAGGAAAAACTCGGCAATGGCTTCCGACCCGTCAAGCGCGTGCGTGGTGGGCCCGATGACGGCCGCGGGCAGATATTGCTTGCCGCCCGGCCAGGTGTGCCCGCCCTTGTCGACCTTGCAGAAGACCACCTCGCTGGACGCCGAACACGCCGCCGAGACAAACCGGTGGACGACGGTGCCGTCCCGGACATCGGGCAGCACCTCCATCGACGGGTCGCCGGTGCAACCGTCCGCCGCGCGCCACTTCGCGACCATGGCATCCGCCGAGATGGAGTGGCTGAGCCCGCCGCGGCCGCGCACCGCGCCACCCTTGAACGGCACCAGCGGGTCGGCGGTGCCGTGGGCTTCCCACACCGACACCGGCCGCGACGGGTTGCAGGCCACGCCCACGCCCAGGGTGCCGGCCACCGGCGCCGCCGCGGCGAAGACGTCCGCCCGATCGCAGGCCAGCCGGTTGGACATGAAGCCCCCGTTAGACATCCCGGTGACGAAAACGTGGCCGGGCGCGATGTTGTAGTCGTGTTGCAGCTTGCCCACCAGCCCGACCAGGAAGGCCACGTCGTCGATGTGGCGGCGATCCGCGGGCGACGCGCCGCGCCCGTCGGCCCAGCTCTTGTCGTAGCCGTCGGGGTAGACGACCAACAGGTCGTGGGCGTCAGCAACGGAGTCGAACCCCGTCAGCGCGCGCTGCGCGATCCCGGTTCCGCCGCCCCCGTGCAAACTGAGCACCAGGCCGATGGGGTCGCCCGCCGGCACGTGCAACATGTAGGTTCGGTCCATGCCGTTGGATCGGAACGTACCGGAAACCTCGCGGGCGCTCGCCGCCGACACGTGCCGGACCCCGCAGCCGACCACGCATATCGCCACCAGCGCGAGCCACAGCCACCGCGCGTACGGCATGTTGTCAGGTCGCCGACGGCGCAGCGACGGACAGAGGCCGGTTACGCGCCGCCGAAGACAGAGCAAACGTTGGTATGGCACGGACGGCATTATCGGCGATACCCCGTCGGGTGACGCGGCGCCGTGCGAACATTCCGACTGGCCCCGCCTTCAGCAAGCTACGGCTCTTCTGTTCCACGGGAGTATCACAAATGACGAGCACCCAGATGCGCAAGCCCGGCCGCGCGCGGTCGCTTCTGGCTATCGGCGTTGCGCCGGTGGCCGGGCTACTCGGCGCCCTGTCGACACCGGCGAGCGCGCATGCCACCTCCGCCGATGAGGCGTTCCTCGCCGCGCTGAAAGCCAAGGGGATCAACTTCGAGTCACCCGAGGCCGTGGTCAACTCCGGTCACACCGTGTGCCACCAACTCGATTCGGGCCAAACGCCGGAACAGGTCGCCAACAACGTGCTGTCCAGCAGTTCGCTGGACGGCTATCACGCCGGTTACTTCGTCGGCGTCAGCATCAAGGCGTACTGCCCCAAGTACGCGGCAGCATCCGGGTCCTGAAATTTACAGCCGGTTGACAGACTGGTGACGAATTCACGGCTAAAGTTGGAACATCCGAAACTAATGTGACGAGCACAAGGCCAAAATGATTCCGAAACTTTTGGTCGGTGTTGCGGGTGTTGCCATCGTTCTTGGCGCTTCCGGCTGGACCGCAGCATCGGCCAGCACCGACCCTAATCCCTTCAGTCATCTCAGCTGCGCCTGCAAGGAGTCAGATCCGCCAGGCAGCCCGGCCCTGCGGGACAAAATCAATCAGGGCATCCAGCACGGTCTTTCCGCCTCAGCCCCCGTGACGCAGTGACCGGCCTCGCGGCCTAGAGCCAATCGCGACGTTTGAACATTACGTACAGCACCACCATCAGGACGGCTATCACGCTGGTGCTGGCCGCGAATCCGGCCGCCGTACCGAAGCCCGGGTAGGGAACGTTCTGCCCGTAAAAGCCGGTGATCGCCGTGGGCACGGCGATGATGGCCGCCCATCCCGTCAGCTTCTTCATGACGGTGTTCAACCGCGCGTCCTGCAGCGACAGGTTGGTCTCGAAAATCGTGGTGACCATGTCGCGCAGCGACTCCGTCCATTCGGACACCCGCAGCACGTGGTCGTAGAGGTCGGCGTACAGCGGATCGAGCTGCCGGTCGGTGCCGTCCGAAATGCGGTGGTGCTGAATCGAATTGACCACCTCGCGCATCGGTAGCGCCACCCGCCGCAGGTTCACCAGGTCTCGGCGCAACCCGAAGGTGCGGCGCTGAAAATCGCCTTTGCGGGAGGTGCCGTCGAAGAGTTCGTCCTCGATGGCTTCGATGCCGTCGTCGAGGGCCTCCACGGCGGCGAAGTGGCTGTCGACCACCACGTCGAGCAGGCCGTGCACCAGGGCGCCGACACCGGAGGCCTGGCCGCCGAGCTCCTGCCATCGCCGGGTCACCTGCGCCATGTCGAAGTCGGGCGTCAGGCGCACGGTGATCAGCCCCTGCGGCAGCACGAAGGCCGAGATGCGCTGCATCGTCAGTGCGCGCGCGGGGACGGCGTTCGCCGCGGGGTCAGCGATGTCGGCGGCGTAGACGGTGAAGAAGGTGTGGGTTTCGTATCCGGTGGCTTTGACCCGTTCGGCCGCAGCCACGGCGTCTTCGACCGCCCAGTGGTTCAGCCCGAGTTCGCCGGCGAGGCCGCCGAGGGTGTCGTGGTCGGGGTTGCACAGGTCGGCCCACACCAGGGTGTCGGGCTCGGACAGGTAGTCCGAGATCTTGCCGAACTCGAAGTCGTCCTGCGCCTTGCCGCCGCGCCATACGCGGCCCTGGATCTGCGGAGCGTTGTGCACCACGCGATCTTCTCAACCCGCCGACGGCGGCCGGTGCATCACCGTGCCTGAAAGCTCCGCGCCGTACTCGATGTCGTCGTAGTCGCGGCCCTTACGTCGGCGACCGCCGCTCGAACCGCGGCCCGGGCGCACCGGCGCCATGGGGAGCATGGTCGGTTGCGCGCCCGGGGGAAGCGGCGACACCGCCGAGGCGAGCTGCACCGCCGCCTGCGACGACGCCAGCATTCCCACCGTCGCGGGAGGCATGGTCAGGTTGCCCAGCGAAATTCCGACACCCAGCGTCGCCCGCGGCGCCAAGGACGACCCCGCGGCGCCGACCGCGCTGACGAGCCGCGTCTCCGCCGACGCCAGCGCCGCGGCGCCGTCCGCCAATCCCGGACCGATGCCCTCACCCAGCGACGTGAACGCATGGGCGGTGGCGAATTGCGCCAACGCACCGAGAATGTTGACCGGAAATCCGCTGGCGGCGATGGTTTGGCTCGCCCATTGATTGGCAAATCCAAACCAGCCGGCTTGGGGGTCGAACCCGGTGGACGCTGCCAACTGCGAGGCCATCGGAGAGGTAGCGGTAGTCGCGGGCACCATCGTCGCCTGGGGCGTCACCCCGGACGGACTGGCCACCGGGGGCGGCGCCGAGAACTGGGGCAGCTTGAGGGCGCCCGCCGAGGTCGCGGCATACCGATACATGGCGGCCGAGTTGTTCACCCACATGGTGTGATATTCGGCCTCGGTTTCGGCGATGGCCGGATAGTTGACCCCGAAGAAGTTCGTGGCCAGCAACATCGCCAGGCGCGCCCGGTTGGCGGCGACCAGCGACGGATGCACCACCGTCCAGTGGGTCCATTCGAATGCCGCGGCGACGACCTCCACCGACGCGGCGGTCTGCTGGCACTGCTGCGCGGTGAGACGCAACCAGGCGAGATACGGTTCCAGCGCCTCGGCCATCGCCAGCGACGACGGACCGTGCCACGTCGTGGACAACCACGACAACTCAGCGGTGTAGCTGCTTGCCGATTGCTCCAGCTCGGCGCTCAATTCCTGCCAGAAGCCGGCGGCTTCGATCAATGACCAAGCGCCGGGTCCGGAGTGGATCAGCGCCGAGATAATCTCGGGCGGCAGTATCCCAAAATCCATGAACCTTTACCTTGGGGAAGAAGTGGGTGGGGCGAACGCCGCGCGTCGGCGCTGGCGCTGGTCGCCGTTGACCGACCCGGTGGATGCGATCGGCGCTCGCAGTCGTGCGGCGCCGACGTCAATGTCAGTGTCATCCGGCCGACGGGTTACGAGGCATCACTTTGCCTTTGACCTCGCGGCCCACGGCAACGTCCTCGTACTTTTGCTGTTTGCGTTTTCGCCAGCCGGTGCCCGCCGAGGCCGTCGGCGGCGGCACCATCATCGGCATCATGGGGAATCCTGATTCCGCCGCGGGCAGCGGGGACGCCGCGGAGGCGAGCTGCACCCCGGTCGGTGTGCCCGGCAACAGTCCCACGACGGCGGGGGGCGCGGTCAACTTGCCCAGCGAGACGCCAACCCCCAGCGCCCCGGTCGGCGCGGAAGCCCCCGCGCCGATTCCCTTGATCGCGTTGGCCAGGCTCGCCGTGGTCGCTCCGAGGCCCTCGGACAGGCCCGAGCCGATGTCGCCGCCGACGGACGCGACCCCTTGGGCGGTCGCCATCTGCGCCCACACCGCCAATAGGTTGACGGGGAAACCGGACGACATGAACTGGTTGGCCCAGGTGTTCGCCCACCCGAACCAGCCGCTGTTGGGGTCGAAGCCGGCGGTGTTGAGCCCCGAGAATATCGATCCCAGCGACGAACCCGAAGAGTCAGTCGAGGCTTTCATCACCGCGGCCTGCTGGTTGGCCGTCCCGGCCGGATTGGTGTCGGGAAGCGGCGAAGTGAACGGCGACAGTTGCGTGGTCGCCTGCGACGTCGTCGCCTGATAGCGGGTCATCGCGGCGGCGTTGTTCGCCCACATGGTCTGGTACTCGTTTTCGGCCTCGGCGATCGCCGCGGTGTTGGTCCCGAACCGGTTGGTCATGAGCAGTTGCCGCAGGCGCGTGCGGTTGGCGGTGACGACCGAGGGATGCACGACGGTGGCGCGAGTGGCGCTGAAGGCCGAGGCGGCGGCTTCCGCCGAGGTGGCCATTTGCGCGGACTGTTGCGCCGTCTCGCGCAACCACAGGAGGTAGGGCTGGACGGACTGCAGCATCGCCATCGCGGACGGACCGTCCCAGGAATCGATGAGCGAGGACAACGTGGAGGCATAGGTGGAGACGGAATTCTCCAGCTCGACGGCCAGGCGCTGCCAGGCGCCGGCGGCCTCGATCAGCGAGCCCGCTCCGGGCCCGGTGTGGATGAGCGTCGAGGTGACCTCGGGGGGTGCTAGTAGATCCATCACATCTCACAATGCCCACGCTGAGAACGCCTCAGCAAATTTCCGTTAACCAGGCCGCGAAAAAGCCCCAAACTCTTCTACATCGATGCCTGCTACTTGCGGTCGGTTACCTCCCAGTTCGACCGCACGCCGCTAGGACACCCTATACCCCCAGCTACGCGCTCCTCTCCCCATTTATTGACCGGCGAACCTCGCCCCGCCGTTCAAGGGGCCGTTCAAGGGGCCGTTCAAGGGCGCGGCCCCTCTTTCAGACGGTGACCGAGGCGCCGCGGTTCACCGTGACGATCCGGTCGCCCAGCCCGCGACGCCGCATTTCCCGGGTGAAGTCGGCCAGGGGCGACGCAAACACCGCGTAGTCGTCGAAGTGCACCGGGATGGCCTTCGGCAGGCTCAGCAGCGCGACGAGTTCGGCCCCCTGGCGGCCGTCCATGGTTACGGTCAGCCCGAACGGAAGCCGCCGGCCGGCCGGCAGCCGGGTGCCGCCGAGGTGCAGCATCCCCACGTCGATCGGATCGAACCGCGCCGGAACCTCTTTCAGCTCCTCGACCAGCAGGGTGTCCCCGGAGATGTAGAGCCGGCGCCGGGGCGAGCCGTCGGCGGCGACCTCGAGCATGGTGCCCATCACCGGCGGCAGCAGGCGCCGGCTCCACCCCGGCGCGTGGCGCCCGGGCAGCGACGTGAGGGTCAGCGTGGTCTCGCCCTTGGTGATCGTGTGCTGTTGCCAGGTCCGCAGGCCGCGTGCGTGCGCGAAGCCGCGGCGGTGCAGGCGCTGGGCGGCGTGCGGGGTGGTGACGATGGGAAGGGCGTGGTCGAGACCCCGCTGCGACACCCGGTCCCAGTGGTCGCCGTGCATGTGGGAGAGCACGATCGCGTCGACGGGCGGGAGTTCGTCGATGCTCAACGCCGGCTCCTTCAGGCGCTTGGACACCAGGCCGTGGCCGAGGTAGGCGCGTTGCCCGCGGTGCAGGAAATTCGGGTCGGTCAGCAGCGTCAGCCCGCCGACGGAAATCAGCGTGGTGGCGTTGCCGACGAACGTGACGGTGATGTCCATACGCGCGGGCTACCCGATCCCGGGCGGCCCATGCCGCGGGCTGTCCGCTCAGTCGATGTGCGTCGGGGGGTCGGCGAACGCGAAATCCGGCGGGCGCTGGTCGGGGCCCATCACGTCGCAGTTCTGCTCGGGCACGAGGTAGGAACTGGCTCCGTGGGGAATCAGGCGGGTGACGGCGACGCAACGTTGCCAGGTGCCGTCGGGCTGGACGGGCCCGTCGCACTTGCTGAGAACGCCTCCCCCGTACTGGCAGCCGGCGACGGCCGGCGGTGCAAAGGCGATCAGCCCGGCGGCCATGAGCAGGGCCGCCACTCCTGAACCGATGCCGCGCTTCATGGTTGCCTCCCGACGACCCAACCAGCAAACATGACGCTACCGCGTGGTGGGTGTTTTGCGCAGGAATCAGGGCAGGGTGGCAATCAGACGCTACGGCTCCACCCGGCGGCTGACGAACTCGCGGCGCTCGCCGGTGCGCGGGTCGGTGAACTCGATGCGCTGTGCCAGCAATCGCAGCGGCGTGCTGAAGTCGTCGGCCGCAACGTCAATCACGTTGGGGTACAACGGGTCCCCCTCGATCGGTATCCCGAGCGAGGCCATGTGCACGCGCAGCTGGTGGGTGCGTCCGGTGCGTGGGGTCAGCCGGTAGAGGCCGTCCGCGGACAGCAACTCCACCAGGGTCTCGGCGTTCGGCGCACCCGGCTCGCTGACCGCCTGCAGCCGGCCCCGGCGCTTGACGATGCGGCTTTCCACCACACGGGGCAGCCGCAACGCCGGGTCGACGGCGGCCCGGGCCAGATACGTCTTGCGCACCAACCCCCGCGAGAACAGCGTCTGGAACGCGCCGCGCACCTCGCGGCGCGCGGTGAACACCAGCACTCCGGCGGTCAGCCGGTCCAGCCGGTGCGCGGGGCTCAGCTCGGGTAGCCCCAGCTCGCGGCGCAACCGCACCAGCGCGGTCTGCGCGACGTGCCGCCCCCGCGGCATCGTGGCCAGAAAGGGCGGCTTGTCGACGACCACGATGTCGTCGTCGCGATGCAGCACCGGGATCCCGAACGGCACCGGCACCTCGTCGGGCAGCTCGCGGTAGAGGTAGACGCTCGCCCCGGCCGGCAGCACGGTGGCGGCATCGACCACCGCGCCGTCGGCGCCCACCACCTCCCCGGCCAGCACCTTCGCGCGGGCCCGCGCGCCGAACCGCGCGCCCAGCTCGGCCAGCACCGGTCCGCCCCGCAGCCTCACCCGCGCCGGGCCGAGCCCGTCGCGCACGGGAAGCGGGGCGGGTCTCAAGTGAGGGGGACCGGCTCGAGGATCTCGGCGCGCGCCTCGGGCGCGCTGGCCCGCAACTCGTCCGCCGACACGTCGTCGGGCTGGGCCTGGGACAGCACCTCGGCCTCCACCCGGGCGGCGTAGTTGGCGACCTCACGGTCGATGTCCGCCGCGGACCAACCCAGCACCGGCGCAACCACATCCGCGACCTCTCGCGCGCAGTCGACTCCGCGGTGGGAGTATTCGATGGAGATGCGCATCCGGCGGGCCAGGATGTCCTCCAGGTGCAGGGCCCCCTCGGCGGTCACGGCATACAGCGCCTCGACCCGCAGATAGCCCGGCGCCTCCTTGATCGGGTTGAGCAGGTCGGGGTTTTCGTCCGCCAGCGCCAGCACGTCACCGATCAGCGACCCGTAACGGTCCAGCAGGTGGCGCACCCGGTAGGGGTGCAACCCCTGCAGCTCGGCGACGTGCTCGGCCTGGTTGATCAGCGCGAAGTAACCGTCGGCACCCAGCAGGCTGACCTTCTCGGTGATCGACGGCGCAACCCGGGCCGGAATGAATTGCGCCGCAGCATCAATCGCGTCCGCGGCCATCACCCGGTAGGTGGTGTACTTGCCGCCGGCGATGGCCACCAGCCCCGGGGCGGGCACCGCCACGGCGTGCTCGCGGGACAGCTTCGAGGTTTCCTCGCTCTCCCCCGCCAGCAGCGGCCGCAGCCCCGCGTACACGCCGTCGATGTCGGCGTGGGTCAGCGGGATGGCCAGCACCGTGTTGACGGTCTGCAGGATGTAGTCGATGTCGACCTTGGTGGCCGCGGGGTGGGCCAGGTCGAGATTCCAGTCGGTGTCGGTGGTTCCGATGATCCAGTGGCTGCCCCACGGGATGACGAACATCACCGACTTCTCGGTGCGCAGGATGATCGCGACGTCGCTGACGATGCGGTCGCGCGGCACCACGACGTGCACACCCTTGGAGGCCCGCACCTGAAATCGCCCGCGCTGCTTGGACAATGCCTGGATCTCGTCGGTCCACACCCCGGTCGCGTTGACCACGACGTGGCCGCGGACCTCGGTGATCGAGCCGTCCTCGGAGTCGCGGACCCGCACCCCGGTCACCCGATCGCCCTCGCGCAGCAGGGCGACGACCTGGGTGGATGTGCGGACCACCGCGCCGTAGTGCGCGGCGGTGCGCCCGACGGTCATGGTGTGCCGGGCGTCGTCGACAACCGTGTCGTAGTAACGGATTCCGCCGATCAGCGAGCTGCGCTTGAGGCCCGGGCTCAGCCGCAATGCGCCCGCGCGGGTCAAATGCTTTTGCGCCGGAACGGATTTCGCCCCACCCATCCGGTCGTAGAGAAAGATGCCGGCGGCGATATAGGGACGCTCCCACACGCGATTGGTCAGCGGGAACAGGAACGGCATCGGCTTGACCAGGTGCGGTGCCAGCGTGGTCAGCGACAGCTCGCGCTCGTAGAGCGCCTCACGCACCAGACCGAACTCCAGCTGCTCGAGGTAGCGCAGGCCGCCGTGGAACATCTTCGACGAGCGGCTCGAGGTGCCCGACGCGAAATCGCGCGCTTCCACCAGCGCCACCTTGAGCCCCCGGGTCGCGGCGTCCAGCGCGCAACCCGAACCGACCACGCCGCCGCCGATCACCACCACGTCGAACTGCTCGGCGCCCAGCCGTTCCCAGGCCGCGCGCCGATGCTCCGGACCCAGCACGGACACCGGCGAGCTTCGCTGGGTGGACGCGTGGATCGGATCAGCCACGACCTGGACTCCTCACTGAAGAAACTCCCGTCGGTTACTCGCCAGTAGGGACGTGCTGCACCAAGGCTAACGGTTCAACGCCCGACGCGTCGGTCCACCGGTCGCCACTAGTCCAGGTCGTCGTGCGCCATCAGCCGCCGCGCCGCCTCGGTGATCGAGCCGGACAGCGACGGGTACACGGCGAGCGTCTGCGCCAGCTCGTTGACCGTGATGCGGTTCTGCACGGCCACGGCGATCGGCAGGATCAGCTCGGAGGCGA
Organism: Mycobacterium sp. WUMAC-067; assembly: GCF_020217485.1. Classification (GTDB taxonomy): domain Bacteria; phylum Actinomycetota; class Actinomycetes; order Mycobacteriales; family Mycobacteriaceae; genus Mycobacterium. Next base: position 70,187 of record NZ_JAEKMI010000017.1, on the reverse strand, counting down.
TCGGCGCCACCACCACCCCGCCGATGACCACACCGGTGGACTTGCGGCAGAACACCTTGACGAAACCCTGCCGCAGCCCGGACATCTTCGCGCGCGCGTTGGTGCGCAGCGGCAGCATGATCGTGCGCGCCGACACCGAACCGTCGTCGATCATCGTTTGGGGCACACCGACGGCCGCGATCTCGGGCCTGGTGAACACCGTCGCCGCCACCGTGCGCAACCGGATGGGGCTGACGCCCTCGCCCAGCGCGTGATACATCGCGATGCGGCCCTGCATGGCGGCGACCGAGGCCAGCGGCAGCAGGCCGGTGCAGTCCCCGGCGGCGTAGATGCCGGTGACCGAGGTCCGCGAAACCCGGTCCACGGTCAGGTAGCCGCCGCGGCCCAGCTCGATGCCGACCCGCTCGAGGCCCAGCCCGTCGGTGTTGGGCACCGAACCGATGGTCATCAGCGCGTGGCTGCCTTCCACGGTGCGCCCGTCGGCCAGCGTAACCAGCACGCCGTCCTCGGTGCGGGTGACCGACGCGGCGCGGGCGTTCTTCACCAACTTCACGCCACGCTCGGAGAACGCCGCCTCCAGAACCCGCGCGGCGTCGGCGTCCTCGTAGGGCAGCACCCGGTCGCGGCTGGCGACCACCGTCACCGGCACACCCAATTCGGTGTAGGCGTGCACGAACTCCGCGCCGGTGACCCCCGACCCGACCACGATGAGGTGCTCGGGCAGCGCTTTCAGGTCGTAGAGCTGGCGCCAGGTCAGGATGCGCTCGCCGTCGGGCTGGGCCGACGGCAGCACCCGCGGGCTGGCGCCGGTGGCGATCAGCACCACGTCGGCCTCGTACTCGCTGGTGGCGCCGTCAACGGCGGTCGCCTTGATGTTGTGGCGGGCCAGCCCGGGTGTGGGGTCGACGAGCTCGCCGCGGCCGGCCACCACGTGCACCCCGACGCCGAGCAGCTGGTCGGTGATGTCGGCCGACTGGTCGGTGGCGAGTTGCTTGACGCGGGCGTGGATCTGCGGCAGCGAGATCTTGGCGTCGTCGATGTCGATCTCGAAACCCAGCCGCGGCGCCCGGCGCAGCTCGGTGCGCAGCCAGGTCGACGCGATGAACGTCTTGGACGGCACGCAGTCATCCAGGACGGCGGCCCCGCCGATGCCCTCGGAGTCGATCACCGTCACGTGGGTGGTGTCGGGGTGTGAGGTGGCGGCGACCAGCGCGGCTTCGTAACCGGCCGGGCCGCCACCGAGGATCACGATGCGGGTCACCACAGCCCTAACCTAACGAAGCCGGCCGCACCCCGCCCAACGCTCGGGGGCAGACCGGGCCAGCTCGGACGTCTAAGCTTTCCCCGTGCCGCTCTACGCCGCGTACGGGTCGAACATGGACCCCGAGCAGATGCTGAAGCGCGCACCCCATTCGCCGATGGCGGGAACGGGCTGGCTGCACGGGTGGCGATTGACGTTCGGCGGCGAGGACATCGGCTGGGAGGGCGCGCTGGCCACCGTCGTCGAGGACCCGGGCTCCAAGGTGTTCGTCGTCCTCTACGACATGACACCGGCCGACGAGGTCAACCTGGACCGCTGGGAGGGCTCGGAGTTCGGCGTCCACCAGAAGATCCGGTGCCGGGTCGAGCGCATCTCGTCGGACACCACCACCGACCCGGTCCTGGCCTGGCTGTACGTGCTGGACGCGTGGGAGGGCGGATTGCCGTCGGCCCGATATCTCGGAGTCATGGCGGATGCCGCCGAAATCGCCGGGGCGCCAAGCGATTACGTGCACAGCCTGCGCACTCGCCCGGCGCGCAACATCGGCCCGGGGACCAGCGCCTAAGTGTCGATCCTGTCCACACCACCGGTCGCGGACGCGCTGGCGCGTGCGTTCGCCGCCGCGGTCAACCCCGCCCCCAAGGCCGCCGTGCGCTTCCCCGAGATTCCGGGCCGCACCAGCGAAGTCACCATCCCCACCCGGCACGGCCCCACCCGCGCGACCGTCTATCACCCGCCGGCGGAAACGACCGACCCGCCGGTCTATGTCAACGTGCACGGCGGCGGGTTCGTGGTCGGGCACCCCGAACAGGACGATCCCTGGTGCCGGTACCTTGCCGCCAACGCGGGCGTGCTGGTGATCAACCCCGACTACGTCCTGGCGCCGCGGCACCGGTTTCCCGCCGCGGTACACCAGATCTACGACGTGGTGCGCTGGGCCGCCGGCCCGCAGCACGACTGGGACGGCGCGCGGCTGTGCGTCGGCGGCCAAAGCGCGGGCGGCAACCTGTCCGCCGCGGCGGCCCGGCTCGCGAGGGAGGACGGCGGCCCGCACATCGCGCTGCAGGTGCTGCACTACGCGCCCCTCGACCTGGTCACGCCCACCCGCGACAAGCCGTCCACGCTCGGCCGTCGGGCGATCATGAAGCCGTGGATGGGTGAGGTCTTCGACACGGCCTACATACCCGAGCGGGCGCAGCGGCGCGATCGCCTGGCCTCGCCCGCCTGGGGCGACAACGCCGACGACATCGCCGGCATCGCGCCCGCACTGGTCGTGACGGCCGAGCACGATCGGCTCCGCGGCGAAGCCCGCAGGTACGCGGAGAAGCTGGACGCCGCCGGCGCGTTGGCGGAGTACTACGAGGTGGCCGACGTCGACCACGGATACAACATCATGAGCCAGGCCGGCGACGTCACGCGCCGAACGTACGCGCACATCGCCCAACACGTCGCGCGCGCCACGAACCGCGGCGCCGCCCGCTAAGACCGCCCGAGCACCGCCGACTGCTCGACGATGTTGGCCAGCACCCGCACCCCGATCGCCAGGGCCCGCTCGTCGAGATTGAACGTCGGCTGGTGCAGATCCAGCTGCGGGCCCACGCCCGGCCACACCCCCAACCGCGCCATCGCGCCGGGGATCTCCTCCAAGTACCAGGAGAAGTCCTCGCCGCCGCCGGACTGGCGGGTGTCGGCGAGCGCGTCGGGGCCGATGGCTTCGATCGCGTGGGTGAGGATGCGCGTCGAGACGTCCTCGTTGACCACCGGCGGGACGCCGCGCCGGTATTGCAGCGTGTGCTCGATGGCCAGCGGCGCGAGCAGGCCGGACACGGTCTCGCGGATGATCTCCTCGAGCCCCACCCAGGTCTGCCGGCTCGCGGTGCGCACGGTGCCGGCCAGCACGCCGGTCTGCGGGATCGCGTTGGCCGCCACCCCCGCGTTGACCGCGCCCCACACCAGCACGGTGCCGTTGCGCGGGTCGATGCGCCGCGACAACACCCCCGGCAGCCCGGTGATCAGCGTGCCCAGCCCGTACACCAGGTCGGCGGTCAGATGCGGGCGCGAGGTGTGCCCGCCGGGCGAGTACAGCGTGATCTCGATCTGGTCGGCCGCCGAGGTGATGGGGCCGTGCCGGACCGCGATCTTGCCGACCTCCAGCCGGGGGTCGCAGTGCAGCGCGAAGATCCGCGACACCCCGCTGATGGCGCCGGCCGCGATGGCGTCGATCGCCCCGCCGGGCATCAGTTCCTCGGCGGCCTGGAAGAGCAACCGCACCCCGACCGGCAGTTCGGGCACCGACGCCAGCACCAGGGCGGTGCCCAGCAGGATGGCGGTGTGCGCGTCATGCCCGCAAGCGTGCGCGACGTTGGGCATGGTCGACGCGTAGGGGGCGCCGGTGCGTTCGGCCATCGGCAGCGCGTCCATGTCGGCCCGCAGCGCGATCCGGGGCTCGTGCTCGGGGCCGATGTCGCAGACCAGCCCGGTGCCGCCGGGCAACACCTTCGGGTTGAGCCCCGCTTCGGCCAGCCGCTCGGCGACGAACTGGGTGGTGGCGTACTCCTGGCGGCCCAACTCGGGGTAGCGGTGGATGTGCCGGCGCCATTCGACCAGGTCTGCGTGATGTGCGGCCAGCCAGGATTCGGCGGCGTCGGCGAGGTTCATGCGCGCTCCCCGCCGCGTCTGCGTTCGTGCGCCGCCATCACCCGGTCGCGTTCGGCGGGCGTCTGGGCCAGGTGGACCACGGTGCGCGCCAGCATGATCGCGCCCTCGATCACGGCGCGGTCGGCGCTGGCGTTGGTGGCGGCCTCGGCGAAGCCGCGCTGGTGAACCATGGCCCCGTTCGAGTCGAGCCCGATCACCGGGTGGATCCCCGGCAGCGCCTGGGTCACGTTGCCCATGTCGGTGCTGCCCATGGGCAGCGCCGCCTCGTACTCGCGGGCAACCGGCTCGCGGCCGAGCCGGCGCATCTCGTCGCGGAAGGCGTCGGCGAGCCACGGGTCGGGGGTGAGTTCGTCGTAGGCGGGTGCCGGGTTGTCGATGTCGTATTCGCAGCCGGCGGCCAGCGCGCCCGCGGCGAAGCAGGCGTACATCCTGCCCTCCAACTCCCTGAGCGACGCGGCTTCGACCGCGCGCATCGCGTACTGCAGCGCCGCGCGCCCGGGGATGACGTTGACCGCCTGCCCGCCGTCGGTGACGATCCCGTGCACCAGCTGCCCGGGCGCCAGCTGCTGGCGCAGCAGCCCGACGGCCACCTGCGCGACGGTCACGGCGTCGGCGGCGTTGATCCCCAGGTGCGGCGCGACGGCCGCGTGGGATTCCTTGCCGCGGTACGTGACGGTCGCCTCGGACAGGGCCAGCGAGCGGGCGGCGGCGACGTCGGTCGGCCCGGGATGGAGCATCACCGCGGCGGCGATGTCGTCGAACACCCCGGCCCGCAACAACAGTGCCTTGCCGCCGCCGGCCTCCTCGGCGGGAGTCCCCAGCAGCGCCACCCGCAAGCCGAGCTCGTCGGCCACCTCGGCCAGGGCCAGCGCGGTGCCCACCGCCGACGCCGCGATGATGTTGTGGCCGCAGGCGTGCCCGATCTCGGGCAGCGCGTCGTATTCGGCGCACACCCCGACGGTCAGCGGCCCGCTGCCGTAGTCGGCGCGAAAGGCGGTGTCCAGACCGCCGGCGGCCGCGGTGATCTCGAAGCCACGCTCGGCGACCAGCGCCTGCGCTTTGGCGCAGCTGCGGTGCTCGGCGAACGCCAGCTCGGGCTCCGCGTGAATGGCGTGCGACAACTCGACGAGCTCGCCACCGCGCCGCCGCACGACAGCTTCGACGCTGTCCAGTGGGCTGTCTAACGGGGCGGTGGGCACTCTCGCAGTATGTCACTCACCGGCCTACGGCCCGGAGGCCCTGAGGGCTACACCAGCCCGGCGATGAATCCCGCCGCCTGGCCCGGGTAGGGCGGGGCGGAGTAGTCGTGGTGCGCATCCCGATCGCGACCCCCGACGACGCAGACGGGATCACCCTCGCTGCACAAGTCGATGGTGCGGCCGGCGAACGCGCCCGTCGACGACAGGGGTGTGTCGAAGCGGTTGCCGGGATTGCCGAACACCGCCACGGCCCTGATCTTGTTGGCCAGGGCGGGATCCAGCGCGGGCGCCGATCCGAAGTTGCCGATGCGCTGGCCGACGGGCGGCACCCCGGCGAGCATCGAGATCGCCGCGGCGCCCTGCGAGAAGCCGCCGAGCACCAGCCGCGTGGACGGGCACTGGTCGACCATCTCCGCGATGTGGTCGCGTGCGTCGTTGGCGGCGTCGGCGGTAGTCAGGAAGTTGTAGCTGGCCGGATAATTCACCGCATAGGAATCGACGGTGCGCGAACCCAGGGCGGGCTGCAGGGCGGCAAACAGCGCGTCGCCGACCACTCCCAGGCCGGGCGGCTCGGCGGTGCCCCGGGCGAAGATCAGTTGCACGTCCGGACAGTCCGCCTTGGCCGACGGCGCCGGTCCGAATGTGATCGAAACCACTGACAGCGCAACGGCAACCGCAGTTCCCATGACCGGGCCAACCACCGGCCACTTACGAAGACTCATACGCCAGATCTTGACACATACCGGCGACACGGTCGCCGGGCTAGGCTCCCGCTGTGACCCAAACCTCGTCCGACCCAGGCGACCTCGCGCGCCGGGCCGCCGCGGTCATCGCCGAGCGCACCGGAATCGCCGAGCATGACGTCGCCATCGTCCTCGGCTCGGGATGGTCGCCCGCGGTCGCGGCGCTCGGCAGTGGGGCGATCGGGAAGACCGCCGTGCTGCCCCAGGCCGACCTACCCGGTTTCCGGCCGCCCACCGCGATCGGGCACACCGGCGAGCTGTTGTCGATGCGCATCGGCGAACACCGGGTGCTCGTGCTCGTCGGCCGGATCCACGCCTACGAGGGCCACGACCTGTGCCACATCGTTCATCCGGTGCGGGCGGCGTGCGCGGCCGGGGTGCGCGCGGTCGTGCTCACCAATGCGGCGGGCGGACTGCGCCCGGACATGACGGTCGGCGAACCGGTGTTGATCAGCGACCACCTGAACCTGACCGCGCGTTCCCCGCTGGTCGGTCCGCAATTCGTGGACCTGACCGACGCCTACTCCCCCCGGCTGCGCGAATTCGCCCGCCAGGCCGACCCGACGCTGACCGAAGGCGTCTACGCCGGCCTGCCCGGCCCGCATTATGAGACCCCCGCGGAAATCCGGATGCTGCGGACGCTGGGCGCCGACCTGGTCGGCATGTCGACGGTGCACGAGACCATCGCGGCGCGGGCGGCCGGCGCCGAGGTGCTCGGGCTGTCGCTGGTGACCAACCTGGCCGCCGGCATCGGCGGCGAGCCGCTGAGCCACGTCGAGGTGCTCTCGGCCGGTGCCGCGTCCGCCAGCCGGATGGGCGCCCTGCTGGCCCTGATCCTCGAGCGGCTGCCCCGGTTTTAGGGCCATGACGCCCGAGGAGTGGATCGCCCATGACCCCGACCCACGGACGGCCGCCGAACTCGCCGCGTGCGACGCGGCAGAACTCGCCACGCGCTTCGCCCACCCCCTGACGTTCGGCACCGCGGGCCTGCGCGGCCCGGTGCGCGGCGGGCCCGACGCCATGAACGTCGCGGTGGTGTCGCGGGCCACCTGGGCGGTGGCACAGGTGCTCAAGCGGCGCGGACCGGCAGGCGCGCAGGTGGTCGTGGGGCGCGACGCCCGGCACGGCTCAGCGGTATTCGCCACGGTGACCGCCGAAGTGCTTGCCGATCAAGGGTTTTCGGTGCTGCTGCTCGGCCCGGTGCCCACTCCGGTGGTGGCGTTCGCGGTGCGGCACACCGGCGCGCTCGCCGGGATCCAGATCACGGCGTCGCACAACCCGCCGGCCGACAACGGCTACAAGGTGTACGTCGACGGCGGCATCCAGCTCGTCTCCCCCACCGACCGCGAGATCGAAGCCGCGATGGCCGGCGCACCGCCGGCCGACCAGATCGGCAGGGCCCCCGTCGAACCCGCGCAGCTCGATCTGGTCGAACGCTACATCGAGCGCGCGTCCGGGCTGCGCCGCGGCGCCGGTTCGGCACGGGTCGCGCTGACGGCGCTGCACGGGGTGGGCGGTGCGGTGGCCGTGGAGACGCTGCACCGCGCCGGGTTCACCCAAGTGCACACCGTCGCAGCGCAATTCGCGCCGGACCCGAACTTCCCCACCGTCGCGTTCCCCAACCCCGAGGAGCCCGGCGCCGCCGACGCGCTGCTGGCCCTGGCCGCGGACACCGGCGCCGACGTGGCGATCGCGCTGGACCCCGACGCCGACCGGTGCGCCGTCGGCATCCCCGACAGGTCGGGCTGGCGGATGCTGTCCGGTGACGAAACAGGTTGGCTGCTAGGCGATTACATTCTTTCCCAGCCACACCAGGCCGAGACACCGGTGGTGGCCAGCACGGTGGTGTCCTCGCGGATGTTGTCGGCCATCGCCGCGCGCCGCGGCGCCGTCCACGTCGAAACCCTCACCGGCTTCAAATGGCTGGCGCGCGCCGATGCCGGGGTTCCCGGCGGCACCCTGGTGTACGCCTACGAAGAGGCGATCGGGCACTGCGTCGACCCGGCCGCCGTGCGCGACAAGGACGGCATCAGCGCCGCGGTGCTGGTGTGCGATCTGGTGGCCACGCTGCTGCACCAGGGCCGTTCGGTTGCCGATCTCCTCGACGAGTTGGCCCGGCGGTACGGGGTGCACGACGTCGCCGCGGTGTCGCGCCGGGTCGCCGACCCCGCCGAGGCGGCCGAGCTGATGCGCAGGCTGCGGACCGCCCCGCCGGCGACGCTGGCCGGGTTCCCCGCCGAGCTCACCGACATCACCGATGCGCTGATCTTCGCCGGCGGCGACAACGACACGTCGGTCAGGGTTGTGGTGCGGCCCTCCGGGACCGAGCCGAAACTGAAGTGCTACTTGGAGATTCGCTGTGCGCCTAGCGAGGATCTGGATTCTTCGCGGCGGCGCGCCGGCGCCCTGCGCGCCGAGCTGGTCGCTGCGATGCAGGACTGGTGAACAGGTTCGGCCCGAATTGGCGGTCGCCCGCGTCGCCGAGGCCCGGCACGATATAGGCCGACTTGTTGAGACCCTTGTCGACCGCGGCGGTGAACACCCGCGCGCTCGGCGCCGCTTTCCCCACGGCGGCAAGGCCTTCCGGCGCGGCCACCACGCACAGCACGGTGATCTCGGTGGCGCCCCGGCGTTGCAGCAGCCCGATGGTGTGCGCCATCGACCCGCCGGTGGCCAGCATGGGGTCGAGGACCAGCACCGGGCGGCGCGCAAGTTTGGCGGGCAGCGCCTCGAGATACGGGACCGGCAGGAGGGTTTCCTCGTCGCGGGCGACGCCGACCAAGCCCACCTCCGCCTCGGGTATCGCGGCCTGGGCGGCCTCGACCATGCCCAACCCGGCGCGCAGCACCGGAACCAGCAGCGGCGCGTTGACCAGTCGTGTCCCGGTCGTCGCGGCCACCGGCGTGCGGATCCTGATCGACTTGCGCGGTGCCTCCCGGCTGGCTTCGTAGACCAGCATCAGCGTGAGTTCGCGCAGCGCGGCTCGAAACCCGGCGTTGTCGGTGCGTTCGTCGCGCAGCACGGTCAGCCGGGCCGCGGCCAGCGGGTGGTCGAGCACGCACACGTCCATCCCATGAAGGGTATATAACGATCGGGCAAAGCCCTTCTGACACGCTTGCGCTCGTCCCGGCCAGGGCGTACGCGCGTTCGTATACTCCCCGGGTGTCACGCGAAAATCGAAGTCCGAGAAGGCTGCTCGGCAGGGCGCATCGCCTCCTGCTGACGCTCGGCGCGGTGGCATCGGTGGGACTGGCGGCAAGCCCGCTGACCCCGCGCATAGGCCTTGCGGCAGCGGCCATTCCGCAGCCGGCGCACATCGTGATCGTGGTGGAGGAAAACCGTTCCGAGAACGGCATCATCGGCAACAAGTCGGCGCCCTTCATCACCTCCCTGGCCGCCAACGGCGCGAACATGACGCAGTCGTACGCCGAAACACACCCCAGCGAACCGAATTACCTGGCGCTGTTCGCCGGCAACACCTTCGGGGTGACCAAGGACCTGTGCCCGATCAACGCCGGCGCGGCACCCAACCTCGGATCCGAATTGCTGGCCGCGGGCCACACCTTCGTCGGCTTCGCCGAAGGCCTGCCCGCGGTCGGCTCGCCCGTGTGCACCGCGGGCAAGTACGCGCGCAAGCACGTCCCGTGGGCCAACTTCACCAACGTGCCGGCGGCGAACTCGCTGCCGTTCTCCGCGTTCCCGATGGGCAACTACGCCAGCCTGCCGACCGTGTCGTTCGTCATCCCCAACAACGACAACAACATGCACGACGGCTCGATCGCGCAGGCCGACACCTGGCTCAACCGCCAGCTGTCCGGTTACGCCAACTGGGCGGTGGCCAACAACAGCCTGCTGATCGTGACGTTCGACGAGGACGATAACGGCAGCCGCAACCAGATCCCCACGGTGTTCTACGGCGCCCACGTCCGCCCCGGGAACTACGGCGAGCAGATCAACCACTACAACGTGCTTTCCACGGTGGAGCAGATGTACGGGCTACCCAAGACGGGATATGCCGCCAGCGCGCCGCCCATCACCGACATCTGGGGCTAACCCGCCGTGCTGATGGCGGCGACCCGCTTCACCCGGCTCCGCCGCGCTCGCGATCGCCTGTGCTGATGGCGGCGGCTTCGCCGGCCGTCGCTATTCTGTGCCGCATGGCTGCTGACCTCGTGCCCATTCGCCTGAGCTTGTCCGCCGGTGATCGCTACACCGTGTGGGCGCCCCGCTGGCGTGACTCCGGCGACGAGTGGGAGGCGTTCCTGGGCAAGGACGAAGACCTGTTCGTCTTCTCCTCCGTCGCCGACCTGGTGGCGTTCGTGCGGTCCGACACCGACAACGACCTGACCGACCACCCGGCGTGGAAGGACCTGACGTCGGCGCACGCGCATGACTTCGAGCCCGCCGAGGACAAGCAGTTCGATCTGGTCGCCGTCGAGGAGTTGGTCGCGGAGAAGCCCACCGAGGAATCGGTGGCCGCGCTGGCGGGCACGCTGGCCATCGTGTCGTCCATCGGATCGGTGTGCGAGTTGGCGGCGGTGTCGAAGTTCTTCAACGGCAACCCCAGCCTGGGCACCGTGTCGGGCGGGCTCGAGTACTTCACCGGCAAGGCCGGCGCCAAACGCTGGCATGCGATCGCCGAGGTCATCGGGCGCAGCTGGGACGACGTGCTGGGCGCGATCGACGACATCGCCACCACCCCCGAGGTCGACGACGCGCTGTCGGCCAAGGCCGCCGACGAACTGGCCGAGGAGCGGGAAGAGGACGAAACCGAAGACGCCGTCGAGGAGAACGCCCTCGAGGAATCCGCCGCCGACGAGGCCGACGACGACACCGCGGAAGAAGACGCCGACGCCGAGGACGACGACACCGACGATCGGGCGGCCGGCGACACCGCGGTGCTGGGCGGCGACAAGGACTTCTGGCTGCAGGTGGGCATCGATCCGATCCGGATCATGACGAGCTCGGGCACCTTCTTCACGCTGCGCTGCTACCTCGACGACGAGCCGATCTTCCTGGGCCGCAACGGGCGCATCAGCGTGTTCCCGTCCGAGCGCGCGCTGGCCCGCTACCTGGCCGACGAGCACGACCACGACCTGTCGGACCTGAGCACCTACGACGACATCCGCACCGCCGCCACCGACGGCTCGCTGGCGGTCGAGGTCACCGACGACAACATCTATGTGCTCAGCGGTCTGGCCGACGACCTCGCCGACGGGCCGGACGCCGTGGACCGCGAGCAACTGGAACTGGCCGTCGAGGTGCTCCGCGACATCGGCGACTACTCCGAGGATCCCGCGGTGGACAAGGCGCTCGAAACCACCCGGCCGCTGGGCAAATTGGTGGCCGCCGTGCTCGAGCCCGGCTCGGTCACCAAGCCGTCGCCGCCCTACGCCGCGGCGGTGCGGGAGTGGGAGAAGCTGGAGCAGTTCGTCGAGGGCCGGCTCCGTCGCGAATAGCCGCGAGCTACCGAACGTTTGACGGGTCCCCGAGTCTCCTCTTTACTGGCGGCAGCATCAGGAGACGGGAAGGTTGAGTGACGTGTCGCTTCCCGGAATCGGCCCGCTGCCGCTCTACGGGTTCCAACGCCCGGGCATGTTGCTGTTCGGTTTGGTGCCCCTGGCCCTGCTGGCCATCTACGTCATGGTCCAGGCTCGTCGCAACCGACGGCTGCACCGCTACACCGACGCCCCCGTGGCGCAGTCGCCGTGGCGGCACCTGCCGATCGCCGCGTCGCTGCTCTGCCTGGCGTTGTTGACCATCGCGCTGGCCACCCCCACCCACGACATGCGCATCCCGCGCAACCGCGCCGTCATCATGCTCGTCATCGACATGTCGCAGTCCATGCGGGCGACCGACGTCGAACCCAACCGGCTCAAGGCAGCCGAACAGGCGGCCAGCCAGTTCGCCAGCCAGCTGACGCCGGGCATCAACCTCGGGCTGGTCGGCTTCGCCGGCACACCCTATTTGCTGGTGCCGCCCACCCCGCAGCACCAGGCGACCATCGACGCGCTGAAGAAGCTGGACTTCGCCGACAGCACGGCCACCGGCCAAGCCATCTTCACCGCCCTGCACGCGATCGGCGCCACGGCGGTCACCGGCGGCGACAATCCGCCGCCGGCCCGTATCGTGCTGCTCTCCGACGGCCGCGAGAACAAGCCTTCCAACCCCAGCGATCCGCACGACGGCGTCTACACCGCGGCGCGCCTGGCCAAGGACGAGGGCGTGCCCATCTCGACGATCTCATTCGGCACCAAGGGCGGCGAGATCGAGATGGACGGGCAGCGCGTCGCGGTCCCGGTGTCGACCGACCAGATGAAGACGATCGCCCGGCTTTCGGGCGGGCAGCCCTACACCGCCACCAACATCGGCGAGCTCAACAAGAGCTACAACGCGATCGAGAACGAGATCGGCTACCGCACGGTGCCGGGGCCGGGCAGCTCAGGCTGGCTGCGCCTCGGGGTGCTGACGGCCCTCATCGCGACGGGGCTGGCGCTGCTGATCAACCGGCGCCTGCCCACCTAGCGCCCGCCCGGGGTGTCAGGCGGGCAGCCTGCGGTTCAGCAGCAGGCCGGCCAACACGGCGCCGGCCATCACGACGGCGCCGAGCAGCATCCACGCCAGGCTCGCGTCGCCCTTGACGGTTTCGTAGCCGATTTGGCGCTGCAGCGTCGTGTACACGTTCCTCAGCGAGTCCAGGCTGTCGGCGTGGAACGCCTGACCGTCGGTGATCTCGCAGATCTTCTGCAGGGTCTGATCGTCCACCGGAACGGGAATGGTGGCGCCCTCGTAATCGACGGTGCCGTACGGGGTGCCGAACGAGATCGTCGATATCTGCACGCCTTGGCCCTTGGCGGCCCGGGCCGCGGTGAACGCCCCCTGCGGGGCGTTGGGGTCCAGCGGCACGTTCTCGGCGCCGTCGGACTCCAGCACGATCCGCGCCGGCGGCGGGCCTTCGCCACCGCCCATCACCGAACCGACCGTCGCGATCGCCTGCAACGCGGTGAAAATGCCTTCTCCCGTAGCGGTTTTCGGGGCCGGCTGCAGGCTGTCGATGCCCGACTTCACCGCGCCGCGGTTGGTCGTCGGGGGGACCAGCAGCGTGGCGTTCGCCGCGAATTCCACCAGCCCCAGGTTGATCGCGGGCGTCAGCTGATCGGCGAACTGCTTGCCGGCCTCCTTCGCCGCGGCCAGGCGGTTGGGCGGAACGTCGTTGGAGGCCATCGATTCCGAGACGTCGATGACGAGCATCACGACCGCGCGGTTGAGCGGGATCCGGACGTCAGACGTCGGCCCGGCCATCGCCGTGGTCAGCAGGACCAGCGACGCGGCCAGCAGGATGGTCGGCAGGTGCCGCCACCGGCTCGGGTGCGGCGGGGCGACGCGCTCGAGGACCTCCATGTTGGCGAACCGCAGCACCCGGCGACGGCGCGCGAATTGCTGCACGACGTAGAGGCCGATCACCAGCAGCACCGCCAGCAGCGCCAGGAAGAACCAGGGGTTCTGGAATCCAGTCAGCGACACCGGGCCCAGCAGCGGCACCTTCATGTCGAGCCACACTATGCGTGAAATCTGGGCGCCGCATCGCGCCCCGGCTCACCCTGCGGCGAGATCGCGGCGCTGGGTGAACTTGATGTCGAGGCTGCGCAGGTGGGTCTGCAGCCCGGCGTCCTGGACGGGGATCAGGTGGGCGGGCTCGTCGGTCTCGTTGTAGTGGGCGTGCCACATGCCGGGCGGGGTGGTGAAGGCGCAGCCGGCCTGCCAGTCCACCCGGATGGGATCGACGATGTCGCCGCGCTCGTCGAGACGCGTGCCCAGCATCGTGTAGCAGCCGGCCGGGGGCGCATCCAGGATGAGGTCCAGCGCGACCGACTGGTGCCGGTGCGGGCGCTGCACCTGGTGGGGCGGAAGCACGCCGAACATGGCCCACAACACGTGCGTGATGGTCAGGGTCTGCTCCTGCTCGGCGTTGGCCAGTAGGACGCTGACGCGGCTCTTCTCGTTGGCGCCGGGGCGCGACGCGATCTCGGTCAGCTTGGCCACGGCGTCGGCGCGGCGGAACTTGGTCGCGCGGAACCGGGGCCGGGTCGCGTCGGCGCCGAGGTAGCGCATCAGGGGCTCGTCGTGCACCCAGTAGATGGCCGTGTCGGTGCCGGCGTAGAACACCGAGCGCGCGCCGGCGGGCAGCGTCACGAAGTCGCCCTTCTCCCACTCGATCAGGCGGCCGTTGACCGCCGCGAAGCCCCGCCCGTAGAGCACGTAATACAGCTGCGAGGTGGCGTTGGGGTGGGTGTCGATCTGTTCGTTCGCGCGGATGCGCACGAAGTTGGCCAGCAGCGCGGGGCTGGTCGCCGCGCCGGCCGGGCCGCCCAGCTCGGCGGACAGGTCCAGCGGGATCACGCCGGTCGGCGCGTCGAGGTAGAGCTCGGGACCGAAGCGCCTGATCGGCACCCGCGGGGTCAACCCCGAGCCGATCGGGTTGGCGGCCCGGGAGTACTCGAAGTATTCGGCCTGCTCGGCCCACTTTTCGAACCGGCCTTCGAACCCGTACTCGGCGACGTTGACCATCGGCGCGGGCACCGTCGGGTCCAGGTTGGGCGTCGCCAGCTGTTGCATGTCCGTCTCCCTTGGTGCTCAACTACGTCTGGTATCGGAATAGTATTTATCTTGTATCTAAGCGTCAAACACAGCAGGTAGACGCCTTGGGTGTACGGTCATGCGGACGGTTGAGACACGACTTAGCTACCAAAGGGGCGACGGCGTGGCAGCAAGGAACAAGCGGACGGGGACGGCCAAGGACCGCGCGCTGGACTACGTCAAGACGCGGGTGCTCACCGGCGAGTACCCCGGCGGCGAGCTGATCAGCGAGGGCGACGTGGCCACCGCGCTGGGAATGTCGCGCACCCCCGTGCGCGAGGCCTTTTTGCGGCTGGAGGCCGAGGGGTTGCTGCGCCTGTATCCCCAGCGGGGGGCCCTGGTGGTTCCGGTGTCGCCCGACGAGGTGCGCGCCGTGATGGAGGCGCGGCTGGTGCTGGAGCGGTTCGCCGCCGCCAAGGTGATCGGGCGCGGCGCCGCCGCGTGCGCCTCCATGTTCGGGCGCCTGTCCGGCGAGCTCGCCCGGCAACGCGACGCGGCCGCCGCCGCGGACTGGCGGGAGTTTGTGGAGGCCGACCGCGCCTTCCACGCCATCACGCTGCAGGAGTCGGGCAACGCCATCGTCTCCGGCTTCTACGCGTCCCTGCGCGACCGCCAGATGCGGATGATCGGCGAATCGACGCTGCGCGACCCCGATCGGGTGGCCACGATCCTGCAAGAACACCGGGGTATCGCCGAAGCCCTGCGCGACGGCGATCTGGCCCGAGCGGCGCGGGCGGTCCAGACCCACCTGGCCGGCACCGTGCGTGCCATCGGCCTGTCCGTCGAGCCGGATCCCTTATGGGCTACCGGATTTGGCCGCGGTGGAGCAGACTGATCGAACAACTCGGGGACCGTCCCGGGTCCGCAAATATCGGGGGGAACGATGACCTGGTTGACGGCTTCGAGGTTTCGCGGCGCAATGACGAAAACGCTTGTGGCCGTGGCGGTTATGGGAACGGCCGCGACGGGCGCGACCATCCCGGCGAACGCGGCGCCCGGCTTCGCGCGCACGCCCGCCGCGCCGCTCGACGATCCCGATCCCGGCTTTCCCACCAATCCGTCGGACCCCCGGTGTGCGGGGATGCCGGGGCTGGCGCAGTGCCAGGGCGGCCCCTACGCCATGGGCGGCGCTCCCACCGGCCCCGCGGACTTGAGCTGCATCAGCATGCCCAGCGACCCGGTGTGCGCGGGCGGCCCGTACGCCCCGCCGCCCCCGGCGCCGCCCATCGCCCCGCCGCCCCCGGAGCCCATGGCCGCGGCGCCGATAGAACCGCCGCCCATGGCCCCGCCGCCGATGGTGGAGCCACCGCCGATGGCGCCGGCGGCCGACCCGTCGATGGGGATGCCCGGGCACATCTGAGAACGCCGCGCCGGCGGCTCAGCCGATCAACACCGCGTACCGCGGCTTGATCACCTCGTCGATGATCGCCAGCCGCTCGTCGAACGGGATGAACGCGGACTTCATCGCGTTGATGGTGAACCGCTCGAGGTCGCTCCAGCCGTAGCCGAACGCCTCCACGAGGCGCAGCATCTCCCGACTCATGAAGGTGTCGCTCATCAACCGGTTGTCGGTGTTGACGGTCACCCGGAACCGGGCGCGGGCCAGCAGATCGAACGGATGCTCGGCGATGCTCTTGACGGCGCCAGTCTGCACGTTCGAGCTCGGACACAGTTCCAGCGGAATTCGCTTGTCCCGCAGGATCGCCGCCTGCTGACCCAACCGGACCTGCCCGTCGGGCAGCACGTCGATGTCGTCGACGATCCGCACCCCGTGGCCCAGCCGGTCGGCGCCGCAGAACGCGATCGCCTCGTGGATGGACGGCAGTCCGAAGGCCTCGCCGGCGTGAATGGTGAAGCGCGCGTTGTGGTCTCGCATGTACTCGAAGGCATCCAGGTGGCGCGTCGGCGGGTTGCCGGCCTCGGCGCCGGCGATGTCGAAGCCGACAACGCCCTTGTCCCGGAACCGGATTGCCAGCTCGGCGATCTCGCGGGACACCGCCGCGTGCCGCATGGCGGTGACCAGCAGGCGCACCACGATCGGACGGCCGGCGCCGGCACAGGCCTTCTCGCCGTCGGCGAATCCGGCCAGCACGGCGTCGACGATCGCGTCGAAGGACATCCCGCGGTCGATGTGCAGCTCGGGCGCGAACCGGACCTCGGCGTAGACCACCGAGTCGGCGGCCAGGTCTTCGACGCATTCGTAGGCGACGCGATGCAGCGCCTCGGGTGTCTGCATCACCGCGACGGTGTGTGAGAACGGCTCCAGATAGCGCTCCAGCGAGCCGCTGTGCGAACGCGTGCGAAACCACGTCGCCAGCTCGTCGACATCGGTGGCGGGCAGCTCGTCGTAGCCGATCTGCCCGGCGATCTCGAGCACGGTCGACGGGCGCAGCCCGCCGTCGAGGTGATCGTGCAGCAGGGCCTTGGGTGCCTTGCGGATCTGCTCCAGGCCCAGCGGCGCGGTCATGCGACAACCCGATCGATGATCAGCGGCCGGGGAGCCGGGGCCGTGTCGCCGACGCTGAAGCCGCCGTCCAGCTCGGCGAGCGCCGCGCCGAAGCGCTCCGGGGTGTCGGTGTAGAGGGTGAACAGCGGCTCGCCGGCCGTGACCGGTTCGCCGGGGCGGCGGTGCACCCGGATCCCGGCGCCCAACTGCACGTGCTCGCCCGGACGGGATCTGCCCGCACCGAGCCGCCAAGCCGCCAGCCCCACTGCCATCGCGTCGATATCACCCATTGTGCCGCCCCGGGCGGCGGTCACGGTCTCGGCATGCCGACCGACCGGCAGCGGCACCGACAAATCACCGCCCTGGGCGGCGATGAGCCGGCGAAACCGGTCCATCGCGGTGCCGTCGCGCAGCGTCTCGGCGGGATCGCGGCCGTCGATCCCGGCCAGCTCGAGCATCTCGCAGGCCAGCCGCACCGTCAGCTCGACCACGTCGGGCGGGCCGCCCCCGGCCAGCACCTCGAGCGCCTCGGCGACCTCGAGGGCGTTGCCGACGGTCGCGCCCAGCGGGCGGTTCATGTCCGTCAGCAGCGCGCGGGTGGGCACCCCGTGCGCGGCGCCCAGCTCGACCATGGTGCGCGCCAGCTCGCGGGACTGCGCCTCCGAGTCGGTGAACGCCCCCGAACCGACCTTCACGTCGAGCACCAGCGCGCCGGCGCCCTCGGCCAGCTTCTTGCTCATCACCGAGCTGGCGATCAGCGGCAGCGACTCGACGGTGGCGGTGATGTCGCGCAGCGCGTACAGCTTGGCGTCGGCCGGGGCGAGGTCACCGGCGGCGAAGATGGCCGCGCCGACGACGCGCAGTTGGTCGCGCACCTGCCGGTTGGACAGCGCGGCGGTGAACCCGGCGATGGATTCCAGCTTGTCCAGGGTGCCGCCGGTGTGGCCGAGGCCGCGGCCCGACGCCTGCGGCACCGCCGCGCCGCACGCGGCGACGACGGGCACCAGGGGCAGGGTGATCTTGTCCCCCACCCCGCCGGTCGAGTGCTTGTCGACAGTGGGCACGCCGAGGTCGCTGAAGTCGAGCCGCTCACCCGAGGCCAGCATCGCCGACGTCCACCGGGCCGTCTCGCCGCGATCCATGCCCCGCAACAGGATCGCCATCAGCAGGGCCGCCATCTGTTCCTCGGCCACCCGGCCGGCGGTGTAGGCGTCGACGACCCAGTCGATGGCGGTGTCGGACAACCGGCCGCCGTCGCGCTTGGTCCTGATCACCGTGGGCGCGTCGAAGGCGGGCGGCATCAGCCGCGCCCCGCGGCCAGGTCGTCAGGGCCGAAGGCGTCGGGCAGCAGGTCGCCTAGGCGGCGCGGTCCGCCCGGATGGTCGATCAGCAACTCGGGGCCCCCGTGTTCCAGCAGCACCTGGCGGCATCTCCCACACGGCATGAGCGCCGATCCCCGCTGATCCACGCACGCCAGCGCGACCAGCCGGCCGCCGCCGGTCGAATGCAGGGCGCACACCACGGCGCACTCGGCACAGAGACCAAGGCCATATGAGATGTTCTCCACATTGCACCCGGTGACCACCCGGTGATCGTCGACCAGCGCGGCCGCACCGACCCGGAACCGCGAGTACGGTGCGTAGGCCCCCGCGGATACCTGGATCGCCTTGTCCCGCAGCGTATTCCAGTCGATCTCCGGCATCGCGCAACCCCGCTCATCCATGGCCGTTTCCGACAGTCACCCTAGCCGCAAAACGGCATTTCGCTTGACGGACATTGGCGCAACCCACACCGTGTGCGAGCTAAGCTCAAGTGCCCGGCGTGACTGTCGCGCTATGCCGCAAGAGGGTCGCATGAAAGTCGCAAGAAGGCTGGTGAGGACTGGGGTGACTACACAACCGACAACCGCGGATCCGGCGGCGCCCGTACCGGCTACCTCGCGCAAACGCAGGCCGCCGCGGACCCTGTACCGGGGCGATCCCGGCATGTGGTCGTGGGTTTTGCATCGCATCAGCGGCGCGACGATCTTCTTTTTCCTGTTCGTGCACGTCCTGGACGCCGCGATGCTGCGGGTGAGCCCGCAGACCTACAACGCGGTGATCCACGACTATCAGATGCCGATCGTCGGCCTGATGGAATACGGCCTGATCGCCGCCGTGCTCTTCCACGGCCTGAACGGCATCCGGGTGATCCTGATCGACTTCTGGTCCGAGGGGCCGCGTTACCAGCGGCTGATGTTCTGGATCGTCGGCGTCGTGTTCCTGCTGCTGATGGTCCCGGCCGGCGTCGTGACCGTCATCCACATGATGGAGCACTTCCGATGAGCAGCCCCGACCTTCAGCTGACGCGCGGCCAGACCGCGCCCGTCAAACAGCGCTTCTACGACCGACCCGCCAGCTTGGACAATCCCCGCTCGCCGCGGCGCCGGGCCGGCATCCCCAACTTCGAGAAGTTCGCCTGGCTGTTCATGCGGTTCTCGGGCATCGCGCTGTTCGTGCTGGCGATCGGCCACCTGTTCATCATGCTGATGTGGGACAACGGCGTGTACCGCATCGACTTCAACTACGTGGCGCAGCGCTGGGCGTCGCCGTTCTGGCAGTTCTGGGACCTGGCGCTGCTGTGGCTGGCGCAGCTGCACGGCGGCAACGGCCTGCGCACCATCATCGACGACTACAGCCGCAAGGACAGCACCCGGTTCTGGCTCAACAGCCTGCTGTTGCTGTCGATGGGGTTCACGCTGGTGCTGGGCACCTACGTGCTGCTGACATTCGACCCGAATATCGGAGGCTGACCGATGATCCAGCAACACCGATACGACGTGGTGATCGTCGGTGCGGGGGGTGCGGGCATGCGCGCCGCGGTCGAGGCGGGTCCGCGGGTGCGCACCGCGGTGCTGACCAAGCTCTACCCGACCCGCAGCCACACCGGCGCCGCCCAGGGCGGCATGTGCGCGGCGCTGGCCAACGTCGAAGAGGACAACTGGGAATGGCACACCTTCGACACCGTCAAGGGCGGCGACTACCTGGCCGACCAGGACGCGGTGGAGATCATGTGCAAGGAAGCCATCGACGCGGTGCTCGACCTGGAAAAGATGGGGATGCCGTTCAACCGCACCCCCGAGGGCCGCATCGACCAGCGGCGCTTCGGCGGGCACACCCGCGACCACGGCAAGGCCCCGGTGCGCCGGTCCTGTTACGCCGCCGACCGCACCGGCCACATGATCCTGCAGACGCTGTATCAGAACTGCGTCCGCCACGACGTGCAGTTCTTCAACGAGTTCTACGCGCTGGACCTGGTGCTCACCCAAACGCCGAGCGGGCCGGTGGCCACCGGTGTGGTCGCCTACGAGCTTGCCACCGGCGAGATCCACGTCTTCCACGCCAAGGCGATCGTCCTCGCGACCGGCGGGTCGGGCCGGATGTACAAGACCACCTCCAACGCGCACACCCTGACCGGTGACGGCATCGGCATCGTCTTCCGCAAGGGGCTTCCGTTGGAGGACATGGAGTTTCACCAGTTCCATCCGACCGGATTGGCCGGTTTGGGCATCCTGATCTCCGAGGCCGTGCGCGGCGAGGGTGGCCGGCTGCTCAACGGCGAGGGTGAGCGGTTCATGGAACGCTACGCCCCGACGATCGTCGACCTGGCACCGCGCGACATCGTCGCCCGCTCAATGGTTTTGGAGGTCCTGGAGGGCCGCGGCGCCGGCCCGCACAAGGACTACGTCTACATCGACGTCCGCCACCTCGGTGAGGATGTGCTCGCGGCGAAGCTGCCCGACATCACCGAGTTCGCCCGCACCTATCTGGGTGTGGACCCGGTGCACGAGCTGGTCCCGGTGTACCCGACGTGTCACTACGTGATGGGCGGCATCCCCACCACCGTCACCGGACAGGTGTTGCGGGACAACACCTCCACAGTCCCGGGGCTGTACGCGGCGGGCGAGTGCGCGTGCGTGTCGGTACACGGCGCCAACCGGCTGGGCACCAACTCGCTGCTGGACATCAACGTGTTTGGCCGCCGGGCCGGCATCGCCGCCGCCAATTACGCACGGGGGCACGACTTCGTCGACATGCCGCCGGAGCCGGCGGCCATGGTCGTCAGCTGGGTGGGCGACATCCTGAGCGAGCACGGCAACGAGCGCGTCGCCGACATCCGCAACGCGTTGCAGCAGTCGATGGACAACAACGCCGCGGTGTTCCGCACCGAGGAAACGCTCAAGCAGGCGCTGACCGACATCCACGCGTTGAAGGAGCGGTATTCCCGAATCACCGTGCACGACAAGGGGAAACGATTCAACAGCGATCTACTGGAGGCCATCGAGCTGGGCTTTTTGCTGGAGCTGGCCGAGGTCACCGTGGTCGGCGCGCTGAACCGCAAGGAGTCTCGCGGCGGGCACGCCCGCGAGGACTACCCCAATCGTGACGACGTCAACTACATGCGCCACACCATGGCCTACAAGCAGGGCAGCGATCTGCTGAGCGACATCGCGCTGGACTTCAAACCCGTGGTGCAGACGCGCTACGAACCCAAGGAGCGGAAGTACTGATGACGGACGTTGCAGAGCCGCAGGTGGAGAGCCTGGAACCGCCCCTGCCGCCGGTTCCCGACGAGGCGGTGATGGTGACCGTCAAGATCGCCCGGTTCAACCCCGATCAGCCCGATGCCTACGCGGAAACCGGTGGCTGGCAAAGCTTTCGGGTGCCCTGCCTGCCCAGCGACCGGATGCTGAACCTGCTGATCTACATCAAGAGCTACCTGGACGGGACGCTGACCTTCCGCCGGTCCTGCGCGCACGGTGTGTGCGGCTCGGACGCCATGCGGATCAACGGCGTCAACCGGCTGGCGTGCAAGGTGCTGATGCGCGACCTGCTTCCGAAGAAGGCGGGCAAGTCGCTGACCATCACGGTCGAGCCGATCCGCGGGCTGCCGGTCGAAAAGGACCTGGTGGTCGACATGGAGCCGTTCTTCGACGCCTACCGCGCGGTCAAGCCGTACCTGATCACCACCGGCAACCCGCCGACGCGCGAACGCATTCAGAGCCCGGCCGACCGCGCCCGCTACGACGACACCACCAAGTGCATCCTGTGCGCGGCGTGCACCACCAGCTGCCCGATCTTCTGGCACGAGGGCAGCTACTACGGCCCGGCGGCGATCGTCAACGCGCACCGTTTCATCTTCGACAGCCGCGACGAGGCCGCCGCCGAGCGCCTGGACATTCTCAACGAGGTCGACGGCGTGTGGCGGTGCCGCACCACGTTCAACTGCACCGAGGCCTGCCCGCGCGGCATCCAGATCACCAAGGCGATCCAAGAGGTCAAGCGCGCGATCATGTTCTCGCGCTGATCGGCCACCAGACGCAGAATCGCACGGTTCGGCCCCCGAACATGCGATTCCGCGTCTGCTCGTCACACATCGCCGGGCTGTCTCGTCTGACGGGTATGACACAGAAAACCCGCATCGAGCCCCTGCCCCCCAAGCGCGCCGGATTGCTGATCCGGGCGATGTACCGCGTCGCCAGGCGGCGCTACGGCCAAGTTCCCGAACCGTTCGCCGTGGCCGCCCACCACCGCAAGCTGATGATCGCCAGCGCCATACACGAGACGATGGTCGAGCGGGCGTCGAAAACGCTGCCGGCCAGCGTGCGTGAGCTGGCGGTGCTGTGGACCGCGCGGCAGATCGGCTGCTCGTGGTGCGTCGACTTCGGATCGATGCTGCAGCGTCTGGACGGCCTGGACGTGGAGCGGCTCAAGGAGATCGACGACTACGCCACCTCGCCGGCCTTCAACGACGACGAGCGCGCCGCCATCGCGTATGCCGACGCGATGACCAGCGACCCGCACACCGTCACCGACGAGCAGGTCGACGATCTGCGGGCCCGCTTCGGCGACGCCGGGGTGTTCGAACTGACCTACCAGATCGGGTTGGAGAACAAGCGGGCGCGGGTGAATTCCGCGCTGGGCATCACCGAGCAGGGTTTCAATTCCGGTGACGCGTGCCGGATCCCGTGGGCTAGCGACGATCGCAAGCGCGGCGTAGCCGGGCGCAGCGGGTCGTCGCCCGTGGGCTAGCAAACCAGGGCGTGGCCTGATTAACCCTCTTGGGCGGGTTCGATCTCGATGTAGGTGGTCGGGATACCGAACGCCGCGCTGCCCTTGTCCAGACTGCGCTCGAACAATTTCATCGGCAGGCTCCAGTTTGCCGCAATGACCTTGTACGCGTGGGCATGTTCGGACTCGGGCAAAATCCTGGCTATCCCGGCCACCGCTTGCCCCTTGGGCTTGCCGCGGAGACCGCTCGGCACCACAACGACACGCGGATTGTTGTTGATCCGCTTCACCTTTCCGGTGGAGGCATCCGTTCGCACGTAGATCTTTCCGTCGGCGACACCGTGATTGATGGGGCTCGGCATCGCCTCGCCGGAACGCTTGAACGTCACCAGCAAGATTTGCCGCGTTTGGTCGAAACCGGTGAAGTCCTTGCCTCGTGGAGTCGCAGCGCCGACGTCGAAGGCGCTGCGGTGGCGGATCTTGTCCATACCGCGGAACATCAATTTGCCCATCGTCTCGGCGACACTGCCGGCCATGTGCTCTCTCCAATCTGCGCCTGACTCGACGGACTTAAGGCCGCTCTCGCCGCAGCGGAGACCCGGTGAACTTGTCCGGGTTGGCGACATCCCAGAGGGCGCAGACCTTTCCGTCGCGCACCGTCATCGCCATGATCCGCGGGCACATCTCGCGGTAGCCCTCGGCGGCGGGGAAGCCGGCGGTGTAGATGCCCAGCTCGCCGTTGACCAGTCCCGGTTGATAGGACGTGTAGAAGGCGGGCCCATAGCGGTTTGCCAGGCCGAGCATGAACCGGACCACCTTGTCCGGGCCGTGGATGACCTGAACCGCCGTGGGCGCCTTGCCATTCGAATCGCCGGTGAAGACGACGTCCGGGTGCAGCAAGGAGACCACGGCCTCCAGATCGCCGGTGGCCATGGCGGCCAACAACTTTCCCACCACCTCGTTGTGCGACGGGTCGGGTTCGGGCGGCGGCTCGGCCGCGACGGCCTTACGCGCCCGGGAGGCCAGCTGCCGGGCGGCGGCCTCGCTGGTGCCCAGGGCCACGGCCACGTCCGCGAACGGCACGTCGAACCCGTCGTGCAAGACGAACGCGACCCGCTGATCCGGTGAGAGCCGCTCCAGCACCACCATCGCCACGAACCGGGCGTCTTCTCCGGCCACCACCGCGGACAGCGGATCGGCTTCGGAAGCAGGGGGGCCGAAACCGGTGACGACCGGCTCGGGCAGCCAGTTCCCGGTGTAGGTCTCGCGACGGTGCGCGGCCGAGCGCAGCCTGTCCAGGCCCAGCCTGCTCACCACCGTCGTCAACCACGCCCGCAGGTCGGTGATCTCTGTTCCCTTTTCGGGGTTCTGCCGGTTCCAGCGCAGCCAGGCATCCTGGACGATGTCCTCGGCGTCGGCGACGGTACCGGTCAGCCGGTAGGCGACCGACATGAGATGCGGTCGCAACGACTCGAATTCGCTGACCTGTTGCGCTGAGGCCATATCGCAGAGCCTAGCCCGAAGCGCGCGCTACGCTCACCAGCAATGACCGACAACCTGTGGCTGCACTTCTCCCGGCACGGCCCGGGAGTCACGCCGCCGATCATCACCCGCGGCGAGGGCGTCACCATCTTCGACGACCGCGGCAAGAGCTACCTCGACGGCCTGTCCGGGCTGTTCACCGTGCAGGTCGGCCACGGCCGCACCGAGCTCGCCGAGGTCGCGGCGCGGCAGGCCGAGACTCTGGCGTTCTTCCCGCTGTGGGGGTATGCCACCCCCACGGCGATCGAGCTCGCCGAGCGTCTCGCGGGCTACACGCCGGGCGATCTGAACCGGGTGTTCTTCACCACCGGCGGCACCGAGGCCGTCGAGACCGCGTGGAAACTGGCCAAGCAGTACTTCAAGCTCACCGGCAAACCCGGTAAGCACAAGGTGATTTCGCGATCGGTCGCCTACCACGGCACCACCCAGGGCGCCCTGGCGATCACCGGACTGCCCCGCTACAAGGCGCCGTTCGAGCCGGTAACGCCGGGCGGCTTCCGGGTGCCCAACACCAACTTCTATCGGGCGCCGGAACCTTTCGACACCGACCCGAAGACCTTCGGGCGGTGGGCCGCGGACCGCATCGCCGAGGCGATCGACTTCGAGGGCCCCGACACCGTGGCGGCGGTTTTTCTGGAGCCAGTGCAGAACGCCGGCGGCAGCATCCCGCCTCCCCCAGGCTATTTCGAGCGGGTGCGCGAGATCTGCGACGAATACGACGTGCTGCTGGTTTCCGACGAGGTGATCTGCGCGTTCGGCCGCATCGGGTCGATGTTCGCCTGTGACGACTTCGGCTACGTGCCGGACATGATCACCTGCGCCAAGGGAATGACGTCGGGCTACTCACCGATCGGCGCCATGATCGCCAGCGAGCGCTTGTTCGAGCCGTTCAACGACGGCGCGACGATGTTCCCGCACGGCTATACCTTTGGCGGCCACCCGGTTTCGGCGGCCGTCGGGCTGGCCAACCTCGATATCTTCGAGCGCGAGGGGCTCAACGATCACGTCAGGGCCAACGCGCCGGCCTTCCGCGCCACCCTGGAAAAGCTCCTCGACCTGCCGATCGTCGGCGACGTGCGCGGCGAGGGTTTCTTCTACGGCGTGGAGCTGGTCAAGGACAAGGCGACCAAGCAGACGTTCAGCGACGCCGAGCGCCGGCCGCTGCTGGCCCGGGTCGGCTCGTCCCTGTTCGAGGCCGGGTTGTATTGCCGCACCGACGACCGCGGCGATTCCGTCATTCAGCTGGCGCCGCCGCTGATCAGCGGCCAGGCCGAATTCGACACCATCGAATCGATCCTTCGCGGGGTGCTCACGGAGATCCAACCGCGACTCTGACGTCCTGGGCATGGCGCGCGAACCGCGTATCAACCCGGTCCGGTGGCAGCCACCACGCTGTGATCGAGCTAGCCGGTGGCTGTAGCGAGGACCCGCTTGACCTCGTACGCGGCCAGCAATACGTCTCGGGAATGCGCCGGCGTCGGGTTGCTCGCGATCCGCGTTTGCGCGTTGCACAGCCACGCGAGCGCGGACCGCAGGTCGGGATCGGTCGTGGTGTCGCGATGCGCTTGCAGTTCCGCCAACACCTGATCAAGCCCCGACCGCCGAACCTGCGTTGCTTTCTCGACCTGCGCGAGCAGATCCTTCAGCGGCCGGGGACCCGACGCGCCAGCGCCATCGCGGGCCCCCCGGAACTGGGACCGCAACTGAGACCACAACCCATCGTTTGGAATAGCCGTCAGTCTAGGGGTTCGACGCGAGCCCCGCGCGCCGGGGAATTCGTAACTTCCGTCTCATCAGTCACAGCGCGGCTCCCCGGATTCGGGCGTCCGATCGCTTAATGTGCACAGACGATGACCCTGTTACGTTCCGCATCATGCCTGGCAGCGGCGCTTTTCCTGATGGCCGCCCCGGCCACGATTGCCTTGCCGCTCGCCAGGGCCGAACCCGGCGCCGAGCCCAACGCCGCACCCACGAACTGCCCGTACAAGGTGAACACCCCGGCCGCGGTGGATTCGTCGGAGGTCCCCACCGCCGGCGACCCCCCGATCCCGCTGGCGGTGCCCGCCAAGCCCGTCGGCGGTGACGCCCTGGGCGGTTGCGGCATCGTCGCCGCGCCGAATACGCCGCCGCTCCCGGGCGACGTGTCCGCCGAGGCCTGGCTGGTGGCGGACCTGGACAGCGGCGCGGTCATCGCCGCCAAAGACCCGCACGGGCGCCACCGCCCGGCCAGCATCATCAAGGTGCTGGTGGCGATGGCCGCCATCAACACGCTCAACCTGAACAAGTCGGTTTCCGGAACCGCCGACGACGCGGCCGCCGAGGGCACCAAGGTCGGCGTCCAGGAAGGCGGCGTGTTCACCGTCAACCAGCTGCTGCACGGCCTGCTGATGCACTCCGGCAACGACGCCGCCCACGCGCTGGCCATGCAGCTCGGCGGCATGCAGCAAGCGCTGGAGAAGATCAACGTGCTCGCCGCCAAGCTGGGCGGCCAGGACACCCGGGTGGCGACGCCGTCGGGGCTGGACGCGCCCGGCATGAGCACCTCGGCCTACGACATCGGGCTGTTCTATCGCTACGCGTGGCAGAACCCCACGTTCGCCAACATCGTCGCGACCCGGACCTTCGACTTCCCCGGCCACGGCGACCACCCCGGCTACGAGCTGGAGAACGACAACCAGCTGCTCTACAAGTATCCCGGCGCCCTGGGCGGCAAGACCGGCTACACCGACGACGCGGGCCAGACGTTCGTGGGCGCGGCCAACCACGACGGGCGGCGGTTGGTGGCGGTGCTGCTGCACGGGACGCGGCAGCCGATCGCGCCGTGGGAGCAGGCCGCGCACCTGCTGGACTACGGATTCGCCACCCCGCAGGGCACTCAGGTCGGCTCGCTGGTCGCGCCCGACCCCTCGCTGGCGCCGGCCAAGAGCGACACCGCCGCCGACCGGCTCGCCACCAACGCTGCCGCGGGGGCGATCATCGGTTCGGCGGATGCCATGCCGGTCCGGGTGGGCGTCGCTGTCATCGGCGCCATCATCGTGTTTAGCTTGATCATGGCCGCGCGCTCGATGAACCGTCGACCCCAGCACCGCTGACCGCCGGTGGCCACCGGATCGCGGAGCGGCCTGCTGGTCGGGCTGACCGCCGCCAGCGTGGGCCTCATCTACGGCTACGACCTGTCCATCATCGCGGGCGCGCAGTTGTTCGTCACCGAGGACTTCGGGCTGTCCACCCGGCAGCAGGAACTGCTGACGACGATGGTGGTGTTCGGCCAGATCATCGGGGCGCTCGGCGCCGGCGTGCTGGCCAACGTGATCGGCAGGAAAAGGTCGGTGGTGCTGATCCTGTTCGCCTACGCGGCTTTCGCGCTGCTGGCCGCGTTCTCGGTGTCGCTGCCGATGCTGCTGGCGGCGCGGCTGCTCGTCGGCCTGACCATCGGTGTGACGGTGGTGGTCGTCCCGGTGTACGTGGCCGAATCGGCGCCGACCGCGGTGCGGGGCTCGCTGCTCACGGCCTACCAGCTGGCGATCGTCAGCGGGCTCATCGTCGGTTATTTGACCGGCTACCTGCTGGCCGGCACGCACAGCTGGCGGTGGATGCTGGGGCTGGCCTGCGTGCCCGCACTCCTGTTGGCGCCGTTGGTGATTCGGATGCCGGACACGGCCCGGTGGTACCTGCTCAAAGGCCGGGTTGACGACGCCCGGCGGGCGCTGCTGCGGGTGGAGCCCGACGCGCGGGTCGAGGACGAGCTGGCCGATATCGGCCGCGCGGTCAGTGAGGGCAGCGGCCGCCTCTCCGAGATGCTGCCGGAAATGGTTCGCAGGCCCTACCTTCGGGCCACCATCTTCGTCGTCGTTCTCGGCTTCCTGATCCAGATCACCGGCATCAACGCGATCATCTATTACAGCCCCCGGATATTTCAGGCCATGGGCTTCACCGGCAATTTCGCGCTGCTGGGGTTGCCGGCGCTGGTGCAGGTGGCCGGGTTGGCCGCCGTCGGGACCGCGCTGCTGCTGGTCGACCGGGTGGGCCGACGGCCAATCCTGTTGTGCGGCACCGCCATGATGATCGCCGCCGACGTCGTGCTGATGGCCGTGTTCGGCCGTGGGATCGGCGGCGCGGTCGCCGGGTTCGCGGGCGTACTGCTGTTCATCTTCGGCTACACCATGGGTTTCGGCTCCCTGGGCTGGGTGTACGCCAGCGAAAGCTTCCCGTCCCGGCTGCGGTCCATCGGGTCGAGCACCATGCTGACCTCCAACCTGGTGGCCAACGCCATCATCGCCGCCGTCTTCCTGACCATGCTGCATTCATTCGGCGGCGCAGGGACTTTCGCGGCGTTCGCCGCGCTCGCGTTGATCGCCTTCGCCTTCGTCTATCGGTATGCGCCGGAGACCAAGGGCCGCCAGCTCGAGGACATCCGCCACTTCTGGGAGAACGGCGGCCGGTGGGGCTGATCGCCGCGGGAACCATGGTCCTGGACGGGCGGATCTGCCGGCCGGGCTGGCTCGAGACCTCCGCCGGGCAAATCGCGGCCTGCGCGCCCGGGCCGCCGCCCCGCCCGCCCGACCGGGACTTCCCGGATTGCGCTGTGGCGCCGGGGTTTATCGACATGCACGTGCACGGCGGCGGTGGGGCCTCCTACACCGACGCCGACGGCATCGGCGACGCCGCTGCCTTCCACCGGCGCCACGGCACCACCACCACGTTGGCCAGCCTGGTGACCGCCGCCCCCCCGGAATTGCTCAGCGGGGTGCGCGCGCTCACCGACGCCACCAGGCGGGGCACCGTCGCGGGCATTCATATCGAAGGCCCCTGGCTGAGCCGGGCGCGCTGCGGGGCCCATGACCCCGCTCAGATGCGCGACCCGGACCCAACGGAGATCGACGCGGTGCTGGCCGCCGGCGGCGATGCGATCAAGATGGTCACCCTGGCGCCGGAGCTGCCCGGGGCCGACGCCGCGATCCGGCGCTTCGTGGACGCGGGAGTCGTTGTGGCGGTGGGACATACCGACGCGAGCTACGAGCAGACCCGGCACGCCATCGCGTTGGGCGCCACGGTCGGCACGCATCTGTTCAATGCGATGCCGCCGCTGCATCACCGCGAGCCCGGCGCGGCGCTCGCGTTGCTGCGGGATTCACGGGTGACCGTCGAGCTCATCGCCGACGGCGTGCACCTGCACCGGGACGTGGCGCGCGCGGTCATCGAGGCGGCCGGCGTGGACCGGGTCGCGGTGATCACCGACGCGATCGCCGCAGCGGGCGGCGCCGACGGCGCGTATCGACTCGGCGCGGTGCGCATCGATGTGGTTTCCGGCGTCGCGCGGGTGCAGGGGACGTCGACGATCGCGGGCAGCACGGCCACCCTGGATCAGTTGTTCGCCAGGGTGGCCGCCGACGCCGGGCTGGCCGCGGCGGTTCAGGTGACGTCGGCGACGCCGGCGCGCGCGCTGGGGCTCGATCGCGTGGGCAGCCTGCGGCCCGGCTATAACGCCAATCTTGTGGTGCTCGACCGTGATTTGCGGGTGACCGCCGTCATGGTGCGCGGCGACTGGCTCTGAGCGTTATCATCAGAGACGTCAGCACCTGACACCGGACGAGGGGCCCCGTACCCGGCCAGCGACAAGACGGCGCCGTGGAGGTGCGCAATGGCATGGCTCGTCTTGATCGCGTCGGGGGTCTTGGAGGCGGTGTGGGCGACCGCCCTGAACAAGTCCGACGGCTTCTCCCGGCTCGGCCCCTCGCTGGTCTTCGTTGTCGCGCTGGCGCTTTCGATGGCCGGACTGGCGACCGCGATGCGCACCCTGCCGGTCGGAACCAGCTATGCGGTATGGGTCGGCATCGGGGCCGTGCTCACGGTGGGCTACGCGGCGGTCATCGGCGACGAACCGGCGTCGTTGACCAAGCTGTTGCTGATTGCCGGGATCGTGGCCTGCATCGCGGGTTTGAAGGTGATCAGCTAGCGGCCACGGCGGGCAAGCCCGGCGATTCGGGAAAGGGCCAGCGCCCCAACGGCTCCCAGGGTCATCGCGGTCAGCGTCTGGCGAGTGCCCAGGCCCTCGTCCATGTGCACCCGCGGCGCGATGATCGCCGGAGCGGGGGGCTCGACGTGGCGGTCGCGCGGATCGGTGGACGCCGTCGCCCCCCACGCGGTGCAGAACAGGACGAGATAGGCGGTGATGTAAGCGAACACCATCAACCCCAGCACCGGGCCGAAGGCCGCGCCCGCGGGGCTGCGCAACACCGTCTTCAGATAGATCGACCCCACCTGTTTGAACACTTCGAAGCCGACGGCCGCGATCAGCCCGGCCCGCATCGAATCGACGAAACTGACCTTTTCCCGGGGCAGGCGCGCGATCATCCACGTGAACAGCAGCCACGACACGAACGTCGCGATCAGGATCGAGAAAACCCAGAAGAGCCAGTCGAACACCGCAAACTGCGGTACGCCAAGCCATTTCAGCAGTGTGGCCATGGGTGCGGCGTGGCCGATGGTGGTCAGCGCGACGGTGGCCACGATCACCGCGAACGTCCCCACCATCGCCAGCAGATCGGAGAACTTGCTGCGCACGAAGCCCGTCGACTCGGCCTGCGAGTCCCACCACATCTCGGTCAGCGCTTGGCGCAGGTGTGAAATCCAGCCCAGGCCCGCCCACACCGCGGTGACCAGACCGATGACACCGACCGAAGTCCGGGCGTCGATCGCCGAGTTCATCAACTCCTGCAGCTGATTTCCCAGCGTGCCCGACACCTGGGACCGAATGTGATCGTCGATCGTGCTCAGCAGGTGGGGCCGGCGGGCCAGCACGAATCCGAACACCGCGAAACCGACCATGAGCAACGGAAACAACGCGAAAATCGTGTAATAGGTGAGGCCGGCGGCAAAGAACCCGCCGTTGCGTTCGTCGAAACGCTGGTAGGCGCGGATGACATGGTCGAGCCACCCGTACCGGGCCCGCAGCCGATCAAGAACGCCTTCCTTGGCCGGCTCGCTCATGGTGGAACTTCTTACCTCCGTTGCGGAAGGAACCCAAGCCGATCGTAAACCCGTTGGACCGTTTTCCCGGCGACATCCTGGGCCCGTTCGGCTCCGGCCGCCAAGATGGCCTCCAATTCGGCCAAGTCGGCCGTCAGTTCGTCGACGCGGGCCTTGATCGGGGTGACGAACTCGACCACCGCCTCCGCGGTGTCCTTCTTTAAATCGCCGTAACCCCTTCCGGCATAGCCCTCGACGAGCTTGTCGACGCCGATGCCGCTGACCGCGGACTGGATGGTCAGCAGGTTGGAGACGCCGGGCTTGGCGTCGGTGTCGAAGCGGATCTCGCGCTCGCTGTCGGTCACCGCCGAACGAATCTTCTTGGCCGACAACGCCGGATCGTCGAGCAGGTTGATCAGCCCGGCGTCGGTGGCCGCGGATTTGCTCATCTTCGACGTCGGGTCGGACAGGTCGTAGATCTTCGCGGTCGCCTTGGGGATCAGCATGTCCGGCACCACGAACGTGTCCGGGAATCGGGCGTTGAACCGCTGCGCCACGTCGCGGGCCAGCTCGAGATGCTGGCGCTGGTCTTCGCCCACCGGCACCAGGCCGGTGTCGTAGGCCAGCACGTCGGCGGCCTGCAGCACCGGGTAGGTGAATAAACCCACGGTGGTGGAGTCGGCGCCCTGGCGCAGCGACTTGTCCTTGAACTGCGTCATCCGCGACGCCTGCCCGAAGCCGGTGAAGCAGCCCAGCACCCAGGCCAGCTGGGTGTGGCCGGGCACATGGCTCTGCACGAAGACGGTGCTGCGGGCCGGGTCGATGCCCAGGGCCAGGTATTGGGCGGCGGTGACCAGGGTCCGCCGCCGCAGCGCCTCGGGATCCTGGGCGACGGTGATGGCATGCAGGTCGACCACGCAGAAGTACGCGTCATGGTCGTCCTGCAGGTCGACCCACTGGGTGATGGCGCCCAACGCGTTACCCAGGTGTAGCGAATCGGACGTGGGCTGCACGCCGGAGAAAATGCGGCTGGATCCGGTAGCGGTGCTCATGATGCACCGATCTTTTCACGCGCGGCGGCGGGCGCTCAGTGTGCGGCCACCCGCACGTTCGGCGCCGAGTGTGCGGTCAGCCGCGCGCCCGCGATCAGGCCGTGTTGCGGTACCGGCGGTACCGCCTTTAATGTCGGGATATGACGACTCGTACGCCGACCCACCTTGGCCCCGAGGATGGTTCCGGAGAGCCGGTCGTGCTGCTGCACGGGTTCCTGATGTCGCAGACGGTGTGGGATCCGGTGGCGCCGCGGCTCGCCGACACCGGCCGTTACGAGGTCTTCGCCCCGACCATGGCCGGGCACAACGGCGGACCCTATGCGGGTACCTGGCTGCTGAGCTCGTCGGTGCTGGCCGACCATGTCGAGCGCCAGCTCGACGAACTCGGCTGGGAGACCGCGCACCTGGTGGGCAACTCGCTGGGCGGCTGGGTGGCCTTCGAGCTCGAGCGCCGCGGGCGGGCGCGCAGCGTCACCGGCGTCGGCGCCGCGGGCGGCTGGACGCGCTGGAGCCCGGTCAAATTCGAGGTCATCAGCAAGTTCATCGCCGGGATGCCGATCCTGGGACTGGCCCGGCTGCTGGGCCCGCGCGCGCTGCGGCTGCCGCTGAGCCGCCGGTTGGCGACCCTGCCGCTGAGCGCCACCCCGGAGGGGGTCAGCGAGGAGCAACTGCGTGGCGTGGTCGACGACGCCGCGCACTGCCCGGCCTATTTCCAGCTGCTGATCAAGTCGCTGCTGCAGCCCGGGCTGCTGGAGCTGGCGCAGACCGCGGTGCCCGTGCAGCTGGTGCTGTGCGAGAAGGACCGGGTGGTGCCGCCGAGCAGGTTCAGCCGCCATTTCACCAACTTCTTGCCCGAGGGAACGAAGATCACCAAGCTCGACGGCGTCGGGCACGTGCCGATGTTCGAGGCGCCCGAACGCATCACCGCGGCCATCGCCGACTTCATCGACGAGTGCGCCGCGGGCCCGGACCGGCTCTCCGAGCGGCACCGGCCGCCGGCTAGTTAGCCAGCTCCTTTTTTAGGTTCTCGGCGATCGAGTCGAGGAATTCCTCGCTCTGCTGCCACTGTTGATCGGGGCCGATCAGGATGGCGAGGTCCTTGGTCATCTTCCCGCTCTCGACGGTGGACACGATGACGTTTTCCAGCGTCTGCGCGAACTCGATCACCTCGGGGGTGTC
Organism: Mycobacterium sp. WUMAC-067; assembly: GCF_020217485.1. Lineage (GTDB taxonomy): Bacteria > Actinomycetota > Actinomycetes > Mycobacteriales > Mycobacteriaceae > Mycobacterium. Next base: position 36,451 of record NZ_JAEKMI010000017.1, on the reverse strand, counting down.
GTCCAGCTTGCCGCGGTGCGCCAGCCCGCGCGCCCAGGCGAAGATCGAGGCGATCGGGTTGGTGGAGGTCGGTTTGCCGGCCTGATACTGCCGGAAGTGCCGGGTGACCGTGCCGTGCGCGGCCTCGGCCTCGACCGTCTTGCCGTCGGCGGTCATCAGCACCGAGGTCATCAACCCCAGCGAGCCGTAGCCCTGGGCGATGGCGTCGGACTGCACGTCGCCGTCGTAGTTCTTGCACGCCCACACGTAGCCGCCCTCCCACTTGAGGCAGGCGGCCACCATGTCGTCGATCAGCCGGTGCTCGTAGGTCAGGCCCTCGGCCTCGAACTCCTCCTTGAATTCCTCGTCGTAGATGCGCTGGAACTCGTCCTTGAACATGCCGTCGTAGGCCTTGAGGATGGTGTTCTTGGTCGACAGGTAGACCGGCCATTTCGCGTTCAGGCCGTACTTGAACGACGCGCGCGCGAAGTCGCGCACGGAGTCCTTGAAGTTGTACATCCCCATCACCACGCCGCCGTCCTCGGGGATGGACACCATCTCGTGCACCATCGGCTCGCTGCCATCGGCGGGGGTGAACGTGATGGCGACGGTGCCGGGCTTGTCGACCTTGAAGTTGGTCGCCCGATACTGGTCGCCGAACGCGTGGCGGCCGATGACGATCGGCTTGGTCCAGCCCGGAACCAGGCGCGGCACGTTGGAAATGACGATCGGTTCGCGGAAGATGGTGCCGCCCAAGATGTTCCGGATCGTCCCGTTCGGCGAAAGCCACATCTTCTTGAGGTTGAACTCGGAGACGCGGGCCTCGTCGGGGGTGATCGTCGCGCACTTGACGCCCACGCCGTGCTTCTTGATGGCGTAGGCCGCGTCGATCGTCACCTGGTCGTCGGTGCGGTCGCGGTGCTCGATGCCCAGGTCGTAGTAATCCAGATCGATGTCGAGGTGCGGAAGGATCAACATCTCCTTGATCAGCTTCCAGATGACGCGGGTCATCTCGTCGCCGTCGAGCTCGACCACGCGGCCCTTGACCTTGATCTTGGCTTCTTTGGAACCCGGGCTCGACATCGGTGCCTTCCTGCGGCGTCAGCCTTGTGCGGCGGCGAGCACCTCGTTGAACGTCTTGCTCGGCCGCATCACCGCCGTCGTCTTCTCGCTGTCGGGGTAGTAGTACCCGCCGATGTCGACCGTGTCACCCTGCACCTCGGCGAGCTCGGCCACGATGGTGTCCTCGTTCTCACCCAACGACTCGGCCAGCTTGGCGAAGCGCTCGCGCAACTCCTCGTCGTCGTTTTGCGCGGCGAGTTCCTGAGCCCAGTACAGCGCCAGATAGAACTGGCTGCCCCGGTTGTCGAGTTCACCAGTCTTGCGCGACGGACTCTTGTTGTTGTCCAACAGCTTTCCGATCGCGGAATCCAGCGTCTTGCCCAGCAGCTTGGCGCGCTCGTTGTCGGTCTTGATGCCGATGTCCTCGAAACACGCTCCCAGAGCGAGGAATTCACCGAGGGAATCCCAGCGCAGGTGGTTCTCCTCGACGAGTTGGTGGACGTGCTTGGGCGCCGAGCCGCCCGCGCCGGTTTCGTACATTCCGCCGCCGGCCATCAACGGCACGATGGACAGCATCTTGGCGCTGGTGCCCAGTTCCAGGATCGGGAACAGGTCGGTGAGGTAGTCGCGCAGGATGTTTCCGGTCGCGGCGATGGTGTCCTGGCCGCGCATCGCGCGCTCGAGCGTGTACCGCATGGCCCACACCTGCGGCATGATCTGGATCTGCAGGCCCTCGGTGTCGTGCTCCTTCAGGTATTCCTTGACCTTCTTGCGGAGCTCGACCTCGTGCGGGCGTTCGGTGTCCAGCCAGAAGACCACGGTCATGCCCGAGTTGCGTGCCCGGTTGACGGCCAGCTTGACCCAGTCGCGGATCGGTTCGTCGCGGACGATGGGCATGCGCCAGATGTCGCCGGTTTCCACGTTCTGGGTCAGCAGGACTTCCCCGGTGTCGAGGTCGACGATGTTGGCGACGCCGCTCTCGGGGATCTCGAATGTCTTGTCGTGCGAGCCGTATTCCTCGGCCTGCTGCGCCATCAGCCCGACGTTGGGGACCGTGCCCATGGTCGCGGGATCGAACGCGCCGTGCGTCTTGCAGAAGTTGATGATCTCTTGGTAGATCCGGGAGAACGTGGACTCCGGGTTGACGGCCTTGGTGTCCTTCTGCCGCCCGTCGGCGCCCCACATCTTGCCGCCCGCACGGATCATCGCCGGCATCGACGCGTCGACGATCACGTCGCTGGGCGAGTGAAAGTTGGTGATGCCCTTGGCCGAATCGACCATGGCCAGCTCGGGGCGGTGCTCGTGGCACGCGTGCAGGTCGCGGATGATCTCGTCGTGCAGCGACGCGGGCAGCGCCTCGATCTTGCTGTACAGGTCGACCAATCCGTTGTTGACGTCGACGCCGAGTTCGTCGAAGAGCTCCTGGTGCTTGGCGAAGGCCTCCTTGTAGAAGATCTTCACGGCGTGCCCGAAGACGATGGGGTGCGAGACCTTCATCATCGTCGCCTTGACGTGCAGCGAGAACATCACGCCCGTCTCGTAGGCGTCCTGCATCTGCTCCTCGTAGAACTCGATGAGGGCCTTCTTGCTCATGTACATGGAGTCGATGACGTCGCCCGTGCGCAGCGAGACCATGGGCTTGAGCACGATCGTCTTGCCGCTTTCGGTCTCGAGCTCCATCTTCACGTTGCGCGCGCGGTCCAGCGTCATCGACTTCTCGCCGTGGTAGAAGTCGCCGCCCTTCATGGTCGCGACGTGCGTGCGTGACGCCGGCGACCATTCCGCCATGCTGTGCGGGTGCTTGCGCGCGTACTCCTTGACGGCCTTGGGTGCGCGCCGGTCCGAGTTGCCTTGTCGCAGTACCGGGTTCACCGCGCTGCCGAGGCACTTGGCGTAGCGGTCGCGAATCTCCCTGTCCTCGTCGGTCTTCGGGCTCTGCGGAAAGTCCGGAATCTTGAATCCCTTGCCTTGCAGCTCCTTGACGGCGGCGATCAGCTGGGGCACCGAGGCGCTGATGTTCGGCAGCTTGATGATGTTGGTGTCGGCCAGCTTCGTCAGCCGGCCCAGCTCCGCGAGGTTGTCCGGGACCCGCTGCTCTTCGGTCAGGTGTTCGGGGAACTCGGCGAGGATCCGGGCCGCCACCGAGATGTCGCTGGTCTTGATCTTGATCCCCGCGGGTTCGGCGAAGGCACGCACGATCGGCAGGAACGCGTAGGTCGCCAGCAGCGGCGCCTCGTCGGTCAGCGTGTAGATGACGGTCGGCTGTTCGGCGCTCACGGTCTCTCTCCCGGCGGCAAGATCTTCGATATCGGACAATTCTGTGGGGGGCTCAGCAATCTAACTGCCACGTTATCAAGGGTGTTTGGACAGGTGTCGACCTGCATGTGCACCGCCACGGTTGGCGGCGGGTCGGCACAGTACGATAATCTTCGTATTGGTCATGAGCGCCAGCATCAAGCCCCGGCTTGCTGGCCGGCAACCCTCCAACCGCGGTGGGGTGCCCCGGGTGATGACCAGGTCTATGTAGCCACAGGCTGCACGGCAAGCGCGGGTCCGCCATAACGGACCCCTGACTAGAGGGGACACGTGATGTGCTTCTGTCCAGCTCCTTCGGCTCCGCTCACCCTTACGGATCGGCCGATGTGCGCAATCGTCCGCCGCTGCTAGTCGGCCGGCCACCGAGAGACCGCTGAGACCCGAGCCCATATCCCAGGAGAAAGCCAACCCACGTGAGTTCCGAGAACGGTACTACCAGCGACAACACGGATCCGACCGCGCATTGGTCGTTCGAGACCAAGCAGGTGCACGCCGGCCAGCAGCCCGACCCGGCCACCAACGCCCGCGCCCTGCCGATCTACCAGACCACCTCCTACGTCTTCGACGACACCGCGCACGCCGCCGCCCTGTTCGGGTTGGAGGTTCCGGGCAACATCTACACCCGGATCGGCAACCCGACCACCGACGTCGTCGAGCAGCGCATCGCCGCGCTCGAGGGCGGTGTGGCGGCGCTGTTCCTGAGCTCCGGCCAGGCGGCGGCGACGTTCGCGATCTTGAACCTGGCGTGTGCCGGAGATCACATCGTCTCGAGCCCCAGGCTCTACGGCGGCACCTACAACCTGTTCCACTACTCGCTGGCCAAGCTCGGAATCGAGGTCAGCTTCGTGGAAGACCCCGACGATCTGGATTCGTGGCGGGCCGCGGCGCGGCCGAACACCAAAGCCTTCTTCGCCGAGACCATTTCCAACCCGCAGATCGACATCCTGGACATCCCCGGCGTCGCCGGGGTCGCCCACGACAACGGCGTCCCGCTGATCGTCGACAACACGGTCGCCACGCCCTACCTGATCCAGCCGTTCCGGCACGGCGCGGACATCGTCGTGCACTCGGCCACCAAGTACCTCGGCGGCCACGGCTCGGCGATCGCCGGGGTCGTCGTCGACGGCGGCACCTTCGACTGGACGCAGGGCCGGTTCCCGGGATTCACCACACCCGACCCGAGCTACCACGGCGTGGTGTTCGCCGAGCTCGGCCCGCCGGCCTACGCGCTCAAGGCGCGCGTGCAGCTGCTGCGCGACCTCGGTTCGGCCGCCGCACCGTTCAACGCGTTCCTGGTCGCCCAGGGCATCGAGACGCTGAGCCTGCGCATGGAACGTCACGTCGCCAACGCGCAACGCGTGGCCGAGTTCTTGGCGGGCCACGAAGGCGTGCTGTCGGTGAACTACGCGGGACTGCCCGGCTCGCCCTGGCATGAACGGGCAAAGAAGCTGGCGCCCAAGGGAACCGGGGCGGTGCTGTCGTTCGAACTGGCCGGCGGTGTCGATGCGGGCAAGGCCTTCGTGAACGCGCTGAAGTTGCACAGCCACGTCGCCAACATCGGCGACGTGCGTTCGCTGGTGATTCATCCGGCGTCCACGACGCACGCCCAGCTGTCCCCGCAGGAGCAGCTGAGCACCGGGGTCAGCCCGGGGCTGGTGCGGCTGGCCGTCGGCATCGAGGGGATCGACGACATCCTCGCCGACCTGGAGCTCGGCTTCGCCGCGGCAGCCAGATTCGGTGCGGCCGCGGGGGCGTCCGGCACCGATCCGAAGGCCGTGGCGGCGTTCTAAAGGAATCCTGCCCATGACGATCTCCGACGTGCCCACCCAAACGCTGCCCGACGAAGGCGAAATCGGCTTCGTCCATATCGGCGCGCTGACCACCGAGAGCGGCGCGGTCATCGACGACGTGCATATCGCCATCCAGCGCTGGGGCGAGTTGTCGCCGACACGCGACAACGTGGTGGTGGTGCTGCACGCCCTGACCGGTGACTCGCACATCACCGGGCCGGCCGGGCCCGGACATCCCACCGGCGGCTGGTGGGACGGCATGGTCGGCCCGGGCGCGCCGATCGACACCGACCGCTGGTGCGCGGTGGCCACCAACGTGCTCGGCGGTTGCCGCGGCTCCACCGGGCCCAGCTCGCGGCGGCGGGACGGAAAGCCCTGGGGCTCAAGGTTCCCGCGGATTTCGATCCGCGACCAGGTGCAGGCCGACATCGCCGCGCTGGCCGCGCTGGGGATCGACGAGGTCGCCGCGGTGGTCGGTGGATCCATGGGCGGCGCAAGGGCTTTGGAGTGGATGGTCGGCCACCCGAACCGGGTCCGGGCCGGGCTGCTGCTGGCCGTGGGCGCGCGCGCCACCGCCGACCAGATCGGCACCCAGTCCACGCAGATCGCTGCCATCAAGGCCGACCCCAACTGGCAGGGCGGCGACTATCACGACACCGGGCTGGCGCCCGACACCGGGCTGGCGATCGCGCGGCGCTTCGCGCATCTGACTTACCGCGGTGAGGTGGACCTCGACACCCGGTTCGCCAATGACGGGCAGGGCGACGAGGATCCGGCCGACGGCGGCCGCTACGCGGTGCAGAGCTACCTGGAGTACCAGGGCGACAAGCTGCTGGAGCGTTTCGACGCGGGCAGCTACGTGGTGTTGACCGAGGCGCTGAACAGTCACGACGTCGGCCGGGGGCGCGGCGGGGTGGCCCAGGCGCTGGGTGGGTGCCCGGTCCCGGTGGTGGTGGGCGGCATCGCGTCCGACCGGCTGTACCCGCTGCGCCTGCAGGAGGAGCTGGCCGAGCACCTGCCGGGCTGCACCGGCCTGCAGGTGGTCGACTCCGATTGCGGGCACGACGGCTTCCTGGTGGAAGTCGATGCGGTCGGCGAATTGATCCGCAAGACACTGGTGTTGGCCGACGCGGACAGCAGGGAAGGCACGTCGCAACGGTGACCCGCTCGCGGCAGGACCGCTCTTTGTCATTCGGCTCGGCAGCCGCGGCCTATGAGCGTGGCCGCCCCTCCTATCCCCCGGAGGCGATCGACTGGCTGTTGCCGGTCGGCGCGCGCCAGGTGCTCGATCTGGGTGCGGGCACCGGCAAGCTGACGACCCGGCTGGTGGAGCGCGGCCTGGACGTGGTGGCCGTCGACCCGATCCCGGACATGCTGGAAGTGTTGCGGACCTCGCTGCCCGAGACCCGCGCCCTGCTGGGCACGGCGGAAGAGATTCCGTTGGAAGACAACAGCGTTGACGTGGTGCTGGTGGCCCAGGCCTGGCATTGGGTGGACCCCGAGCGCGCGATACCCGAGGTGGCCCGCGTGCTGCGGCCGGGCGGGCGGCTGGGCCTGGTGTGGAACACCCGCGACGAACGGCTGGGCTGGGTGCGCGAGCTGGGCCGGATCATCGGCAGTGACGGCGACGGCGGCCGCACGCAGGTGCAGTTGCCCGAGCCGTTCACCGACCTCGCGCAGCATCAGGTTGAGTGGACGAGTTACCTTACGCCGCAAGCGTTGATCGACCTCGTCGCGTCGCGCAGTTACTGCATCACGTCGCCGACCGAGGTTCGCTCCAGGACGCTCGACGAGGTGCGCGAGTTGCTGGCCACGCATCCGGCGCTGGCGAATGCGACCGGCCTGGCGCTGCCCTATGTCACCATGTGCACCCGGGCGACGCTGGCCGGCTGAGCGCTTGCGTAGTGTCTCGTCGCATGGAGCAGCGACTGAGTCTCATCACCCTGGGCGTCGCCGACCTGCGTCGCGCCCGCCGCTTCTATGCGCGCCTCGGCTGGCACGGTCAAGTGGTGCAGGAAACGGTCTTCTTTCAGGCCGGCGGCCTCGCCGTGAGTCTGTGGGCGCGAGAGAAGCTTTCGGCCGATCTCGGCATCGCCGACCAAGGCGATGACGGCTTCGGCGGCATCGCCATGGCTCACAACGTGCGGTCGCGCGCCGAGGTGGACGAGATCCTGGCCGCGGCAACAGATGCCGGAGCCACCATCACGCGCGCCGCTGCCGAGACGTTCTACGGCGGGTACGCGGGCGCGTTCCGCGATCCCGATGGTCACGCGTGGGAAATCGCCCACAACCCTGGGTTCGCGCTAGCCGAGGACGGCGCGATCACAGTGCCCGACTTCTCGGAAGCCTGATCACCGTCGTTGAAGTACCCCAGCCCGGTTACCACCCGTCATCGTCCTCGTCACGCAGTAGTTTCTCCGGATGGTGAAAGGTGTTGGTGCGTGGTCGATTGCGCTCGAGGTGCGGGGGTGGTTTCCATTCGGTCTCGCCTTTGGCGTTCTTGCGGGTGGTCCAGCCGCGGGGTTGGAGCAGGCGGTGATGCGGGCCGCAGGCGAAGGTGAGGTCGTTGATGTCGGTGCTGTGACACTTGCTGTAGTCGGTGGTGTGGTGGACTTCGCAGTAGTAGCCCTTAACCCCGCAGCCTGGGGCGGTGCAGCCGCGGTCCTTGGCGTACAACACAATCCGCTGCCCCGGGGAAGCCAGCCGCTTGGTGTGATACAACGCCAGGGCCTTGCCCTTGTCGAAGATCGCCAAGTAGTGATGCGCGTGGCGGCCCAGGCGGATCACCTCACTCATGGGCAGGATGGTGCCGCCACCGGTGAGGCCGCGTCCGGCGGCGGCCTCCAACTCTTGCAGGGTGGTGGTGACGATGATGGAGGCCGGTAACCCGTTGTGCTGACCCAACTCCCCGGAGGCCAGCAGCGCGCGCAGTGCGGCCAGCAGGGCGTCGTGACCGCGTTGAGCCTTCGAGCGCGTATCCCGGTCGATGGCGGCTTGGCTGGGGGTCCCGTCGACACACGGGGTGTCGTCGAGAGGGTTGCACATCCCCGGGGCGCCGAGTTTGGCTTCCACGGCTTCGACGGTGGCGCGCAGCTCGGGGGTGATCAGGCCACGCAGCTGCGACATGCCGTCGGCTTGCTGGGGGCCCAGGGTCACGCCACGGCTACGGGCCCGGTCCTCATCGGTGAAGATGCCATCAGGATTGAGGACATTGGACATTCCGCGGGCCAGCTCGGTGAGGTGTTCGGGGCCGAACTGGGTTCCGAACCCGGCCAGTTGGGCTTCGGCAAACTCGCGGGCCGCGGCGTCGACCCAGCCGGGCAGCTGGCGGCAGAACTTGCGGATCACGGCCACCTGACCGGCGCCCAGGTCTCCGACGCGCTGGGCCGCGGCGGTGGCGGGCAGGGCCGGCGGCAGGGGTTCACCGGTCAGTCCGTGGCGGGGTCCCAGGTCGCGGGCTTCCTTGATGCGCCGAGATGCTTCGTGACGGCTGATCAGGGTGTGTTCGGTCAAAGCGTGGGGTAGCCCGCCGCCGAGTTCCTGGGCTGGGGCTTGGCGGGCAAGGGAATTGAGCAGTGGATGCTCGATGACCGGGATGCGCCGGCGCAGCCTCTCACAGCGCTCCAACACCGCCAGCTGCTGCTGGACGTTCAACGCGTCGAGCACCAACGCGCAGGCGCGGTCCAGGTCGGCATCGAGCGCGTCGAACACCGCGTCGACATCGGGCAGACCAGTGGAACTCACACCGCCAAACTATCGACACACACCGACAAAAAACGGCGCAATGTGACCACAGAAACCGCAGTGACACAAGGGATTTCGGTATGCGTTTTCCGTATTCGAAAACGCGTCCGCGGGGGTTGCGTCCAGCAAGGTGGTGTAAATCGCAGCGGCGTGTCGGTCCCGAATGTGGAGGGGCCATCGCGTGAGTCTCTGTGGTGAATCGACCAAGTATCACTCCCGAGAGGAACATCGCGTTTCCGAAACCACACTGGCGCTTCTCAAACCCGCCCAAGACTCCAACGACGAGTCCGTTGCCGTCCCCGCCGCGATCACGGCATAGTGGAAACTCGCAGAGCCTCAGGCGAAACGCCCGCTCGAATTGCACCACTCCACGGGGGCGCGACCCGGGTTAGGACTGTCAATATGAGAATCGAGGAGGTAGACGAGCGCCTCGTCGGCGGCGAATACGACCGTCCGACGTACTTCGTTCTCGACTGGTATGGGCTCGACGACGACACGAGTCTCGCCTCGGCCGCCTGCATAGTCACCGACGTAGAAATACCGGAACTCATCGACTGGATCGAGTCGCGCATCACCGATCCGGACTGGAAGCCAGCATGGGACGCTCCGCTGCACAGCTCGGAAGTCAGCGTGCTCTACAGCGGTCGCGAGGTTAAGTCGCCGCGCGCGATCTTGTTGTGGACCTACTTCAGCCGGCCAGAAAATACCTATCACGAGGGTTTACACCGAGTGGATCAGCCGGATTATCGGCGGCCTTCAGCAAACACCGAGCGATGGCACCGCCGACGGCGCTACGACAAGCCCCACGACGGGAGTCACACTACTTCGGAGAAGAGACTTTAGGCGCAGCTCACGGTGGCGGCTGGGGCCCGATGACAGCAGGCGGTGGAAACCGCAGAGGCTCAAGCGAATCGCCGGCGCTACTTACACCACTCCACGGGACGTGGCCTCCGCGGAATGGCGAGAAGGCCGACGGTGCGCCCGCCGATACTTGACCCAGTCGCCCATCGAGAACCTTTGCACCGCTTGGCATGCGGCAGCCCGGCGCACTGTCGGCGGGGCCGCGACAGCCACCGATCCGCCTGCCCGAACCGCCTGCTCAATAAGCCACATCGCGAACGCACCGACCTCACGAAACGCTTATTGTGCGAACCTTTACCGCACCGTTTCGTAAACGTGACAGTGATAGATCAGAGTTCGTAGCGTGATTCGAGTGCCGTCGGTGCACTCCATGCGGACGGGGAGGCTGGCGTGAAGGCACTTGCACGAACTCATCGGGGGATCTGGGTTTTGCGTCATCAGCCCCTCCCGATTCGCCTGCTCGCCGCGGTGGCCGGCCTGCTCACGGTGGCCTCGGCCTTCGCGGCGCCGGCCGAAGCGGAGGGCAACGGCGACGACTTCATCGACGCGCTCAATCACGCGGGCATCGACTTCGGCGAACCCGGAAACGCGATGGCCGTCGGCGAATCGATCTGCCCGATGCTTTCGCAACCGGGCGGCAGCTTCGCCGCGGCCGCGTCCAGCATCTCCGGCCGGGGCATGTCCCCACAGATGGCCAGCATGTTCACCACGATCGCGATCCAGACGTATTGCCCCCAGGAGATGGCGAACATCGCCAGCGGCAACCTGTCCGGCGCCATGCCGCAGGTTCCGGGAATGCCCGGACAGATCCCGGGGATGGCAGGTCAGATCCCGGGGATGGCAGGTCAGATCCCGGGGATGACGGGCCAAATTCCGGGCATGGCGGGCCAGGTCCCCGGAATGACGGGCCAGATCCCGGGCATGGCCGGGCAGCTGCCCGGACAGGTTCCGGCGCTGCCGAGTTTTTAGACGGTGCCCAGCGGGTCGATCGTCCACGCGATGTAGACCATCGCCGCGCCGACCACCGCGGTGGTGATGAAGTCGATTCCCTTGCCGCGCACCACCAGTAGACCGGCCCGCTCCTCGGACAGCACCAGTCGCAGCAGCGCGGCCACGCCCACGCCGATGCCGATCAACAGCGAACCGCGGCGCCAGAAGTTGGCCCCCACCAAGGCCAGCGCCGTGGCAAAGATCAGGCCCACCAACAGAATCGGCCATTGGGCCCGCAGCACGGTCCGCGCGGTCATTCCCGCTCGGCCAGCTCGACGACGTTGGTCAGCAGGAAGGCGCGGGTCAACGGGCCCACACCGCCGGGGTTGGGTGACACGTGGCCGGCGACGTCCCACACATCGGGGTGCACATCGCCGACGAGTCCGTCGTCGGTCCGGCTGACCCCCACGTCGAGCACCGCGGCGCCGGGACGCACCATGTCGGCGGTCAGCAGGTGCGGAACCCCGACGGCCGCCACGATGATGTCGGCCTGCCGGGTCAACGCCGGCAGATCGCGAGTCCCGGTGTGGCACAACGTCACCGTGGCGTTCTCGGAACGGCGGGTCAGCAGCAGCCCCAGCGGGCGACCGACCGTCACACCGCGGCCGATGACGACCACGTGCGCCCCGGCGATCTCGACGTCGTAGCGGCGCAGCAGATGCACGATGCCGCGCGGCGTGCACGGCAGCGGGGCCGGATTGTTGAGCACCAGCCGGCCCAGGTTGGTCGGGTGCAGCCCGTCGGCGTCCTTGTTCGGGTCGACCCGCTCCAGCGCCGCGTTCTCGTCCAGGTGCTTGGGCAACGGCAACTGCACGATATAACCGGTGCAGTCGGGGTTCGCGTTCAGCTCGTCGATGGTGTCGTTGAGCGCGGCGGTGCTGATGTCGGCGGGCAGGTCGCGGCGAATCGAGGTGATCCCGACCTTGGCGCAGTCGGCGTGCTTGCCCCGCACGTAAGCCTGCGAGCCCGGGTCCTCGCCCACCAGGATGGTGCCCAATCCGGGGGTGCGTCCCGATGCGGTGAGTGCGGCCACGCGCTGTTTGAGGTCGACGAAGATCTCGTCGCGGGTGGCCTTGCCGTCCAGCGTGATTGCTCCCACGCTGACAGTCTGGCAGATATCGATGATGGCGACCCGCCGCGCCCGGCTTCGCCGCGCTTGCGATCGCCATTAGGCTCCCGGTATGTCTACCCCTCCGGACGTCTTCAGCCCCGCGAAGCTCGGTCCGATCACGCTGCGTAACCGCACTATCAAGTCCGCCACGTTCGAGGCGCGCACGCCGGACGCGCTGGTGACCGACGACCTCATCGAATACCACCGGCTGCCGGCCGCCGGCGGGGTCGGCATGACGACCGTCGCCTACTGCGCCGTCTCCCCCGGCGGGCGCACCGAGGGCAACGGGATCTGGATGCGGCCGGAGGCGGTGCCGGGGTTCCGCCGGCTCACCGACGCGATCCACGCCGAGGGCGCGGCGGTCAGCGCGCAGATCGGCCACGCCGGCCCGGTGGCCAACGCTAAGTCGAACAAAGCCAAGGCGCTGGCGCCGGTGCGGTTCTTCAACCCGATCGGGATGCGGTTCGCCAAGAAGGCAACCCGCGAGGACATCGACGAGGTCATCGCCGGGCACGCCAACGCCGCGCGGCTGGCCATCGAAGCCGGCTTCGACGCCGTCGAAATCCATTTGGGCCACAACTACTTGGCGAGTTCGTTTTTGTCCCCGCTGATCAATCGCCGCGACGACGAGTTCGGCGGATCGCTGCAGAACCGGGCGAAGGTCGCCCGCGGCATGGTGATGGCCGTCCGGCGCGCGGTCGAAAAGGAAGGCACACCGATCGCGGTGACCGCCAAGCTGAACATGGCCGACGGCGTTCGCGGTGGCATCAGCACGGAGGAATCGCTGAGGACCGCCAAGTGGCTGGAGGAAGACGGCGGGCTGGACGCGATCGAACTGACCGCGGGCAGCTCGCTGGTCAACCCGATGTACCTGTTCCGCGGGGACGCGCCGCTCAAGCAGTTCGCGGGCGCGTTCAAGCCGCCGCTGCGCTGGGGCATGCGCATGACGGGCAAGAAGTTCCTGCGCGAATACCCCTACCGCGAGGCCTATCTATTGCGCGACGCCAAGCTGTTCCGCGCCGAGTTGAAGATGCCGTTGATCCTGCTCGGCGGCATCACCAACCGGGAGACGATGGACCTGGCGATGGCGGAGGGATTCGAATTCGTCGCGATGGCCCGCGCGCTGCTGGCAGAACCGGATCTGATCAACCGGATCGCCGCCGAGGACGCCCAGCACCGGGTGCACTCCGCGTGCACGCACTGCAATCAGTGCATGCCGACGATCTACAGCCGGACCCACTGCGTCGTCACCGGCGCGCCGGACGCCGTAGGCGCTCCAGGCTGATCCACAGGGCCGCAAGCTACAGTTGTGGCGATGTCCGCACCAGCCCCGCCAGCGCTAACCGTCCATCACGAAGGATCTGAACGTACCTTCGCAGCGGGCCACGACGTGGTCGTCGGGCGCGATCTGCGGGCCGACATGCGCATCACGCACCCCCTGATCTCGCGCGCCCACCTGTTGCTGCGTTTCGACCAGGGCAAGTGGCTGGCCATCGACAACGGTTCGCTCAACGGAACTTTCGTCAACGGCCGGCGGGTGCCGGTCGTCGAGATCCACGACGGGCAAACGCTCAACATCGGAAACCCGGACGGGCCGCTGCTGACGTTCGACGTCGGCCGGCACCAGGGCATGGCCGGGCGGCCCCCCAAGACCGAATCGATGAACATCCCGGTGGCGGCCCCGCCGCAGGCGGCGGCCTGGTCGGCGCAACCGGGTCCGCCCGTCGCCGCCCCACCCGGCCCGCCGCCGCCCCCGGCCGGGCGCACGCCCAACTGGGCGGCGCCGCCGCGGCGACCGCAGCCCGCGCCCGCGCACCGGCCCGGCCCGGCGGGGCACACCATGTACGGCGGCGGTGGTGGGCGACCGCCCGCATACCCGCCCGCCGCACCACCCCCGCCGCACAATGCGGCGGTGCACAGCCCCCCGCCGGTGCAGCACATACCCGCGGCGGCCCCGCACACCCGGGCGGCGCCCACCAGCGCCAAGCCGCCCGAGGTGGCGAACCTGGCGACCAAGATGTTCCAGGCGCTGATGCCGTCGCGGTCCGGCGCGATCCAGCAGCCGGCCGGGTCGCAAACCATCGGCCGGGCCACCGACAACGACATCGTCATCCAGGACGTGCTCGCCTCGCGCCATCACGCGTTCTTGCTCCAGACGCCGCTGGGCACCGAGATCCGCGACGCGCACAGCGTGAACGGCACCTTCGTCAACGGCGTCCGCGTCGGCTCGGCGGTGCTGACCGAGGGCGACGTGGTCACCATCGGCAACGTCGACCTGGTGTTCACCGGCGACAGCCTGGTCCGGCGCACCGAGGCGGCGACGCGGACCGGCGGCCTGGAGGTCAACTCCGTCTGCTACACCGTCGACCACGGCAAGCAGCTGCTCGACCACATCTCGGTGACGGCCCGGCCCGGGACGCTCACGGCCATCATCGGTGGTTCGGGCGCCGGGAAGACCACGCTCTCGCGGCTGATCGTCGGCTACACCAGCCCCACGTCGGGCACGGTGACCTTCGAGGGCCACAACATCCACACCGAGTACGCGTCCATGCGCAGCAGGATCGGGATGGTCCCGCAGGACGACGTGGTGCACCGCCAGCTCACGGTCAACCAGGCCCTCAACTACGCCGCCGAGCTGCGCCTGCCCCCCGACACCAGCAAAGAGGAACGGGCCCGCGTCGTCGCGCAGGTGCTCGAGGAACTCGACATGACCCAGCACGCCGAGACGCGGGTCGACAAGCTCTCGGGTGGCCAGCGCAAGCGCGCCTCGGTCGCGCTCGAGCTGCTCACCCAGCCGTCGCTGCTGCTTCTCGACGAGCCGACGTCCGGCCTGGACCCGGCGCTGGACCGTCAGGTCATGCTGATGCTGCGCCAGCTCGCCGACGCGGGCCGCGTGGTGCTGGTGGTGACCCACTCGGTGTCCTACCTGGACGTGTGCGATCAGATCCTGCTGGTCGCACCCGGCGGTAAGACCGCGTTCTGCGGGCCGCCCGACCAGGTCGAGGCCGCCATGGGCACCCGCAACTGGGCCGACATCTTCGCCAAGGTGGGCGCCGACCCGGACGAGGCCAACCGCCGCTTCAAGGAACGCAACCAGCGCTCCGAGCAGCCACCGAGTCCGGAGAGCCCGGCGGATCTGGGCGAACCGCCCCAAACCAACCTGTGGCGGCAACTGTCCACGATCGCCCGCCGCCAAGTCCGCCTCGTCGTGTCCGACCGCGGCTACACGATCTTCCTGGCGATCCTGCCGTTCCTCATCGGCGCGCTGTCGCTGACGGTGAAGGGCCCGCACCCCGGCCTCGGGCCCGCCGATCCGATGGGCCCCGCGCCCACGCAGCCGCAGTACATCATGGTGCTGCTGAACATCGGTGCGGTCTTCATGGGCACCGCGCTGACCATCCGAGATCTCATCGGCGAGCGCGCGATCTTCCGGCGGGAGCAGGCCGTCGGCCTGTCCACCACCGCCTATCTGCTGGCCAAGATCGCCGTGTTCTGCGTCTTCGCGACCGGCCAGGCCGCGATCGCGACCATCATCGTGCGGCTGGGCAAGGGCGCGCCGACGGCACACCCCCAGTTCTTCGGCAACTCCACCTTCTCGCTGTTCGTCACCGTGGCGGGCACCTGTGTGGCGTCGGCGATGCTCGGCCTGCTGTTGTCGGCGCTGGCGCAGTCCAACGAACAGATCATGCCGCTGCTGGTGGTGTCGATCATGTCGCAGCTGGTGTTCTCCAGCGGGATGATCCCGGTCTACCAGCGCATCGGTCTCGAACAGATGGCGTGGCTGACGCCCGCGCGCTGGGGGTATGCCGCGGGCGCGTCCTCGATCGACTTCCCGTCGCTGGTGAAGGTCAAGCAGATCCCGACCAACGACCCGATCTGGCAGCACTCGAAACACATTTTCGTCTTCGACATGGCCATGCTCACCCTGCTCTCGATCGGTTATACCGGCATCGTGCGCTGGCACATCCGGCTGAAACGCTGAGGCCGCTCTCAGGCGGGGACCTCTAATCTGGATGCGATGACCCGATCTGCCCAGCCCGTGCTGACGGCTCGATCCGAGCGCTCCGAAGGCAGCTTCGCGGCCGGCCGCGACGTGGTCGTCGGGAGCGATCTGCGCGCCGATTTGCGGGTGGCGCACCCGCTGGTCGCCCGCGCGCACGTGCTGCTGCGCTTCGATCACGGCCG
Source organism: Mycobacterium sp. WUMAC-067 (assembly GCF_020217485.1). GTDB lineage: Bacteria > Actinomycetota > Actinomycetes > Mycobacteriales > Mycobacteriaceae > Mycobacterium. Next base: position 20,413 of record NZ_JAEKMI010000017.1, on the reverse strand, counting down.
GTGGCTGGCGGTCGACAACAACACGCTCAACGGGTTTTATCTCGACGGCCACCGGGTGCCGGTCGTCGACATCCACGACGGCCAGACCATCAACATCGGCAAGCCCGACGGCCCGCGGATCACGTTCGAGGTGGGCCGGCCGCCGGCGCGCTCGTTCCGCCTGCGAGACCCCCAGCGCGCCGTGCCGCGGCCGCAGCCCGGCACGGGCGGCGGCGACGTCGGGGAATCTCCCACCACGCGGTTTACGGCCCCCGGGCCCCAATCCGCCGGCCGGCCGGTGACCGGACGGACCGCCTCGATCGGGCGCGCGCTCAGCAACGACGTCGTCGTCCACGACGTGCTGGCCTCGCGCCACCACGCCTTCTTGACCCCGACGCCGGCCGGCCCCGAGATCCGCGACGCGAACAGCAGCAACGGGACCTTCGTCAACGGTGTCAGGGTCGGCTCGGCGGTGCTGTCCGACGGCGACGTCGTCACGATCGGCAACGTCGACCTGGTGTTGCGCGGCGGCATGCTGGTCCGCCGCCAGGAGGCGGCGACCCGCGCCGGCGGCCTCGAGGTGCGCGAGGTCAACTTCGGCATCGGCGGGAAGAAGCTGCTGGACCGGATCTCGCTGACCGCCCGCCCCGGTACCTTGACCGCCCTCATCGGCGGGTCCGGCGCGGGCAAGACCACCCTGTCGCGGCTGATCGCCGGGTACGCCACCCCGACGTCGGGCTCGGTCACCTTCGAGGGCCACGACATCCACACCGAGTACGCCTCGTTGCGCACCCGGATCGGGATGGTCCCACAGGACGACGTCGTGCACCGCCAGCTCACGGTCAGCCAGGCGCTCGGGTACGCCGCCGAGCTGCGCCTGCCGCCGGACACCAGCAAGGCCGACCGCGCCCAGGTGGTCGCGCAGGTTCTCGACGAGCTCGGCCTGACCGGGCACGCGAACACCCGGGTCGACCAGCTGTCCGGCGGGCAGCGCAAACGCGCGTCGGTGGCGCTGGAGTTGCTCACCGGGCCGTCGCTGCTGATCCTCGACGAACCGACGTCGGGCCTGGACCCCGCGCTGGACTTGCAGGTCATGACGATGCTGCGGCAACTCGCCGACGCCGGCCGCGTGGTGCTGGTCGTGACGCACTCGCTGACCTACCTCGACGTCTGCGACCAGGTGCTGCTGATGGCGCCCGGCGGCAAGACGGCGTTTCTGGGCCCGCCCGGCCAGATCGGCGCGGCCATGGGCACCACCAACTGGGCGCACATCTTCGCCAAGGTGGGCGCCGATCCGGACGAGGCCAATCGCCGCTTTCTGGCCCAGAACAAGCCCCCGCCGCCGAGGCTGACCGAGGCGCCGGCCGAGCTGGGCGCGCCGCCGCATACCAGCAAACGCCACCAGTTCTCCACGATCGCCCGCCGTCAGGTACGGCTGGTCGTGTCCGACCGCGCCTATTTCGTGTTCCTGGCGGTGCTGCCGTTCGTCATGGGTGCGCTGTCGCTGACCGTTCCCGGCAGCGCCGGCTTCGGCTATGCCGATCCGGCCGGCGAGTCGGCGGGCGAGGCCGGGATGATCCTCACCTTGCTCACCATGGCCGCCGCGTTCATGGGAACCGCGCTGACCATCCGCGACCTCATCGGGGAACGGCCGATCTTCCGGCGGGAACAGGCGGTCGGCCTGTCGAGCACGGCCTACCTGCTGGCCAAGGTCGCGGTGTTCAGCGCGTTCGCCGTCGTCCAGGCGGCCATCGCCACCGCCATCGTGGTGCTGGGCAAGGGCCCGCCGACGCGGCCGGCGGTGCTGCTCGGGGACGCCACCGTCGAGCTGTTCGTCGCGGTGGCGGCGACGTGCGTGGCCGCGGCGATGCTCGGTCTACTGCTCTCGGCGCTGGCGCGGTCCAACGAGCAGATCATGCCGCTGCTGGTGGTGTCCCTGATGATGCAGATGGTGCTCTCCGGCGGGATGGTGCCCGTCACCCACCGGATCTTTCTCGACCAGGTGTCCTGGCTGGTGCCCTCGCGGTGGGGGTACGCGGCGCAGGCGTCGACGGTCGACCTGTGGACGGTCTCGCCCGGTCCGCAGAGTCCGCGGGACAGCCACTTCGAGCACACGCCGGCGGCCTGGCTGTTCGATATGGGCATGCTCGCGGTGCTCACGGTCGGCTACGCCGCGCTGGTGCGGTGGCGCATCCGGCTCACCCGCTGAACGATCAGCCGCTGAGAGTTCAGCCGTCCAGCCGCAGCCCGTGCGCCAGCGCGAAGGCCATCGCCTGATCGACGTCGACGCGGGCGCCGGCCAGCGACGCCGTCGTCCACAACCCCGGGTCGATGCCTGCGCCACGCAGGTCGGCGCCGTCCAGCCGGGCGCCGGCGGTCCGCGCGCCGCGCAGGTCCGCGCCGCGCAGCACGGCCTTGCGCAGGTCGGCCTCCACCAGGCTGGTCTCCCGCAGCCGGCAGCCGCTGAAGTCGACGCTGCGAAGGTCGATGCCGGCGAGCACGGCGAGCGTGAAGTCCACCTCGTCGAACGTGATCGGCCGCAGCCGGCACTGCACGAACACCGACCCCAGCATCGAGCATTGGGCAAAAGTGCTGTGCCACAACGCCGTCCGGTGGAACGTGCAGTTGCGGAAGGCCGAACCGCGGTGTTGTGACTCGGCCAGGTTGGCGCCGCTGAAATTGCATTCGGTGAACACGGCCCGCTCGGTCCGCAGGCGGCTCAGGTCTTCGTCGGTGAAGTCGTGGCCGTCAAACTCGCGGTCGACCCACTCGGTGGTCAATTGGGCGTCAGGCTGGCCAGGGCGTATTCGCTGACCGCGATCAGGGCGTCGGTCGCCGACCGGCGATCGCGGGCGTCGACCGTGATCACCGGAATGTGCGGGGGCAGGGTCAGCGCTTCGCGCACCTCGTCGACCGGGTAGCGCGGCGCCCCGTCGAACTCGTTGACCGCGACCAAAAACGGCAGGTTGCGGTGCTCGAAGAAGTCGACGGCGGCGAAGCTGTCCTGCAGGCGCCGGCAGTCGACCAGCACCACCGCACCGATCGCGCCGCGGACCAGGTCGTCCCACATGAACCAGAAGCGGCGCTGCCCCGGCGTGCCGAAAAGGTAGAGCACCAGGTCTTCGGCCAGGGTGATCCGGCCGAAGTCCATCGCGACCGTGGTGGTCCGCTTGTCCGGGGTGGCCTCGAGCGCGTCGACGCCGGTCGAGGCGTCGGTGAGCATCGCCTCGGTGCGCAGCGGCATGATCTCGGAAACCGCCCCGACGAACGTCGTCTTGCCGGCCCCGAACCCGCCGGCGATCACGATCTTCGTCGACGCGTGAGCGCCGGAATCGGGCTGCACCTCAGAGTGCGCGTAAGCCACGCAGAGTCCTTCCTATGAGTTCGTGGCGCTCATCACGGGTCGAACGCTCGGACAACGTCCTGTGCACCCGAAGGTAGCCGGACAGCACCAGATCCCCGACCAGGACGCGCGCGACGCCGAGCGGTAGGTCCAGCCGGGCCGAGATTTCGGCGACCGACGGGCTCGGCGGGCCCTGGCCGCACAGCTGGATGATTCTGCCCCGCGCATCGTTGGGCGGCCACCGGTGGGGCGGGCCGGCCTGCAGCGTCTGAAGCGGCGCTTCCAGGGGCAGCTCGACGTTCGTGTCGGTCCGTCCGGACGTCAGGGTGTACGGGCGGACCAGGTTCCCCTTACGGTGTGCGGGCCAGGTCTCGGGGGTGTCCATCGCAGCTCACGAGTGGGCGGCGGACCGGCGGGTCGACTGCACCACGCCCCCGACCCGTTCGACGAGCACGGCCATCTCGTAGCCGATCTGACCGATGTCGCACGACGTCGCCGCGAGCGTCGCCAGGTGCGAGCCGTCCCCGACGCGCATCAACAACAGGTAGCCGTTCTGCATCTCGACCACCGATTGCAGCACCTGCCCACCCTCGAAGAGCTGCGCGGCGCCCGTCGCCAGGCTGGCCAGCCCGGAGGCGACGGCGGCCAGCTGGTCGGCGCGTTCCCTGGGCAGGTGCTCGCTGGCGGCGATGGGCAGCCCGTCGACGGACACCAGCAGCGCGTGCGCGACGCCGGGGACCTCGCGGGCGAACCTGGTCACCAGCCAGTCCAGTGAGGTGTCGGGTGAGGTCATTGTTGGTCGGGTCCTTGTTCCGTGTCGCGGGCGTGCGAGCGTCCGGTGCGCACGCCGCCGAAATGGTTACTGAACGAGGCGCGCACCGCCTCGGGATCCCGGGTGACGGCCGCGTGCTGCGGCTCCCGGTGCGACGGCGATCTGCCGTTGAGTCCGTGCTCGGGCTCGTCCCGTTCGGTCAGCCCGGTTCCGTTGGCACCGCCGGGCACCAGCCGGGCGCCGGGGGTGCGGACCGGCAGTCCGTGGTCGGTGGTGTGCGACTCGACGGGCTTGTCCTCGGCGGCCGCCGCCAGCGTCCAGCCGCGGTCCCAGACCGACTGCCAGTCCAGGTCGGGGCTGTTCACCAGGTCATGGGGGTCGCCCAGCATCTCCGAGAGCATCCGCCGGTAGATGACGTCATCGTCGGTGGGCGGGCTGGCGGGCTTGTCCTCGCGGGGTTCGCGGGGCCGGGCGGCGAAGAAGGCCGAGGTGTCCGATGCCGCCCGCACCGGTGGGGCCGGCGCCGGTGTGGGCTCCGGTGTGGGGGTGGGCGCGGGCTGCGGCGTGGCCCTCGGCTCCGCGGGCCGGGCGGCCGGCGCGGACTTGGGCGCGTTTTCCCACCAGGGGGTCGCGAGTTCGCGCCGCCGCTGCGGGGGCGGTTGTTCGGCGGGTGGGGCCGGGACCTCGGTGATGCCGCTGGAACCCGGGTTGCGCCGCGGCAGCAGGGTGACCGAGGGCCCGGGCGCGGGCCCGGCGTTGCGGGCCGCCGGCTCGCGGGTACCGTCGCGGCGCCCGGCGTCCTCGGCGGCCGGGGGCGCGGCGATCGCGCTGGCGAGTTTGGCGCTCGGAGACGACACCGCCCGAATGTGCCGGGGCGCAGCCGTTTCCGCGGGGGCCAGGCCGGTGAGCACCGTGCGCGGCAGGTAGACCTCGGCGGTGGTGCCCGAGCCCGCCTCGTTGGCCGCGGGGCCGCGCAGCCCCACCCGGATGCCGTGCCGGTCCGCGATCCGGCCGACCACGAAAAGCCCCATGTGGCGCGCGTTGTCTGGGCTGACGTCGCCGCCGGCCTGCAGCCGCATGTTGGCGATGCGCCGGTCGGCGTCGTTCATCCCCAGGCCGGAGTCCGCGATCCGCACCACGACTCCCCCGTCGCCACCGCGGGACGCCGAGACCCTTACGGACGTCGTCGGCGGCGAGTAGCGCAGCGCGTTGTCGATCAGCTCGGCGAACAGATGGATGGCGCCGCCCGCGGCCGCGCCGGCCAGTGCGCACTCGGGCAGCCCGGCGATCTCGACGCGGCGATAGTCCTCGACCTCGGACACCGCGGCGCTGACCACCGTCTCCAGCGGCACCGGGTCGCGCTGGTCGCGCGCGAGCTGCGCGCCGGCCAGCACCAGCAGGTTGGCGCTGTTGCGGCGCAGCCGCGCCGCCAGGTGGTCCAGCCGGAACAGGCTGTCGAGGCGCTCGGGATTCTCCTCGTTGCGCTCGAGCCGGTCGATGAGCGCCAGCTGCTGGTCGACCAGCGAGCGGCTGCGCCGCGACATGGTCTCGAACATGTCGTTGACCAGCAGCCGCAGCCGCGCCTCGTCGCCGGCCAGCAGCAGGGCCTGGGCGTGCAGTTCGTCGACGGCGTGGGCGACCTGGCCGATCTCCTCGGTGGTGTACACCGGCAGTGGCGTCGGAATCGGTTCGGCCCCACCGGCTTTCACGTGGGCGATCTCCTCCTCGAGATCGGTGTGGGCGACCTTGAGCGCGCCGTCGCGCAGGATGCGCAGCGGCCGCACCAGCGCGCGCGCCACCAGCAGCACCACGAGCAGCGCGACGACGATCGCGGCCAGCACCAACACGGTGTCGACGATGGCCGCGTGGCGCCGGTCGGCGGCCTGGGCGTGCACCGCCTTGGTCACCGAGGCGGTGACGTTCTTGATGACCTGTTCGGCGATGTCGTCGGTGGCTTGGATGGACCGCAACAGATCGGGGTTGTCGACGAGCACGCTGGCGGGATCGGACATCATCGCCATCCGGGTCACCATCTGCTGTTGCAGCGTCTTGGCCTCGGGCGACCCGGCCCCGAGCACTTCGCTCATGCCGAACAGCGTCGACGGTTCGGTGCCCGCCAGGGTGGTCATCGAGGTGCGCAGCTGCGGCTCGGGCAGGTCCGCCCCGCGGGTGATGAGGATCTTTTGCATCGTCATCTGCCCGCGCGCGCCGACCGCCCGGCTCAATCCCTGCGCCTGGGCGCGGATGTGCTCGTCGTCGACGCGCACCGATGCATTGATGACGTCTTCGGCCGTCAACAGGATCGGCGCGTAGAGGGTCACCCGTTCCCGCAGGCCGAGGCCGTTGTCAGACGCCTTGTTCACCAGCATCTGGCCGCCGTCGAGCAGGGTGTTGAGGCCCGATCGGACGTCGTCGGTGACGTCGGTGTCGGCCAGCCTGCCCTGCAGTTCGCCTTTGCGGGCCTCGTAGTTCTTCTTGGCGCCCTCGACGTCGCGCCCGGTGGAACCGGCCTGCAGCGCGACGTCCAGCGCCGACATGTATTTGGTGATCGTCGGAACCACGTCGGCGCGGGTGGCGGCCAGTTTCAGGCCCGCCGCGCTGTCCATCGCGGCGTGGATGCGAAGCACACCGAACACCGTCGCCAAGATCAGCGGCACCAGCACGATCGCCAGCACCTTCCAGCCGACCGGCCAGTTGCCCAGCGACCAGGCGGGCGGGCGTTTGACCGCCGCGTCGGCGGCGCGAACCGGTGCGGGCGGGGAGGCGTCCGCCTCGGCCGCAGCGGCCGGGCGGCTGAACATGGTCACGTCATCGCGGCCGCGCGACCGGCCGCTGCGCTGACCCTGAGCGCTGAACAAAACGAGAGGCTCATAAAACTTCCTGCTTTATTTCCACCCGCCCCGTGCCAGATAGGCGCGCGCGTGTAAGTGTGGCAATCCGACGAGTATGACAGCCCGCGGCCCAGCCCACCAGAATCGTTACTGAGCAGACAGGTCCCTCCAAGGTGGCGGCGCGCGCCCGCGGTCACCCCTGGCAAACACGGATCCGCGAAAACTCTAGGCGGGCCGAAGGATTGCCACCAGGAAGTCGGAGTCGTCGGTGAACGGCCGCAGGTCCCAGGTGGACAGCAGCACATCGATCGCGAATCCCGCGTCGACCGCGTCGCCCAGAAACACCTCGAAGTCATAGTCGCGGCCGGCGCCGAAGCCGATCGCCGCGCGGCCGTCGTCGGCGACGTGGGCGCGCAGCCGGCTCAGCACCTGGACCCGGGTGCTGGGGGCCAAAAACGTCATGACGTTACCGGCGGAGACGATGACGTCGAACGGTTCGGCGATGCCGCGTGCGGGCAGGTCAAGCTCGGCGAGGTCGCCGACGAGCCACCGGGGTCCGGGATGGTCCTGCTCGGCCGCGGCGATGAGCGCGGGGTCGACGTCCACGCCGACCACCCGGTGGCCGGCGTCGGCGAGGTAGCCGCCCAACCGGCCGGGCCCGCAGCCGGCGTCGAGGATGCGGGCGCCGCGGGGCGCCATGGCGTCCACGAAGCGGGCCTCACCGGCCAGGTCGTCGCCCGCGCGGGCCATGGCGCGGAATCGCTCGATATACCAATGGGAATGCCCGGGATCGGCAGCGACCTTCTGCATCCAAATGCTCTGCTCGACCATGCGACCATTATCGCGTTGTGTTCAAGCTGATGTTCTACTCCCCGCGCATCGCCCCCAACACGGGCAACGCCATCCGGACGGCGGCGGCGACGGGCTGCGAATTGCATCTGGTCGAACCGATGGGTTTCGACCTGTCCGAACCCAAGCTGCGACGGGCGGGGCTGGACTACCACGACCTGGCCTCGGTCACCGTGCATGCCTCGCTGGCGGCGGCCTGGGACGCGTTGTCACCCGAGCGGGTGTTCGCGTTCACCTCGCACGCGCCCACCTCGTTCGCCGACGTGCGCTACCGCGCCGGCGACGTGCTGATGTTCGGCCCCGAGCCCACCGGGCTGGACGCGGCGACGCTGGCCGACCCGCTCATCACCGCGCAGGTCCGCATCCCGATGCTGGCGGGCCGGCGCTCGCTGAACCTTTCCAACGCCGCGGCGATCGCCGTCTACGAGGCGTGGCGGCAGCACGAGTACGCCGGCAGCTAGGGGTCACCAGCTGTCCCAGTGCGTGAGCTGCTCGGCGGGCAGCCGCTTGGCCGGGCGGAAGTCGGTGCCCTTGGTGTAGGCGATCGGGAACAGGCCGCCCTGGCTGTAGCGGTCGTGCGGAATGCCGAGGACCTCGGCGACCTGTTGCTCGCCGTCGCGCAGCAGGTGCAGCGTCGTCCAGCACGACCCCAGTCCCCGCGAGCGCAGCGCCAGGCAGAAGCTCCAGACCGCCGGGAACAGCGACGCCCAGAACGACACCCCACCCAACGGCGACTTGTCCGGGCGGCCCTCGAGGCAGGGGATCAACAGCACCGGCGCGGAGTGCATGTGCTCGGCGAGGTAGGTGGCGGAGTCCTTGACCTTGGGCATCCGCTCACCACGGGTGTCCCCCTCGGGGTACTCGGCCCCCGGAGCGCTGAGGTAGTCGCGGGCGTTGGCCAGGTAGACGTCGGCGATCGCCTTCTTCTTCTCGGCGTCCTCGACGAACACCCACTGCCAGCCCTGCGAATTGGAGCCGGTGGGCGCCTGCAGCGCCAGTTCGAGGCATTCCATCAGCACGTCGCGGCCCACCGGCTTGTCGAAGTCGAGGCGCTTGCGGACCGAACGGGTGGTGGTGAGCAGTTCGTCGACAGACAAGTTGAGGGTCATGGGTGGAGATTACCTTCGGCCGCGAAACTGTATTCCACGACGCGTTTCTCGAGTAACACCGTCGCTAGTTGCAGTTTCGCGGAGGGTTCTCACCGGAAGTCGCGCGATTTCGAGCCGACCGCCAGGGTGATGCGGCCCAACCGCTCGGCGACGACGGTGATCGCGCCGCTGGCGTTTTGGACCTGCCCGCGCACCAGCAGCGCCGGCGCCGAGTTCGCCAGCTTGCGGTGCCGCGCCCACACCCCCGGCGCGCAGAGCACGTTGACCATCCCGGTTTCGTCCTCCAGGTTGAGGAACGTCACCCCCTGGGCCGTCCCGGGGCGCTGCCGGTGGGTCACCGCACCGGCGATCAGCACGCGGTCGCCGTCGGGCACCGATCCCAGCTTCTCGGCGGGCACCACCCCCATCGCGTCCAGGTCTTCCCGCAGGAACTGCGTCGGGTAACTGTCCGGGGAGATGCCGGTGGCCCACACGTCGGCGGCGGCCAGTTCCAGCTCGCTCATCCCCGGCAACGCCGGGACGTGCGAGGACGAGCCCACCCCGGGCAAGCGGCCCGGCCGCTGGGTGGCCGCCGCCCCGGCCGCCCACAGCCCCTCGCGCCGGGACATGCCGAAGCAGGCAAAAGCCCCGGCGGTGGCCAGCGCCTCGGTCTGCGGCACGCTCAATTGCAGTCGCGACGTCACATCCAGCAGAGAGGTGAACGGGCCGTTGGCTTTTCGTTCCTCGACCAGCCGCTCGGCCAGGTCGTCTCCGATATGGCGGACCGCACCCAGACCCAGCCGGACCTCGGTTCCGGCGTTCTCGCACGTGGCGTGCGCCAGGCTGGCGTTGACGTCCGGGCCGTGCACCGTCACGCCGTGCCGGCGGGCATCGGCCACCAGCGACTGCGGCGAGTAGAAGCCCATCGGCTGGGCGCGCAGCAGCGCGGCGCAAAACGCCGCCGGGTGGTGCAGCTTGAACCACGACGAGTAGAACACCAGCGACGCGAAGCTCAGCGCGTGGCTTTCCGGGAAACCGAAATTGGCGAAGGCCTCCAGCTTTTCGTAGGTGCGGTCGATCACCTCGTCGGGCGCGCCGTGCAGCGCACGCATGCCGTCGTAGAACCGGCCGCGCAGCCGTCGCATGCGTTCGGTGGAGCGCTTGGATCCCATGGCGCGGCGCAGCTGGTCGGCCTCGGCGGCGGAAAACCCGGCGCAGTCGACCGCGAGCTGCATCAGCTGCTCCTGAAAGAGTGGTACCCCCAACGTCTTTCGCAGCGCCGGCTCCATGGAGGGGTGGTCGTAGACCACCGGGTCCAGGCCGTTGCGCCGCCGGATGTAGGGGTGCACCGACCCGCCCTGGATGGGGCCGGGGCGGATCAGCGCGACCTCGACCACCAGGTCGTAGAACACCCGCGGCTTCAGCCGCGGCAGGGTGGCCATCTGCGCGCGCGACTCCACCTGGAACACGCCGACGGAATCGGCGCGGGCCAGCATCTCGTACACCGCCGGCTCGGAGAGGTCGAGGCGGGCCAGGTCCACCTCGATCCCCTTGTGCTCGGCCACCAGGTCGATCGCGTAGTGCAGCGCCGAGAGCATGCCCAGCCCGAGCAGGTCGAACTTCACCAAACCGATTGCCGCACAGTCGTCTTTGTCCCATTGCAGGACGCTGCGGTTCTCCATCCGCGCCCACTCCACCGGGCACACGTCGGCGATGGGGCGGTCACAGATCACCATGCCGCCGGAGTGAATTCCCATGTGCCGCGGCAGGTTCCGGATCTGGTTCGCCAGGTCGACCACCGGCTCGGGGATGCCCTCGACGTCCGGCGAGTCCGCCAGCCCGCTCCAGTGGCCGATCTGCTTGCTCCACGCGTCCTGCTGGCCCTGCGAGAAGCCCAGCGCGCGGGCCATGTCGCGCACCGCGATCTTCCCCCGGTAGGTGATGACGTTGGCGACCTGGGCGGCGTAGTCCCGGCCGTATTTGTCGTAGACGTACTGGATGACCTTTTCGCGCTGGTCGGACTCGATGTCCATGTCGATGTCGGGTGGCCCGTCGCGGGCCGGCGACAGAAAGCGCTCGAACAGCAGCTCGTTGGCCACCGGGTCGACGGCGGTGACGCCGAGGGCGTAGCAGACCGCGGAGTTGGCCGCCGATCCCCTGCCCTGGCACAGGATGTTGTTGTCCCGGCAGAACCGGGCGATGTCGTGCACCACCAGGAAGTAGCCCGGAAACCGCAGCTGAGCAATGACTTTCAGCTCATGCTCGATCTGGGCGTAGGCGCGCGGTGCGCTCGGCCCGTAGCGGTCGCGCGCCCCGGCCATGGTCAGCTGCCGCAGCCAGCTGTCCTCGGTGTGCCCGTCGGGCACGTCGAACGGCGGCAGCTGCGGCGCGATGAGCGCCAGCCCGAACGCGCACTGCTCGCCCAGCTCGGCGGCCGCGGTCACCACCTCGGGGCCCCCGGCGAACAGCCGGGCCATCTCCGCACCGGAACGCAGGTGCGAACCGCCCAGCGGGGCCAGCCACCCGGCGGCCGAATCCAGGGACTCGCGGGCCCGGATGGCGCCCATCGCCATGGCCAGCCGGCGCCGCGACGGCCCCGCGAAATGCGCGCCGGTGGTGGCGACGACGCCGACGCCGAAGCGCGGCGCGAGGGCGGCCAGCGCCGCGTTGCGTTCGTCGTCGAGCGGTTGACCGTGATGGGTCAGCTCGACGCTGACCCGCCCGGCACCGAACCGGTCCACCAGGTCGGCCAGCGCCTGCTCCGCCGCGGCGGGCCCGCCGTCGGAAAGCGCTTGGCGCACATGGCCTTTGCGGCATCCGGTCAGGATGTGCCAGTGCCCGCCGGCGGCCTCGGTCAGCGCGTCGAAATCGTAACGGGGCTTGCCCTTCTCGCCGCCGGCCAGATGCGCCGCGGCCAGTTGCCGCGACAGCCGCCGGTAACCCTCGGGCCCGCGGGCCAGCACCAGCAGGTGCGGGCCGGCGGGATCGGGCCGCTCGGTGCGGGCCTCGCAGCCCAGCGATAGTTCGGCGCCGAACACGGTACGCATGTCGAGCTCGGCGGCCGCCTCGGCGAACCGCACCGCCCCGTACAGGCCGTCGTGGTCGGTAAGCGCCAGGGCGCGCAGGCCCAGCCGCGCCGCCTCCTCGACCAGCTCCTCGGGCGTGCTCGCCCCGTCTAAGAAGCTGAACGCCGAATGCGCGTGCAGTTCGGCATACGACACGGAATGAGCGACGGACGCGTGGGGCGCCCGGCCGTCACCCGGCGGCCGATACGTCGCGCGCTTGCGCGACAGCGGGGCGTCCTCGGGAAGCCCCGCCGGCTCCCCGGCACGGCGCGGCTTGCTGTCGAGCACCCGCTCCATTTCCGCCCAACTCGGCGGCCCGTTGAACCAGCCCACCCTGGCAGTCTATCGAAAGTATGTTCGATAGGAGCTATCGTGAGAGGGTTGGCTCATGCCGGTCATCGACCCGCGCCGCCACGACGCCGTGCTGTTCGACCTGGAAACCGACGACAGCGCGCTCGACTCGCCATTGGCCGCGCAGCTGCGCGAGATCGGGGTGGGCGCCGCCGCCGTTTCCGCCGACGGGCCGGTGCGGACGGCCGCGGGCCTGAAGGTGCGCCCGGGCCGCGCCGTCGTGGTCGCCGGGGACGCGGCCGGCGTCGAGGCCGCCCGCGCCGCGGGATTCGCGTTGGTGATCGGTGTCGGCCCGGCCGGGCGCGCCGGCGCGCTGCGTGACGCCGGGGCCGACGCCGTGGTCGGCGACCCGGGCGAGGTCGTCGTGCGCACCGGGGACCGCCGGATGTCGCAGCTGCCCGACGCGATGCAGGCCCTGACCGACACCGCCGGCGGCCTGGCCGACCGGCGCCCGGCCGTGTTCTTCGACTTCGACGGCACGCTGTCCGACATCGTCGACGACCCGGACGCCGCCCGGCCCGTCGCCGGGGCCACCGAGGCGCTGGGGAAGCTGGCCGCCCGCTGCCCGGTCGCGGTGCTGTCCGGTCGCGATCTCGCCGACGTGACGAATCGCGTTGGCGTACCGGGTATTTGGTATGCCGGCAGCCACGGTTTCGAGCTGACCGCACCCGACGGGACACACCACCAAAACGACGCGGCGGCCGCGGCCATCCCGGTGCTGGAGCGGGCGGCGACCCAGCTGCGCGACCAGCTCGGCGCGATCCCCGGAGTGGTGGTGGAGCACAAGCGATTCGGCGTCGCCGCGCACTACCGCAACGCCGAACGCGACCGCGTCGGTGAGGTGCTCGCGGCGGTGCGCGCGGCGGGTCGCCGCGACGCGCTCCGGGTGACCACCGGCCGCGAGGTCATCGAGCTGCGCCCGGACCTGGACTGGGACAAGGGAAAAACGCTGCGCTGGGTGATCGACCACCTGCACCAGGCCGGGGCGGGCGCGCTGACGCCGGTCTACCTCGGCGACGACATCACCGACGAGGACGCGTTCGACGCGGTCCACGATGATGGTGTGCCGATCCTGGTGCGGCACAACGACGATGGCGACCGCGCCACCGCCGCGCTGTTCGCGCTGGACAGCCCCGCGCGGGCCGCCGAATTCACCGACCGGCTGGCCGATCAGCTCGAAGCCTAGTCAGGCGTATTCCACCGCGCCGTCGTCGAGCACCACGCGGACGCCGGAACCCTCGGCACCCGACGCCTCGGTGCGGAACACGGCCTTGCCCTCCCCGGTGCGCCAGATCAGCGTGGTCAAAGTCTCGCCGGGGAACACCGGTGAGGTGAATCGCGAGGCGATCGAGGTGATGTTGGCCGCGACGCCGCCGCCGAGCTCGGACACCAGCGCGCGACCCGACACCCCGTAGGTGCACAGCCCGTGCAGGATCGGCTTGGGGAACCCCGCCAGCTCGCGAGCGAACCACGGGTCGCTGTGCAGCGGGTTGCGGTCACCGGAGAGCCGGTAGATCAGCGCCTGGTCCTCGCGGGTGGGCAGCGCGATCCGCGCGTCGGGCTCGCGGTCCGGGAATTCCGGGGCGACAGGCCGCTGGCCCGGCATTCCCCCGAACCCGCCCTCGCCGCGGATGACCAGCGTGGTGAGCGTCTCGGCGATCAGCTGCTTCGAGTCCGGGTCGGTGCCCCGGCCGCGCAGCACGAGGATCGCGTTCTTGCCCTCACCCTTGTCCTGGATGTCGGCGACCTCGGACACCACCGAGAGCTTGCCCGCGGGCGGCAGCGGCGCGTGCAGCCGGATGCTCTGCGATCCGTGTAACAGCATGGCCCAGTTGAACTTTCCGACCAGGCCGGCCGCGCCGAAGGCCGGGCAGCAGATCACCGCGTAGGTGGGCAGCACCTGCTGGTCGATGTCGTGGCTGTTCTCGGTGGTGAAGGCCAGGTCGTCGATCCCGGCGCCGACGCCGAGCGCGTAGAGCAGCGTGTCCCGGTCGGTCCATTCGAAGAGCATGGGTTCGGTCACCGCGCCGACGGCACTCGGGTCAATCGCCATGGGGGTCTCCTTTCGAGGATTTTCTGCACGTAACCATCGCAAACCCTTCCCACCGAAGCCGTCGGCAGGGCAGGCTGTCTTCCATGCCCAAGCGCAGCTGGTTCCGCAAGGCCTCAGTAGCAGTCGCCGCGCTCACCGCAACGGTAATCGTCGCCGGCTGCGGCGGCGGCTCGCCGCAGGCGCGCTCCATCACGGTGACGTTCGTCCGGCACGCCCAGTCGGAGGCCAACGCCGCCGGCACCATCGACACCGACGTGCCGGGCCCCGGCCTCACCGCGGAGGGCAAGGGGCAGGCAGAACAGCTCGCGCACCTACTCGGCCGCAAGGACTACGACAGCGTCTACGCCTCCACCATGACCCGGACGCAGCAAACCGCCGCGCCGCTGGCCGCCGAGCTCGGCAAGCAGGTCGAGGTTCTGCCCGGCATCCAGGAGATCGACGCCGGCTGGTACAACGGCAAACCCGAGTCGATGGCGAAGTCGACCTACCTGGTGGCGCCGGTGAACTGGATCAAGGGCGACGTGTCGTACAGCATCCCGGGCTCGATCAGCGGAAAAGAGTTCAACGACCAGTTCACCGCGGCCGTCAACAAGGTCTACAACAGCGGCCACCACAACCCGGTGGTGTTCTCGCACGCGAACTCGATCATGGTGTGGACGCTGATGAACACCCGCAACGGCAAGGAAAGCCTGATGACCACCCACCCGTTGCCCAACACCGGCCGCGTGGTGATCAACGGTAACCCGATGACCGGCTGGACGCTGGTCGACTGGGACGGGATCCGCGACTTCCACAGCTAGGCGCACCAACCCTCGTGTGAAGATCGGCAGTTGACGTCCGCGGCTGCCGAAGCCACGATGTCTTCATGCGGTATGTCGTTACCGGCGGTACCGGGTTTATTGGCCGCCGCGTCGTGTCTCGTCTTTTGGAATCCCGCCTCGACGCGCGGGTGTGGGTGCTGGTGCGACGGCAGTCGCTGGGCCGCTTCGAACGGCTCGCGGCCCAGTGGGCTGAGCAGTGGGGTGAGCGGGTCAAACCGCTGGTCGCCGAGCTGCCGGAGCTGGACCTGAGCGACGACGTCCTCGCCGAGCTGGGCGAGATCGACCACGTGGTGCACTGCGCGGCGATCTACGACATCACCGCCGGCGAGCCCGAGCAGCGCGCCGCCAACGTCGAGGGCACCCGCGCGGTGATCGGCCTAGCGCAGCGCCTGGACGCGACGTTGCACCACGTCTCGTCGATCGCCGTGGCGGGCGACTTCCGCGGCGAATACACCGAGGACGACTTCGACGTCGGGCAGCAACTGCCGACGCCCTATCACCAGACCAAGTTCGAAGCCGAACTGCTGGTGCGCTCGACGCCCGGGCTGCGCTATCGCATCTACCGCCCGGCGGTGGTGGTGGGCGATTCACGCACCGGCGAGATGGACAAGGTGGACGGGCCGTACTACTTCTTCGGCGTGCTGGCCAAGTTGGCGGTGCTGCCGTCGCTGACCCCGATCCTGCTGCCCGACACGGGCCGCACCAACATCGTCCCCGTCGACTACGTCGTCGACGCGCTGGTCGCGTTGCTGCACGCCGACGGCCGGGACGGGCAGACCTTCCACCTGACCGCCGAGAAGACCATCGGTCTGCGGGGCATCTACCGCGGTGTGGCCAAGGCCGCCGGGCTGCCGCCGCTGCGCGGGTCGCTGCCCCGCTCGGTGGCCGCCCCCGTCCTCAATGTGCGCGGCCGCGCCCGGGTGGTGCGCAACATGGCGGCCACCCAACTGGGCATCCCCGCCGAGGTGTTCGACCTGGTCGACCTGCCCCCCACCTTCGTCAGCGAGCGGACCCGAAACGCCTTGCAGGAACTCGGGATCCGGGTGCCCGAGTTTTCCTCCTATGCGCCCAAACTGTGGCGGTACTGGGCGGAGCATCTCGATCCGGACCGCGCCCGCCGCGACGATCCACGAGAACCGTTGCGGGGCCGGCACGTCATCGTCACGGGCGCCTCCAGCGGGATCGGCCGGGCGTCGGCGATCGCGATCGCCGAGCGGGGCGCCACCGTGTTCGCGCTGGCCCGCAACGGCGCGGCGCTGGATGCGCTGGTCGCCGAGATCCGCGCCAATGGCGGTGCCGCCCATGCCTTTACCTGCGATGTCACCGATTCCGCGTCGGTGGAACACACCGTCAAAGACATCCTGGGGCGCTTCGACCACGTCGATTACCTGGTGAACAATGCCGGCCGCTCGATCCGCCGCTCGGTGGTCAACGCCTACGACCGGATGCACGATTACGAACGGGTGATGGCGGTCAACTACTTCGGCGCGGTGCGGATGGTGCTGGCGCTGCTGCCCCATTGGCGCGAGCGGCGATTCGGTCACGTCGTCAACGTGTCGAGCGCCGGCGTGCAGGCGCGCAACCCCAAGTACAGCTCTTACCTACCGACCAAGGCGGCGCTGGACGCGTTCTCCGACGTGGTCGGATCGGAGGTGCTGTCCGACCACATCACGTTCACCAACATCCACATGCCGCTGGTGCGCACCCCGATGATCGTGCCGTCGCACCGGCTCAACCCGGTCCCGGCGATCAGCCCCGAACGCGCGGCGGCGATGGTGGTGCGCGGGCTGGTGGACAAGCCGGCGCGCATCGACACCCCGCTGGGTACGCTCGCCGAGGCCGGAAATTACTTCGCCCCCAGGACTTCTCGGCGAATCCTGCATCAGCTCTATCTCGGCTATCCCGACTCGGCCGCGGCACGGGGGGTGGCACCCGTTGCAGAGGCGCGGCCGACGACCGCGCGCCGCAGACCCAGCCGGCCCGTCCGCGCCGTCACCGGCGGCATCCGCACACCCCGGACGGTCAAGCGGCTGGTGCGCCTGGTGCCCGGCGTGCACTGGTGATCATTTCTCCAACGTGAACTGGTTGACGTCGACGTATCCGACCCGGAAGGCGTCGGCGCAGCCGGTCAGGTATTTCATGTACCGCTCGTAGACTTCCTCGGACTGCACCGCGATGGCCTGCTCCTTGTGGGCTTGCAGCGCGGCGGCCCAGATGTCGAGGGTCTTCGCGTAGTGCGGCTGCAGCGACTGGATGCGGCTCACCGTGAAGCCGTTCGCGGTGGCGCGCTCCTGCACCATCGGTATCGACGGTAACCGCCCGCCCGGGAAGATCTCGGTGACAATGAATTTGATGAATCGGGCGAACGTGAACGAGATGGGCATGCCGCGCTCCACCATCTCCGTCGGGTGCAGACCGGTGATGGTGTGCAGCAGCATGACCCCGTCGTCGGGCAGCAGGCGATGCGCCATGGTGAAGAACGCGTCGTAGCGCTCGTGCCCGAAGTGCTCGAAGGCGCCGATGCTGACGATCCGGTCGACGGGCTCGTCGAACTCCTCCCAGCCCTGCAGCAGGATCCGGGCGGAACGGGGGCTGCCGGACTGCGCGATCAGCCGCTCGACGTGCTCGGCCTGGTTGCGGCTCAGGGTGAGGCCGACGACGTTGACGTCGTATTTCTCCACGGCGCGCATCATGGTGGCGCCCCAGCCGCAGCCGACGTCGAGCAACGTCATGCCCGGCTGCAGCCCGAGTTTGCCCAGGGCGAGGTCGATCTTGGCGATCTGCGCTTCTTCCAGCGTCATATCCTCGCGCTCGAAGTAGGCACAGCTGTACGTCTGGGTCGGGTCGAGGAATAGCCGGAAGAAGTCGTCCGACAAGTCGTAGTGGGCCTGCACGTCGTCGAAGTGCGGCGTTAACTCAGTGCCCTCCGGGGGCTCCGACGTTGTGGGCATCAGCTCAGCCTAATAGCCGAGATGGCTATGTTGTAAACAATGAACGCTCCCGTTTTTGTCGACGTCGACACCGGCGTGGATGACGCGCTGGCGCTGATGTACCTGCTCGCCAGCCCGGACGCCGAGGTGATCGGCATCGCGTCGACCGGCGGAAACGTCGGCGTGGAGCAGGTTTGCGAAAACAATCTGGGCCTGTTGCGGCTGTGCGACGTCACCGGCATACCGGTTTCCCGGGGCTCCGATCAGACCCTGACCGGACCGATGCGACTGCCGTCAAAAGTCCACGGCCCCAAGGGATTAGGCTATGCCGAGCTGCCGCCCGGCGGGGGCTCGCTCACCGACTACGACTCGGCGGACGCCTGGGTGCGCGCGGCGCGCGCCCACCCCGGCGAGCTCATCGGCGTGGCGACGGGCCCGCTGACCAATCTGGCGCTGGCGGTGCGCGCCGAGCCCGCGCTGCCGACGCTGCTGCACCGGCTGGTGATCATGGGCGGCTCCTACGACCACCGGGGCAACACCACCGCGGTGGCGGAATGGAACATCAGCGTGGACCCCGAGGCCGCGGCCGAGGTGCTGGCGGCCTGGGGCCATGAAGGCGTTGAGCAGCAGCGCCTTCCGATCCTGTGCGGCCTGGACTTGACCCGCAAGGTCGCGATGACACCGGAGCACCTGGCCCGGCTGGCTGCCGCCGCCGGGTCGACGACGACGCCGCTGAGCGAGCACGACGAACGCGGAACCCGGTCGACCGCGTCCAATCCGCTGATCCGGGTGATCGAGGACGCCACGCGGTTCTACCTGGAGGCCTATCACGATCTCGGCCACGGATATCAGGCGCACATGCACGATCCGTTGGCCGCCGCCGTCGCGCTGGATCCGGGGCTCGTCACGACCCGTCCGGCGACCGTGGACATCGAGTTGACGGGGACCCTGACCCGGGCCATGACGGTGACCGACTGGTCGGGCCATCGAGAACCCAACGCGCTCATCGGGATTGACGTGGATGCGGCCGCTTTCTTCGATCTGTTCATCGAGCGGGTGGGTCCCTTCGCGCGCCGGTTAGCCTAGACCGCATGAAGATTCGTGCCATCGAGCTGATCCGCGCGGGATGGGGCGGTGTGCTGCTGGCCGCCCCCGCCGAGGTGTTGAGCCGCATCCACGGCGTGCGGGTCGATCGCCGGGCGATCGTCGTCACCCGCATCCTGGGCGCTCGCCATCTGGTCCAGGCGGCGTTGTCGGGGGTCAACCCGGGCCCGGAGGTGCTGGCGGCCGGGGTCTGGGTCGACACGGTGCACTCGGCGACCGCGCTCGGCCTCGCCCTGATCGACCGGCGCCGGGCCCGCGGCGGGGTGATCGACGCCGTCGTCGCGGGGTCGTGGGCGGGCCTGGGCTGGCGCCACCTGCGCACCGGCCAGGCCAGGACCGACGGCGTCCGCGGCCGCGACCGGCTGGCCCGCACCGCCCTGCGGGCGTTGCCCGGCGGCCGCGCGCTGATGGCCCAAGCGCAGGCGGTAGGCGCCAATCGGCGGCACGCCTCGTGACGTTTGGGATAATGGTGGCTTGTGTTTGGCATGATTTGGTGGGGTGAGTGGGGCTCGACGTCAATCGTTAGCAGCTCTCATCAAGTGAAAGGTTTCGGGAGTCATGGCGGAGCTGGTTACCGGGAAGACGCTGCCGAACGTGGTCGTCACGGGCATCGCGATGACGACGGCGCTGGCGACTGACGCCGAGGCCACGTGGAAGCTGCTGCTGGACAGGCAAAGTGGTATCCGCAAGCTCGAGGATTCGTTCGTCGAGGAGTTTGACCTGCCGGTGCGCATCGGCGGTCATCTGCTGGAGGATTTCGACGGCGGGCTCACCCGCGCCGAGCTGCACCGCATGGGCTACCTGCAAACGATGTCGACCGTCCTGGGTCGTCGGGTGTGGGAGAACGCCGGCTCGCCCGAGGTCGACAGCGACCGGCTGATGGTGTCCATCGGCACCGGCCTGGGCTCGGCGGAGCAGATCGTGTTCAGCTACGACGACCTGCGCGCGCGAGGCGCAAAGGGGGTCTCCCCGCTGGCGGTGCAGAAGTACATGCCCAACGGGGCCGCCGCGGCGGTCGGCCTGGAGCGCCACGCCAGGGCCGGGGTGATCACCCCGGTGTCGGCGTGCGCGTCGGGATCGGAGGGCATCGCCCAGGCGTGGCGCAACATCGTGTTCGGGGAGGCCGACATCGCGATCTGCGGTGGCGTCGAGGTCAGGATCGAAGCGGTCGCGATCGCGGCGTTCGCGCAGATGCGGATCGTGATGTCGACCAAGAACGACGACCCG
>NZ_JAEKMI010000169.1 GCF_020217485.1 Mycobacterium sp. WUMAC-067 | reverse complement strand
GGCAGATTCATACGGTCAATGCAATTTCCATGTTTAGGGAGGTTGCAGGTGCCAGGTGCTTATCCGCGTTCGATGCGGCGAGAGTTCTTTGATCGGGTGTGTGCCGGGGAATCATTGCGTGAAGCCGGCCGTCAGGTCGGTGTGTCGATCCAGACCGGATGGAGCTGGTGGCATGACGCTGGATCAATGCAATTACGAAGTGGTACGGGCTCTGATACCGGCCTGGCCGAACCGGGTGATCTGACCCGGCCTGGCGCGCGGGGACATCGGCTCGGTTTCGAAGAACGCCTGGTCATTATGCGGGGTCTGGACAAGGGCCTCACTCAGGTTGAGATCGCCGGTCAGCTCGACCGCAATGCCAGCGTCATCTCCCGTGAGCTCAAGCGCAATCGCAATCTCGACGGGGATTATCACGCTGGTCTGGCCCATGCCCGTGCCGCCCAGAAAGCCAAGCGTCCCAAAGCATTCAAGCTCGAAGACCGCGCGCTATGCGAGGCCATCGAGGACTGGATGGATCAGGGATGGAGTCCAAAACTGATCGCCGATGTCTTGGCGCGCGGTCACCCCGGTGACAGGCTGGCACGGGTGAGCCACGAAACCATCTACCAGTGCCTCTACGTCCAAACTCGTGGTCAACTGCGGGCCGATCTGAGCAAGCGCTTGTCGACGAAACGCACGGCCCGCAAATCCCGGGGCCACACCGAACGGCGGGGGAAATTCCACGATGTGTTCACCATCAGTGACCGGCCCGCCGAGGCCGCCGACCGCGCTGTGCCCGGCCATTGGGAGGGTGACCTG
>NZ_JAEKMI010000168.1 GCF_020217485.1 Mycobacterium sp. WUMAC-067 | reverse complement strand
TGGGACGAGATCAAGAATGAACTGACCAAACTCAGCACCCAGCTAGCGCCGCAGCCGGGATCCCTGCAGGGCCCCGTCACCAAACTCGTCAACCAGGCGGCAAATACCTTCGACAACCAAGGCGACACATTTCGGCAAGCCGTGCGCGAACTTTCCCAGGCGGCTGGTCGCCTCGGCGACTCACGCACCGACTTGGTCGGCACGATCAAAAACCTGCACATCCTCGTGGATGCGCTGTCGCAAAGCAATGAACAGATTGTGCAGTTCGCCAACCACGTCGCTGCCGTCAGTCAAGTACTAGCCGACAGCTCAACGGACTTGACCGCCGCGCTCGACGCGCTAAACCACGCCCTCGGCGACGTCCGAGGCTTCCTCAAAGACACCAATGATCCCCTGGTTGCCCAGATCAACAAACTCGCGAGCTTCACGAAACTACTCAACGATCATGGCGAAGATCTCGAACAGACCTTGCACGTCGCGCCCACCGGCCTTGCCAACTTCTACAACATCTACGACCCGGCCCAGGGGTCGATGTCGGGTCTTCTCACGCTACCGAATTTCGCTAACCCCGTGCAGTTCATCTGCGGCACCTTTGAGACCGCTGGAACACCGGACTACTTCCGGCGCGCCGAGATCTGCCGCGAGCGAATAGCCCCCGTAGTGAGACGGCTGGCCGTGAACTACCCGCCATTCCTGTTCCACCCGATCAACAGCATCAACGCCTACAAAGGCCAAATCATTTACGACACACCAGAAACCGAGGCAAAGGCCAGAACCCCGATCGCGCAACTGCAGTGGCAGCCACTGCCGGGCGTGA
>NZ_JAEKMI010000167.1 GCF_020217485.1 Mycobacterium sp. WUMAC-067 | reverse complement strand
GCGCCGCGGGTGATCATGCCGCACACGGATTTTCCCGCGGCGACGGCTTGGCTGGGATCTTTGAAGCTGATGCCGACGGTGTGTAGGTCGGACAGGAAGGTTCCGTTGTTGTCATCGGCGGGCGGCTAGTCCTCGCCTGGGGTGGCGTGTGCGGGTGCGGTGATCGTGATGGCCAGCGATACGGTGAGAAGCGCGAGCAGCCGTGTCATCTGCAGCCTCCTTCGGTGTGGTTATCCGAGCTGGGATTCGGGGTGTGCGGCGGCGGGTGCTGGTTCGTCGTTGACGTGGACGGCGTGCACGCCGGGGGTGGTTCGCAGTTGGGCGACCAGGTCGTCGAGGCCGGCTTCGTCGACGTTCCAGTGCTGTACTTGGTCGGGCATTTCTTGTAGTTGGGCGATGATGCGGTCGAGTTTGACCGGTGGTGTGCGGCGTTGGCCGGTGATCGCGCGGGTCTGGATGGCGGTGGTGGTGTTGATGACGCGGGCGGCGGGGCCGCCCAGTGCGCCGCCGGCCAGGCTGCCCAGGGTGGCATCGTTGACCAGCTCGGCGGGAAACCCGGCCGCGGCGGCCGCGGCCGCGCTGGTGGCCGGCAGGGCGGTGGAGGCCAGCCGGATGGCGGGGGCGGCGGTGGCCCAGCTCGAGGGCACCGACAGCTTGCCCACGGTGGGCGCGGTGCCCAGCACCGCCGATACGGGGCGCACCGGGACGCCGGCGCCAAGGCCTCCGGGTGAGGCCAGACCCGCCCCCAGCGATGCTTTGGGCAAGCCGGCGCTCCAGGGGGCATAGACGAAGGCGCCCTTCCACTGCGAAATGCCCAGG
>NZ_JAEKMI010000166.1 GCF_020217485.1 Mycobacterium sp. WUMAC-067 | reverse complement strand
GCTGGGCGTCTCGGAATGGAAGGGCGCCTTCGTCTATGCCCCCTGGAGCGCCGGCATGCCCAAAGCATCGTTGGGTGCCGGTCTGGCCTCACCCGCAGGTCTTGGCGCCGGCATCCCGGTGCGGCCCGTGTCCGCGGTGCTGGGCAGCGCACCCACCGTGGGAAAGCTGTCGGTGCCCTCGAGCTGGGCCAGCGCCGCCCCCGCCATCCGGCTGGCCTCCACCGCCCTACCGGCCACCACCACCGCCGCCGCGGCCGCCGCGGCCGGTTTTCCCGCCGAGCTGGTCAACGACGCCACCCTGGGCAGCCTGGCCGGCGGCGCACTGGGCGGGCCCGCCGCCCGCATCATCAACACCACCACCGCCATCCACACCCGTGCGATCACCGGCCAACGCCGCACCCAACCAGTCAAACTCGACCGCATCATCGCCCAACTACAACAAATGCCCGACCAGGTACAGCACTGGAACGTCGACGAAGCCGGCCTCGACGACCTGGTCGCCCAACTACGAACCACACCCGGCGTGCACGCCGTGCACGTCAACGACGAACCCGCACCCGCGGCCGCACAACCCGAACCCCAGCTCGGCTAACCACCACCTTGCAACGCACCGAAGGAGGCTTCATGAAATGGCTGCTCGCGCTGCTCGGCGTATCGATAGGCATCACCATCGCGGCACCGGCACACGCCACCCCCGGCGAAGACGAGCCGCCCGCCGATGACAACAACGGATCCTTCCTGTCCGACCTGCACACCGTCGGCATCAGCTTCAAAGATCCCAGCCAAGCCGTCGCCGCGGGAAAATCCGTGTGCGCCATGATCACCCGCGGCGT
>NZ_JAEKMI010000165.1 GCF_020217485.1 Mycobacterium sp. WUMAC-067 | reverse complement strand
AACAGCCACCGCACCGGGCACCCGGACTGGTCGCGCGACGGTGCGGGTGGCGGTACCCCCGACCGCGCGTCCGGCCAGGCTCGACAAGGCGGTGGGCCCGAACAAACCCTGCCCGGGATTCACCGTCATCGCCGGCGCGGCATCCAGCATCGTCTCGGGCAACTCGGCTGCCAGGGTCCTGATCGCCGGCGCGGCCGAGGCCCAGTTCGCGGGAACCGACAACGACCCCACGACACCGGCACGGCCCACCGCCGCAGACACCGTTCCCGCACCCGGCGCCTGCAACGAGGTGGATCCGGTCAGCAGTTCGCTGTGCAGCAACGGCGCCAAAACCCCGTGCAGACCCTTGGGATGCAGTGTGGGGTCGACACTTTGAACGTTGCCGCCCATCGCCTTGGTGTTGAGCGCAAGCTGATAAAAACCCTTCCCCGCGTCTGCGACCCCGAGTGGCGAGTAAGGCCCGGTAAGGGTGCTGAGGAAGCTGTTGAAACTCTTCAGCCCCCCCGTGGCTTCCCCAAGACCGAGCGAGATTCCCGGCGACGTCGTCGCCGTCGCCGCGGCGGGAGCCTGCGAGACCGCCTGGGAGAGCGCGGTTTCCACATGGGAGCTCGCCGACGACTGGGCCGCCGAGGCGACCGCGGCCGCCTGGTTCGTTTCCCCACCGCTGTCGGTGGTCGACGGCGGCGCGGTGAACGGGACCAGCTGGGCCGCGACCGCCGAGGAACCCGCATAGCCATACATCGCGGCCGCGTCTTGGGCCCACATCTCGGCGTACTGGGCCTCGGTGGCCGCGATCGCCGGGGTGTTTTGGCCCAAGATATTGGTCGCGACCAA
>NZ_JAEKMI010000164.1 GCF_020217485.1 Mycobacterium sp. WUMAC-067 | reverse complement strand
GGCTTTATCGACGGGCGCGTGTAGCGGGTTAACCATTGTCGCTCCCCGGCCTGTGGTCGTCGTTGGCGGCCTGCTCGCGATGAGGAACCGACCAGCTGTTTACATTACGCCCAATAATGTCAAAATTAATACATGCATATCTGACTTGTCAACGGGCTCCCAGTGGCGCGCAAAGGCGGTCGCCGCGCAGCTAGCCGCTGCGCCCGCGTTCAGCTCCGGCGTCAAGGAAACTTGCGTTCAGCGCTGTCGGCGAGAAACGCCCCGCTGAGGCGCAAAGCGTGACGCGCCTCGGGCAAGAGTCGAAACAGGGCTTGAAACACGTGAATTTGACCGCGAAACACCTGAAGTTGCACGGACGACCCCGCGGCGAGCATGCGCTCGGCGAGTCGTCGGGAATCGTCGAGCAGCATTTCTCTCCCGCCCACCTGGATCAATGTCGGCGGCATGCCGGTGAGGTCGGTGGCGAGCACGTTGACGCGGGGGTCGTGCGGATCGGCGTCGCCCACGTAGAGACTCAGCGCCCGCGACGCGGATCGGGCGGATGCGAAAGGATCGCGGCGCCAGATTTCGCGAGCCGTCGCCAGCTGACACGTCAGATCGATGACGGGGGACATCAGTAGCATGCGGTCAGGCAACGGCAGGCGATGTGCGAGTGCACCCAACGAGGTCGCGACCGCCAGTTGGCCGCCCGCCGAATCGCCTGTGTCGGCGGCAAGTGAATACTGACCAGTGCGCGGCCGACTCCTGATCAGTTTTCGATTGCCGTTGACAGCCTGCGATCGCTACCGTGCGGGCTGATGTCGATTCTTCAGAGCCCGCCAACCACCGGTAGGCCCTCAGTGC
>NZ_JAEKMI010000163.1 GCF_020217485.1 Mycobacterium sp. WUMAC-067 | reverse complement strand
TTGCCGTCGATTACGACGCGAAAGACGGTGTCCTCAATGGCAATAGCGACCGTTTGCCCTTGGTAACTGCGTCCTATCCGTAGTCGTTGGCCGGCGACGGTCACCGTCCCATTGGCCGCCACGCGTCGCATGGCCTGGTGTGGGGGCGCCGGTGGCGGCAAGGGCTCGGCGCTGGGGCGTGCTCCACGCAGTGCTGCGCGCTGATCCGCCGGTATCGGCGCGGGCAGCGTCTTGACGAGTCGGCGGTTGGCCACGATGTGCATCAGGGTGCCCTCGAAGCGGACGGTGACGCGCTGGCCGACCAACGTCGACTCCAGCAGCACCTTGTGGCCACCAAGGCCGATGCAGCCATCGCGGGAGACGGTGCGCGCGACTTCGATGACTGCGCTGGTGGTCAGCATGTCGACGGTGACAGCGCCACGTGCGGGCTCTGGTCCGGCGATGCGTGCACCGCGGCGCAGCAGATCGCGCAGGTCGTGTTCGGACAGTCGCGATGGTCGCGTCCGGATGACCGCGCCGTCGAGCACGATGTGGATGCTGCGGTCGCTGGCCCACACCGTGACCTCGCGTCGGGCCAGCGCGGCGGTGAACTTGAACTGCTGATCAGCTGGAAGCAGCAGCCGCGCTCGGGGCGTCAGCACTGCCTCCCACTCGACGGCGTGCACGGTCGCGCCCAACGCGTGCTCTGTCACCGGCGCGAGGTGTTGGCGGGTACGAGGCGGAACGATGACGTCGACGGTGTTGGGGACCAGCGGTTCGGTGGCTACGGGCAGCGGCGGTATCACGTCGATGGGCGCTGGACGGAACACCGTTGCCGGCGTCGCCATCCCCAGCGACTGGTGG
>NZ_JAEKMI010000162.1 GCF_020217485.1 Mycobacterium sp. WUMAC-067 | reverse complement strand
CTCGCTTGATTTCAAGGGATGGATGCAACACATCTTCTGAGTGAGGAGTGTTGCGATGGCCAATGGGACGTTGCGGTCGCGGGTTCCGGTGTTTTGGGAATGTGTTCGGCGGGGCCTTGATCCGGGCTCGGCGGGCGTGGCCGTCGGCGTGTCGCAAGGCACGGGTCGGCAGTGGTTCCGTGAGGCTGGCGGGGTGAAACCCCGTTTCAGGACACCGAATATCTGCGGTCCCCGGCCGCGGTTGAGCTTGCAGGAACGCATCGAGATCCAGGCCGGTGTGCATGCCCAGGAATCTTTGCGCTCGATCGGGCGCCGGTTGGGCCGGCCAGCATCGACGATTAAGCGTGAGATCGACAGCAACTGCGAGTTGCGTAACCGCCATACGGGCTGCAAATCGGGGTATCGGCGCAAAGAGGCGTTCGGGGCCCGCCAAAGCGGCAAGACCGCGAGCGTGCGCTATCTGGCCGTGTCGGCGCATGACCGTGCCGCTGATCGGGCGCGGCGCCCCAAGACCCGCAAGCTCGCGATCAATGACAGGCTGCACGCCGAAGTGCAGACTCGGTTAAAACAGTTGCATAGCCCAACTCAGATAGCCGCGCGGCTGCGCCGCGACTTCCCTGATGATCCGGAGATGCGGGTGTCCCACGAGGCCATTTACCAGGCCATTTACGTTCAGGGCCGCGGCTCGTTGCGCCGCGAGCTGCATCGGTGCCTGCGGACCAAACGCGCGGTGCGCCGATCCCAGCACCAGCCCGGGGCCCGCCGCCACGGACGTATCCCCGACATGGTCAATATCAGCCAACGCCCACCCGAGGTCGCCGACCGTGCCGTCCCCGGTCACTGGGAAGGCGACCTG
>NZ_JAEKMI010000161.1 GCF_020217485.1 Mycobacterium sp. WUMAC-067 | reverse complement strand
GACGGCCACCGCCCCGGGCACCCGGACCGCCGGCCCGGCCACCGCGCGGGTGGCGCCGCCCCCGACCGCGCGCCCGGCCAGGCTCGACAGGGCGGTGGGCCCGAACAAACCCTGCCCGGGATTGACGGTCATCGCCGGTGCGCCGTCCAGCATCGTCTCGGGCAACTCGGCGGCCAGGGTCCTGATCGCCGGCGCGGCCGAAGCCCAATTCGCCGGCACCGACAACGACCCCACCACACCGGCGCGGCCCACCGCCGCCGAAACCGTTCCCGCACTCGGCGCCTGAAACGAGGTGGAGCCCGTCAACAGATCGCTGTGCAGCAACGGCGCCAGCACCCCATGGAGACCCTTGGGATGCAGTGTGCCACCGATGCTTTGCAGGTTGGTGCCCATCCCGCGGACATTGAGCGCGAGCTGATAAAAACCCTTCCCCGCGGTCCCGATCCCGATCGGCGAGTAGGGCCCGGTAAGGACGTTGAGGAAATTGTTGAAACTCTTCAGACCACCGGTGGCCTCCCCAAGACCGAGCGAGACCCCGGTCGACGACGTCCCCGCCGCGTTCGCAGCGGCACTTTGCGTCGCGGTCGGAGCCTGCGAGACAGCCTGGGACAGCGCGGATTCCACATTCGAGCTCGCAGACGACTGAGTCGCGGCGGTCACCGCGGCGGCCTGGTTGGTTTCCCCACTGCTAACGGTGGTCGTCGGTGGCGCGGTGAACGGGGCCAGCTGCGTCGCGGCCGCCGAGGAACCCGCGTAGCCATACATCGCGGCCGCGTCCTGGGCCCACATCTCGGCGTACTGGCCCTCGGTGGCCGCGATGGCCGGGGTGTTTTGGCCCAAGATGTTGGTTGCGACCAG
>NZ_JAEKMI010000160.1 GCF_020217485.1 Mycobacterium sp. WUMAC-067 | reverse complement strand
CGGCGGGCGGCCGTTCGTCATCTCCAGCGGGTGCTGGGGGTCAGTGAACGGTTCGCCTGCCGCGTGACCGGGCAACACCGCGCCACCCAACGCCACGAGCCCGTCGCGGCCACCCCTGCCGACCCTGACGCCGCGTTGCGGGCGTGGCTACGGGCCTACGCCAAGAACCACCCTCGTCGCGGGTTCCGTCCCGCGTATCACGACGCCCGCGGTGAAGGGTGGCAGGTGAATCATAAGAAGATCCAACGCCTTTGGCGTGACGAAGGGCTTCGAGTGCCGCAGCGGCGCCGACGCAAACGCCGGGGCAGCTCCACCGCGCCGCCCGACGTGGTCGCTGATGCACCCAATCGGGTGTGGGCGGTGGACTTCCAGTTCGATTCCACTACTGATGGGCGGCCTATCAAGATCGTTTCGGTCGTCGATGAGCACACCCGTGAGTGCCTGGGCGGGATGGTCGAGCGCGGTATCACCGGTGAGCACCTGATCGGTGAACTCGCCCGCCTGGCCCGCCAGCGTGGCACGTTTCCTGCGGTGCTGCGGTGTGACAACGGGCCCGAATTAGCCTGCAGCGCAATGGCTGACTGGTCATCGGGTCAGGTCGGTCTGCACTTCATCCCGCCGGGCGAGCCGTGGCGTAACGGCTATGTCGAGTCATTCAACTCGCGCATCCGCGACGAGTGTCTCAACATCAACAGCTTCTGGTCGTTGACCCAGGCCCGCGTGGTCATCAGCGACTGGAAACACGACTACAACCACCACCGCCGGCACTCATCGCTGGGCTACCAGCCCCCAGCCCGCTACGCTGCCAGCTGCACCCACCAATGAACGACTCTCGTTCGCCGTGGACCATTTCCCGGGGTCCGGCCA
>NZ_JAEKMI010000016.1 GCF_020217485.1 Mycobacterium sp. WUMAC-067 | reverse complement strand
CCAGGCCGGCCACGATGTCGCCAGCACCACATCCCTCTACACCGGTGTATCCAGCGACTACCGCACCCGCACACTGCGCCGCATGCTCGATCAGACCGTCAAAGATGCGCTCTCCTTCGGGGAAGAATCATCATGAAACGCGAAGTCGACTACACCTGGCGCCTCGCCGAGCTCATGGCCGCGCATGGCATGCACAACAGCACTGACCTGATCCCCCGCCTGGCCGAACGTGGCATTCAGCTCTCCCGACCCCAGGTCTACCGTGTTGTCCACCAACGGCCCGAACGTGTTTCGCTGCAACTGATGGCCGCGCTATGCGACATCCTCGGCTGTGGCGTGGAGGACCTGGTGACCGTCACTGCCACCGACGTCCGACGCCGGAAGACCGCATCCGGGGCAGCCGCTACCCCGCCGCCGAACGTGGTCGAACTCAACAAGTCGGTCCGGCCACGGCGAGCGCGGATCATCACCGATGGCCCCGATTAATCCCAAGCCACGATCCAGGCGCCGCGGACGCCCACCCGTCACCACCGGTCACTACGAATGCAGCCGCTGCCATCGCAAGGCCAACACACTGCGGGCCTACTGGCCCGGCGATCAGCTGTGCCACAGCTGCTTCTACACTGCGATGCGCACCCACGGCATCTGCCCCAACTGCGGGCACGACGGCGTCCTTCCCGGCCGCCTCAACCGCACCGACCCACGGCCGGTCTGCCTGACCTGCGCCGCCATCCCCGGCGATTACGCCTGCCGCACCTGCGGCCACGAAGGCGAAATCCACCGCCGCGGCGAATGCGCACGATGCGCTCTACGCGACGACCTGTGCAAAATCCTGCTGCACCATCCCGCCGACCCGGCCGCCATGGAAACCCTCCTCGAAGTGCTCTGCGGCGTCGACCGGCCCGAAAGCATCCTCACCTGGAAGCGCAACATCCAGGTACTGCAGCTCCTCGGCGGAATCACCTCCGGCGCAATACCCCTCACCCACGACGGCCTCGACACCGCCGGCCCGGGCCGACACATCGAACACCTACGCAGCATGCTGGTGCACCACCACCTCCTCCCACCACGCGACGAACACCTCGCACGATTCGAACGCTGGCTCGCCACCAAACTCGACGCCATCGACTCCCCGACAGTGCGAGGACCCGTGGAGCAGTTCGCCACCTGGCACCACCTGCGCCGCCTGCGCAGCGAGTCCAAGCCCGGCCAAGGAACCGACGGACCCAAACGCGCAGCACAACAAGAGATCACCGAAACCATCAAATTCCTGACCTGGCTCGAGCAGACCCACGACCGCACCGCTTCAACCTGCAGCCAGCAGGACGTCGATGAATACCTGGCCTCAGGTCCGACCACCCGCCATTCGATCCGGACGTTCTTCGTCTGGGCCAAACGCAGCAAGATCAACACCTCAATCACCATCGAGCACCGACAAGCCAGAACATCCCCGACCATCACCCAAGACCAGCGCCTCGCGTGGCTCAAAGAACTCCTCACCGGCGACTCCGAGAGTCTTCCCTACCGGATCGCTGGAATCCTGCTGCTGCTCTACGCGCAGCCGTTGACGAAGATCGCCGGCCTGCAGACCACCGCTGTCATCCGGGTAGGCGCCGAGACCCGTATCGCGCTGGGCAAAGAACCCACCCCGGTGCCCGAGCCGTTCGCCTCCCAGCTGCACCATCACCTCTACAACCGGCCCAATCAACGCACCACCGGCGGAGCCATCGCCACGCCCTGGCTGTTTCCCAGCAGCCGGGCTGGCCGTCACCTCGACCCGCAATCAATCATGCATCGGCTTCGATGGCTCGGCATCGAGTTGCTGGGCTCACGCAACAGAGCCCTTCGCGAACTCGTATCGCAAATACCGCCACCGGTCGTCGCCGAAATGCTCGGCTACAGCGACCAAGTCACCCAAAAACACGCCGCCGAAGCCGGCAACACCTGGGCGCAGTACGCATCCGCCACCGATCGGAAGCACACTCCGACAACACCACCTGGACGAACCATGACGACCGACTCTCCGCAGGTTTGCCCCACCGACGACAAAGACGAACCGGACACGGATACCTCCGAGCCCACGTTGTTCGACCTCGATCCCCCGGTTCGGCCCTACGACGTCCACATTGAGTCACTAGGAGCCGCGGCGGCCGCATTCGACGACGCCCGCGGCGCGGTCCAGGTGGCCACGAACGCCCTCGGTCAGGCGCGCGCGACAGCTAAAGCAGCCAAAACGCAGCTCACCGACGTAGTGCTCCAGGCGCATCTGGCCGGCGTATCTTGGGCGAAAATAGGTGAGGCCCTGGGTATCTCGCAGCAATCGGCCTATCAACGCTGGGCTCGACGTTTACGCGAGGACGATAACGCGACAATTCACGATGTCGAGGACGGCGATGAATCCGAAATCCCGATCTCCTAGCTGACACCGTAAACGACCTCAAGCCGCACCCAAGCCGCCGATACCCATCGATGACTCCACGAGCCTTCCACGACCCCATCTCTGAGCGCCGATCCAGCAGACAGACCGATCGCACCGAATACAGCGGAATCACCCCACCGAGGCGCGACTTGCATTGGTGTGAGACGTATTCCACCTAGCTGCCGTGTCTTCGAAGCGCTGATGACGCGGCAATGGCCGCTGCGACCGCGAAACCAGCGACAGCGGTAGCGAGCGTGAATTGCTCACCGAAGGCGCCGATGCACAAGCCGCCCAGGACCGCTCCCAAAGCGCCCATCGTCTGATTAATGGAGCGCCTCGTGGCGTTCACGCGCCCGAGCAGCCGGTCCGGTGTAAGCGTCTGCCAGTAGCCCATCTCGTTGGCATTCTCGATGCCGGCTGCGATCCCTTGGAATCCCAACGCAACGAAAATCACTGCATCGCCCAAACTGGATTCAGGGGCGCAGGCCACGAGCAGCCACGTGATCGGGTATGCGGTGCGCGCCAGAATGATCACCCGTCCCACCCCTATTCGGTCACCGGTCGACGGTGCCAACGAGGCCCCGATCAGACTCGCGACACCGAAGACCGTCAATAGCATTCCGAATGCGTAGGGGGTGAACCCCATGGAGCGCAGGGCCAGCAGGGAAAGCGCTGTCATCGCTGCCCCGTTGGCGAGGAACCATATGTGTGTCGACACTGCCAGCGGACCGAGAGTCCGGTGGCGGTAAGTCCATTTCAGGCCTTCGCCGATCTCGTGACGGAGGTGGCGCGAGCGTGGTTCTGGTTGGGGTTCGGGGGCATGGACGCTCGCAATCAGCACAGCCTCGACGAGGTAACTGATCGCGTCGACGACGATGGCCGCGGGAGCGCCCAAGAGGCCCACGAGTCCACCGCCCATCGCCGGGCCGAGGGTTTGGGCGGCAGCGTCGGCCTGATCGAGACGCGCGTTCGCCGCAACCAA
The DNA here is from genome assembly GCF_020217485.1 of Mycobacterium sp. WUMAC-067. Classification (GTDB taxonomy): domain Bacteria; phylum Actinomycetota; class Actinomycetes; order Mycobacteriales; family Mycobacteriaceae; genus Mycobacterium. The sequence continues at coordinate 120,059 of NZ_JAEKMI010000016.1, read as the reverse complement.
TTGTCCCGTCGGTACCAGTCGGGGAAGCAATGATTGCGTGGCGGCGAACCCGAATACCGAGAACGCCCCGAACGCCAGCAACGCGACGACCAGCATCCACATCTGCAGACTGCCGGCCAACCACAGAACTGGAACCAGCCCCAGGCTCAGAGCACGCCCCACGCTGGCCCACACCAGCACAGGTTTGCGGCGCCAGTGGTCGACATACACCCCGGCGACAAGTCCAAGGGCCGCGTACGGAACAAACTGTGCGGCGTTGACCACGCCAACCTCGAATGGGCTGGCACCGAGCAACTGGACGACCAAGACGGGCATCGCGACCGCAGAGATCGCCGACCCGATGGAACTGAGTGCCGCAGCCACCCAAAAACGAACAAAAGCCGAGCGAGTACCTTCACCCGCACTATCCCCCACGACACCACTGTCTCACGGCGAACAGGCAGCTCGAGACCAGTCTAAAATACCTTTCGATCGGTAGGACTCGATATCTGGTCGAGAGCCGACACTGCTAACACCTTGCCCGTTCTGTGGACAAGCCACTGGGCCCCGATCACCTCTGAAGGCAGCGGGGGGTGCGCGTGCTCGCAGTTCGTTTGGTTACCCGCGGAGTACTACTGGCGATTCGTGGTTGCTGTTTGCGATCAGGATCGTCGCTCGATCCTGAGGCTTGCATTCTCGGAAGTAGCGGCGCTGCGCTTCAACATAGCGCCGCATGGTGGGATGGTCCGGGTCTGGGTTACTTCCATCTCGCAAGGCCATCCTTCGTGCGGTTTCGATGAAGGGAACATCGAGGAACACGGATAGGTCCCAGCTAGTGGCAAGCTCGTTGCGGTGCAGGAAGATTCCGTCCACCACGAGCACTGTGCCCGGGGCGGCCAGCTGCGGCTCCGGCATGAGAATCGTGTCAGTGGTGACGTCATGGCAGGCGGTGCGGTATCGCCGAGATCCGCCGGGCCGAAACGGGACAAGGACATCGGTATAGAACTGGCGATAGTTGTAGGAGTCTGACCAGAACCCCTCAGGCGAACTACGGCCCAGCCGGTACCGAACCTCGCGGGTGTTGTGAAAGTCGTCGAGTGATACTCGGACGACTGGTCGTTGTCGGTCTCGTAGAAGTTCGGCTAGTGCGTCCGCGAAATGGGTCTTGCCGGCACCGTCGGGCCCGTCGATCGCGATCCTCGGGCAACGCTGACCGTCGAAGACAGGAATCCGCGCCGCGACGAAGTCCAACGCATCCACTCGACCGAAAGCAGCGCTCATCACCGGCGGTCCTGCGTATCACCGGCCAGAAGCGCATGCACGTGCATGTCGTGCCAGCCGTCAGCGTGCAACGCAGCACTCCGCCGGATGCCCTCCACGCGAAACCCGGCCTTCTCCGCAACCCGACAAGAGGCGAGGTTGGCGACCGAATGCTCCAACCCAATCCGCTGGAAACCGACTTCACGGAATGCCCACTGACACAAAGTAGTAAGGGCTTGAGAACAGAGTCCTCGTCCACGCCACGCTGGCGCCATCCAGTACGCCGCTTCAGCTGAACCATCGTGCAAATCCACGCATTTGAGCGAAATACGGCCGGTCAATGAATCGCTGGTGCGGTCAACCAGCGCCCAATTCAACTGAGCCTCTGCAGTCCACCCGTCACGCCACTCGCTAATCCACTGGCGCGCTTCGTCCTCAGAATCGGCGCGCCGCACATGCCAGCGTTGGATCTCGGGGTCATTGAAGGCGTCCACGACCGCGCGAGCGTCAGACAGTCGCCACGGTCGGAGCAACGCAATAGAGCCCACCGACAACGACGGATGAGGAGACAGCGGATATCGCCGGCGGGATCAAAGTCGGCACACATGGCATCATCGCGCAAAATCCGAACCTAGACCAACGAGAACGCGGCATCCACGCGTAGGCCCTTCATCGCAAATCTTTGATCATAGCGATGCCGAGGGGTCCATTGCCTTGGCCCACCACGCGAAATCCCTTGCGCTCGTACAGATGTTTGGCCGGATTGCGAACATGGACATTAGTGCACATTGCTTCTGCATGTGGCGAAAGCTCGGCGAACAGTGCATCCAGAAGCAAGCCGCCGATGCCGGCTCCCCGCGAGCCTGGTGCGACAGCGATGCAGAGTTCCGGCAATGGCGACCCGGCCGCATCAGTGCGCAATGGCGGATTGCTATGGTACGTCCACACCGCACCGATAGCGATCGCGCTGTGATCCTCGGCAAGGATCGGCACGATGCCAACAGGTGGGAGCAATTCGAGCACTTCGCCGTCACCGGGGTCAGGAAGTGGCCAGTCTTCGATAATGCAGGCATGGCGGGCCATCTCGACGACGAAAGCGTGATCGTCAGCGGTCGCCGAGCGGAGTCGCACTCTGGACTGTGCCATCGGCAGATTGTGGCAGAAGTTCCCTGCTGCACGCATATCGATTTTTGACGAGATGGGATGTACGGGCGCGGCGCGAAACAGTCGCCAGCAAACATTCCGTGGACGGTTAACCAAGAGCCCAAAGGGCTTGCCAAGTGTGAGTCCATCACAGCTGCTGCCAGCCGCCCATCCCGAAACTGCCGACCCTATCGATATCAACAATCACCGGATTACGGCTGAATCGAATACTGAGGGTTACCAGTAACAGTTGGCATATGTGCACACCGACACTTGACGTAGGCATACTGTCGCAGAATACTTGGCGGTATGGCAATCCCCCGCCTCGTCGAGTTGATCGACAGGTATCGGGCCGCCCACGGCGTTAGCGAATCCGAGGTGGCCCGCCGGATTGGCATGTCTCGTGAGAATCTGCGCAAGTGGCGGATTAACGGCGTCAGCCGCCTCCCGGACCGCGAGAATCTGGCGGCCGTCGCCCGCGTGATCGGCAAGCCCTATCGCGAGGTCGTTTCTGCGGCTCTCTTCGACACCGGGTACCTCACCGACGACCAGGCGTCCACACCGCGGCCTCACGATGAGGTCCTCCACGACGCGATCAGCGTGCTTACCGAGGCAACCCGGCTGACCAATCAACCGATGCGACAAGGGCCGTCAGGCCAATGGGAGATCGATCCCGATCCACGCGCCGCGCTGCGCATCGACTGGGCCGCCTTCGTAACGCTGGCCCTGGCGGGCGCGGCGGCCAACGTTGGGAGTATCGAGGAAGCTTTGGCAGGCCGGCCAGGCTCGTGGGAGGCCGAAATGGTGCGGCGCACACTCCAAGCCACGGTCTTTGACGACAAAGACTTACTGCGCCATCGCACCGAGCCGGTCGTGGTCGATCTCTGGGTGGAAAGCATTCTTGCCCAGATCGACGACGGCAGCGACGACGCCTATGCCGACGCACAACTCGAACTCGATGCCCGCGCCGACGCCATTCCTGAGCCCGCCGACCTGCCGCCGGGCCCCTTCTCCCCCAACGACCCTCGCATCGCAGCCGCGGACTGGGTGGACGTGGACGACAACGGCTACCTGGTCATCACCCACGATGGCTGGACCGGCGATGCTGACGACGTGGCTCTGCTCTCCGAGCTCTCAGCGGAGGCCGAGGCCTCCCGCGATCCAACCCCCGGCGGGATCGCCTATGAGCAGGCCATGCAGTCGATCGCTGCCTTGGTCGACGCGCTCAATGAGCAGCAGAAACGCGAATACACCGAGTACGCGGCCCGGCTCACCGAGGCCATCCACGCGCAGCTCGCGGCCCTAGAGCTGACGGTACCGCTGTCGATCACCGTCACCCTTGCCCCCGGGAACTGGGCTCACGAGGACTTCGACAAGCACGCACCGTCGACGTACTCCAGTAGCGCCATCGAGGGCGCCATCGAAAGCGCCGTCATGGCGACCCCCACCCCCGCAGCCCTTCCCGGCAGTCCCCTCGAACGGCTCGAAGCAAGTCGGAAAGGTCAGTAACAACAATGAGCGAGGTTCTTCTTCACCACGTCGAGTGCGTGCCCGGTGCAACTGCTCAACAGCGCCCCGACATCGGCCACAGTGCTGGCCAGCCTGCCCGGCCCTGACGGCGCCGCCCAGCTATGCGTTCAGCTGGCGACACCCGTTAAGCACCGCCTCCCTGCGACCGCGTCGGACGCCGACTACCCGCCGGGCCAACTCGGCCGAGACGCACACGGGCCATTCCTGTGGATCTACTACGCGGCTTTGCATCCCCGCGTGCCTGGGACCGACCTTGCCAAGCCTGCCCTCGATCTCCCCATCGACGTCTCCTACATCCTCGACCCCAGCATCGGCCAGGCTGACGTTCTCGACGCCACGAAGATGGTGTGGGTCGCCACCGCGTTCCTAACCCTCGATCCACCGATGAATCGCCTGTTCGGAGGGTGTTGATGTAAGGAAAGTGCCCTTTGAGCTGGGATGATTGGAGTTACCACACTTCGATCAGCCCACGTTCAGAAAGGCGCTTCCGGTGCAAGTGTCCCATAGGTTCGCCGTGTCGTCGGCGGTCTTCGATGATGCACATCTCGTGTCGTGCGCCGGGCTGGTGCCGGTGATGACCCTGGCCGACCAGACCGGTCTGTCGCAGCTATTGGCCGACAAGATCCGGTTCACCTGTGAGCGGATCCGTTCGGCCGCGGCCCATCCGTCACCGAAGCTGACCACGCTGATCGCCGGGATGTGCGCCGGCGCGGACAGCATTGATGACCTAGACGTTGTGCGCTCGGGTGGGATGAAGACCCTCTTCGGTGGTGTGTACGCCCCGTCGACGATCGGAACCTTATTGCGGGAGTTCACCTTCGGGCATGCCCGCCAGCTCGAATCTGTCCTGCGCGAACACCTGGCCGCGCTGTGCGGGCGTGTCGATCTGTTGCCCGGCGCCGACGGACGGGCGTTCATCGACATCGACTCACTACTACGCCCGGTCTACGGGCACGCCAAGCAGGGCGCCAGCTACGGACACACCAAGATCGCCGGCAGGCAGATCCTGCGCAAAGGCCTCTCACCGTTGATCACCACGATCAGCACCGACCACGGTGCGCCGGTGATCGCCGGGGCGAGGTTGCGGGCGGGCAAGGCCAACTCCGGCAAGGGCGCAGCCCGCACACCGCAGCACGGCCGCTGGCCATCCAACGGCTCGCCGCCGGGCTGGTGGCCATCACCCATGGCCTCGACCGCGCCCACATCGGCGCCATCTGCGACGCACTGACCGCCGCCGGCATTGATCCCGCGGTGTGGTCCGCCCACGCGGTGAACGACAAGCTCAACACCGACATGCGCGTCCGCGGAGGAACCTGGCCCGATCACATCGCCAACCCTGGTGCGTTCCTGCACAGCCGGTTACGACGATTGTCTTGGACACCACCGGAGCCTGCGAGAAATGCCGGCGGCTGCGCCGCCGCCAGCATCGACCCGACGCCGACACCTGTCGTGCTGACCGACGCCTCGCGAGCCCGGATTGCGGCCGCCCAACAAGAAATCCGACAAGTGCTCCACGACCGCGCTCAGCGCACTCTCACAAGGACGCGCGTCAACAGCACGTCCGACGGGCAATCACCAGCACCAACACCCTGGCTGGGCGCCAGCCAAGCTGGAGACGACCTCCAGCGGGTACGTTCACGCGTCCGGCAGCCCGGGTAACGGCCACCCACGATCAATGGTGAACCCGCCGTCACCGACGACGTGCTCACCGGTGACCAGCCAACGCACCACCGCGATTGCACCTGACCCGCCGTGATCGGACAACACACGCGTCACCGCCGACTCCACCGCGCTCACGCCCATCAGTGCCTCACCGCGAACATCACCGACGCCCCTGGACGTGTCGTGAACGGCGTGCAGTGATGCGCTCCCGCCACCGTCTCACCAACCACATCTCGACTAGCTCCACCGCCACGTCGCCCTGCGTTGCCCAGTCACCCAACAGCTCGCAGTACCGCAAATAGTGAGCCCAGGTGAACCGGGCTGCGACCGGCTCACCGACCCACCCCAGATGAACCAACGACGCGACAGCTTGTTGGTCGAGCAGCTGCGGCCCCACCACGGCGCTCGGAGCAGTCGAGGCGGGCACACCGCCGGTCGTCAAGGACGTGTGATGGGTGGCCCACAGGTACAGCGAGACCACGCTAGACATCCCAGGACCGTAAGTTGTCAAGCGGCCTTGGCGTCGGGGGTGGTTTGGCGGTGTGCCCAGGCTTTGTGCTCGTCGTAGGCGGTGTGGTGGCGCAGGCAGCCGTGCAGGATGCCGACGAGGCGGTTACCGAGGGCACGTAGGGCTTGGTGGTGGGTATCGCCGGCGGCGCGGTGCTGGTCATAGAACGCGCGGGCACCGGGACTGTTGGTCAGGGCGCAGAAGGCCCATTGGTCGATGGCGTCATAGAGTCGGCGGTTGCGGATGTGGCGGGCGAGCACGGCGCGCTTTTTGCCCGACGCGACGGTTAGCGGTGAGGTTCCGGCGTAGTTTTTGCGAGACTTGGTATCGGTGTATCTGTTCGGGTCGTCCCCGAACTCACCGAGCACCCGGGCGCCGAGGATGACACCGAGTCCTGGCAGGGAGAGGTAGATGTCGGCGTCCGGGTGTGCCTCAAAATGTGTTGCCAACTGGGCCTCGAGATCGGCGATCTGATGGTTGAGCTCGGCGATGATGGCGACCGCAGCGCGGGTGCTCGCCCCGAATGCGGCGGTGACCGCGGGCGCGGCGGCGAGCTGCTCGACGCGCAGCGCGGTCTGAATCTCTAGGGCCCTGGCATCGAGGTTGCGTTGTCGCCCCGCGGCTTTGAGTGCCGATCGGATCTTGGAGATGCTCAAACGGGCGGCCTCGGCCGGGGTGGGAGCGCGACCCAGGATGGCCAGGGCATCGCGGTCAGACAGCGAGTCGAAGGCCTCCAACGCGCCCGGGTAGTACTCCCGCAACGCACTGCGCAGCGTGTTGGTGTTGCGGTTGCGCGCCCAGATCAGGTTCTGATGCGCCCGGGCCAGCACCTTGACCGCCTCCACGTCGGGGCTGTCCCCGGCGATCGGGCGGTGGTTGTGGCGGTCGGTGCGCACCAGATCGGCCAACAGTTTGGCGTCGGCGGCATCGGACTTCGCGCCTGAGACCTGGTGGCGGTCGCGGTAGCGGGCCACCGCGAGCGGGTTGACCGAGAACACCTGGTAGCCGGCTGCGGCCAGCGCTTGTACCCACAGGCCGCGGTCGGTTTCGATGCCGATCACCACCTGGGTGGGTTCCTCGGCGTGGGTGGCCACCAGTTCGTGGAACCCACCGACCCCGGCAAGTCCCTCCGGGAGCCGACGCGAGGCCAGTGTGGTCCCGTCGGCGCTCATCAAATGGATGTCGTGGTGGTCCTCGGCCCAATCGTCTCCAACGAAGATCGTCAACTCGCCTCCCTGCTCGATGGGGGTGAAACCTGTTCGAGCCGAAGGCCACCCGGCGGCAACCTAATGGATCAGTGCTCGCATCGGCACGACACCCCATCAGCGCTATAGGCGACCTCACCAACCGGCCGGGGCACGATCTAGCGCTAGGAATCGAACTGCATTCCAGGCCGACACAGTGCTCACCGACCAGCGGCTCGGTGACCAGCGTCCCCTCAACAGATCGCTATCGGGTGAAAACTCGCTGATCGACTCCCATTAGGCCCGACACCGGACACGCAGGGCCACCCGGACCACCGCCGTGCAGACGCGGCGTCCGGTATCGCCTGCCAAGGAGTCTGTCGGCATGCCAACAGCACGGCGGTGACCGCATCCCGCTCGCCACCAGACGATGCGAAGGTGCGGACGTCGGGAAAGCACCGCCGCCGGTCACGGCCGGGGTGCCCCGACAGCCACGCCGCAGCGCGATACAGCACGCCCAGATCCACCGACCCACCATTACGTGACGTGTCGGCGTCCACGCCGCCATCGACGTTCCCGATGAGATCCGCACGGCGCAGATAGCCGACGCCATGATCGGTGGGCAGGCCGTCGACATCGCGGCCGACGATCCGGGTGGGGATCGCGTGCCGAGCCAGACGGGCATTCCACCACTCCAGATCCACCTCGGCCATGTCATCGCACACACTCACCCCGACGTCCTGGCCACGACACCACGCCACACACTCCGCCGGCACCACCAGGTCCCCACCGTCGTCCACCCGTCAATGCTCACACCCACCACCGACACACCCCCGAAGACGTCTGGCACATTGGCACAACGTGCACGCCGGTCGCGGTCGCGTCCGGGAGCCCAACACCGGCCGGTCACCCGCGCCCTCGCTCCGCCACCCTCCACCGCTGCTCACAAGCCCATTCGTGTCCGTTCGAACCGGTCCACCGTGTCCTTGCCACCCCGTCCCCGGCCTGACCGTCTGCTGCCGCCCATCCCCGTCCACGCCACGGGCCTTCCCGAGCTCACCGCCGAACCACACACCTCTTGCATTCAGGTCACAAATTGGTAACGGCTGTCGTATAACTCCCCGGCCGGCCTTTGGCTCAGACCCGGGTGATGACGCAGTGATGGGCTTGCACAAATTAAGCGCGGGCGACGGGTACATGTACCTGATTCGCCAGGTCGCTGCGTCCGACGACACCCACCGCGGCAAATCGAGCCTGGCCGACTACTACAGCGAAAAAGGCGAAACCCCCGGTCGCTGGCTGGGCAGCGGCCTGCCCGGTCTCGGTGAACCCGCAGGCCGCGACGCTACCGATCCGATGGTCGCCGAGCTGTGGTCGGTCCCCGAAGGCTCCGAGGTCACCGAGGACCAGATGAAGGCCCTCTTCGGTGAAGGCCTGCACCCCAACGCCGACCGAATCACCGAGCGGCTCACCGGATTCGGACTCGGGCACAACGGTGCCATCGCCGCCGCTCGACTGGGCCGGCCGTTCCGCGTCAACAAGACCGACAACGAATGGATGCGCCGCCTTCGAGAGGGCTACGCCGACTTCAACGCCACCCTCGGCCGCGACCGTCAAGCCTCCCTCGAACCCGACGAACGTGCCCGCATCAAAACAGCGGTCGCCCGTGAAATGTTCGCCGACCAGTACGGTCGCCCACCGGCCGACGAGCGAGAACTGACCGGCTTCATCGCCCGCAAATCCCGCGCTCAAACCCAAGCCGTCGCCGGCTACGACCTCACGTTCACCCCGGTCAAGTCGGTGTCGGTGCTGTGGGCTGTGGCGCCCCGGGAAATCTCGGAAACCATCCTCGCCGCGCACCACCAAGCCGTTGCCGACGCCCTCGCATTCCTGGAAGAACACGCAGCGTTTTCCCGCATGGGAGCCAACGGAATCGCCCAGGTCGACACCACCGGATTCATCGCCGCCGCGTTCGATCACCGAGACTCCCGCGCCGGAGATCCCAACCTGCACACCCACGTCGCGATCAGCAACAAGGTGCGGGTCATCGGGGCCGACGGAATTCCGCGCTGGCTTGCGCTGGACGGCGACCCCCTGCACAAGGCCACCGTCGCCGCCTCCGAGCTCTACAACACCCGACTCGAGGCCCACCTCATGGCCGCACTCGGTGTGCAGTTCGCCGAAACCCGCGCCAAGAACGACAAACGGCCGGTGCGCGAAATCGACGGAATCCCGGTCGAACTCATCGAGCGCTGGTCAGCCCGCCGCGCCGCGATCGAGCACCGTGTCGCAGACCTGGCGAAGGCCTTCCAGGTCGAGCACGGCCGTGAGCCCAGCGCCGTGGAAATGCTCGCGCTGTCCCAACAGGCCACCCTCGACACCCGGCAGGCCAAACATGAGCCGCGCAGCCTTGGCGAGCAGCGGCAGACGTGGCGAACCGAGGCCATCGAACTCATCGGCAGCCACCGCAAACTGGCCCGGCTGATCACCGACGTCACCCACCGCGCGCGGCCCCGCCGCCAGCCCGCCATCACCTCCGAATGGGTTGCCGAACAAGCCGAAGCAGTCATCGACCGGGTCTCACACGACCGGGCCGAATGGGGCATCAACCATGTCCGGGCCGAGGCTCAGCGGGTACTGCGGGGCACCGACCGCCACGGCGATCCCGAGATCCTCAAGCGGATCGTCAACCATGCGCTTGGCGCCTGCAGCATCACCATCACCACCCACGCCGACACCGAGATGAACGAACCCACGGTGCTGCGCCGCCGCGATGGCGTCTCGGTCTATACCCGCCACGATTCGACCCGCTACACCAGCGAAGCCATCCGGGCCGCCGAACGACGCATCCTGGCCGCGGCCGAACAGCGTGGCGGCCGTGTCGCAGACGACACCAGCATCGGTTTGGCGATGCTCGAACAGCACGCCCAAAGCGGCTTGCAGCTCAACGAAGCCCAGCAAGCATTGGTGCGCGGCATGGCCACTTCCGGGGCCCGGCTGCAACTGGCGCTTGCCCCCGCCGGCACCGGGAAAACCACCGCCATGTCCGTTCTCGCTGCCGCGTGGATCAACAGCGGCGGCAACGTCATCGGCCTGGCGCCAACCGCGGCGGCTGCCGAAGTCTTGGCCGAAGACGCCAACATCACCACCGACACCATGGCCAAATTCGTTCAACTGGCCGCCCCCACCGATCACCCCGTGGCGGCCAACGACCCGGCACTCAAGTGGTTCAACACCATTGGTCCCGACACCCTGTTGATCGTCGACGAAGCGGGTATGGCCTCCACCTTCGACCTCGACGAAATGATCACCCACGCGCTCGCACGAGGTGCCAGCGTGCGCCTCGTCGGCGACGATCAACAGCTGGCGTCGATCTCGGCCGGCGGCGTCATCACCGACCTGTCCACCCGCCCCGAAACCCTCACGCTCTCCACGGTGGTGCGCTTCCGCGACCCCGCCCAAAGCGCAGCCAGCCTGGCCATCCGCGACGGCGATCCTGCCGGCATCGCCTACTACATCGACCACGGCCGCGTTCACGTCGGAGCTGACCAAACAGCCGCCGACATGGCCTACCAAGCGTGGGCCGACGACATCAAAGCCGGACACCGCAGTGTCCTGTTGGCACCCACCAACGACCTGGTCGCCGAACTCAACGAACGCGCCCGACTCGACCGGTTGCGCAATGCCAATGCCAAGCCCTCACGGACCGTCACGCTGGCTGACGGGCTGACCGCATCGGCCGGGGACTGGATCATCACCCGCAAGAACGCCCGCTGGCTGCGACTGCCCAACGGCGCCTGGATCAAGAACGGCCACCGCTACGAAATTCGCTCCGTACACCGTGACGGATCGATCACCGTCGCGCGCCTGGGCGCCGACCGGCGGGCCAAGACGATACGGCTTCCCGCCGACTACGTAACGGCCAACACCACCCTCGGCTACGCCTCCACCATCAACGCTGCCCAGGGCCTCACCGCAGGCACCCAGAAGATCAAAGGCACCTGCCATATCGTGGCCACCGATCACCTGACCCGCCAGCAGCTCTACGTCGCCGGCACCCGAGCCCGCGACGAAAACCACTTCTATTTCTCGACATCCGAAGCTGACCCGCACCGCATCCTCGCGCCCAAAGCCACCCACCCCCCGACCGCCGTCGACATCCTCTCGACGATCCTTCGCCGCGACGGCCGCCAGGTCTCGGCCACCACCGCCGCCCAAGCCGAACTCGACCCGTTCGGCCGGCTCTACGGCGCGGCAAGCATGTACGCCGACGCCCTCACCGCGGCCGCCGAAGTTCTCGCCGGGCCGGCCACCATGGCCCGCATCGACCAGGCCGCCACCGCCATCGTCGGTGACATCACCGACGCTGAAGCCTGGCCCGTCCTGCGGCGCAACCTAGCCCTGCTCGCCCTCGACGGACACGACCCCGTCGCCGCACTGCAGCACGCCGCAGCCAAGCCGCTAGGTGACACCGCCGACGTCGCCGCGGTCCTCGACTGGCGCCTGCCCACCCCCGAAGGCTCCGCAGCCGCCAATGTCGGGCCGCTGCGCTGGCTGCCGGCCATCCCGACTGCCGTCCAACACAACCCGCAATGGGCCGAATACCTCGGCGGCCGAGCGCGACTCGTGACCGAACTGGCCGACCAGATCCGCGATACCGCACGCGAGTGGACCCCGGCCGCCACGCCGTCCTGGGCGCGGCCACTGCTCAACGGACAACCCCAGTTGATGGCCGAAATCGCGGTGTTCCGCGCCGCCCACGATGTCGATCCCGCCGACACGCGGATCACCGGTCGCGAGCAACACGCGAACCGCTCCGCGGCCTTCCAGCAGCTTCTGCACAGCCGCGTCGACGCCGCGATCCTGCACAGCCAAGACAGCGTCTCGCGCTGGCGCACCATGGCCGCGATGCTCAACCCGCACATTCCCAACGACCCCTACTGGCCGCGGCTGGCCGCCCACATCGACGACGCGGCCCGGGCCGGCGCCGACGTCGCGGGAATGCTCGCCTCCGCGATGGCCGCCCACGGTCCGCTACCAGACGAACTGCCCGCAGCGGCCCTGTGGTGGCGACTGTCAGGCACCCTGGCCCCGCCGACACTGGAACGCTCGAACCCCCGCCTGCGTCCTGACTGGACCCCAGAACTGCACCATCTGCTCGGGTCCGAGCTCGCCGAAACCGTCATCGCAGACCCGGCGTGGCCCGGGCTCATCGCCGCCGTCACCGCATCCGATTGGCCACCGGCAGACCTGCTGGCAGCGGCCAGTGAACATCTGCGCGAGATCGCCGAAACCGAAGGCGGCCTCCGCCCCGATGAATACGCCCGTCTGCTCACCACCCGCATCGAACTGCTCATGCACGCCGCGACGGTCGACACCGACATTCCGCATCCCGCCGAATGGGCAACCTCCGCTGCCGGCAGCCAGCTCGATCTGCTCGCCGAGCCGTCCCCCGAAGAAGCCGCCTACGCCGACCAGGACGCGCCCCCGGATCCCGCCGACTATGCCTACGGATACGCCGAAGACGACCTTGGCGACTGGGATTTCGAGGATCTGCTGCCCTACCGGCCCGCCCCCACCCGGCCCGCCGACATCCTCGCGCTGCGCATCGCTCGCGATCGCGCACGCGACCGCGTCAACGAGCTGCAGCACGCCATCCTGCACACCGGTGGAGGGCCCGCCGAACAAGCCCTCGCCGCCGAGCTCGCCGAACTGGTCCGGCGCCGCGACGAACAGCGGCCCTATGCCCACGCCTACACCCACGCTCACGCCGACTGGGTTCGCTCCGAGCACACCAGCGAAAGCCACCACCGCCTGCTCGCCACCATCGACGAGCAGATCACCACCGCCCAACGCGACAACAAGACCGAACTCGCCGCGGTCCTCACCGAACACCGCGCCGAACTCGCCCGACACACACCGGCGGTCGCCGTCGCGCTCGCCGATGCCGCCCACCAGCGCGACACTACTCAGGAGGCCTTGATGAACATCGCCGGCGGACCCTCAGGCGTGGTCACCGAACACGACATTCAGCAGCGCCGCAGCGCCGCCATGCGCGCTGACGCCGAACAGCTGCGCCAAGCTCGCATCGAGGCCACCGACCTCGACAACCAACTCATGCGCGCCGAGCTCGCCGCCGCCCGCGTATTCGGCACCCGACCCGGCATGGACTACGACCTTGTCGCTGACCTTCCCGCACTGCGCCGCGAAGTCGACATGCTCGACGAGGCCGGCGTCCGCAGCCCCGCCGCCATGTACGGCACACGCGAAGCCGACCTCGACCTGCTCGACAAGCCCACGGCCGCGGCCGTCACCGACATCGCAGGCAGCGCCCAAACCGTCCAACCCCTCCACTTGGGCGCCAACGCCGACAAGTCCGCAGTCCTCGGCGCCTTGGCCACGACCGCGCTGCGCAACCAGCACCGCATCCTGGCCATCCCGGCCAGCGAGAACGCCGAAACCTATGCAGGACAACACCGCTACGCCGACACCACCGCCAACCCCGACCAAGCGATCGAGCGGCTCGACAACGGGCAATGGAAACTGCCCACCGGCACCCTGCTCGTCGTCGACGACGCCGACCAACTCAACCCCCACCAGCTGCGCGCGCTCACCAAGGCGGCCGGCGACGCCAACGCCAAACTGCTCCTGGTCACCAGCGCCGACAACCAGCGCGAAGCCAGCCTCACCGACATGCTCAACAACCAACTGCCATGGTCACACCGGCTTGCGGACCCGGCAGAGCGTCCCGCGCGTACCGCGCTCGATCGGGTCGAACACCACCTCGCCAGCACCACCGCCGCCGGCGAGGCGGCGCAAGAAGCCAACGACCTGCTCACCCGTCGCGACGAGCTGGGCCGCACCTACCACGACATCACCCACTACCGGGCCCGCGCTCTCGACGCCGATCGCGATCGCAGCCGCGGCACTGACGTCGGCCTCGGCCTCTAATCAGTCCCGAGCAGCTGTAGCTCCCAGCGGACCATGTCGAGCGCCGTCATCACTGCCGGATCATCGGGATCCACACCCTCGCCGATCAAAGCCAGCCGTTCCTCCAACTCCATGACCGTTTAGACGTCGCCGACTGCTGTCCGGTTCCCTTACATCCCGGCCGCGGCCGGATTGCTGGACGGGGACCGACCGGGCAGCGGCGGCACGTAGAGCGGGTGCAGGGTCAACATCTGTCGACGAAAGCGGCGATGTCCGGATCCCGACTGATTCTGAATGTCGATGTGCTGGGTCTCGACCTGGATGATGCCCTCTTTCCGCAGATTGCGGATCCCTGCCAGGCGGGTGTCTTCAGACAGTCCATGTCGCTCGCTGAACCCCTTGGGGGAGAACCACACTGGAGGGGCCGCCGGTGTGCGGATTCCCTCGCCAGGTGGGTGCTCCATGCCGTCCGGGCGATGGTGGTACGACAGCACGATCAGGTACATCGCCAGGCCCGGGCCGCTGAGCTTCGCGATCGCGCCGGTCGTCCACAGCTGCTCGGGTACCCGAAAGTACGACCCGTTCTTGCCGTCGGGTCGCAGATACGGTTCACCCGGGCGGGCCAGGTCGTCGAGTAGGGCAACATCGTTGGCCATTCCCGGTTCTCCCGGCTCGATCGCGATGAACCCTCTCCGGGCGAGTTCCTGCAAATTGGCGGCGACGGTGCGAGGCCCCTTCACCGGATCGTCGATACCGATCAAATCCGCCCAAAAGCTCGCGGGTCGCTGAGACGTATAGGGCGGAGTGGAGCTGACCCACCACAAGCTCAGCAGCAGCGCCAACCGCGTGCGGCCGCCACGTCCACCGCCAGCCCCTCCCCGAGCTGCTCGCATCACGGTTTCGAGCGGGGTTGGACTGTCACTCTCACGTGTCACAAAAGATCGGCGCACGGGAGCGCCGCGGTGTAGGCCTCGTTCCGCAAATCTTTGCGAGGTCTCAAGCCATGCCGTCTGGTGACCAAGCTGTTGAGTCATCGGCTACCACCTGCCATTTTCCGTTCGAAGACCCGCAGCACTTGGTCAGGTAATTACATAGTACCGGGTGCTACCGTAGGGGTATACCGGGTGCAAGCGACATTTGATACTTGGCAGCCTAGGTCAAAGCCTCCGAATTGCAGTAACGTTCATGGCGCACCGGCCCACCACACGGATTTGCTCAGCACTTGGCAACCGCACAGTGGGCCCGCTCGCGCCAGCGGTCGCCGCCGCCCCCGGTTTGGGCGTCGGGAAAGGAAGGCAGCTGGCCTTGCGAAAAAAGGTGCCGACACCCCCGGGCTCCCCCCGGGGGTTCGTCGTATCTATGCCTTTACTGCTGTAGGGCGGCGATAAGAATGAGTGCGTTGATGACGGCGATGATCAGGGCGGCGGTGGCCGCGACATCGTATTGCGTCGTCACCGCCCGGCTGTGGCTGTGGCGGCGCTTGAAGATGCCGGCGCGCAGACGTTGGCAGCGGGCACTGCCGTCGTTGATCCATGCCGAACATTGATAGGTCCACTGCACCGCCAGCGCGATCGGCACACCGATGGCGATCGCGCCCAGGGCCAGAAGCCAGAGGCGGTCCTCAACGATCCAGGCCAAGAAGATCCAAGCAATAAAGTCCGCGCCGGCCACCGATCCTGTCTGGCGGGCCATTTGGTCGGCCGACGTCAAGAGACCGTTGGCACTGCCTCTCGATCGGGCAGTGCCTCGTGAGCGAGAGGTGAGCGCCGGAGCTGTCGGAGTGTTCACCCGCCATGCCTGTGTGCCGTGCACAGGGCAAGCCGCTTTCGCGGCAGCACTCTTGTGACCCTTGACCGGTGCTGTGCACTTCCGCATAACCAATGCTAAGCAGCTCGCAGTGCGCTACCTGGTCCAGAACTATGTGGGTTTCCGTAGATCCGGTTGCGCATAGCTACCGTCCGCCGACAACAGCGGCCTGAAGTTCCCATCGAGGAACGACCGCTTCAACGCCGCCAGACTCCAGCCGAGGAAATGCGATAGCGGCACCAACGCCAGCAAGCCGACCTCAGAACGGGGAACCGCCGCCACCGGACCACGATCGGTGGCCGTCAGGATCTGGTAGCCCGGGTTCGTATCGTCGAGTTCATACCCTGCGGCTAATGATTTTTCGTCCCAACGGAGTTCGATAAAAGGAAGGTCCACCTCAGCGCGGATATCGTCACCGAACATTCCGAACAGGTAGCGCTCGAGAACCTCGATCTCCGCCACGAACAGCACCAACTGCTCATCGCCCAGTTCATCGACTTCGACGAGCTCCACACGACCCGTCGACGGCCGGCGGATCACGTATCGAATCGGCGCGTCGACCTCCGACCTGAACTCGACAATGCCGGCGGCGTCGTCAGTGCGATGAATGAAGCCAGCGGTGCGTGCCCACCCCAAGCAATCAGGGCTGAGGACTACCGCACCGGTCACGGTCGCCCACCGTAACCGTCTGACAGTTGACCCTCTTCACCGGACAACCGACGTGGTGCGGGTGCCGTGTTGTCGTCAGCACATGGGCGACGGCAAATCCGGCATGTCCTCGTCCGTACGCCAGTTCCACACCGGCAGTCCGGCGATCAAGGAGATCTCGTCCCCATCCGCATCACCGGCAGGACGGTCGATGAACGCGGCGATCGCCGGAGCGGTGTCGGTGAAAATCAAGGACGCCATCGGGGCCGCGCTGCTGTTATACGACAGCATTTTGCGGAACGAGCGCTCCTCGCTAATCGCGGTGCTGAGCAGAGTCCGATCAGCGTCGCCCGTGAAAGGCAGCCAATTGCGATCCGTTGTCATCAGCGACAGTTGATCGACGTTCGCGTATCCCGCCCGAGAAACCGAGAAGGTGCAGATCGCCAACAGCCGAACATCGCCAGCTTCGGCCATCTGCCAGAGCTCCAGTTCGGTGGCGAATCGTTTAGCGAGCTTGCGGTACAGGTCTTCATTGAGAAACCAGGGGTGTCCAGGCTGGTGCCGCACCTGCATTTTGAACCCATGGCCGGCCGGCTCGATCGCCTTGACCTCGCCCACCCCGATCAATAATTTCGTTGCCTTTCCTGGCTGAGGTCGTGCTGGAGCCCACGCCTTGATCCGACGCTGCTCGATGCCGGTCTTGTGATCGGCCGAGAACGGTTCGGGCACAAACAAAGACGCGGCCAGTGGATCCTTACGCACCAGCTTTCCGTCCACGGCCGCCCGCAGACGTCGGTAGACAACCGCCCAGGAGCGATGGCCGGCGAAACGCGCATGCCAACTCGTCAGCTCCGCCTCGTCCCACAAGTAGTGCAGCACACCCAGAAGCGACAACTTGTTCCCGTGGGTCTGCACCGTGTCTGACGGGGAACCGGAAGGTTCAGGAGCAGCCCGATTTGCGGACTTCGACAGTGAAAAACCCAACCGCAAAGCCGTTGTGCCATCGTCCGGATTGTCGACGATTGACTGCTCGGCGACCGCTCCGTAGCCCGAAAGCTCACCCGGGGGCAGCCAGGATCGACACCGATGGTCATGCGCAACTGCAGTTCCGGGCATCCGCTTGACGATGAGATCATGTCCGGAGGCCGCGATGTACATCTCCACGCCCGGCGACTGACACAAGCACAGCGGCCGCAACCGCGCAGCTCTCGCTCGACTAAGAGTCTCCTGGGCCGCCGGTGTGTGCACATCGTCAATCCGGCAGCCGGCAACCTGAAACACGGATTGCATTGTCATGGCCAGCGCTCCTGTTCTTGTTGAGGGCAGGTCGTCAGATGACCGGTGCGGACAAAAGGTTCGCGATCAGTCCCACGATTCCGGCGGCGACCTGGCCGATCATCCACACCGCGCCGAGCAGCGCAGCCAGTAAACCGCTGAGCCACGGTCCTTTTCGGGCATTCTTTGTCGCCATCATGCAGTCTCCCTTGTCTTTCGGCTGGTTTCTTGAGGAGCGATGCCGACGGCTCCAGCCCGCTCCCAATGCGTTCGGACTGATCCCTCAACCCGAACCCGCTCGACCAGGCCGAGCCGTTCCAATGTCAGCAGGGCCCGGTAGACCTGCTCGGCCACCAGCACTACACCGGCCATCGTGTTGACCTGCTCGCGGACCTCGGTCGTGCTCAGAGACCCCGGGGTCGAGTGCACGACGTCGAGAATCGCAGCCTGCCGGGCATTCAGCGTTTGGCCGCCCATCATGCTTCACTTCGCGCCACGGCATGTAGATGACGTTCAGCAAGTCGATTCCAGAAACTGTCCCGCGGCCGCGACTCCGGCTCGTCCAGGACGCTCTTGATCGCTCGGTCATAGATCGCGAGAAACTTCGACCATTCCGGGATCTCGGTCACCACGCCGGCTGTCCCCTTGCGTACCAGTCGGGCATGTTCGGTGTTTGGCGGGAGCAGTCGGCGGTACTCCAGTGTGCTGCCCAGATGCGAGGACAGCGTTTTGTGGCCGGAGACCTGATCGAATGTCTCCTGGCGCCGAGTGGTCTGCCCTTCCCATTCCTCGGCCCGCTGCAAGATCTCCATCTCCGGTGCGCCGAACATGATCAACGCCGACGGGAAAGTGTCGCGGAGCTCCTTCATATAGGCGGTGCCGTACACCGTTTCCAACTGGGAGCTGGCCTGCACAGCCAGCACGAGATTCGCGCCGAGCCCTCGGCCCTCACTGATGTAGCGGCGAAGAGCCGGCATCGGAGCGGTATTGGCAGCCTCGTCGATCACGATCAGCATTCGGTGCCGCATCTCCTTGCGCGACGTCTTGGCGCGACACACCCGCACGAGGTGGTCAATCAATGTCACCGCGGCGCCGGCGATCGAGCCTTCAGCCGGCGTGAGGACATACAGCGTGGACGTCGGATCCTCCAGGATCGACTCATCGAACGCCGGAGGGAGATTCCCGCGCAGTTGCAGACGCATCCACGGCGTCACCGACTTTCGCATCGTCAACGCGATGCTGTCGCGCTGCTTGGGATCCATCACCAACGTCGCCATCAGCGCATCCCTGAACAGCGGAATATCGGCCACGATGTCGGCGGCATGCTCCCAGCCAGGATCGGTCGACTTCTGCTGTCCCTGCTTAGTCAATCGAGTGTTGTTGACAGCCAGCAGAACCCACCCGATCCCCGCCTTGTTTCCACGCGGTGACGCGGCGTACAGCATCGCCGCCAGCGGAGTCTCAGTATTCGACTCCCAGATCCCCGCATCGCTGACCTGGTCTGCGCCCGAACCCATGCCCACCGCCGACATCTGCATCATCGTGTTCGCGATCGTCACGGCCTGATCCGGTGTGCCGATGAGCTTGGTCGGATCGAACGACAGCAGGTCGATGTCGGGATAGGCGGCGTCGTAGTCGGGACGAAAGTCGATCAACGCGCTCGGACCGTAACGCCGCTGCATGACCAGCTGCATCAGATCGTCTTTCGGACTCACTACAACCGCAGGCCCCGTCCACAAGACGGCGGCCGGAGCCAAGATCCGACGCGTTTTGCCGGTCTCGGTCGGCGCTGAGACCAGCACGTGAGCAGCTGATTCCGCGACCGTACGGCGGTTGGTCTCCTCGTCGTACAAGAACCCGCAATACGGCGTCGGCGGCGGTTTATAGGCCATCGCGATCTCGCTTGATCGGAGTGCGCTCCCCTACCGGTTGGCGCGAACGGGTGCGAAACACGCTCGGCAACATTTCGATCTCCGCGTGGAAACCGAAGTCAGCTTCGTCGTGCTCCTGGGGTGGCCGCATCGGCCACCAGTCGCGCGAACCGTCAACAGCCAGCCAGCCCTCCAAGATTCCGTACACGCCGGCCGCCAGCAGCGCGGCCGGAACTTGGGCGACAATCCATGGCACAACCACCGTCGAGGCGAAGGTTCCGCTCCCGGAATAGACCAGCCAGTAGATGACCGGCAATGGAAGACCGACCGCCACCGCACTCCACATGAACGCCGCGATCGGATACGACCTCAGGTTCTCCGGGATTAGCTGGACGGTGAACGAGTAGACGCCGCGGCCAACAGCCCAGCCGATCGGTGCGAACACCGCGGCGGTCAGAACAATCACCCAGTCCACCGCTGCATAAATGGTTTCCGGGGACCGCGCCCACATCGGATGAATAATGTCATCGTCGGCAGGATCAACCCGTGCACCGGTATTTTCCTGTGCACGGTCGCGAATTTGACGAGCAAGAATTTCCGCTCGCCTTTTCTGAAATATGAACGTGTGTTGATGCCGTGCAATCCACTTTCGGCGGACCTCGTCGAACCGATCAGTGGGCGCCGGCATCAGCGGCCTCCTGGCGGGGTGCTTGATCATCAGGATAGAACCCGCGCAGCTGTTCAGCGACACCCATCAGAAAGTCACGCAACTCTGCTGCGGTACGTCCGACGGCAACCCTCTCAGACACCGCCACCGCGGCATCAACACGGGTTTTCACGGTCTCTACCTGGTCTGACAGTCGAATAGTCGGCTCGCCCCCATCAAGGGTGATCCTGCAGGACTCTTCCTCCCACCCCACGGCAAGCTCCAGGCGATGCATGACCCGCTCATCCATTTCACGGTTGAGCCGGGACGCCTTGTACAGGGTCGACGGCGACGGGCCACCGTGCGCGAAGAGATCATCACGAGTCCAGCCCAACTGCACCAGTCTGCGCTGGATAAAAAACATCAGCCGGGCCGGTCCGTCCTGCGGTATTGCTCTCACAACGCAGAACGTAGCAATTACTCATCGCGTTTAGCGACAGCTATCGCAAAACTGCATTACCACCCCTTAGCCTCAGCGTGAACTCACTAGGAGACCCCATGCGTACGATTCTCGGCATCGCGATCGGCACCATCGCGTTCTGGCTGGCAATGCTGGCCACCGCCGTCGCCTACATCCTCGAACACATCTTTGCTATCGGCGTGGCAACCGCACTCGTGATCACCGCGTTCCTTGCCAACCGGCTGCTCGATCGGCGCCGCGGTACTCGGCCGCCGCTGCCCGCGTTGACGCCGGCCCCGCGCCGCCACCGGCCGGCCGCCGTCACGGTCGGCCGCCCGGCCGGTGCCCAACCCGCACCAAACGCTCACATCCGAAAGGTCCTCCGATGACCCGCCCCGACAACGCCACGCACGACGGACCGGCATGGTCGGCAACCCAGGAGTGGCTTGCCGATCTCGACCGAGATCCCGACGACACCGGGTACGACAACGAATCTGACTACAACCCAGAGGATTACGAACCCAGCGACGGGCCGGACTATGACGATCCCGACGGCGAAAGCTCCGCAGCGGCACGCGACCCCGAGGACATCGAGAACTACGAGCTCGCCCCACCTGCCGATGACGAGAACGACAGCGATGACCAGGTTGTGCCGTTCGTCGACGACGCCGATATCTACGACACCGGGGGCAGCGACGACACGGCCGGTTCTCCCGAAACCGTAGACGCCCCAGCGTCGGCGCCTCGTTTCAACAAACCGCTGGCCATCGGCTTCGTCGCGTTCGTAGCCGTCACCACGATCGCGGTGACCAGCGTTCTGCTCGGCATGAAGAACGGCCCGGAGGTCGAGAGTGAGCAGTCCGAGGCCGTCACGAAAATCACGGCCGCACCGGCTGAGCCCTCACCGCCCCCGCCTGGTTCCAGCGGAGGACCCGCAGGCATCCCCTTCACCGCGAGCGCACCGGGATGCCTGCCCGGTTCCACTGCAGCTCAAGCCGTGGCCAGCGGCGACCCCACCCAAGCCTGGGTCTGTGTCCGAGGCGGCGTCGACGGCCAGGTTCTCACCATTGAGCTCGGCCGGACCATGGCCGTCACCGCCATTCGCATCACCCCGGGCTGGGTGGGTACGGACGCATCCGGATCCGACCAGTGGCTGCAGCACCGCGTGGTGTCCCGCGTGTCATGGATCCTGACCGACCACGGCAACAAACCGACAGTCGTTCCTCAGCGCACAGGAAACGTCCACGGCGAAGCGCCCCAGGCGATGCCCGGGCAAGGTGTCCTGGCCTCCACGATCACCATGATCGTCCAGGAAACCTCGCGTCCCCCCGCCGACGCTCCCGCGGCCGACCAGGGCCCCGCAGCGCCCGGCCCGGGCGGACTGCTCGACGACGTTCTTGGGGCTCCGCTGGGCACGCCACCGGAGTCATCGACCGCCCCTCTTCCTGGCTTCCCGGGAATGTCGGGAGGCCAGGCCGAAACCGACCCAGTCGACAACACATTCGCCGTGTCCTCGATCACCGTCGAAGGCCACCAACCCATTCCCTCCTGACCAAAGGAAGGCGCCACAACCAATGCCCACTAAGACCTGGCAACGTCGCATCGACACCACCGGCGGCTGGATCGGCCGCGCATTCTTCATCGCGGCCGTCGCGTCCTGCTCCATCGTCGCGCTCTCCACGATCTGGGGATGGATCTTCGACCACCCCATCGACGTGCACGGCCCGGCTCGCAAGGAAGTCAACCGCACCGAGCTAGTCGGCAATTTCGCACGCCAATGCGTCGAGAAAGCGCTGACCGTCACCAACACCCAACGCGCATCGCTCCAATCCTGCTGGGCCAACCAGGATCAGCAGCAACCCTTGCCGACAAACCCCGGCGCCGTCATCAGCTCGCCCGGTGTAGCCGCGGTAACACTCGAGGACGACCTCGGCTACGCCCAGCAATGGAGCGTCATCGTCTCAGTGTCCGAGCGTCCCTACGCCGCGGCGCCGGCGGCCGAGAAGTGCTACCGCATCCCTGTCCTCTACAGCAGCTACGGCCTGCAGGCCACCAGTCGGCCAGGCAAAGCCGACTGCGCCGGTGCCGGTGCCACTCTGCCGCTGGGTTACCCCACCACGTTGTCGAACAGGTCACCGGTATTCCACACGCTGACGGGGTTTTTCGAGAGCTATCTGACCAACACCGGTGGCCTGGACCGCTACATCACCGAGAAATCCGGGCTCGTCGCGGTTCCCGACTATCGCTCCGCTCGCGACGGCGGACCGGCACCCCGGATCGTGAAACTTCAGTCCACCCGCGCTGTCCCCGACGACGCAATGCCAGCCGACGGGACCACCATCCACGTGTTCGCCACCGTCGACTCCGTCACCCGCCAATTCTCGCCACGACGCGAGGACTACGCCCTCAGCCTCACCGTCATCAGCGGCCGCTGGATGGTCGCCGGCATCGACTACGCCCCACAACTCGCGTCACAGGCCGAACTCACCCCTGTAGTCCCCGCACCCACGAAAGGACAGTCCTAATGTTCACGATCTCTTCGGGATTCTGGTCGCAAGCAGCTGATGCTCTGTCCGACCACTGGTGGATCTATCTGCTCATTGGTGGTGCGACGGTCTGGGCCGCCATCGCCCGTTCCCGCGCACTTCTGTTGTTCTCGATGTTCCTGCTCTTCGTCGTGATGACGGTGCAGGTCGTTGCCCTGGCTAGCGACTTCGAAGCCGGGCTCGACGCCCACGCATCTGCAAGTACTTCATCGCTGTTGCCCAAGCAGTAAACCACTACGAAAGGTAAATCAATGTTCCCCATCACCGGCCACCTCATGGCCATCACCGCTGATGCCATGTCCGAACCATCCACCAGCACAACCATTCTCGCGGCAACCGATCTGCTGACCGGCTCGCGGAAGCTCTACACAATCGCCGTCGGCGTCTTCGTCATCCTGATTCTGATCGGCGGCGGAGCTCGTGCGACCGGGGCGTTCTTCGGCGGCCGCAAAGGCGAAACGGTCGTGTGGGCAATGCTGGCGATCGTCGTCGCAGTGTTCGTCGGTTCTGGCTATGCCATCTATATGAGCCTCAAGAAAACCACCGACCAAAGCGACATCACCACAGGACAGTTCGGCTAAATGGCCGTCGAATCCGCACAGGTGTTCAAAGGGGTACACGACACCCCCACATACACCGATCTGCTGTTCAACAAGTCACTGCGCATCGGCGTGGCGGTTCCGCTCGCACTGGGCGGGACCGCCACTCTCGCGCTTCCGCTGTTGTTTCTGGACTCCGGACATGCGCAAACCTTGTTCTTCGTCCTCCTTCTTCTGACGCTTCTCGCGGCCGGAATTGGGGCGATGATTCCTTACGGGAGGCCAAGTCTCGGCTTTCGGATCCGCACCCTATGGCGCGCCGTTCGCCCGGCGGCGGAATCCAGTCGAGACAGCATGATCCTGGCCCCGCCCAACGACGTCATCGGCCACCTGGAATTCACCAAGCACGGCGTCTACGCCAACTACCTCGTGTCCGGGCTGCGCTACTACCTGCAACCGACCAAGCACCGTCTCGGCGTCGCCGAACGGCACCGCAACCTGGCCCGCGAAGTCCCCGCCGGTGCATGGATCTACAGCATGTCGGTGCCGCAAAGCCAACGGCAGCTGCTGCGCGCGATGCTGCACGGCCATCGCGACAAGCCCGAATGGATCGCCACCTGCCAAGGCCTGGCCGGCCAGCTCGCGCAGAAGAACCCCCGAACCCGCCTGTACTGGTTGCGGTTTCCGGTCGACGCCGGCCGGGAGGGACACACCCCCTTAGGCCAGGCCACCAAACTCAAAGACTGGCTGGCCGGACGCGACAAGGACTCCGACGAGTCCCTTACCGCGTACCGCACCCTGGCCCACGACATCGTCACCTCGCTGCCGGAGGAGCTCTCGCCGGTGCCGGTCACCGAAGACATGGTCGACTGGTTCTGGCGGCGCACCGCCTGGCGGGGCACCTTCACCAACCCGCTCCCCCGCCGTCGCCAGGGGACCGCTCGACAGGCACCCCGCAGCTTCCCGGTGGCCGAGTTCGACGACGGCGACCAATTGCACAACTCTGGCCGCAAGCTCCCTATGCTGCCCGCCGCCGCGGTGATGGCCGGCCTCGCCGTCCTGGCCGCTGTCTTTGTCATCGTCGCCCCCGCACTACTGTTCGGTCTCACCGCTGCCGGCCTCATCGCCCTGTGGGGTGTCGGCGTGCGGCACGTGCCGTCCTGGAAGAAAGTGCTGCGCGTCAGCAGTCCCGAAGGGCTCTATCCCGATAGCTATCAGGCGATCCTGCCGGTCACCGATATGCCCAAGGCCGGTATCCGATTTCCCGGGTCGGAGTTCCTCGATGCGCTCGACGACCTCAACACAGGTGCCGAGTTCGACTTCGCTATCAATCTCGTCGCCCACAACCGCGAAATAGAGTTCGTCCGCAACGACCGCGCCAAGGAGAACCTGGACGATCAGTTCAAGCAGCGGCGCGATGCCCGCGATGGTGACCGAGAGCTGCGCGACACCGGCCGCCAGCTTGCCGAATACAACCGGCTACTCGCTGCGAACAGTGACGAACGACCGATGGAGACCGCCTTCGTCATCGCCGTCGGCGCCAAAGACCCCGCAACCCTCGACTACAGCGTGAAGCGGCTCAAAGAGCAGCTGGCATCCTCCGGTCAGGTCTCGGTACGTCACTATCGCGGTGCCCAGGCCAAACTCTGGGCCGCGTTCAACTCAGGAGTCCCCACCCACAAGAGCTCCATCGAGCAGTTCAGCTACCGCACGACGGCACTCAAATGGTCCCGGTTCGTTCCGATCACCTCATCGCAAGTCGGCAACACCAACGGAACACTGTTGGGCTTCAACACATCCAACGCACTCAACAGCGCCGTCCTGATCGACCTCCCCGGCACCGCGCGGCGAAACCACAACCCCTGCCTCGTGTGCAGCGGCGCACCCGGATACGGCAAGTCCTATGCCTCGAAACGCATTGCCCGCGGCGAGTACCAGCGCGGCGCCCAATTGTTCATCGTCGACCCCGGCATCGAATGGGCCAAGGCATTCGCCGACGTCCCCACCGACCGCAAAGCCGTGATCGATATGGCCGGCAACAACTTCGGCTGCGACCCGCTACGGATCTTCCCCGAACGCGTCGCCGGCGGCTATTGGCTCGACTACATGATCCCGATGATGGGCCTGGACTCACGCAGCGTCGCCGTGCAACGGCTGCGCACCATCCTCACCGCGCGTGCCCGCCGGCAACTCAAGATTCCCAGCACCGCGGCGCTCATGGCCTACATCGCCAGCATCCAAGCACCGACCACCGGGCCTGACACGCGGTCCGAGCAGGTCGTCAAGCTCGCCGAGGACCTGTACCCGATCCTGGTTGCGTTGCAGTCGTGGTCGACCTACGACTTCACCCGCGCGATCTTCGACGACACCCTGCCCATCCCGGACCTGGCCAACCTCGATCTGACGATTTGGCTCACCGAAAGCCTCGACCTGCCCGACGCCGAGGAGATGAGCACACCCCACCTGTACAACGACCTCAGCGATCGCAAGAAGGCCTCCGTGGCCATCTACGGCATGCTCGTCCGGCTCGCCCGAACCACGTTCTTCGCCAACAAGTCGCGCTTCGGCCTCATCATCCTCGAAGAAGCCGGAGGCCTGCTCAACTCCCGCGCCGGTGCCGCTGACGCGCACCTCATCAGCCGTCGCGCTCGCAAGCACTACACCGGGCTGCTGATCATCACCCAGGATCCGGTAGCCGACCTCACCCTGATGGGCGACAAGTTCATCACCCAACAACTCATCGTCCCGTTCGAAAACGAAGAACTGGCAAAAGAAGTCGCGCGAAAGGCCGGCCTGCGCGCGGCCGACTACGACGACCTTGAAGAGTACTTCCTAGCCGACCCGGATCCCGAAGACATGCGGGAACCGACCGACTTCGACGACGAAGACGAGGGCACAGAACGACCCAATCGCGGCTCTCGGATCGGCAAGGCCTTCTTCATCGACGAATTCCGCCGGCCCGCCCCCATCGTCGTGGCCCACGAACCCGACGCACGGATCCACGCCGCCTACGACACCACGCCCGGCCAGGAGGCAGCGTGACCATCGCCAGCACAGCGGCCCGGCCTCATCCCGCCGAGCGGTTCGGGTACTTCATGGCCATCCACCCGAGAATCCGGCGCGTCAGCATCTTCTGGTCAGTCGGCCACATCCTCACCCTCTGGTCAGTCGTAGCCGCACCACCAGCATTCGCATCAACCATGGCCGGCGTACTGAACTGGACCGGCATCAAGGACACCTACGGCGTTCCCCTCGGCAGCTACTACCTATCGGTCGTGTCGGCCGGGGAGGCCATCACAGAAGCCGGCCCGGATCTGTCCATCAACCCGGCCAGCTGGGCCCGGTGGCTCGGCAACGCGATCATCACCGGCGTCAGCCACGACACCGTCGTCAGCTGGCTACAAGCACAAGTGTCGTTCTACGTCTTCATGATCACCGTCGCCTTGTGGTTGCTGCGTTTCGCCATGTCATCGACCTGGCTGTACTGGCTGGCCACCTGGTTTCGACCCCTTTTCGACATACTGCGCACCCTGCTGATCGACCTGGGAGTGCTCCCGATCTGTCTCATCCTGGCCCTCGGCTACGGCGCCTATCAGATGCTGTGGCACGGCCGCCGCGGCCTCGGATGGAGCATCATGCTCAGTAGCTTCGCGATCGGCGTGATCGGCATGATCCTGGTATTCCAGGGCGATCCACTCGGCGAACTCTCCGGCGATCACGGACTGCTGTTTCAAGCCCGCACACTGGCTTTCACAGCCGCCCAGGGCGCTCTCAACAACGGCTCGCTCGTCCCGGGGGCTGATAACTCAGCCAACCTCGACCACTTGACCGCGGTCACAGCCGACGCCGTACTACGCCACCCGTTGCAGCTCATGAACTTCGGCATGGTCGTCGACGACATCGGCACCTGCGGCACCGCCTACTCGAAGGCGCTGATGGCCGGTGACGGACAGATGCTGCCGACTCTTTCCCCGACCCTGCCGACCGGGGCCCCGGGGTCCATGTCGGCGACCGACGCCTTGCCGTTCATCGGTGGAGGCGACCACTCCCGCCCCGCCCACGCGATGGCCAACTGCGGTGCCCCCCAGGCATTGGCCCACGCTCAACAACTCGACTTCGGCAGCTTCGCCGTAGGTATAGGGTTCTGCGTGCTCGGCATGATCTTCACGTTCTTCATCTGCTACGTCGCCTACTCGTACGTGATGGTCTGCGGCGCAGCGTTTCTCAACGCATTTATGGCCCTGTTCGCTGCCGGGCCGGCGATGATCGACGGCAAGCCCCGCCAGCGGGCCAAACGTCGGATCAAGGAGTTCTTCAAACACGCGTTCCTCGTCTTCGTCTACGTGCTCTACGTCTCCTTCGCTGCGGTCATCATTCTGAAAACCGTTGCACCCAACGGGTATGCGGCGCAGGTCGGCATGACTCACCCTGTTGCACAGCTCGTGATGATCGCGATCATGTCGGCGGTGGCCATCGGTCTGTTCTGGTGGCTGAAAAAGGAACTCAACGACCACACCCGCCAAGACCTCGTGCACGCGGTGCACCAAGTCATCGACCAGGCCCGCGCGGGCTACGACAAGGGCCACGAGGCCATCGACAAAGGCATGGCCGCCACCCAACGCGGCAGAGACTGGCTGATGGACAAAGGAGCAGCCGGCGGCGGTGGGAGCGACGACGGGGACGAACAACCGCTCACTGGGCAGCCCGTCCAAGGACGTTCCAGCGTCAACAAGCCCTCATCGACAAGCACTGGAGGCGGCGGTGCTGGTGGATTGACCGAATCGCTACCGGTACCTGGCGGTGGAGGTGGCGCCCTACCCGCGGCCGGTGAGGGTGCCGCAGGTGGTGCAGCGGCCGGCGGTGCGGCCGCAGTGGTCGCACCGGAGGTTGTAGCGGGCCTGGCTGTAGCCGAGAAGGTGCAAGGTGGCCGCAAACAACACTCCGCGCCCCGTGGCAACGGCAACGGGAGGCCTTCGCCTGACGCTCCCCCGGTCATCGATGCCAACGGTCCCCAACATTCCTGGGTACCAGGAGATTACGGCTCCCAGGCACCGGCCGACGGCCGCACCAACCAGCCGGCGAATAGTCAACAACGAACGCTGCCACCTCCCCCGCCGCCGCAGCAACAGCCCATATTCGACACCGACACCAACGACTATTGGAATGAGCCACCAGCACCCGGCAGAGGCCAGCAGCACTGACCTTTTGTGGTCAGTTTGCCGGGTCCGCGGACCCGGTGTCGGTCTCTTCCCCGGCCGGCACAGGTGGTGGCCACCCGAGATCGGCCACCATCTGGGCCACATTGCCTCGGTAGACGTCGAACCGTTCATGCTCAAGCAGCCCGGCACGCAGCACCACCGGATCAACGCCGGCGTGCAGCAGCAGGAACACCCGCAACAGCCACGGCGCCACCTCCGCCATGATCGTCGACCATCTGCTGATGGCTACCCAACCCAACCGGTGCGGACATTGCTGCGCAGCCCCCGCAGCAGGCGCCCCCAGCAGCGACAACCCCAGCAGCACTGCCGCGGCAACCACCACTCGTCGAACCATCGGCGTTAGCGTGTCCTCTCCACCAACCACAATGTACGTAGTTACTACATACATTAGTATGAGAGGAATCCGAGGCGGCAGAAGATTCGAGTTCACGCCCCCGCACAGGTGGTTGGGGTCTGCTGCACGAATAGGTGACATCTGAGTTGGCTTGCCCGGGATGGGCGAGCTGGAAGGATGTCAGTGTGCCCAGGCCCTACCCGCAGGAGTTCCGCGACGACGTCGTGCGCGTTGCTCGCAACCGAGATGATGGTGTGACGATCGAACAGATCGCCGCCGATTTCGGTGTTCACCCCGTGACGCTGCACAAGTGGATGCGCCAAGCCGATATCGATGAAGGCGCCAAGCCTGGCAAGAGCACCAGCGAGTCCGCTGAGCTGCGGGATGCGCGGCGCCGGATCAAATTGTTGGAGCAGGAGAATGAAGTCCTGCGCCGGGCCACGGCCTATCTGTCGCAGGCCAACCTTCCGGGAAAAGGTTCTACCCGCTCGTGAGTGAGCTCGCCGCCGACGGAATCCCCGTCGCGGTGACGTGCCGGGTACTCAAGCTCGCCCGCCAGCCCTACTACCGCTGGTTGGCCCATCCCATCACCGACGCCGAACTCGTCGAGGCCTATCGCGCCAACGCCCTCTTCGACGCCCATAAGGACGACCCGGAGTTCGGGTACCGCTACCTGGTCGAAGAGGCCCGAGAGGCCGGCGAGTCGATGGCCGAGCGCACCGCCTGGCGGATCTGCTCGCAGAATCAGTTGTGGAGCGTGTTCGGCAAGAAGCGCGGCAAGAACGGCAAGGTTGGCCCGCCGGTACACGACGATCTTGTCGAGCGCGACTTCACCGCTGATGCGCCAAATCAGTTGTGGCTCAGCGATATCACCGAGCATCGCACCGATGAAGGCAAGCTCTATCTCTGCGCGATCAAGGACGTATTCTCCAACCGCATCGTCGGGTACTCGATCGACTCCCGGATGAAGTCCCGGTTGGCCACCGCAGCGCTCAGTAGTGCGGTGGCACGCCGCGGTGATGTGGCCGGATGCATTCTGCATTCTGATCGCGGATCTCAGTTCAGGTCAAGAAGATTCGTCCACGCACTCGGCCGCTACGAGATGGTCGGATCGATGGGCCGCGTCGGTGCGGCCGGCGACAATGCGGCCATGGAGAGCTTTTTCGCTCTGCTCCAAAAGAACGTGCTCGATCGCCGACGCTGGAGCACACGCGAAGAGTTGCGGATCGCAATCGTCACCTGGATCGAACGGACCTACCATCGCCGCCGGCGCCAAACCGGACTCGGGCGGTTGACCCCGATCGAATTCGAAGCCATCATGACCACACCGGCCAGTCAGGCCGCGTGACCGTAACTGTCACCTGATCGTGCAGCAGACCCTTGCGATGACAAACACACCGGGCTTTCGGGAACGGTGCGTGAAGGGTTGGCTTACCGGCTGACCGCAGCGCAGCCATCACGCAGGTACGTCATTGACCTTTGCTACGGAAAGCGACTTACACCAGCGAATCATGCCTACTATTCAGATACGTAGACGAGGATCCGCATTGCTAGAGGAAGCTGATGCAGGATGACGTGGAACGACGGCCATTGGTCCCCGGGCGGCTGGAGATCGTGGCAATGGCGCCCATCTGAACCCCCTGGGCAATTTTCATGGCCATACTGGTGGTTGTCGCCGTGGCATCCCCAAGAGCTCCACGAACCGCCAGCCCCCAGTGGTACAGCCCAGTGACGTCGATAGGTTGTAGGAAAGCGTCGATCGTCGAGTGCTCGTCGGGCTCTGTCCGTAGATCGTGATGGTAGCGGCTCGCGTCTTTGGAAGACCTGGCGCCTGCCGCCGTGACCAGGTGCGCTGTTCCCCCGCGGTGAAAGTCCGACGAAATGAGGACCGCCGGGGTTGGTCGTGGCGTCCGTCCGCGTCGAGAAGCTCTGTGACACAGACGGTCTCATGTAGCTAGCGGTCGGGAGCCGCAGATGATCTCGCCGAGTGGCCGCCACGGCGAAACTGATCTCCGACGCGGTGGAGAAACTCTGTCTGGACGAACGCCCCGGGGCGAGGCCTTCCGTACTACTCTGGACTGTCGGCGGGTGCCTCGCCTATTTCGGACGCATCTGAACGTCCAACCGCCGACACGAGGTGAACATCATGGCTGAATCGGATGATCGAATCGCCCGCTGGAACCGATACTGGGACAAGAAATCCCGCACCTACGATCGCGAGATCGGATTCTTCGACCGCCACCTGTTCGGCGACTCTCGCCAGTGGGTGTGCAGCCAAGCCAGTGGCAACACGCTTGAAGTCGCCATCGGCACCGGCCTAAACCTGAGTTTGTACCCCGATGACGTCACCCTGACAGGCATTGACTGGAGCGAGCAGATGCTCGACCTGGCCCGCCAACGCGCCGCCAACCTGGGCCGGAACGCCACCCTGCAGCAAGCAGACGCCCACCGGCTGCCGTTTGGCGAGGCCAGCTTTGACACCGTCGTGTGCACCTTCGGGCTCTGCGCCATCCCCGACCACACCCAGGCCCTGACCGAAATGACCCGAGTACTGCGCCCCGGGGGCCGACTCATTCTTGTCGACCATATCCGCAGCAGCGCCGCGCTCGTGCGGGCCGTTCAGCGGTTCCTGGAACTGTTCACCGTGCCGTTGGGTGGAGAGCACTTTCTGCGTCGCCCACTCAACCATCTCCGCGCTGCCACCAACCTCGACATCAGCCGCGTCGAACGCTTCACACTCGGCCTCGTCGAACGCGTCAGCGCACAAAAGACCGCCTGAACCAGCACACCTCACTGTCGCCGCACTGGCTATGTGCTACGTCGACAGCAGCCGCCATTCTGATGGGGGCACCGCGTTTGTTTTTGACCTCCTTACCAAATGGCCCGCAGGGCACATAGTGTTGCCGGGGGTCAATCGGGCACTTGCAGTGGCTTTGACACTTTGGCACACCGCGTCCACGACGTCGCGACATTGCCCGCAGGGTCGTCAATCAAGCGGGGTTGGTCTGATGGGTCGCCAGTGAGCAGTCCGTGCCGGCCGCAGTACTCGTCGTTATAGATGGTGTCGAAGTAGCGTTGCGGCCCGTCGGGGAACACGGCGGCAATCGTTGCCTGCTCGCCAACGGTGCGTGCGATCCAATCCGCGACGAGCGCAACAGCTCCGACGCTCCAGCCGCCACTGAGGAAGTGATGTGTTGCTAGGTTGCGGCAGGCCCAGACCGCTTCGGTTGGAGCCACCCAGTGAACCTCATTGACGGCTGCGTAGTCCACGTTGCGAGGATAAGTACTGGATCCGAGGCCCCTCATGAGCCGGGCAGCGGCTGGTTGACCGAAGGTAGTGGATCCGATGCTGTCCACACCGATCAGTTGCATGTCGGGGTTGAATTGCCGCAGGACCTTCGCGACGCCGGCGGAGTGCCCACCGGTGCCCACCGAGCACACCAGATAGTCGATCGGCCCCAGCTCGTCATGCAGTTCGAGCGCCAGAGAGCGATAGCCATCCGCGATGTCCGGGTTGTTGTACTGGTCGGGATTCCAAGCGTCGGGATCTGCAGCGAGAGTTTGGATTACACGCCGCATACACGCCTCATGCCAGCTGCCATGACGATCGGGCTTTACCACCATGTCTATGTCGGCACCGTAGGCTGACAACATCCGTTGAACGATAGGCTCCATCGCAGGTTCTGTGACAAGGGTGACGGGGTGTCCATACGTCAATCCGGCGAGTGCCAGGCCTAGACCGAATGTCCCACTTGTGTACTCAATGATCCTGGCACCTGGCTTCAAATCACCACGCGCACGCGCACATTCAACCAGGTGCAGCGCGGAACGATCTTTCAAGCCTCCAGGGTTGAATCCTTCGAGTTTGGCCCAATAGCCCTGGCTACCTTCGGCGGGGCCTGCCGGTATCCGCATGACGGGTGTGTCACCGACCATTGCGGTAGGCAGGTCGCATCGGCGCAGCGGCCTAGGATGCACGTCACGACTGCTCGATTGCGGGGCCAGAATGTCTGTCATCAATCACCTTTCAGAGGTTCACATCGGTACGCAATTCCTGAGGGAAAGGCTCTGTCGCACAGTCTGATTACACGATTCGGACGGGATCTGGACGACTAGGGGACGCGGCGGTGGGGCGACCCACGGCATCCCGACGCTGTGTGCTGTGGTTAGTTCAGCGCTTACAAATCAGGTCGACATACACGGTGGGAGCGATCGTCTGCTGAGGGCGCGCTCCGATTCGAACCGGTATCGATTGGACGGCTTTTCGGCCGGGGCGTACCGCGTTGACCGTGCACTTGTCGATCGGTGCATCCCCCACCCGGCTCACCAGGACGCGGAAGCCTTCTGCCTGCAGCGTCCCGATGGTCGTCTGGGCATCAGAGGTTCCAGACGGTGCCGCCACTGCTGGGCCGGCCAGCGCGATCGGAGCGATGCCGGCCGCTACCCCAATGCTGAGTGCTGCCATTCCCGAGAGCAATTTAGATGACATTTTGAACTCCTGGCGCAGACGGTTACGGATAAACCAAGCCTACGAGCATTTCGAATTGCCAAAGCAAACCTCATACCAAATACAAAAATAGCTTCATGCGGAACTGTCAGCGTTTTCCCAGCTGACACATTTGAACCGCTTAATGTTCCTGTACGGACCGGGGAAAACTGGGAGAATTGTATGGGGTTAACGGTAGCCGGACAATGAATCGTGTGAGTCCTTGTGCGGATTCGACGCGGACGGTTCCTTGATGCGCTTCGACAATGGAAGCGACGATCGCCAAACCCAGACCGGTTCCAGCTTCCGGTTCGCCGGATTTTCGTGCCTTGGCGAACCGCTCGAACAGATGTGGAAGAAGTCGCTCGTCGATGCCAGGGCCGTTGTTCGCGACGATCAGCTCTGCAAAATCACCGTCCTCGTCGCGAACTGTAAGGGTGGTGGTGACGGTCGTGCCTGCCGGTGTGTGTACCCGAGCGTTGGTCAGCAGGTTTGTGATGAGCTGCTGCAGGCGCGTCCAGTCACCGTGGACACAAACCGACGTCTCGGGAAGATCGGCCTGCCAGATGTGCTGGCCGCTCACGACTGCCGCGTCATTGACGGCTTCGAGGACTAGTTCGGACAGGTTCACCTCGTCGTACTCGAGGTCATGTCCCTCGTCGAGGCGGGATAGCAAGAGCAGATCGTTGACCAGGCGTGCCATCCGTTGCGATTCTGCTTCGATGCGGGCCAGGGCATGTTCGGTGACAACTGGCAGGTCAGCGCTATCTTGGCGGGTCAATTCAGCGTATCCCTGAATGGCGGCCAGGGGTGTGCGCAGCTCGTGGCTCGCGTCACTGAGAAACTGCCGCATGTGTCGGTCGGTCTCCGCGCGCTCGGCCAAGGCTCGATCAACATTGGCCAGCAGCCCGTTGAGGGTATTGCCGACGATGCCGACCTCGCTCTTAACGTCGGTGTCGCTGTCCTGGACGCGAACGGTGATCCGGTGGTCAGCGTCTGTCAGCGGCAGCTTGGCGACTTGTGCCGCGGTAGCAGCAACGCGGCGCAGAGGACGCAAGGATGTGTTCACGACGGTCATCGCGCCGATGGATGTGATGACAACTGCGGTCACGGTCAGCGCCAACGTCCAGAGAACTTTCTCGGTGAGAGCGCGATTGGCGGGACCCAACGACACCGCCGAAACGAGGCGGTCTCCCCCATCGATGGTGCGACTGCGTATCCGGTACTGCCCCAAACTGCCCAAATCGATGGTGAATGCGGGCCCGTTACGCCATACGTGATTCTGGATCACCGCCACCACGTCGGCGGGCGCAGGTCGGGCCTCTCGTTGGTAGAACACCGCTGACTCGGCCACGGTATTGCCATGCAGCACCGCGATGACATTGTCAGTGCCCTGACCGGTGAAGTGGGTCAGTTGTTCAGCCAGGACCGGGCCGTCGGCGTGCTCGTGCAGCGCATACTCGAACGCGGTCAAGGCACGGGCCACCTGGTCGTCGCTGACACTGGTCACATAGGAGCGCAGGGTGAGGATGGAGATCGCGCCGACAGCGAGCAAGACGAGGGCCACCACGGTACATACACCCACCACCAACTGGTTGCGTAAGGACCGTGGTCGCCAAAAACGCCCGGGCCGGCTATACGCCATCGGCCGGTCGCAGCATGTACCCGACGCCGCGCACCGTCTGAATCATCGGTGGCCGCCCTGAGTCGATCTTCTTGCGCAGATATGAGATGTACAGGTCGACGATGCTCGCACGGCCCGAGAACCGATAGTTCCAGACACGATCCAGAATCTCGGCACGGCTCAAGATGCGCCGCGGATTTCGCATCAGATACCGCAACAATTCGAACTCAAGACCAGTGAGGGTGATCGCGTCCTGGCCTCGGGAGACTTCGCGGGAGGCACCATTGAGAACGAGGTCCCCCACCTGCAGCACTTCGTGCTCCGGTACCGCGAGGGCACTGGCGCGGCGCAGCAGACCCCGCAGCCTGGCGACTAGCTCT
This sequence comes from Mycobacterium sp. WUMAC-067, assembly GCF_020217485.1. Lineage (GTDB taxonomy): Bacteria > Actinomycetota > Actinomycetes > Mycobacteriales > Mycobacteriaceae > Mycobacterium. The sequence goes on along the minus strand of NZ_JAEKMI010000016.1, from coordinate 84,029 downwards.
TCGAGGCTGAACGGCTTGGACATGTAGTCGTCGGCGCCGGCCGTCAGTCCGGTAACACGGTCGATCACCGAGTCACGGGCGGTAAGTAGCAGCGTTGGCGTGTACCGCTCGTGCTGACGCACCCGCTTCAAGACATCGAGACCGTCAGCGTCAGGAAGCTGAATGTCGAGAACAAGCACATCAGGGCGGATCTCGGTGAATTTCTCCATGGCCTCTTTGCCACTATGAGCGACGCTGACCTGCCATCCTTCGTAATGCAACGCCATCTTCACCAAGTTGGTGAGTGCCGGTTCGTCATCGACCAGCAGAATCCGCACCGGCGTGGATTCAATGCTGTTCAGGCCGGCGACTTCCTCGGGTTCTGCCTGCTGAACTTCGTCGTGCACTCTTGACATTGTTGTCATGGACTTATGATCCAAACTCCACGTAATACTGTCACCATGTTCAATCCGTCTACCTATATTCCCGGTTCATAACTATTGGCGATTTCCGTTGGGGCAAGGAATCGGGCGGATTGCGGACAGAAATGGACCGTGAAAGTGCAGCAGTGCTGCTGCAATTTACCCCGCCACCCACAGAAATGCGCTGCGTCTGTGGCGATTCATCCCCTGCTAGTGATTCCACTGGGCTTGCATTCCCCATTTCCGCGTCACGGTGTGACCCAACCTGGACCCGAGCCGCCCCGCAGTAGCCCGCCTGCTCGGTGACCACTCCCCCTCTCAGGGTGGCAGCCGCATGTGTTGAGGGGTTCGAGTTTCAATAAAGGCTCCGTAAAGATAGGCGGCACGGCGCCGGTACCAGCGCTGCCACCAGCCTGGGCCGCCGAAGTTGGCGTTCCATCAACGTGGTGCCGCAGCGCGTGAGCGCAGCGCTCATCTATGTACGTACTACGTATATACGCACCAGGCACTCTAGCGTACGGCTGGAGGCAGCGGGCCAGTCCATCCGCCGAGGCCAGGACGCACATCTGCGCTCGTTGACCCCACGCGTTCAACGAGAATGCTCATGAAGGTGAACGCATATGGATAGCTCGTCCGCTGCGATGTCGGCACCTTTGCCGGCAGTAACCGGCCCAGCAACTGAGCGCTGGGCGGCAGTCCGCACGAACGCATCGCTCGTGGGCTTGCCCCAACCACGCACGATCGACTGGGCGTCCGCCCCACAACGCCGAAAAACTTCAACGGGTTCTGACTCGACGCGCGGCCCGGCGCAACACGGCTCGCAGTCGGTCCGATTCCTCAGGGGCAATAAGGTCGACAAAGTACCCCAGTACTACGTCGGGTCGCCCCCCAGTCACGAGTGCTTCGCGCATCACCTCAGCGCTATGCTGCTCGCGCGTCAGAACCGGCCAGTACCGGTAGGCCTTACCTGCCCGGTCTCGCTCCAGCCACCCCTTAGTGTGCAGGTTGTCCATCGTCGACATCACAGTGGTGTAAGCGATCTCGCGTTCTGCAGAAAGTTCATGGAACAAATCACGAACCGTGACTGTCGCGGGGCTTCGATCCCACACACGGTCCATGACGACCGCTTCGAGCTCACCGAACCGCCGTGGTCGCACCTTCGCCTCCTGGCTGTCGGAGCGGTGACCTGGACCGCGTCTGAGTTCTGTAAGTACTGCGTACGTAGATAAATAGTATTCCGCGTGCCAGCCTGCGATCAATCAACGTCTGCGGCGCCCACCCGCCAGGCGGTCACCGGAAACCGATGGCGATTTCGCAACTAGCCATTTCGCCAGGCGACCACGACGAGGCGCACATGGACGATCTCGGCGACACAGACTTGCGACCGCCCGCCGATGGGCCTCGGCATCGGCTGGACCCTGTCACTGCTCGCTAGTCACGCACCCGAAGGCCATCCTACGTAGTTACATAGTAGTGTTGGGGACGCGTGCTGCAGGTGGAGGTCACATGTTCAAGCGGCGGATGTTGCGCTCATGGTGTGCACTTTTGAGTGCAGCGGCGCTGAGCGTGAGCTGCAGTACAGGTCGTGACGCTGTCGCCCAGGGCGGCCGGTTCGAGTTCGTTTCGCCGGGAGGGAAAACCGACCTGTTCTATGACCCCCCGTTGGATCGAGGCTCCATCGGGGATCTCACAGGACCACTGCTGCAGGAAGAACGATCGTTTCACCTCTCGGAATTCTCCGGCAAGGTCGTGGTGGTGAATGTATGGGGGTCTTGGTGTGGACCGTGTCGAACCGAGACACCGGAGCTGGAGCGGGTGTTTGAAGCGACAAAGTCTCTGGGCGTGGCGTTTCTGGGAATCGATGTGCGCGACAATCTGTCGTCGGCGCGTGATTTCGTCACCGATCGCCATGTCCAATTTCCCTCGATCTTCGATCCGTCCCTGCGGAGTCTGATCGCCCTGGGAAAGGGATACCCGACCAGCGTCGTGCCGACCACGCTCGTTTTGGATCGTCGTCATCGTGTCGCCGCGGTGTTCCTGCGCGCGCTACTGGCCGAGGATCTTCACCCGGTGGTACAGAGAATCGCCAGCGAGCCGCAGTAGGTACCGCCTCGCCCACGCCCTCGTGTCTCCAAGGCGCTCTGGCCGCACGGCAGGCCAGGCATGCATCTTCGTAGATACCCGTGCCGGTTGGGACGTTGGATACGGGTGGAGTCCGGCCACGATGGCGTGGGTACTTGGCCGCATCGGTAGTTGAGCGTGGGCTTTCGTAGCCGATTGCGATGCCGCGCCGTGTCTATTCGTATGGCAATCCCCGGTCAGCGGCGTTGGGGCCCCTACAGCCCAGTGCATCGGAAGTCAGCTGCTACCAGGCGTCCGCGGATATATGGGCATTCGAGAACACCGGGTTCAGTGACTGCGCAGACAGGGTCCGCAGCGACCGATGTGAACTTTGGCGACCGGGCAATGGTGGCCACTGCCAACCCGCGGGCTTGCCCAACGTCCCAGCCCGCGACTCGCTGGCTTGATGTTGGCTGCGTACCGGTTGGGGCCGCAGGGTTGGCGCGCCTGGGTTGCGCACGCCGTCACCTCGGGTGTCGGCATGGCGCACAGCCCAACTCGTCAGCCGATCCAGGGCAGAACGGGAGGCCCGCTGCGAGGACCGCCCTGGAAGTTGGGGTTGCCGGGTGCAGGAGGTGGCGGTACGTGGATCTCAGCGTGGCCGGGAGAAGTGCATTGGTGAACTCCTGGCGCGGGCGCAAGACATTCCTGTGGTGCCGCAACTGCCTGCGCCGGGTTGATCGCGATCGCTGCCCCCAGGATGCCCGCGGCCGCAACGGCCACTAGGAGAGGGCGACTCTGAATCAGCATGACAATTCCTTCCGCCGTGTTCCGTTGAACTTCGATACATGCCAACGGTAGAAGCCGCCGTAGCGGCCACCGAAGTGCCAAAAGTCCCTAGACCAGTGCCAAAGGTCCCTACTGTTGAACCTTCGGTCACGTGAGGGATTCACGACGGGATTCTCCGCAAGCATCGGCGCAGCTACTGTCTACGCACGGTTTCCGCAACCACCGGCGCCATGAGACGCGAAGGCGAACGTCGCTCGCCCGTGCGCGCATGCTCTAAACACGTTGGAGGACAATAGGTTCTGCGCTGTCATGGACCGGCAGCTTCGGGAACCTGGTGGAGACAATCCGAGAAGCTGTCCAGACATCACCAAGCCCGGTCTATTGGCTCTGCAGGTTGGTATAACGTGCCGCGGATGGGTCCCGGCAGTAGGCCGAAGCGCTGAGAACTGCGCGAGGGCAGGCAAAATCGCGTCCCAACCCCGGCGCTGCTTCAGATGCGTGCAACCGAACTGCTGGGGTGAGCTGGATAATCGCACGATGCGGACTAGTGCTCGTGCTCGAACACCACGAGCGTGTCGGCGATGGCATCGTCGACGAAGTATGCGCGGCAGATGAACGGATCATGGATCACGCTTCCGACCTCGGTCTGGGCATCTACTGTTCCGGTGACGTTCCACACCGTGATACGCGAATAGTTGACGCCTTTGAGCGGCTTATTGGTCGTCAGCGGAAAGAGATCTCGGCTCTCAGGATCCAGCTCACTAGCTCTCACCTGCACGTCGGACATACTGGCTGTCGACGGCGACGCCAACCGGCCCCGCACGTCGGACTCGCAACGCTGCTGCGCGGTGCGCTCAATGGAGTCTCCGAAACCAAACAGGTGCGCTTTCATGGTAATCAGGGCAGCTATGCCCACCACGAGCGCACAGATCGTCGATCCTGCAATCCAAACCCAGATGCGACGCCTCCGGGGTGTCAGCGGTGAACTGTGCGATCCCATAGCGACCTAAGGTAGCGCGATCGCAACGCGCGATCGCGGAGAATTCGGGCCGAGACGGACAACGGTGATCGACCAAGCGAATCAGCGAACCCTGAACTCATCGCACTGCGACAAACGCGGCCGTTTCGTGTTCCCGACACAACGGTGACTGCTCCGGGGATGCTTGGCGATTCTGCGCCCAGACTCGCAGCCCCACCGGCGCCATCTCACCTACCTCATACGAGCGCATCCCGGGCACGGCTGACCGCCCTCGCAGCCCGGGCACTCTGGCATCGACATGCCGGCACATCCCGGGCAGTCACGCATGGGCATGGACATGGACATGTCGCCGGCGCAGCACCACATCATTGCCGGCTTCGTACCGCCGATGGCATAGATCACCGCCATCGGGTCGGCGCCGGTCACATCAAAATACACCTTGCCCGAAGACGTCTGGCCCTGGTCAATGGTCGCCGCGGGAAGGCCGGCCGGACTGGCCACCTGCCACAACACCTGATACCGCACTCCTGGATGCGCGACCGCATACACATTGGGAATGATGGGGGTGACCGAACCGGACAACGCATGCACCGACACGGTCGCCTCCCACAGCCGGCCGGCGAGCGGATAGCCAGGCGCCGAATCAGCGCTGGGGCGCAGGTCGGTTACGGTCCACTGTTGGACGACGGCTCCGCCGGCATCCGCGATCTGCTGCGCAGCACCAAATCGGTGCGGACACTTCCCGTCCATCGCGGCCGCTGCGGTGGGTGCAGCCACGCCCGCGAGCATCAGCAGCGCCACCAACGCGACCACAGTCCTGACCAAATTGCGCATCGGCGCTGTCCTTTCGACCCGTGCATGCATCGCACGATTTTCCTATCTACGTACACACATAGTAAATCCCCCGCGACCGTGGAAAGCGTGTGGATGACTACGCGCCGCCCCTGCGTCGATCAGCTGGTGGCGGACCGGCGCGATCTCGGGGCATTCCGGTATACGATGAAAGTACCCCCGTGGGGTATCCGGGTCGGTTCGCCGGGCACGAACCGACCGACATGCGGTCGCCAATTCGGCCCGATCGAGAGAGGTTGCTAGATGGTCACTAGCGAGTTCGTTGTTACCGGCATGACGTGTGGACACTGTGCGGCGTCGGTGCGCGAAGAGGTCGCCAAGATCGCCGGTGTCGAAGACATCGATGTCGATGTCGCCAGCGGCAAACTTGTCGTTGTCAGCAGCGGGCCGATTGCAGATCCCGCTGTTTTGGGTGCCGTCGAAGAGGCTGGCTACACGGCAAGCCGGGCCGATCAATCAAGCGCCGGCCAACACGGCGCGTCGGGCGGCTGCTGCGGCTAGGACAGCGCTGCCAGCAGGTGGCGGCAGGCTTCCTCACATGTCGTGCATGTCTGGGCGCATACTCGGCAATGTTCGTGGTGTTCGGCGTGCCGGTGGCATTCAGCTGCGCAGTCAGCGCAGGCGTTCGCGCAGAGACTGAGCACGCCATGGGGGAGGTTCGCATCAAACTCGCCGTGGCGCGACAGGACCCCTGCAGTGGTCGTGCAGATGTCTGCGCAGTCCAAGGTGGTGCGGATGCACGTGGTGAGCTGCTGGACAGATTGTTCGTCCAGACACGCACCGGCGCACGCGGTGCAGGCTTGCGCGCAGTCTTGACAGGCATCGATGCGGGCCGCCACTGCGGCTCGGTCGGCCGCGCTCACAGCGTTGGGAAAAGTCGCTAGCATCTTGGTTGCGGTACTCATGGGCTCCTCACTTCGTGGCATCGGCGTTGGCGGCAGCAGCGCGCGGGCATGTGACGCAAGCCCCGAACATGCGGCCAGACAATCGGATACCCAACGACATACGGTTCAACCACGTAGATGTCGTCTGTCGGTTGATCCGCCGGTACCGATCGCGAATCCGGGGGCTTCGCGTGCACAACGGGCGACACACGGCGGGCCGGGGCAGCCGTATGTGACGGCGACTCGATCGGTAGGTGGGCATCGTCAAAGGCTTGCCCCATATGCGCCCAACCCGGTGGACTTACGCCAATAGATACCGGGGAACGCGTCAGATTGCTGCCCACTCTCTTGGGCATAGCCCAAGCGGCTAGCGCCAGTTCAATACTCGGCCGGTCTGCTGCCAGACAATCATCCCGCCATCCAACTCCACGATGTCTCGATATCCCAGCTGTGCCAATGTGGTGGCGGCGATGCGACTCATGCGGCCCGATCGGCAATAGATAGCCAGCGGCGTCGTGCGTGAGGCCGGTAACTGCTCGGCGCGGGCAGAGATCTGATCGAATGGAATCGCGAGATCCGTGCCAGCAAGCTCACCCTCGTAAGGGACATGGACGTTGATGGTGATGCGGTTGGGCTCGGCCATCGCCTTGGCGAACAAGTCGGGACCGATCGATTTCGCAGCGGGGGCAGGCGCGACTGACGCAGTGTCTCGGCCGTCCGAAGGGCGCGCAGCCTCATCGGTTGGCCCGCTGGGGGCGCCGCAGCCGGCCACGACGAGTAAGGCCACGCAACACAATTCTGGCAGTCGATGTACCACGACATTCAGCATGACGGTCTCCTCAGCTTCGGGTTGCGACAGCGATGCGTTGTTCGACCGCACGGGCCAGCGCCGGCCCCACCCTTCAGACCCGTACCACAGATGACTTGCCTGGGGCGCCAAGGCTCTCCGTGTAGAGACCGGCTCTATTACTGTGTACGACAGTAGACCCCTTGACAATCCCGTCGGCCAGACAATCCTGGTTCCTAGACGGACAATTCATGAACTGTTCGGGGCACCCGGTCGAAAGGGAAAGGCCAGGCATGAAGTCTAAAAGAAACTCACTGACCACACGTGTGACCGAGATCGTGCGCCACCCCGGTGTGCGCGCGATTGCCAAATGTGCGCTGCTGTGCGCTCTCGACATGGCGCCGCGGCGGCCCGAAGCAGCACGTCCAGTCAACTGCTGCCGATGAATCTCCCTGCCTCGCGTACACCGTCTATCCGGTAGGCACCGCGTTTGACAATGCTGGATGGGCTCACGGTCGAGTCCGCACCGGCTGCTGCTGATGATGCTGGTCGTGTCGAAGATGGCGCCCTCGGGCCACAGCGCGTCGCAGTGACACGGCCCTGCCGCTACCGCAATGTTGGCTGCGGTCTGTTATTTCGTCGATGCCTGCACAACGTCACTGGTAGTGAGCTGTCCGCCACGGTCTAATCGATACAGCGCCACCGCTGAGACCAATCCGATCACGACCAGCGCGCCCCAGAACACTTCGACAGCCCCCCAGTCACGGGCGGCCTGCAGGGCTGCACCGGTGGCAAGGTTTCCGATGAGGATGCCGACTCCGACGATGGTGTTGTAGAAGCCGTAGTGGGTTGCGACCAGCCGGTCTCGCGCCAGGGAAACTACGGTATCCATTTCGAATGGGAATACCGCAGCCGAACCGACCGCGAGCAACCCCGCCGCCGCCAACAACGCGGCCACACCGGCAACGGCCCCAAACCGTCCAGCGTCAGGAGCGATCAGCAGCGGTAGGAACGAGGCTGCCAGGATGATCATGCCGATCACCAGTGATCGACCACTGCCCCAACGTGTTCCAAACCATCGGGTGATGCGCAGCTGCCCGCCGACCGCCACAACGCCCGAGATCACAAAGATGCCGGCGACCACCGCGGATTCGTGCTGCGGTGTAAGTGCGGCTGCCTGCAACGGCATCGCCAGGTACACCTGGAAGCTGAGCACGTAACAGCCGATCATCGCGACCGCGAACCGCAGAAATGACCGGTTGGCCACCACTGCACGCCAATTGTCGATAACGCTGGTCGCATCGTCGTGCGAATCGGCCGCGTGCTGCGGCAGTGCGAACAGTTGGGCGACCGTCAAGAGCGCGAACACCGCTGCTGCAGCGGCGGCTACCGTGCGGAAGTCGGCCATCATCAACACCAATCCGACAAGCGGACCAGCCAGGATGCCCGCCTGATAGAACATGTTGAACAAGGCGAACGCCTCAACGCGGCGAGGGCCGGAGTCGGCGGCCAGATAGGCGCGCACCGCGGGGTTGAACAGGGCTCCGGCGAATCCTGTCGCCGCCGAGGCGATCAGCACGGCGGGCAGGGAATCGGCGAACACCAACAGACCGAATCCGGCGGTCCGCAACAGGCATCCCACCACGATGAGGGGCTTGAACCCGAGCCGGTCGGCCAGGGTACCGCCAACAACGAACATTCCTTGCTGGGAGAAGTTGCGTACACCCAGCACCAGACCGATGGCCCAGGCGGCCAGCCCAAGCGGCCCGGCCAGGTAGCCGGCCAGGTAGGGCATCAACATGTAGAACCCGACGTTGATGCCGAATTGGTTGATCATCAGCAGGCGGCTGGGCCAGCCGAAGCTGGTGAACTGCCGGACTGCTGCGATCACTGGGTGCCCTGCATCGGGTCGACCACGTTGACGCACCGCGACCACGAAGTAACGACACGCTCGGTCGTCGTTGCGAGCTCGGCAGGATGGGCAGGTGGTTGAACTCCGAGAAGGCCATGTTCGCGGCAGTAATCGTCGTTGTACACCGTGTCGAAGTAGCGCTGCGGGCCATCCGGAAAGACCGACGCGATCGTGGCGGTTTCTGGCTCAGTGCGCGCAACCCAGCCTGCGACCAGGGCAACCGCCCCCACACTCCAGCCCCCCGAGGCGTAATGCGTGGCTGCCAGGGAGCGGCACGCCCACACTGCTTCAGCGGGCGCAACCCAGTGCACCTCGTCGAATGCGGCGTAGTCGACATTGCGGGGATAGATACTGGATCCCAAGCCACGCATGAGACGTGTTGCGGCGGGCTGCCCGAAGATGGTCGACCCGATGGTGTCCACCCCGATGAGGCGCATATCGGGGTTGAACTGACGCAACACCCGTGCGATGCCCGCAGAGTGCCCGCCGGTGCCCACCGAGCACACCAGCACGTCGACGTTTCCTAGCTGGGCATCCAGTTCCAGTGCAAGTCCCTGATATGCCTCGACGTTGTCGGGGTTGTTGTACTGGTCGGGGTACCAGGCATTGGCTTCGGCGGCCAGCAGTTCAGCAACTCGGTCGCGCCGGGCTTGTTGCCAGCCGCCTTGCGGATGCGGGGTGCTCACCACGTCGACATGGGCGCCGTAGGCCGCCAGCATCCGATGCATGATGGGCTCCATCCCGGGGTCAGCCACCAAGGTGACCGGATGGCCGTAGACGGTACCGGCCAAAGCCAGGCCCAAACCCAACGTGCCACTGGTGGATTCCACGATGCGCGCGCCCGGAAGCAGATCGCCTCGAGCGCGGCCCCGCTCCACCATGTGCATGGCGGGACGATCCTTCATGCCGCCAGGATTGAACCCTTCCAACTTGGCCCAAAAGCCACGCTTCTCATCGCTGAAAGGAGCAGAAATACGTAAGACCGGCGTGTGACCCACCATCGTGCCAAGTCGATGGTTGCGGCCCAGTGCGCGGTGACTGGTCGAGTGTTCAAGATCGGAGGAATCAACTGCCACAGTGTTGTTCATCAGGTTGTCATCTTTTCTGTATCGAGCCGCGGTACAGGCGCGCGGCTACTTGTCTCTAGGCGAAGTGAATGCCGACCGGATCGCAGCAGGCGATGCGGTCGGGCGCATGTCATCAGCGCCGAGCGATACAGAGCCGCAGCAATAGCTTCCGGCCCGATACAAATATGTCGTGGAATGGCGGCGGTCCCCGCACCGCTGTCCATGACCAGCGGTTTCCGAACACTGCCAGGGCAACGATCGCCACAGAGATCCCGACGAGCAGCAACACGGTGGCCGCGCGCGGCAGCACCACGTCGACAAAGATATCCCGACAGACCTCGACCGGCCCTTGGATATGGGGGTGGTCCATCGCCGTAGCAGCACCGTCAGTCGCTGAGGACATGATGCTGTGCGGAGCGTGCGTGTAGGTCTCAGACGGCACGGTGACGATCGCACCAGCGCCGATGAGCAGCCCCCACAGCACTACTGTCAGCGTCAGCGCTGACAATAGTTGCTGTCTCGTGGGGGCGTCGTCATACCTCACAATGCTTTTCACACTAGCAGCGGCGGGCACCATCACGGTCGTGACGCAAAGTCGATTCCAATGTGTTATCCCACCGCGATGACGCCCGATCGGCCGCGCACAAGTTCCACTGCGCAGGATTGAGCATCACAGTGCGCCAATATTTTTGGGTCAGCGGTGTCCACACAGTCCCTGTCCTGAGGCCGTATCCCCGCAGGTCAGCTACTACTTATGTACGTAGTCAGTGGGTTAGTGGTGCGCGATGGCCTCACGGCGGCCGCGGTCGATGCCCAGCTTGGCGAATTGGCGATGCTAAGGCCGTTCAGGCTGCCGCCGCGCGGTGAAAGCTGTCAGCTATGTCACGTCAGCAATCCGGTGAATCACGGTTCGAACTCGGCCGCGCCACCCCGATCTCCTCAACGTGAACCACCCGTCGGCCGACGGCGACCTTTGAGCGCCGGCATCTGCCTCGCCGAACAGGCGGGCGCTCCTGACCGGTGTCGGCGCCCTGCGGAAGATGGATAACCTATGCGGGCGGCCCGCCGGGGCTCTGGTTGGGCAGGTCGGTTATGGGCAGGTTGGGCGCGGGCTTGGGTGATGGTGTGGCCGGCAACTGCGGAATACGGGTGGCTGGAATGTCGGCCAGAGCGTTGGCCGGCGGCCCGTTCTCGCGGCCACCGTAGCTCGATCCGGCGGCCCGGTGGCCGAGCAGGTGGCTCACCGTGACCATGTGGTAGCCATTGACGATCAGCACCGGCAGAAACTGACAGACCACATCAACAGTGCTGGAGTAGGTGTCGTGCAACAACACCACCGATCCCGGCTTGATCTGAGTCTTGAGCATGTAGGTCGTGGCAGCCAGATTCGAATCGTTGATCCAGTCGAAAGGGATAACGTCCCACAGGATCTCGGCGAGACCTTGCCTTGCGGCTTCGGCGTGCACTGAGGGACTGGATAGACCCCCGGCGGGGCGATACAGCGTCGGGGCTCGGCCGGTCGCGGCCGCGATCGCCTCGGTGGCCTTACGCAACTGGGCCGGGATATCGCCGACGGCGACCGTCGACATATTGGGGTGTTCCCAGGTGTGGCCGGCCACCTCCATGCCGGCATCGGCGATTCGGCGCGCTGCCGACGGGTCGGCAGCGACCTTGTTCCCGATCAGAAAGAACGTGGCCTTGGCGCCGCGGTCGGACAGCACTTTCAGGAGCCGGTCAGTGAACGGGCTCGGCCCGTCGTCGAATGTCAGCGCAATGCACTTGGCCTGCGAACAATCCACGGAATCGGCATCGAGGTTGCGTTGACTGCGCGCGCCGACCACCGTCAGCACCCCGGCCAGCACCAACACCACTACCACGACCAGAAGCTGCCACCACAAGCCGCCGAATCGCCGCACCCACATAGCCACCTCACGCCACCTCACTTGTGGCGGCAACCGCCACAACGCGCCACCTACCGCCTTCTACTAAGCGTGACCGTAGATCGCGACCGGGATGTTGTCCAGCCGTGTGCCGATCCCACTTCGCCACGGTGCGTGGCCAGCACCGATAGCCACAGCGGCCACAGTGTTACGCCCGGCGCCTCAGTATCGCCAGCCTTCCCCCGCCAGCCGGTAACCGACGCCTCGGACATTGAGAACCAGCATGGGCTGGGCTGGATTGTCTCCGAGCTTTCTGCGCAGCTGACCGATATGCACGTCGATGTTGGCTGCAGTGCCCGTCCAGTCCGGCCCCCACACGGCGTTGAGCAGTTCCTGACGTGAAAGCACGCCACCGGAGCGCTGCGCCAAGGCTGCCAGTATCTCGAACTGCGTTCGGGTCAACTTGATTTCGGCATCGGCAACGGTCACCTGACGTCGGGCGATATCGATACATAGCGGTCCGAACATTCGTTTGTCGGCCCACCGTGCCCGCCCCGTATGTGACACCGGGCGGATAGGGACGATGGGATTGCGGCCTGGGCCGGCCAACATTGCGAGGAGCCGTTCGCCGAGGTGATCGTCATTCCATGATGGCGTCAGCACCAGGTCGACTCCGTCATTGAAATCCCGGACGGTGCAGGCTACGTCATCGTTGGTCGTGATGACGATGATCTTGCCGTTCGAGCAGCTACGCAGGCGATGGCACGCAGCTAGACCGGCACTCCATGGACCCGTGACCGCCACGATGATCACGGCCGGCCGCTTAGCCCTGGTGATATCCAGAGCCGCAATGCTGTCGGATACGACCAGAACCGGCAACGCCGCGCGCCGGACAACCTCTGCGAGGATGGTCAGACCCTTGCCGTCATCGCCTGTCACCAGGACCCGCTCGGCAAGGGCGCTGTTCTGGATACCCACCGGACAATACTGCACTACTACGTAGGTCGTAGGTGGTTGATTTCGTTGGATGTCAGCGGACTTCAACGAATCGTTACACGACGGCGGAGCGGCCAGCTCCTGCGGTGGCCCCGGTGCTCGCCATTTCGCCGGGCGAGCTGCCTGGCAGTACACATGGGAAACAGGACGCTCAAGGCCTACCTGTACCCACCGCCCGCCCGATCAGGACGGCCCCCACAAGGGTGAGCACGGCGGCCATCGGATAGCCCAGCAGCAGATCCTGGTGAACGACGATATGCAATCGGCCCAGATGCGCGACGGCATGCACGAACGCCATTGCGACTCCAGCGGCTACCAGTACCCATCCGAGCGCGCGGCGGCGGCGTTCGCGCTGGTAGGCGGCCGTGTACGGCGACGGCGTGCGGGCGCGCGGGTAACGCCGGATCGGATTCATGGCAGGACCTTTCGCACAAATCACTCTACTAAGCACCATAGTACTAACTCACTACATACATACAAGGATTGGCGCCGACGTGAAGATCTGGCCGAAACGGCAACAACGAATTACAAACGTGGAATTTGTGACTGGAGTTACAACTGGGGTAAAAGTGCTGTACGGTTCAGAATGGAATTACTGAGGCGCTACATACTGAAGTGCACAGTAGGTGCGGGATATGCCCCGCGTTGCCTAAGCGGGAAGGAGAACACCTCGCATGTCCTCCCTGCCTGATGGCCCACTGCGGCCCGCGGTTGCCATGCGGACCGGTGACAGCGACTGGAATCGGCGGCGGCTGCTGCGGTCGTGTGGTATCGCGCTGACGGCATGGGCTGTGTGCTCAGTGGCTCCAGCCCGAGCCGAACCCAATCCGGGACAATGGGATCCGACCCTGCCTAGCGCACTCAGTGCCGGTGCACCCGGCGACCCCGTGGCGATCGCGAATGCGTCACTGCAAGCCAGTGCCAAGGCGGCACAGACCACCATGGATCTGGGGCGAAAGTTTTTGGGCAGTCTTGGGCTTGTTCCCACTGCCAGCCCAAGCATGGGGGCCGGCGGGCTGCGCGGCAACCGCGTGTATGGCAGGCAAGCGATCGAATACGTGATCCGCCGCGCTGGCTCCCAGATGGGTGTGCCGTACTCGTGGGGCGGCGGAAGCCTGACCGGGCCCAGCCGCGGAGTGGACTCCGGTGCGAACACAGTCGGCTTCGACTGCTCGGGCTTGACCCGGTACGCATTCGCCGGCGTCGGTGTACTGCTCCCCCGCTACTCCGGTGACCAGTACACCGCAGGCCGCCACGTACCGCCCTCGCAGGCGAAACGGGGCGACCTGCTGTTTTGGGGTCCCGGGGGCGGCCAGCACGAGGCGCTCTATCTGGGCGGCGGTCAGATGATCGAAGCCCAACAAACCGGTGTCCCGGTCAAGATCTCGCCAGTGCGCACGTCAGGAATGACACCATTCGTCACCCGCGTCATCGAAACCTGACCACACAGCGGTCAATGCCGGCTAACTGCAGACCAGGATGCCGACTGCTCCGAGAGCCACCATCGTCATCGGTGCGGCAATGACGAGGGCGGCGGCACCGGCAAGTGCGAGCTGCGCACCGATACAGGCACGGTGCTGTGGTGGCGACAGCAGCCGCTCAGCACGGCTCAACACCGCGACATCAGCAGCGCCCAGCGCCGCGGCGGGCGCGACACCGACCAATGCCATCAAACCGTTGATCAGCGGGTCGCACCCATGCCGGCGAGCAGCCGCATCGTCGGCGCACATTTCCAGCAGCCGCGACACCTCGTGCGCCGCCTGTGTCATCAATCCCAGTCGCGGAAATACCAATGCCAAGCCCCGCAACACGGTCATCACGGCGGGATGGTGCCCACGCAGATGCGCGCGTTCATGAGCGATGACCGCCCCCAACTCGTGACGGTCCAGTGCAGCGATCGCCGAACTGGTCACCACGATCGCCGACGGCCGACCCGCCACGCAGTACGCGGCCCGCGCGGTGGCATCAACGACATAGACGTCCTCGTCGGGAGTTGGTCGTCCGACCAGGCGGATGGCTTGGGCGTGGCCGTGGGCCTGGGCCCGCAGCCGTGCGATCGTGCGGCCAATACGAATCGCGAAGCGCGCCATAACGACTACCACCGTCGCCAATCCCACCAACACACCGACTTGGGCAGCGCGGCCCGCGTCACCGGCCGCCAGCTCGCACAGCGCCGCGACGCACGCCACCACAAACGAATTGCGCTGACCCCAATGCGCCGCCACATCGACGACCAGCAGCCCCGCCACGACCAACCACGTCGCGAGCATGCTGCCGATCGCGGCCAACCAGGCCGTCACACCGAGCCTCGGCGCGTGCCCGGCGCGCGACAGCCGACGCAGCACAGCGGGCCCGACGACCAGCACCACGGTGCTGTAGATCGTCAGGCACGCGGCCAAACTCACCGCTTACTCGCCTTTTTAGCCTTGGCCCGGCTGTTGCGGCGCGCCAGCCGACGCAGCGCTTCGCGCAGCCGTTCGGTCTCGGCAGGGTCGATCTGCTCGATGAAATGGTTGAGCACCAACTCCGGCTGGCCGCCACCGTCGAGCGCATTACGCATGAGCTGAGCGGAGTGCTCTTCGCGGGTCATGACAGCCCAGTACCGGTAGGCGCGTCCGTCACGCTCGCGTTCCAGCCACCCCTTGTTATGCAGGTTGTCCATGGTCGACATCACCGTGGTGTAAGCGATGTTGCGTTCGGCGATGAGCTCATCGAGTATGTCGCGCACAGTGACTGTTTCGGGATCATGGTTCCAGACACGATCCATGACAACGGCTTCCAGCTCTCCGAAACCTCGTGTCCGCACAGTGTCACCTTCCAACGATCTTCGCACCCACCCTACCTGGTGACCAGGCCCGTAGCCTCACCTGAGACGGACCGTGTCCCCGTTGACGGTCGGCTCCCGAGCGCGACACCGATACCCAGAACGGCAATGTCGCACCAACGGCGGGGGCTACTGCTGCGACGACCCCCAACCTGACTCGACTCCCGCTGTGGGCCTTGGATACAGATGGCCTCCGCCAAAGGTTGCTCCGTCCGGTCACCGCGGCGGCTGCAGTCCGATCAGGACGATTCCGATGATCACCAAGATTGCCGCCATGGGAAAACCCAGCAGCACATCGCGCATGCCGGGAACATGCCATTTCGCGATGTGGGCGATGAGATGCGCGGTAGCCACCGCCGCACCAACCACCACGAAAAGCCATCCCGCCGTGTGCAGCAGAACCGGCAGGCTACTCAGCCCAGGTGAAGGCCGAGGTCGTCGTGGCGAACGGTGACCTGTCACGGTAGGCCCAGTCCGGTAGGACACGACACCAAGCCCCACAAGATCAGGACCCCCAGCATCACCACGCCGCCGGCAAGCAGCCTGGTGCAACCAGCTGCCAGTGCCACCGCAAACCCGTTGGGACGGGCCGAAATAGGGGCCGATAATCGCGCCATCCGCACATCAGTGCTCAATGCGCCCATACCCAATGCTTCTGCGGGAGCAGGGGAAGCCTGCAGGGTCTGCAACGCTCGACGCAACCCGTGCCGACCATGGACGCGGGCGACGCAGGCGTCGGCGTCGAGCTCGACGAGGGTGGCCACCAGCGCAGGAGATTGCCGCATCAGCGGTAGCCAGCCAAGGCCGGCCGCGGCGGCGTGTGCCATGCCTGTCAGCAGATGGTGGCGTCGCCTCACGTGGGCACGCTCGTGAGCCTGCACGGCCTCTACGGCGGCCGGGTCAAGACAGTGGCGCAGGCCCATGCTCATCACCACCAGCGCGGGCCGCCCCGACAAGCTATAGGCCAGCGGCTCGCCCACCGGCAGCCACAGCGTGGCCGACCGGTGCGGGCGCCGTCCCGTCAGCAGCCAGGACAGCTGAACATGACGATCATGGAGCCGGCGTCGTTGCCGCACCGTGCCGGCCCATCGCCATCCACCGCATGCCACGGCCACGACGAGCGCACCGCCGCTGAAGGTTGCGGCGATAACGTCCCATTTCCCGAGGCCGCGCGCCGGTGAGGTCAGCCCACACAGGTGCAGCAGCTGCGCAAACGCTGGAAACGCGATCGCCGCCGTCGTGGTCAACACCGCGAACCCCCACACGGCAAGGACGATCGCGGCGTCGCTGCCCCGACGCGTCATCAGGCGCAAAACCGGCGGCGTCCCGACACCGAGCGCCACACCCATGACCGCCCACCACAGCGCACTGGTCATCAAACATCGCGCCGTTCGGTGAGGCCGCGCACCAACGCTTGGCTCTCCTCCTCGGAGGCGCCGCGCGCGAAGTGCAGGAGTGCGGCGCTGGGATCACCACTGTCGGCCAGCAGATCACGCACGGCGTCGGTAGCTGCCTGAATCCGGCTGCGCGTCGCGCGGTAGGTATAGGCCCGGCCGTCACGTTCGCGGCTCAACCAGCCTTTGCGATACAGATTGTCCATGACTGTCATCACCGTCGTGTAAGCCGGATGACGAGTCGCGTCGAGCTGCTCGAGGACCTCCCGAACACGCACCGGCTGGTCACAGCGCCAGATCACCGCCATGATCGCGGCCTCCAATTCACCCAGGCCCGGCAGTGACCGTCGCACGCCCGGGGCGCGTCGGCGGGCATCGCGAGTGCTCACGGTTGGGTCTTTCGCTGGTGTGCGGTGGCCACCGATTTCTGGATCTGTGCGACATCGCGAAACACCGTCACGTCGTGCAGGCGCCGCACCGATCCGTCGGTGTCGACGAAGTAGCTCAACGGAAGCACCGGCGGTGCCGCCAGCGCAGCAGCCGCGTCGTCGGCGTCGGTGAACGACGGGTAGCTGATATGCAGGTCACGCATGAGTGCCACCGCCGAACCCGGGCGATCCCTCAGGTTGATACCGACGACCCGCGCGGCGCCGGCAGTATGGGTGTAGGCCTCCA
The DNA here is from genome assembly GCF_020217485.1 of Mycobacterium sp. WUMAC-067. Classification (GTDB taxonomy): domain Bacteria; phylum Actinomycetota; class Actinomycetes; order Mycobacteriales; family Mycobacteriaceae; genus Mycobacterium. Next base: position 66,528 of record NZ_JAEKMI010000016.1, on the reverse strand, counting down.
GCACCGGCATTTCGTCGCGGCACGGCCCGCACCAGGCCGCCCACAGATTCAGCAGCGTCGGCCTGCCTGCCACCGACGCACCCAAGTCGATCACCTGCGACGATCCAATGCAGCGTGCACCCACACCGGACAGCGTGGGCGCTGCGGTCCCACCCGAAACCGGGACCGGGCAGGCAGCCACGCCTTCCTCGGAGACCGTCGAGGCCACCGGCGCCGCCGCGTCTCGGGCCGAAGCTGGTTGCTCACTCGGGTGATGAGTGGCGACCAGAATCGCCGCGGCAGCCACCGTGACGACACCGGCAACGGTCAGCACAGCTTTGTTCATTGACGCTCACTACGTGCAGCAGGGCCAACGGCCTCAGGCATCCGCGCGGCCGGAGTCGGACAACTGCGCATGTCCGCCAGGCGCCGCCACAGTGCCCACCCCACCAGGGCCAGGGAGGCGACGGCGATGACGGGTTGCACCGGTGCCCACATCGTCAACGCGCCGGAAGCCCCGACCGCAGCAACCACAAGCTTGTTGCAGACCGGGCAACCGACTGCCAGCAACGACCCCACGTTGGCGACCAGTCCTATAGGTCCCGTCCGTGCAGGCACCGCCGATCGGCGCCCGACATAGGTTGCTGTCAGTGCTCCGCTGGCCGCCGCGACCAGCCCCCAGACGACATAGCTCCACCACGGTGGCGGCGTCATCCGAACGAACAGCGGGTTGTGCACCAATGCGCTCGGTATGCCGACCGCCAGACCCACCACACCGGTCGCCACGACAGCCACCACCACCTGTAGCCGTGTGGGTCGGTACACATTCATTCTGCGTCCCATCTTCTTATTACCGCCGCACTCAGTACTAGGCAAAATAGTAGATCACCATCCGTAGTTGCGGGTTGCCGGCGGGAATGACGTCAATCCAGTGCGCTGCCCTTCAGCCACTGGTCCCATGGAAGGCTCCAATCGCCGTTCTGCCAAAGCTGCAGCGGCTGGCCGCCGGTGTTGCGGACCTCGACGACGTCGCCGGGTTGGGAGAAGTCGTAGAACCAACGAGCGTTGTCGGGATTGAGGTTGAGACAGCCGTGCGACACATTGGTGTTTCCTTGCGCCCAGACCGTGCTTTCAAGCTGGTGCAGATATATGCCGTCGGTGCTGATTCGTGTTGCCCAGTAGATGGTTTCGCGATATCCCAGCCGCGAGTTGATCGGCAGCCCGTAGGTGGAAGAGTCCATGATCACGGGGTTGGCCTTATCCATCACGGTGTAGACGCCGGGCTGGGTCCAAAACGACAGCGTTTGGCCGTTGATGGTCTCGGTTCCACCCATTCCCATCGAGGTGGGCATCGTTCGAACCAATTGGCCGTTGTTGAACACGCTGACTTGTTTGGTCGTGTCATCGGCGATCGACACGTGGGCGTCCCCAATGGAGAAACGCACTCGGGCATCCTCCTGGCCATACAGACCGCCGCCCAACGATGCGCCGTAGATGTTGGCCTGCACCGTCACTGAGGTACCCGGCGCAAAGTAGGCCGGCGGGCGCCAATGGGCCGTCTGGTCATCAACCCAGTACCACGATCCCCGCACTGCCGGTGACGTGGTCACCACGAAGCGCCGTTCCGCGGCGGCCCGATCGGCGATGGGTTCGTCGAACCGTGCCACGACCACCGTGCCGATGCCGTACGTGGCGTCCTCACGCAGTGCCGTTCCCGCTGTCGTGGTCAGTTGCACCTGCGTCTGATTGCTCGGCACCACTGTCGAAAACTGCGATGTTCGCTGCACCGAGGTGCCGTCGGCCCCCACCGCTGTCGCGTTGATCGTATAGGTGCGGCCATATCCCAGCGGTACTCCCGGTTTCCACACTGCATAGTCGGGGGTGGTGACACCGACGATACGGTTGCCCTGCTCGTTGGTCATCACGACCTGTGACAGTGCTCCCGAGGTTGCCGACACCGTCACTGGCGCTAACGGGTCCACGCCGGCGGCGTCCATGCCTGGGCTGATCTGCAGTTCCGGGCGGGGAAGTGCCGCCGCGTCAAGGGCTTCGGGCGTTGTCTGCCCGAAGCCGCAGCCGGGGCATTTGGACAGCGAGGTCACTTCTACGATTCCCAGCGTCGCGGTCGCGCCCAAGACCACCGCCAGCAGCGCGACCCGAATCCGGCGGTCCATCATCGTCACACCCCCGATCTATCACGCATACCACCGACTTTAGTTATCTACTATCTCACATAGTAGATAACCGGGAGTGCACGTACCGACTTGTTGCTCAAAGACTTATGAAGTTCTTTTGTTGCGCGTCGTCGGCACCTAAGTGTTATCACTTCGAGACTGTGACGGCAGTGACCGGTGGGGCTCCTGTGAGTTACGGTACTACTGCGTAGTTCAGTAGTGCGGTGTGGAATGGGTGTCGACCGGCGGCGGAAAGTTCTGGAGTTCGGGGGAACACCGCCATCGGGAACCTGCGACGCCCCTTGCGACGGAGAAACCCCATGCGTCCTGGGCGCTATTTCCTCAATCGGGCCGTGGCCGCGATCGCCACTGTGACGACTGTGGTCGGGTCCGGCCCTGTCGCATGGGCCTCCCACGACGTAGTCGGACAGCGTGATGAGGCTGCGGTGGCATCGTTGGTAGCCGCCGTCGCCGAAGCCGATCAGCAATTGGCTGGGGCCGCGGCCGCTATTCAGCAGCGCCAGGAGTCGGTCAATAAGGCTCTCGTGGACCTCGCACATGCTCGCGACAACGCTGAGTCCGCCCGCCGCGACGCCGATTCCCGCGTGCGTGCCCTCGCCGATGCCGGTGCGGCGATCACATCGGCGCAACAGCGCTTCGATGACGCCGCAGCCGCCACCTACATCCACGGTCCCTCTACCGCGCTGCTGTCGGTATCTCGGCCCGAGGACCTGATCACGGCGGTCAATGCCGACCGTGAACTGATCCGCAGCCACCAAACGGTGCTCGCACGATTGCAGCGTGCGCGCACCACCACGGCCAACCTGTCATCAGCGGCCCGCTCGGCCGAAGGGCGTGCAGCCACCGCGGTGAGCGACGCCGAACGCAGCCAACAGGCCGCCATCGCGACACTCACCGAGGCTCAGACCCAATTTCGCACCCAACAGATAGCAGTGGACCGCCTGGCCACAGCGCGTGCCCGCGCGCAGGAACGCCTTGACGCCCAGCTGGTATCAAAGTCTCGGCCCGCAGCGGGCACCACGGCGGCCGGCGGCGACACGTGGGACCGTGCCCCTACCGGGAGACCCGATGCCGGCCAATGGGATACGACGCTGCCGATGGTGCCCAGCGCAAACTTGGCCGGCGATCCGGTGGCCATCATCAACGCGGTGTTGCAGATCTCGGCGACCTCGGCTCAAGTGACTGCCCAGATGGGCCGCACTTTTCTGACGTCGTTGGGCATCCTGCCCAAGGCGGCCACCCCGGCTGACCCCGGCTTCACCAACGGACGGATTCCCCGTGTCTATGGCCGCCAGGCCTCCGAATACGTCATCCGTCGCGCCACGGCGCAACTGGGCGTGCCCTACTCGTGGGGCGGCGGCAACGCCAGCGGTCCGTCCCGGGGAATCGACCAAGGCGCCAACACCGTCGGCTTCGACTGCTCGGGCCTGATGCTCTACGCATTCGCCGGGGTGGGCATCAAGCTAGATCACTACTCCGGATCGCAGTACAACGCCGGCCGCAAGATCCCGTCGTCACAGATGCGCCGCGGCGACTTGATCTTCTACGGCCCCGACGCAAGCCAACACGAGGCCATGTACTTAGGTGACGGCCAGATGCTGGAAGCGCCGTTCACCGGGTCGCAGGTGCGCATCGCCCCGGTGCGCTCTAGCGGGATGATGCCGTACGTGACCCGCCTCATCGAGTATTAACCATGCGTTGCGGTCAGCTCCGATAATTCAAACTGGTCATCATGCCGGCGTCTTGGTGATAGGTGTTGTGACAGTGCATCATCCACACGCCGGGGTTGTCAGCGACAAACTCCACCCTCAACCGCTGCATGGGCAAGACGATCACCGTGTCTTTGCGCGGACCTTTACGTCCTTGGGCGCCGACCACCTCGAACGTGTGGCCGTGCAGATGCATCGGGTGCCACATCATGGTCATGTTGTTGAACGTGAGCGCGACGCGCTGTCCTTCCCGGACCTCAAGTGGGTGGGTCTTGGTGAACGGTTGCCCGTTGATGGTCCAGTCGTACTTCGTCATCGACCCGCCTAGTTCGGCGGGCAGTTCGACGTCGGCGGCTGCCGCGGGAAGCGCAGCCCCCGGCGCTGGGACCAATCCATCGACAGTCGCCACACGCCCGCCCAACTCGCCAGGACTGAAATCGGGCGCCGGCGGCGAACCTGCGCCGGTGACCAACAACGCCCGGGTCGAGGCATTCTTGCCCTCTGCCGAGGCGACAAGTGGAAACACCCCGTCACCGGCGGTGACGACCACGTCGTAGCGCTCCCCCATCCCGAGCAGCACCGCATCGGCCTGGCTAGGAACCACCGCGAAGCCGTCGGTGTGAGTCACCGTGAGCTGGTGTCCGGCCAGCGCGACCCGAAATGCGGTATCGGATCCGGCGTTGATCAGCCGGATACGCACACGATCACCGGGATTGGCTCGAAAAGTGGTGGGCTCCTGCGGAACCCGCCCATTGGCAAGGTACAGCGGGTAGCTCACATCACCGGCATCACCACCGAGCAGCTCACTGCTGCCCATGTCGTTGCCGCCGCCTTGCATGCCCGGCATTCCAGGCATCCCAGTCATTCCTGGCATGTCGTGCCCACCGCCAGAACCGCCGCCGCGCAACCTGTCATAGATTTCGGCAGGGCTGGGGCCGACCCCGTCAGTCCAGTCATCGAACATGACCACCCATTCGGCGTCATAGTCGCCCGGGTCGTTGGGGTCATCGACGATCACCGGAAAATACAGGCCCGTATCGGCATCCAGGCCGGTGTGCGGGTGGGCCCAGTAGGTACCCGGATGCGGAAGGGAAAACCGGTAGGTGAACTCACTGCCCGGCTTGATATCGGGAGTAGCCGGTGAGGCCCCATCCATGTCGTTGCGCAACGCAATGCCGTGCCAGTGCACCGATGTCGCGTGGTCAAGCCGGTTGGACAACGTGACTGCCAGTTCGTCACCGACCGAGGCGCGCACTAACGGGCCCGGCACCGAGCCGTTGTAGGACAGCGATTCGGCGAACTGGCCGCCCAGGTCGAGTCGTACACGTTCAGCGCTCAATGTGGACGAGATGGTGCGGCCACTGTGTGGCCGGCGTGACTCGGCTGCGGCAATTGCGTCGGCCAGGTTGGTGCGGGTGGTCGTGGCCGTTTCCCGGCCACAGGCGGCCAAACCGAGACCGGCCGCGGTCACCGTGGCCGCCGCGAGAAAGCCTCTGCGGCTCAACTGATAATGCTGCGGTTCACTCACTACGCACTTCCCCAGGGCGACTGATGTGGCTTGTGAAGTATCGCATCACGGGCCGCTGCGGGACCGTGCTTGCTGTTGCCCGGATCGTGGAAAACAGCCGCCACCGACACCCAGACCATCGTCCACATCAATACCAGCAAGGCGCCGGCCCCCAGCCACACCGTCCATTGTCGGCCCGCATCGATAACGGCGACCGCCAACTCGCTACTCATCATTGCCTCCTTGCCACCACTTTGGCGCGGCCAGCCGTAGATCGAATAATGGTCATGTGAAGATTTGTTGAAGATCGTTGCGACGGCGGCTGATTCCGCGAAGTCTCAGCAGATGGACACCGAGTCAGCGCTGCGCGGTGACCACGGGGCGCAGCTGCGGGCACTCATCGTTGATGATGAGACGGCGCTTGCCGACCTGGTGGCAAGCTACCTAGCGCGTGAGCGCTTCACCACCCGCATCGCCACCAATGGGTCAGAAGCGTTGATGCTGGCGCGTGAATTCGATCCTGAAGTGGTGGTCCTGGACCTCGGCTTACCCGGCATCGATGGGCTTGAGGTGTGTCGCCAGCTTCGCACCTTCTCCGACGCCTACGTGGTCATCCTCACCGCCCGCGACACCGAAACCGACACTCTCGCGGGCCTGGCCGCCGGTGCCGATGATTACCTCACCAAACCCTTTAGCCCCCGTGAACTGGTTGCCAGGGTGCGCGCCCTGCTGCGTCGACCCCGCACCGAAACCGTCGACCAACCCGGCATGCCCACCCAGATCGCAGGGCTACGCATCGATGCAGCCGCACGTGAAGTGACACTGGAGGGCAAGCCAATCACCTTGACTCCCAACGAGTTTGACATTCTCAGTGCGTTATCGGCACACCCCGGGATCGTCCTGAGCCGACGACAACTGCTCGAAGCGATCCACCGAGCCCCCTGGTTCGGCGACAGCCATCTCATCGATGTGCATATCGGCCACCTTCGGCGAAAACTCGGGGAGGACCCCACCGCCCCACGCTACGTCATCACCGTGCGCGGCGTGGGCTACCGTCTGGGCAGCCACCCCGATGCCGCCGAGCGCGGGTGATCACTGCCGCAACCGTTCAGCTGGTCGCCAACACCAGCAGAGCAGACCGATCGCCTAGAGTGCGACCAGAATCTGGTTCATGGTGTCGATCTCTTGCTGTTGGCTGGTGACGACCGACTTGGCCAGCGTCACGGCATCGGGGAACTGTCCGCTTTTCGCCTCGGTTTGAGCCATCACGATCGCGCCCCTGTGATGCTCGGCCATCTGCGTCAGAAACAACTTGCTCGCCTCCACGCCTTCGGCAGCCCGAAGAGCCGCCATGTCCTGCTCCGACATCATACCGCCACCCGCGTTGCCCATATCGTGGCCAGGCATGCCCGGCATGGACGAACCGGGCGAGGACGAGGTGGTCGACACGTCCCAGTCGGCCAGCCACCCGCGCATCTGCTCGATCTCGGGGCCCTGAGCGGCTTTGATGTCGTTGGCCATCGACACAACGCGAGGGTCAATGCCCTGCTTGGCCAACAGGATGTCACTCATCTCGATCGCCTGCTGGTGATGCGGAATCATCCCCTGGACAAATGCAACATCGGCATCGTTATGGGCCTGGGTCTGCGCACCACCGGGCGATGAGGCCGCCGATGTGGACTGCGCCCCCGGCGATGTCATCGCACCCATGTCGTGATCGTTGGTGTTACCACTACACGCAGCCAAGCCAATCGCTGCGGCCGCGGCCGCAGCAGCGATCGTGGCAGATCTCATGAGAAACACACGAATACCTTTCGTCGTGAGCACACGCAATGCGCAGCCTGTGCCAGGCGCGCCCTTCCATCGTGACCAATAGATGCACGGGCTACCCGGATTTTCGACAAAGAATCAGTAAAGGGCCCGGACGGACCGAAGAATCCCGGCGAGGTCCCGCTGGTGCGCGGTCCACCCCGTGCGGGAAATCGGCCAGATGAAACACACTGCCACTCAAGGCTTTCAGTCCAGACCCCGAACGTAGCCCACTGAGAAAACGTTGCGGCCGCTAACATCACCGGCACTGCACGCCCATACCCTTCGGGGGTAGAGTATAGGAGGTAGTGATATGTCTGCGGATGCGACCGCGATAACCGCTGATGGCCAAACCATCGCCTACGGGCTACGAGGACGTAGGCCGGTCGTCGGCTATGCCCACGGGGCGCTACTGAGCCGGTCGGCGGTGCGCGGTCTGGATCTCTTCGACATCGACGCACTGGCCCCCGACGGCGCGCTGCTCACCTACGACCAGCGCGGACATGGCCAATCCACCGGCCGACCAGTCGCCGAGGACTACCGCTTCGAGCACGCCGCCTCAGATCTACTTGCGGTGCTCGACGCAGCCGGCGTCGACGAGCCGATCGATTTCGTAGGCTCATCCTTGGGCGCCGCCGCCGCGCTGTATGCCGCGCTCATCGCTCCAGAACGCTTTCGCCGGCTGGCCCTGCTCATTCCACCGGTGTCCTGGGAGACCGGCCCAAACCATATGCGGCAGTGGTACGCCGATGCTGCCGACCGTGTCGAACAGATAGGCCCCACGGCCTGGCGTCGGGAATGGGCCGCCGCCGAACCATTGCCGATATTCGCCGATTATCCTCCAGCTGCATTCGACCCTGATGTTGCCGACGAACTCCTCGCTCCGGTACTACGCGGCGTGGGCATGTCCGAATTACCCGAACCGCACGCGGTGAGGACGCTACCCCATCCGACGCTGATCCTGGCATGGCAGACCGACCCGCTTCACCCGGTGACCACCGCAGCGCACCTGCACGTGCTCATAGACGACTCTCGACTGGACATCGCGCACTCAGTGAGCGACATCAAAACCTGGACACGCCAGGTCGCAGAGTTCTTCGGGGACTGATCCCCTCGGTGCGTGTGCGCGACGAGATCGGTTACAGGATGGGGGATGCCGAATCTGTGAGGGCTGCCCCGGCCTGGTCGTCAGGGGTGAATCCGCAACGCATCCATGGTGACGCTTACCAGCCGCGCAACGGCCTCGTCGCCCCGCAGATCACCCGCTGCAGTCAGGGCGTGCATGCAGAACGTGGCCAGCTCCGCTGCGTCGACGTCAGTGCGTACCTGACCAGCGGCCGCGGAGTCGGCGATCAACCTGGCCACCACGTCGCGGAGCTCACACCGTGCGGCATCGACATGCTCATCGGCATGGACGAGCCGCACCAACTCGGCATCGTGGCGGCCGGAATGCTGCTGGATGTGCGCATAGGCGGTCAGTGCTGCCGTCAGACGCTGGTAGGCACTTCCCGCACTCTCGCTGATGTCGCGAAGCCGGTGCAGATGGGAATCGATTTGGCACCGATGCCACGACCGCAGAATTGCGTCAACGTCGGGGAAGTACTTGTACAGGGTGGCGCGCCCGATGCCCGCGGTTTCAGCGATCTGGCTCATCGTGACGCTGCGCACACCATGCTCGACGACGAGGGCGGCTGCTGTGGACAACACGGTGTCGCGCACATCGCGGCGGTGGGACTCGATCGTCTCTCGCCACAGCTTGGGCATCCCCCTACGTTACACATCATCCCGCCTATAGACATAGTGAATACAGGCGAGACATAGTGTATTGATAAATCGCAGATTTTCCTGCCAGCTGAGGAGCGCCCATGTTTGTTCCCGCTCATGCACCCCATCCCAACCACCCCGTGGCCGGTCCGCACGACCTCTATGACTCGAAGCCGCCATGGGATATCGACCGACCCCAAACCGCCTTGCTGAGGTTGGCCCAATCCGGCTGCCTGAAAGGCAGCGTTCTTGATATCGGCTGCGGCACAGCCGAACACGCGTTGATGGCCGCCCGAGAGGGCCAGGAAACGACCGGTGTAGATCAATCTGTCCGTGCAGTCGAACTTGCCGAAGCGAAGGCCCACGCTCGCGGCCTGTCAGTACGATTCATCTGCCACGACGCCTGCCGATTGGCCGAGTTGGACGAGACTTTCGACACCGTGATTGACTGCGGACTCTTTCACATCTTCACCGACGCCGCGCGCGCCGACTACGTGGACAGTCTGAGTTCGATCCTCGCTGTAGGTGGCCGCTATTTCATGCTGGGTTTCAGCGACGTCGAGACACGCAACTGGGGACCGCAGCGGTTGAGCAAAACCGAAATCATTACTGCGTTCGCCGACGGTTGGCAGGTCGATGCGATCGAACCCGCAGCTATGGAACTGGCCGTCGAGCCGTACCGGGTCGCGGCCTGGCTCGTCGCACTGACCCGGCGGTGAACCACCAATGCCGACCAGCCGGGCTTATCTGGCCACCAATGCGGCCAGCCGTTATCTGATCCAGTTCTGTCGCCACTGCCAAGCCATCAACCGGCACCGCACGGCACCTGGTCTCTGCAACCACACCGACACAGACACCCTGCAGCACGATCGCGTCGAGGCAACCTGCACCGATACACAGGGATTGGCAAAACTTCCACCCTGGGGCCAGTGCCACTTCACCGTCACCTCTTCGGGACTGCTCATTGCGGTTTCGGCGCGCGATGAGCGTGGACTGCGCATCATCGAACGAGTCGTCGCAGCCAACTTCGCACGCTTTGGTTGCGGCACATTGAACATCGCGTGGCACACGCCCGACGGATCCGAAGGTGTCCAGCCGTGAGTACCGCGAAACAACGGCGGCATCGCTTCGTTGGATTGGCGATCGTGGCCACAGTCGCGAGCCTGCTGGCAGCGATCCATATTGGTTTGGGGATGTTCCTGCTGACGCACTGGACGTGGTCGCTGGGCGTCCTTATCGCTGCAGCAGCCGCGAAGGTGATCGTGGTCCTCGTCGTACGCCAGCGGCGCCGGGCAGGGCGCCCCGGCCACCGCAGAGGTAACACGAGCGCGCACCCCGTCAGGCCAGAGCGAAAGCCGTCCCGGGATGCGTGATGGCCACGAGGAACACATTCTCGGCCCTGTGGTCCGCGGACAAAGCCGGCAGATGGTGAGGGAATGCAACAAACATCGGCGTTGGGCGCAAATATCACCCGAGCAATCCACCACTTACGCCCGCCACGGCAACCTTTAACGAAACTTCATCGAACGACTAGCCAAGTCATAAACAAACCACTGAAACTGGGGAAGAAATCTCCAGCGGCCGTGGCGCGGTAGACCTATAGCGCCCATCAGGAACATCACCCACACGAAGCCCCAAGGCCGACCGTGAACCTGTCAGCTCGAAATGAACGTTCTAGGACACCGATGCGCGCAACCATCGCCGCGGTACTGGCACTCGCGACACTGTTGGTCGCTGCATGTGCGAAGCAAAACGGCAGTGAATCAACCGGATTGGCGCACATTCACGGCCTCGGCCTCAACCCCGCCGACAACACCCTCTATGCTGGAACGCATTACGGTGTGTACCGCTTCACCGCTGATGGCACCGGCGCTGAACGCGTGGGCGACACCGTCGCCGACTTCATGGGCTTCACCGTCGCCGGACCCGATCACTTTCTCGGCAGCGGCCACCCCGGCGAAGGTGATCGCAGCGCGCCGGCCAATGTCGGCTTAATCGAAAGCGCCGACGGAGGACGCACATGGGCGCCATTGTCGCTGCGCGGCGAAGCCGACTTTCATGCCCTGAAAGTGCGGGGCGACACCGTCTTCGGTCTGGATGGTCGCACCCAGACCGTGCTGGTCAGCACCGACCGCCGCACCTGGGCGCCGCGCGCCGCCATCAACGCGGCCGATATCGCGGTGTCACCGACGGATCAGAACATCGTCCTCGCATCCACCCCTGACGGGCTGGCGCGCAGCACTGACCAAGCACGAACGTTCAGCGCGGCCGCTTCTGGTCCCGTCCTGGCGTTGCTGAGCTGGCCTGACGACGGCCCGTTGGTTGGAGTGGATCCAACCGGAACAACATACGTCAGCGCGGATTCCGGCGCGACGTGGCAGCAGCGCCAGGAACTCAACACCCGCCCACAGGCACTACTGGCAGCAGGAGACGGCGTGGTGTTCCTGGCTACCACCGAGGGCATCCTGCGTTCCACCGACAACGCAACGACATTTCACACGTTCTACACACCGGCTCCACAATGACGCGATCCCTCAGCAGCGTGAGCAGCATGGTGACTCAGACGCCACAACCTGTAGCTACTGCAAACGTACGTAGATAGTAGAATGTGCAGACGTGCGTGCCGATGCCGGCAGCCGATTCCATCTGGAGGTGAAGACATGAGGCAGCACAACGTCCGCCGGATGGCGGCAACCGCTGCGACGTTGGCCACCCTCGCGGCGACGGTAGCCTTTTCCGGCCCGTCCGCGCTGGCCGACCCCCAAGACATCCCCGGCCCAGGTCCTGGCGCACCGAGCGCACCAGCAGATCCAGCGCCCCCCTCTCCCGACCCCTTCGGGTTCGCGCCCCCGCAGCAGCCCGCGCCACCGGTCGCCCCACTTGCCAATGGCGGCCAGCCAGCGCCCGGCGAGATCCCTGCCGGCCAGAACCCCGCGCCTTTCGTCGGAGAGCCGCCGTTCCTACCGCCAAGTTTCAACCCCGTCAACGGTTCAACCGTCGGCGTCGCCAAGCCGATCGTCATCAACTTTCAACGGCCCATCGCCGACCGGCCGCTGGCCGAACAGGCCATCCGCATCTCCTCCGACCCGCCCGTGCCCGGCAAGTTCTACTGGATGACCGACAGCCAGGTACGTTGGCGGCCGATCGACTTCTGGCCCGCGCACACCACCGTGACCGTCGACGCCGCCGGCACCAGATCGAGCTTCCGCACCGGTGACGCGTTAGTGGCCACCATCGATGACAAGACTCATCAAATGGAAATCATGCGCAATGGCAAGCTGGAAAAGACCTTCCCCGTCTCACTGGGTAAGAAGGGCTACGAGACACCCAACGGCACGTACTACGTCCTGGAGAAGTTCGCCGACATCATCATGGACTCCTCCACCTACGGCGTCCCGGTGAACTCCAAAGAGGGCTACAAACTCAAGGTACAAGACGCCGTCCGCATCGACAACAGCGGCATCTTCGTCCACAGCGCACCGTGGTCAGTGGCCGATCAAGGCAAACGCAATGTCAGCCACGGGTGCCTCAACCTCAGCCCCGCCAACGCCCAGTGGTTCTTCGACAACTTCGGCAGCGGCGACCCCGTCGTGGTCAAGAACTCCATCGGCACCTACAACCAGAACGACGGCGCCCAAGACTGGCAGATCTAACCCACATCAGAAGGTCTGCGGGCCAAGCTACCGGCCCTGGCCCACCTCGGCTCCCACACCGACGATACGTACGACCCCAGGGCCCACCCGGGTCGACAGAGTTTAGGAAGGCAGATGCGCGGCTAACCGTCATTGCGCTCGAAAGATCGGCGATTCACCGCGCGTCCGCGCCAATCGTAGAGCGACACTGAATATCGAGACGGGGGTGAATTCGTGTTCGCGGCAGTGGCGTGGATGCTGGGGCTATCCCTGGGGGGTATTGCCGCCGCTTACGGCGCCAGCCGCATCGTGTCAGGCGCGACTCCCACGTTGGTGTCATTGCCGTTTCAATCCGGGTGGCCGCCTGCCGAGCACGCCCTATCGCGCTATCACGTGCGGTGGTACCTGGCCACGCTGATATTCCTCGCATTCGACGTCGAAATGCTGTTCATGTACCCGTGGGCGGTGGTCGTTGCACGCCTAGGCACATCGGCAGTTGTCGAAATGTTCGTCTTTCTCGGCGTGCTGCTCGTAGCGGTGGTGTGGGCATGGCGAGAGGGCGCACTGCGATGGGTGTGACAACGCTGCTGGCCCGTTGGGCAGCCCGTCGCCCACATGTCCTGCTGGTGGAGGTCCCGGGGCAATGGCAGCTCCGAGCGTCGGTGGAGCGGGAGCTGGCGGCGCGCGGATGGCAGGTCGCGGCCTCCCCCGCCGCCGCAGACGTGCTGGTCGTCTGCGGCCACCCCGGACCAACGCTCAACGTGGTCATCGACCACATCTGGGAGCAGCTACCGGGCCCGCGCGTGCGTACCGAGATCCCCAACATCGATGTCATCGCCGCGGCGCTCGACGATGCCGTCACGACACTGATCGACACCCAGCATCAGCGCGACGACGCCCGTGAACGCCGGCAATCACCGGTCGCCGACAATGCCTCGGACGCCGATCGTCACGCTATGGATCACAGTGGGATGCACCACGAGCAGATGCACCATCACGAGATGAATCACGAGCACGCTCACCACCATGAGATGAGCCACGAACACGCTCACCATCCCGAGATGAGCCATCAGCACATTCATCATGACGGGATGGACATGGCGCCGGCGGGTATCGCGCTGGCACAGGGCGCCGACGACCGCGATGGCCTCGAAATGGATGTTCTCCGAGTGCGATTGGGTCCGATCTTGCCGCACTGGCCAGCCGGTCTGGTACTGGACTGCACGTTGCATGGTGACGTCATCGCCGACGCCGAGGCGTCACGTGTGGACGCTGAGCACCTTCGGCCATCGACCGGCCCGGCCTTGTCGCTGGCCCAACAGTGCGACCACATTGTCGACGTGTTGGCTCTGGCGGGCTGGCCGCACGCCGCGCAGCTGGCCCGCCGGGCGCGCGATGCGCTGCTCACCGCAGGCACCGACGGTGACCGGGTCAGGCCACTGCTCGACGCATTGCACGGCAAGGTGCGCAGGTCACGGGTGTTGCGGTGGTCGCTGCGCGATCTCGGCGCGCTGTCTGTTGACGAGCTGCACAGTCAGGCCTGGCCCGGTGGCTGGGCAGGTGACACCTACGATCGCCTGTTGTGCACAATTGACAATGCCCGCAACGGTATTCAACCACCAGCGTTTAGCGCCGAGGTGACCGGCGCGGTGCCCGGGATCGTTGCCGGCCTGGACGTCGCAGCTGCCCGGCTCGTCATCGCCAGCCTCGGGATAGACATCACTCGCATGACGCAGGCCGCACATCATGGATGACACCACCGTGCTGGTGCCCGCAGCGTGGTCGGCGGCTGCTGCGGCACTGCTGACCGTCCTGGCGTGTTACGCCGCCAGCCTCGACTCCGCGCTCAGCGCCCGCACCGCTGCTGCTCGAAGATTTTCTGTGGCAGCCCCGTTGTATGAGGCGGCGCGCCTGTTGCGGCAACGACGCCGGGTCACAGTGGCCGCCGACACGCTGCTGTGGCGCATCGGCAGCGCCGGCCTGTTCATCGTCGCCCTGCTCATGATCACCGTGATTCCGCTGGGCCGGTGGACATTGCTCGATCTGGACGTCGGTGTCATGTGGTTCAACGCGATGGATGTCATGGTGTGGGCGTTGGTGTGGCTAGCCGGGTGGGGACCGAACTCGGTACATCCCCTGATCGGCGGCTATCGCTTCCTGGCCCACGGCTTGGCATACGAGCTGCCGTTGATGTTCGCTCTGGTCGCCCCCGTCATCGCCGCCCAAAGCCTGCATATCGGTTCAATCTCTGCCGCACAACAAGGCCTGTGGTTCGCGGTATGGATGCCCGTCGCCTTTGCGGTGTACTGCATTGGGGTCGCAGGGTTTTCGGTGTGGGGTCCGTTCCGCCCCGCGCTGGTCGTCGACATCGCCGGTGGTGTGGCCGCCGAGTTGTCCAGTGTCGACCGGCTGCTGTTCGAGGCGGGCCGGTACGCGCTTTTGGCCGCCGGCGCGGGGTTCGCGGTGCCGATGTTCCTCGGTGGTGGCGCCGGCCCGGTCCTTCCCGACTGGCTGTGGACCCTCGTGAAAACCGCTGCGTTGCTGAGCGTTTTGGTCTGGCTCAAGCAGCGGCTGCCCGTTTTTCGGCCGGACAAGTTCATGGAGATCGGATGGATGGTGCTGCTGCCCGCCGTCCTCGCGCAAGACCTGATCCTGGCCGTCGTCGCCGTCTGGAGGTATTGATCAATGATCACCCATGTCGTGTTCTGGGTTAGCGCCCTCGTCGCAGTGCTCGCCGGCGCCGCGGTGTTCTGGGTGGACTCGATGGCGCGGGCCACCTACGCCTTGGCCGCCTCATTCATTGCGGTGGGCATCGCGGTGTTGTTGATGCAACAGAACTACATCGGCGTGACCATCATCTTGATGATGGTCATGGAAATGGCAGTGATGGCCGTCTACATGGTCATGTTCATGGGAATGAATCCCGCGCTGATGCCGATGAGCATGGTGCACGGCAAGCGGCCGGCCCTCGCTCTCGCCGCCGCAACGTTCACTGTCCTGTCGGTCGGGATCTTGCTCGTCGACTGGCCGGCCCGCCGCGGCGCCCCTGCGCCGGATCTCACCGCCGCGCTCGGTGAGGCATTGATGGGCCCCCAGATGCTGGTGATGATCGTGATCAGCCCGGTCATGGTAGCCACCATCGTCGCCGGGGTGGTGCTGGCCGCGAACCGCACCCGCTATGACCGGTTCGGCGACAACCTCGATCAACGACCCGCCCGCGACCCGCAACCCGGCGGGGTCGGCCGATGACGTTGCAGACAGTGCTGATCGTTGCGGCGGCGATCTTTGCCGTAGGCCTGTACGGGGCGCTGTCCCAGCAGGTCGTCGTGATGGTCATGATGGGCCTGGAACTGATGATCAACGCGGTCATCCTCGCCGCCGCGGCGTTCTGGTGGTTCCTGGCGCCCCACCCGAGCGGGCAGGTGCTCCTGCTGGTCGTCATCGCGGCGATGACAATCGAAATGGCCATGGGTTTCGCCGTGGCCACATTGCTGCACCGCGACCGGCGAGCCGACATGACCGACATGGCCACCGAGCTGTCCGGGTGATGACGGCGATGACATCAGCGACCGAACTTGCGCTCTGGACGCTCATCGCACTGCCGGCGATGAGCGGCGCCGGGTTGCTCCTGGCGACACTGTGCGGCCGCGACCTCGGCCGCGGCGCAGCGGCGATCGCCATCGCCGTGTCGGCGGGCGTGCTGGTGCTGGCGATATGGGTTGCCGCCGCCAAACCTGCAGCCGGTCTGCCATTCATGGCCGGTGCCGAGTTCAGCGTCCAGGTCGACGCACTGGCCGCGGTGGTCGTTCCCGCGGTGGCGGCGGTGACATTGTTGGTGCTCGTTTTCGCCAGCGCCGATAGGGCCTTGGCCGGTGGCCGGTTTCACGGGTTGATGCTGTTGTTCGCCTCAGCCGCTGTGCTGACGGCGACAGCGTCGTCGATGCCGGCGCTGCTGCTGGCTTGGGAGGTGATGGGCGCGGCGTCCTACGCCCTCATCGGATTTCACTGGCGCGAGGAGACGCGGGTTTCTTCGGGGCTGACCGCGTTCATCACCACCCGGGCGGCTGACCTTGGCTTGTACCTGGCCGCCGGGGCCGCGCTGGCCGGGGGCGCCGGTCTGGCGTTGGCCGACTTCCCCGCCGCTGACGGCGGTTGGCGCCACCTGATTGCGCTGGGTGTGCTGGTCGCTGCACTCGGCAAGGCTGCCCAGCTGCCGTTCTCATTCTGGCTGTCCAAGGCGATGCAGGGCCCCAGCCCGGTCAGTGCGTTGCTGCACTCGGCGGCGATGGTGGCGATGGGCACCTATCTGCTGTTGCGCAGCGCACCGCTGCTGGCCGCCACCGGGTGGGCCGCCACCGCAGCGGTATGGGTGGGCGCGGTGACCGCGGTGCTGCTCGGCGTCGTCGCCGTAGCCCAACGCGACCTCAAGCAGCTGCTGGCCGCATCAACGTCGGCCCAACTGGGATTCGTGGTGATGGCCGCCGGCCTGGCCACGGTCAGCGGCGGCGCGGCCCAACTGATTGCGCACGCCTGGACGAAAGCAGGGCTGTTCCTGGCCGCCGGTGTCTGGTTGTCGTTGCTGGGTAGCCAGCGGCTCGACATGCTGCGCGGTGCGGCGCGGCGATGGCCGCTGGTGGGCGCAACGGCCACCGTCTCGGCGCTCGCGCTGGCCGGTGTTGCGCCGCTGTCGTTGTGGGCCACCAAGGATGCGGTGCTTGCTGCCGCGCACGAGCGCTCACCGTGGCTCTATGGGCTGGGCCTGATGGCGGCTGTCTTATCGGCAGCGTATGCCGCCAAGATCATTATGGTGGTGTGGTGGACCGGCATCGCACCAGACGACGCGGCAGCGGTTGAGCAGCAGCCACGAAACCCCTTGCGCCTCAGCGCCTTGGAAAAGGTGCCGCTGGTAGTTCTGGCTCTAGGTGCAGCAGGTGCGGGTGCGCTGGCACTGCCCCCGATCAGCACATGGCTGGGCCGCAGTCTCGATGGTGCCCAGCCTGCGCAGGCCACCATCGTGGAATTGACAGTTTCGGCAGCCCTCGCGGTAGTCATCGTGCTGACGGTGATGCGTTGGGGCACAACAGAACCACGTTGGGCGCTGAACTGGTTGGGCCTGGAGCGGACGGCGAACGCGGTGCTGGTGCGCCCCACACAGGCGCTCGCCGCCACGCTGGCACGCTTTGATGACCATGTCCTTGACCGCGGCATCGACGCCGCCGCGACCGGCACGATGAAGGTGGCTGGTCACGCCGGCCGGGTCGATATTCACCGCGTCGACGCCGCCGTCGAGACAGTGGCAGCACGGGTGCGCGATCTCGGTGAGCTGGCCCGAAAACCCCAAACCGGGCAACTACATCAGTATTACGCCATGATCGTGGCCGTCCTGGCGCTCGGTGTCCTACTCCTGCTGGCGGTGAGGTGAGCAGTGCTCAGTCTGATCGTCTTTCTACCGCTGGCCGTCGCTGCGGTCCTTGTTGCCGTCCCACAGATCGGGGATACCGCCGCTCGGTGGCTGTGGGTTTCCGTCGCGGCGGTGGAGGTCGGCTTGACGCTCGCGGTGTGGGTAGGTTACGAGTCACCGCCACCGAATGCGTTGGTCTTCGAGGAGCGAGCACCCTGGATTCCCGGTGTCAACAGCAATTATCACCTCGGCGTCGACGGATTGTCGCTGCCGTTGGTGATTATGACTGCCATCATCTTTCTCGCGTGCGCCCTATACGCGCTGCGCAATACCGACCGGACTCGTGCTCAGGCAGCGTTGTTTCTGTTCTTACAGTGCGTGAGCTTGGGTCTGTTCGTCTCAGCCGACCTGATCCTGTTCTACGTTTTCTTCGATCTCTCCATTGTGGCAATGTATTTCGTGATTGCCGGTTGGGGGCACGGCAACGCCGCCCGGTCGGCGTTGAAATTCTTCCTCTACACCTTCCTAGGCTCTCTCGCACTGCTCGTCGGGTTCATCGGCCTCTACATCGCCGCCGACCCGCACACCTTCGACATGACGGAATTGACCGCCGCCATGCCACTGGCCGACAACCCACTGGCCGGCGGACTCGTGCTAGGCGCCATCGTGTTGGGATTGGCGGTCAAAACCCCGACCTTCCCGTTCCACACCTGGTTACCGCCCGCCCACACCGATGCCCCGGCAGTTGGGTCCGCGGTGCTGGCCGGGGTTCTGCTCAAGATGGGCACCTACGGGTTCGTGCGGATCGCGATGCCGATGCTGCCGCACGCGTGGCAGAGCTGGGCGTGGGTGATCGTGGCAGTCGGTGTGGTGTCCGTACTCTACGGCGCGCTAGTGGCGTTGGCGCAGAACAACATCAAACGCATGATCGCCTACACCTCAGTCAATCACATGGGTTACATCGTGATGGCCCTCGGCGCCGCGGGCCTCATCGCCGGCAACACCGACCAAGCCCGATCGGTGGCCATCACCGGCGCGGTGACCCAGATGGTCAGCCACGGGTTGATCACCGCCGCACTGTTTCTGCTTGCCGGTGTGCTCTACAACAGGGCCGGCAGTTACAACCTCGACGACTACGGCGGGCTGGCTGGGCCTGCACCCAAACTGGCCGCGCTCTTCGCGATCGGCGCTTTCGCCTCGCTCGGCCTGCCCGGGTTCTCCGGTTTCATCGCCGAATTCCAAATCTTCACCGGCAGTATCGCCGCAGCGCCCATCACTGCCATCGCCCTGCCCGGAATACTGATCACCGCAGCGTTATTCCTGCGTGCCTTCCAACGGGTGTTCACCGGCCCCATCAACGGCCATTCTGAAGGATTCACCGACCTGCGGCCAAGCGAAACACTCTCGGTAGCAACCCTTCTGGCGCTCACTGTGGCCATCGGAGTGATACCACGACCGTTGCTGGCGCTCATCGAGCCGGCCGCCGGTGCGCTCATCGAGCTACTCGGACGGTGACCGGTGCACCCTGACGCCCAGATGCAGCCACTGCTCATGCTGCCAGAAATTCTCGTGTTCAGTGCTGCACTGGCCGTGTTGATCGGCGGATCATTCGTGCACCGACGGCGACTGTGGTGGACCCGCATCATCGCCGCCGCAACGCTGACCGGGGCGGCCATCATCAGCTTCGTGCAGCTGGGCGGCCCAGACTCAACCGCGTTCGACGGCACGTTCACCGTGGACACCCCGACTGGGGTCGCCAGGGTCATCGTCACAATCGGCACACTCTTAGTGGTGGTCGTGGCCGGCGAGGAGATCGGCGGCAGCGCTCGCGAAAGCGAAACCTACGCACTGCTTTTGTCTTCGGCCACCGGGGTCCTGATACTTGCCGGCGCTGACGACCTGCTGGTACTGACAACCGGATACCTGCTCGCCAGCGTCCCGCTGTATGCACTGATCGGAATGGTACGCTCGCCCCAGGGCGCCGAAGCAACAATGAAGGCCTACTTGCTGGGTGCATTGTGCGGAATTCTGCTGCTGCTCGGCATCAGCATCCTCTACGGCATCACCGGAGCTACCCGCTATGACGAACTCGCGGCCCAGCTCTCAGATAGGCCAGCGGCCCTTATTGCGGCCGGACTAGTAGGGGTGTTGGCAGGTCTACTGTTCAAAGCTGGCGGAGTGCCGGCGCATTTCTGGGTTCCCGACGCCGCCCAAGCCGCCAACGGGTCAATCGCGATGTTTCTCACCACGATTCCCAAGATCGGCGCACTCGTCGCGCTCTACCGGCTGGTGACGGTACTGCCCGATAATGTCGCCTGGCCCCTGCTCGTCGCGATCTTCGCCGTCGCCAGTATGACGTTGGGCAACCTCGCAGCGTTCTGGCAGAACGACCCACGGCGGCTACTGGGCTGGTCCACTGTCAGCCAAGTCGGCTACCTACTTGTACCCGTCACCGTGATAGGCCGCAGCGACCTCGCGCTGCCCTCGCTGCTTTACTACCTCGCGGCATACACCGTCACCAACATCGCAGCATTCGCCGTGACATCCGCACTGCCTGCCCGGCGCGAACTCAAAGACTACCGGGCGGCAGCGCATACACACCCCTGGCTAGCAGGCGCACTGGCCCTCGCCATACTCGGGCTCCTCGGGACTCCCCCTACAGCGGTGTTCGTCGGCAAGCTGACCACCGCCAGCGCAGCATGGGACGGTGGCGCAGCATGGCTAGCCATCGCGGTGTTCATCAACACGCTCATCAGCCTTTTCTACTACCTGCGGTGGATCGCTCCCACATTCGCGACGGCGCACACCGGAGAAACGATCAACAATGTAGCTAGCGTCAAACACTGGTCGACCGGCGTCGCCGTCATTGCCGCTACGGCCAGCCTGGCCCTGGGCATCGGAGCGGGCGCCTTCTGGGACTAGAACATGTACGACAAACATTTCCTATGGAGGACAACAGGTCTGACGCGGTCAGGCGCAGGTGTCGGCAACCCGGGTAGAAGCTGCGCGCGGTAGCCTCACGTTCCGGCGCAGGCATGGATTTCCGGAAATTCTCCGGCACTCTCACGTCTTCCCGGACAACACCTCAAACCAATCCGCAACCAGTTGAGAGCGCCCAGTTCACAGGCCCCGTGTGCGCTTAATTGGCTCCGGATCGGACACAGAGGAGCTCGAACGGTTTCTGACAGCGATCGGCAGTCTAGCGCGGAGGCCGGGACGCGCCGGGGTGGTCGAGAACGTCGTCGAAGTCCGAGCCTGGGACCAATGGGATCGCTGGATCGGTGAAATCCGCAGCCGGTAGCCGCCGGCTGCGGTTGGGGCGGCCCGGCTGGCTCGACCCCGGCCCGCTGGCCGATCAGGTCACCACGATGCAGGCCGCCGGCGCGACCGCGGTCCTCGTCGAAGACAACGATCAGCTCATCGGCGCGATCGCGGTGCGCGACGAACTACGGCCCGAAGCCCGCCAGGTCATCCAAAAGCTGCGCCTCAGTGGCTATCAAGTAGCGATGTTCACCGGCGACAACACCGCCACCGCCCACGCACTGGCCAAACAGGTGGGCATCGACACGGTGCACGCCGACCAGTGGCCCGAAGACAAAGCCGCATTGATTAGTCAACTGCGCCAACAGCAGTCGACGGCGATGGTCGGTGACGGGGTCAACGACGCCCCCGCGCTGGCCACCGCCGACCTCGGCATCGCGATGGGCGCGATGGGCACCGACGTGGCCATCGAAACCGCCCACGTCGCACTCATGGGCGAAGACCTACGCCACCTCACCCAAGCGCTCGACCACGCGCGCCGAGCCCGAACAATCATGCTGCAAAACGTCGGCCTGTCCCTCGGACTGATCACCGTCCTCATCCCGCTCGCCCTCACCGGCGTGCTCGGGTTGGCTGCGGTCGTCGCTGTGCACGAACTCGCTGAAATCGTCGTCATCGCCAACGGAGTCCGCGCCGGCCGCACCAAAACCCTTGCCACCACCCAACTCCAACCAGCAGGCAGCGCGGCGATCACCGAGCTCACCCACTAGCCATCGTGGCCGAGCAGTGGAGACAACTCCCACCGCACCAAATCAATCGCCATCACCACCCGCGGTTCATCCGGATCAACACCCTCGTCCACGAGCGCTTGGCGCTCCTCAGCATCCACAACCCATTAGACGGCCAACCCGCCGATCCGGTTCCCGCCCTAACCCACCACACGGCATAGATGCACATCCCCGCAGCCCAGAGGCGGTCAACCAGTGTGGGCGCTCACCCGCGCCGGGCCGACGACGGAGAAGTTCGGAAACGCCGGCAACAGACCATCAAGTACATGCCTACAGATAACGCTGTCGCTCACGATCAGAACCGATCCCTCACCGACCGTCAGCGACAGTCGAGGACACCCCAATTCGAACTACAGATAACACCAGCACATCTCACCGTCCTCGGCCACACGCCTACCGGCAGGTGGCCGAGCAGCAGATGACCGAGCTGGTAGCGCACCGCGGTATAGAGCTGGCCCGGGCCAGATACCTACCTGAGCACCGAACACCGCTTGGAGTGCCTGGTAACGCGGCTGTCTACCATCCGGCCGGTAGTTCTGGGCATTGACCAACGTGACGTCGACACCGTTATTCAGCCGGCCGTGAATCGTGATCGGTTGAAAAGCAGCGACATCGCGGGCTGAGTCGGCCGACGAGACCGGTTCCGGCGCCGCATCGACGAGAGGCCCGTCAAGCACCACCTCGGCTCGGCTGCCCTCCATCGTCGTCAGCACACCACCGACCCTGCTACCGCCACCGGCGGCCCAGAACTCGCCATCACTCGCGTCCGGAATCATGCGCAGAATCATGCACGCCCGGACTTGCTCGGTAGAACACCGCCCGGCACACCCGGGGCTATTCGGCGCCGGGGTCTTCGCCTACCGGAGGCACATCTATGCCGGCCCACCGCAAATGCTCGACGATGGCGGCGTAGGCCAGGACCCCGATATGTCGCTGCCGTTCGGACCTGTAGCGGTAACGCGGCTCGGGACGTGGCACAGGTCCGCACTGTAACAACCGAAGGGATACGGCGGCTCGGAACCGGTCAGGCGGTGGTCGGAATGAGCGAGTCGAGATCGACGGCGCCCGGGACAGCGGTGGCCAGAACCGTTCTCAAAGCTGGGCCGATATCGCGTTCGGTGATCGTGGTCATGGTCGTGTCGTCGACCTCGCCGGTGTCGAGTTCTTCGGCGATACGCAGCATCTGCTCGTCGAAGCTCTCCTCGATCACGTTGCGGATGAAGCGGCCGTTGCCGGCGACGTCTAGAACACGCCGCGGTTTGCCGGGTTGGCCGTCGGAGTCGATCGTCTCCACCTGGTGCTCGGCCAGCTTGGCGCACACCTGTTCCAGAAGTTCGCTGGCCGCCGGGTCGATGGTCGACTCTTTCTGGGCGGCTATGGAGGCCGCGATCTCACCCAGCTCGGTCGGGTTGTACGACCCGAACCGGAGTCTCCGTGTTACTCGGCTGCCCAGGCCTTCGTTGGACGCCAGCAATCGGTCGATCTCGTCGTCGTAGCCGGCGATGATCACCATGAGCCGGTGCCGATCGTTTTCCATGCGGGCAAGGAGTGTGTCGACGGCCTCCTTGCCGAAGGCGTCCCCTCCCGACAGGCCTTCCTGGATCAGGGCGTAGGCCTCGTCGATGAACAACACCCCGCCGAGCGCCTCGTCGATCTTCTTGTCGGTTTTCTCGGCGGTCTGCCCGAGGTAGCCGGCGACGAAGTCGGCGCGTTTGGCTTCAACGACTTTCGGTGTGGGCAGGATCCCCAGGCCGCAGTAGATGTTGGCCACCACGCGGGCGATGGTGGTCTTGCCGGTCCCTGGTGGCCCGGTGAATGCCATGTGGTGGCTGCGGATGATCAGTGGCAGGCCACGTTCGTCCCGAACCTTGTTGACTTTCACAGTTGCCCGCAGCTTGTGCACCTGCCGTTTGACCTCGACAAGGCCGATCTGCCTGTCCAGTTCGGCCTCGGCCTCGGCAAGCAGTTCGGCTTGCTGGTCGGCCTGCTCGGTCTCTGGGGTGGGTTCGGTGTTCGGATCCCAGGGGTCGGTACGGGCTTCGATGGTTTCAGGGTTGGTGATCGTGAGCCGGCGGTCCTTGTCGTCTTGCGCCTGGCGTGCCGGTGCGAACTTCGGGTCGCGTGCGTACACGCGCCGCAGGAGTTGAGCAGCGTCGTCGTGTTTGCCCAGATGGCGCAGGCACATGGCTTGGGTGTAGAGCGCGATCGTGGCCGCGTGCGGTACCAGTTCGTTGTCGATGGCGGTTTGGGCTCGGCGGTAGGCGTCCTCGAACACGCCCAGTGAGGCCAGCGCTGTGCTGGCCATCGCGGCGGCCGCGGCGCCGTAGACCGGTTTGCGCCAGATCTTGTCGACGGTGAAGAACCGGAGCACGTCGGGCCAGCGTTTGGCCTGGAAGTGCAGCACTCCTTGTGCGTAGGTGTGCAGGTCGGCGTCGAACGGGTCGGTCGGCGTGAGCCCGCAGAGCACCTCGTCAGCGTCGGCGTAGCGGCCTTCGCGGGCCAGCGCCGTCGCATAGGCGGTCAGC
The DNA here is from genome assembly GCF_020217485.1 of Mycobacterium sp. WUMAC-067. Taxonomy (GTDB): domain Bacteria; phylum Actinomycetota; class Actinomycetes; order Mycobacteriales; family Mycobacteriaceae; genus Mycobacterium. The sequence goes on along the minus strand of NZ_JAEKMI010000016.1, from coordinate 41,958 downwards.
AAGGAGTCGCGGGAGGTGATCTCCAGGCTCACGAACAGTCCATCGAAAACCATTGGGCAGAAAGAGGACTGCAAGATACCGAGACGCTGAAATTCCCAGCCGAACGTTGCCCGTGCATCGCAGGCGCCCGCCAGTGTCTTGGCCGAGTCGTCGCCGGCGTGGATGCGCGCGAGCCAGGCGTCACACATCGACGGGTCGGTGTCGGTGGCGATCCGGAATGACTTGGCCGCTACCTCGGGGTTGTTGCTGGGCATCATGTTGTTCACGCTCACGCCCGAGGCCAACAGTCCTCGGGTGAGCGCCTGGCGGGCCGTCTCTGCGCTTTGCATGCTCGCCATGGTCATCAGGCCACCCGCCCCCGCTTCTGTGTCCGGATCAGATTGCGCTCGGTGCTCAGGTCGGAGTTCAGCCGGTGGGTGAACTCAGCGGTGCGCAGGATGCACGTGTTTTCCGAGTCCTGTTCCAGGTGAACGTCAGCGACGCTGGCGGTTCGCGCCGGCACCAACCGTACCGTGATGGCTGCGCGCGGTCCGGCTGCAGCGCGGGCCGCGCTGGATCCTGCCGAGGAGCGCGGATCGTCGTAGATCACCATCACGCCTTCGCCGTTGTTGGGTAGTTTCGGTGGCAGGCCGGGAACGATGTGCAAACCTGCCCCGGTGGCATCGCGCCACATGTCCGGCCGCGACGAACGCACCAATACTTGGTAGCCGATCGCGGCGTGGCTCATCGCCAGTTGCAGCATCTGGGCGACTTCGCTGGCCACGGTGACGCTGGCCGTTGATGTGGGTACGGCGTTGGCGAGGCTGACCAGCAGCAGGTGCCCGCTCATGGTGGAACCGATGATGACGCCCGTCGAGCCGACCGGTGCCCGCAGATCCTCGCCGGCGCGCAGGAGCCGATGGGGAACTCTCAGACGTGGTGTGGGCGCGTCGGCCACGCTGGCGCGCACACCGAGGTCATGTCGCCCTGAGAGAGGGTTGAGTCCAAGGATGGGTGGTTCGCGTAGCGGACCTCCGGTGGCGTAGCGCACCAACAGCCCGATCTCGGTGGACTGTTCCGGCCCGGGCCGCAGCTGCAGTGCGGTGGCGGTGTGGTCGCAGTCGGGAACCCAGACCCGGTCCAGTGTCTCGCTCGAAATGTCCTGCGGGGACACCCAATACGCAGTGACGGAGCCGCCATCATGATGCAGGCCCGTCCAGCCCGGGCGTGACGGTTCGCCAATGCCGGCGCCCAATACGGTGTCGATGTCGGCGAGCTCGGCGGCATCGACCACCCGGGCTGGGCAGTGCTGAGCGGTCAGCTCGGCGGCCAACCGCTGCGCACATGCAGTCAACGTGGCGGCCACAGATTCTCGGCACGCGACCGCGTCGACGTTGTCGTGGCTGTTCATCCGCAGCACGCAGACGGTGCGGCGACTGCCCATCGCACCGTGATCACCCACCTTCCTCGAGTAGGTCGCCGCATAGGGGTGATGCTGGTTGGGTGCCCGGCGCCGACCGACGCTGAGCACGTCAATCCCCGACAGCGTCACATCGAACTGCCGCAGGGCATCGGCGACAACCGCGATCGGCAGACTGGCCGGTGACTGGACACGGTTGTGGTCAAGCACCGACGGAGTGTGGGAACGCCCGTCCACCGCAACCACCGAGATCAGCTCTTCGCCATGGGCACGCACCGCCGCCGACGTCGGCGGCCACTGCGTCGTGTGATCAGCGGCCTCAGTCACCGCCAGCAATCCGGACGCCGGACGGCGCCGCACCAGACGACTGACCAAGGTCAAGACATGCTCGTGACGCCACGTCAGCAGGACAGCGGCGACCACCACCACGGCGACCCCGATCGACACCCACACCGCGGCCGGACCGGCCAGTGTTGAGGAGACCACTGTCAGAACCACTACAGCGGCGAGGAACGCCACGGCCAGCCGCGCCCAACTCGCCCGCACACCGAGTGCGAACATCGGCTTCATCGGACCCTCCTCGATCGCATCGCGGTCAACCCCACAGTGATCACGCACAGTGCGAGCACGCCACCGATCCCGCCGAGAGCGACCCACACCGGTGTCATGTTCCGCGGTGGTGGCGGAGGCGGGATGAACAGTGGCGACGAAAGACGTTCCGGCCCAACGCGAGCGCCGGGATCCTTCAAGTCCCACGTCAGTGCGGCGACCGGATCGACGATGCCGTGACCGACCTGGTTGTCGACGCCGCGGGCCGGTGGCCGAGCAGTACTGATGAGCCGGTTGATCACCTGATGAGCTGTGAGCTCCGGGAATTTGGCCCGTACCAGCGCCGCGACACCGGAGACTATCGCCGCGGAGAACGACGTCCCGGCTGGCGCCACCATGGCGTTGTCGTGGCCTTCGGTGGCGTTGATCAGCCCGTCGTCGCGGGGTGAGAGGCTGACAACGTCGGTGCCGGGAGCAGCGATGCCCACCCACGGGCCCGCGACGCTGAGATCGGTCAACGGATTGCCCGCGGAGTCCACCGCCCCGACCGTCAGGACGTACTGGTCGAACCACGCCGGCGTCACCACGGTCTTGACCTGGCCCCAGTTGCGCGGATCATCCGGTGTCATCGGGTTGTACTGCGGGTTCTGTTCGCAGTCAGTGTTGCCACCCGAGCCTGTATTGCCGGCAGCGGCCACAATTACCGCGTTCTTCTCCACCGCGGCGTAGCGCAGGGCGGCACCCAACGCGGCTTGGTCGATCACATTCAACGCGTTCATGCACGACACCGCACTGATGTTGATCACCTGGGCGCCCATGTCCGCCGCGTGACGGACCGCGCGAGCCATCGTCTGGATGTCGCCGGCCTTCTTCCGCGTGGCCGGATCCTGATCGCCGCTGAACGCATCCTTGGGGCTGAACGCTTTTGAGGACTGCCGGATCGAGATGAGCTCCACATCCGGTGCCACACCCGAGAATCCGTCGACCGGCGGTGGCGGTAGGGCCGGCGCCGCAGGAGCGGGTTCGGCCGGCAGTTCGGCGTCGTCGACGGGGTCTTGCGGGATATTGAATCGGTTGCTCACCGCTTGCACCCGCACAGTCGTGCCCGTCGGCTGCCAGGCCGACGGCGCGACACCCGGTTCTCCCGGCGGAGGCGGCGGGCCAGCAGGCGCCGGCGGCGGCGGAGGTGGTGACGGGACTTGCACGATCACCGTTTGCGGCGGTGGAGGTGGCGGTGGTGCTTCGTTGGTCGGAACCGTGTCCGGCCGGCGGGGCTGGCGCGGCGGCGGCAACGGAGTCTTGCCGTCCATCGGTGCCGCGGCGATCAGCGATGCCACCCACGTGCCGTGCGCATCGCAGTCCGCCAGACCGTCCCCGCCGTCCATCACGTAGTCGCCCCCGCCGATGAGGTTGGGCAGCCGAGGATGTGGGCTGACCCCGGTGTCGATCACGGCTACCTTCACGCCGGCGCCGCGCCCCCACCGCCACGCCTCGGGCAGATTGAGCATGTCCATGTAACGCGGCTGCACCCTGTAGTCGGTGTCGGGAAGCGTGGCCACGCGGGTGCAGTAGGCGCCTTGACGCATCGGTTCTGGCGGCCCGGGCGGACCGTCAGGCGGCAACGCACCCGGGTCGACACTGGGCGGTTCGATCGCCCAGGCGGTCGGCGCACCCCACAGCGTGGAGGTGGCCACCAAACTCACCGCGGCCACAGCCGAAAACATCGACGCCACAAGCCGACTGCGCCGCCTCATGAGCGGTACCTGATCGCAGAGAATACTTCCATCGCCCAGAACGCCAGTGGCCACACCGCCGCCAGCAGGAGGTACTCAATCCATTCCACGAACTGCTCGAACACCGGCGTGTAGGTGCTGCGCGGGACGATCACGGCGGCGATCAGGCCGACTGTCGGAAGCGCCACGATCAGCCCGCATCCGACGAGCAGTGCGGGAACCGACCACAGCTGCAAGATGTAGCGCAGCGCCACCACCACGATGATCGTCACGGCGGTCACTGCCAGGATCGACGACTGCCACCGATCGGTGTAGGACCGGCCGTGCAGCAGCACCGCAGCGGCCACCACCCCGGCCAACGCCACCATCAGCCACCGCCGCGGAGCATGCGGATCGCACAACCCCAGGCACGCGATCACCAGAAGAATGCTGAAGGCCATCAACATGCCCGTGATGTAGACCCGGGCCCGGTCAGTGTTGCGCGCCACCTGCTGTACCGACTCTGGGCCTTCGAGCACCGGGCGGCCACCGACGACCACCACGACCTCGCTGGGCAGATACGGCCGAGTCTCAAACACCCACGGCCGCCCTGGAGGCGGCATGACCGGCAACCGGATCTTGCCGACAATACGGGCCAGGCCCGGGGTGATTTTCATCCCGACCATGGCCACCAGAAGCACACTGGCCAGCAGCACCGGAGCTGATGTCACCAACAGCATCCGCACCGCCCCGGTCACCAACGCCACCAGCCCAAGGACGATCACCGCCGTGCACAACGAGATGTGACGGCCCGTGTACCGCAACGTCAGTCCGGCGGCGGCCAGCGCCACCGTGGCCCCCAGCGCACCGTGCGGAGCCCCGAGCGGGCCCGGGACGACCAGAGCAGCCGCGACAGCTGCAGCAGCACAGCCAGTGAGCCGTAACGTGTCGGCCACGGAGACCTCGGTCTGCCATTCCGACCACGCGTGCCGATCGGACGAGTCGTCTTCGACGAGCGCCCGCCGCGTCACCCCGGCCCGCATCGCCAGCACGGTTGCAGCCACCAGGAGCGCCAGCGCAACCATGGCCGCGGCCGCGGCCGGCAGGAACCCGTCGTGGCCGTAGCGCCAGCGCGCCAGCACAGCCAGCACCACGAACACGCACGTCGACAGCAACCCCACACCGATGCGGGCGGCCAGGCCCGGGGTGATCTTCTGCCGGTTGCGGCGCAGCTCGGTCGCCGCGGCCGTGGTCACATTCTCGATAACCGGGGTACGGGATTCGGTGTCGTCGACGAACTGCAGCCACAGTTTGGTGCCGTCGACCACGCCTTGCTCGGCCAGTGAACGTGACGGTCGCAGCATGGTGCCGTCAACCCAGCACAGCGCCCACCGGCCCCGCACGACCTTCCCTTTGCCGTCGGTCGCGCCGGCCGGTTGCAGCTTGGAACGTCCGATCTGGTCGAGGCGCTGGTTGGACAGATCGACCAGGGCCGACATGTGTCGTGACACTGGGGCCACCGCGTCGAGCACGACCCCGAACTGAACGTCGGCCACCATCAACGCCACCTGCACCCGGTTGGCCGACGGAGACGGGGCTGCCGATACCCCGCTCACGTGTGGCTGCACCGCCGTCATCGGGGGCTCACCCCACCGGGCGTGGGAAAGCCTTCCGCCACCCATGCGGCAATTTCGGTGTAGGCCAACCGAGTTGGCTTACGTAGAGCATCGAAGTCTAGGACCGCGCCGTCACGAAGATGCTCGTCGAATGGAACGTACTTGACCGCACCGACCCGCTGTTCTAGCGAGTGAGTGACTGCGGTGACGAATTTCTTTTCAGCGCAGTCGTATACGTCGTTGAGCACCACCACCGACCGGCGAAGCAGATCATGCTTTCCCCGTGCAGTGAGCCAGTCGATGGTCTGTTCGGCGGCCGCAGCACCGTCAAAGTTCGCCGTTCCGACGATCACCAATGCGTTGGCCGCACGCAACACCGCGGGCATCACCTCGTGCTCGACATTGGCCCCGCAATCGATCAACGCCAGCTGATAGAACCGGCGCGTACGAGACAGCGTCGTGCTGAACATGTCCGACGTCAACCCCAATGGGTTGGCCACATTCTGATTGCCGGCAAGAACTTCCAGGCCCTGAGGGTTCTGGCCGGTGCGTGCGCGCGACTGCGGATAGGTGTCGGTGTAGTTGCGCTTCTGGATCTCCTCGCCGTCGGCGAAGTACTCGCGGATGGTCGACGTGGCACGGGGATCGACGACGCGGCCGAGCGCCCCGTATGTCGGATTGGCATCGATGGCGATGACCGGCTCATTGCGGTACATCGCGAACACCGTGCCCATCCCCGCCGTCGTACGTGTCTTGCCGACACCACCCTTGATCGAGAGCACTGCAACCTGGTAGTTGCCCGGAATGTTGCCCGCGATCTGGGCTTGCCGCTCCAGCTGCAGTCGCTCGGCCGGCCCCGCACCGAGATTCACCGTGTGCCCGCTGCCGACGTAAACGGCGTGCCGCCAGCCTTCCTCGGGTGGTATCCGGCGTGTCTTGACCAGATCGTCGTGACGAAGATGACGGGTTGCCTCGGTCGCCCAGGCCGGCGTCAGCGATCCCTCACTGGCCGCCGCCCAACTCGCAATCTGCAGCGGCGCTGAGGACTCACCGTCAGATCCGGGCCGTGAGACCGCAACACCATGGGCATCGGGGTATGGCTGTCGTGCGTGCCACTGCTGCCCGGTCTGGGTGCCCTGATTCGCCTGCAGCTGCTGCCCATTGGCGGGCTGGTGCTGGCCCGGCTGCTGGTACTGCCACTGGGCAGCCTCAGCATTGGCAGATGGCGCTGGTAGGCGCCGGCTCGCTGGTGCATCGTTATGCCGTTGGTCGGCTCGCCGGGCCGCGTCTGGTTGAGCCGCGTGGCGCGCGATCACCTCAGCGACCTCGGCCGGCATCGGGCCGACGATCGTCGGGTCGTCGACAACGGGCCGAGGGGGCTCGCTGACCTCCGGCTCGGGAGGCAGGGAGGGTTCGGTCAACGGATCCTTCTTCCCCTCGGCCGCGCTGTCGCTGCTACCGGCTTGATCGCTGAAATAGCGCGTTGCGAAATCCTGGTTGTCCATTTCTTAATCCACCCCAATTGCTCACTGTGACGGGCTCTGCACCAATCCTATGGCCCGCAAATACCGCTTAGCGACGGTCAACCGTGACTTTCCGTGATCCATTTGCCCGATCGCGCGTTGTCCACCATGACCAGCCGTTATCGGCTCGCATGTCATGCGCGCCGATGCGTCTCCCATGACCGAACCCCCACCCCTGCCAGCACCGTCTTCACCCCCTGCTCGATCTGGGCTGCGCTGCCCGGGGCGATCGTCATCCATTCCTGCGCAGCGCCGCGGACCGCGGGCAACTGATAGAGCACAACCCTGCCAGCATCGCTGTCACGGACATCCAGTGTGGAGGAACTGGTGTGTACTGCCGCTTCGTCGTAGGCCCGCGCATACAGCACCGCCTCGGCCACCGGCGCATCCATGAGTTCACCGAGCTCGACGAGGTCGGCCGCCCGCACGCCCATGGTGCGCAACGCGGTGTCACGCTGCGGCGAATCCGCCTCAAGCCCGGCTCGTTCGGCCGCGGCCGTCAGGATCTCCTCCAACGGCACATTGATCGCGGTCATCCGTGACGGCCCACATGGATGCACAGTGTCGAGCAGGCCGACGACCAGGCCGGCCAGCCAACGAGCATCGCCGCCGCCGTCGACGTCGTCGATCGTCACGTCGTCCCCAGCGCGAACGGCCGACACCCAGCGTCCGTCCTGTCGAGCGAGCACAACCCTCAACTCCCCGTCCGGGATCGATCGCCATGTGCTCGGATCGTCGAGATCGGGAATGGACTGTTGCCGCGCGCCCGGGCCCACCTGAACTGCCACCTCAACGTCGGGAACCGCCAGAACGCGAAGCCGCCGGGCCAGTGATTCGATAACCCGTCCGTCAGGGCCGACCATGCCTTGCTCGCGTAGGCCTTCGACCGCAGGATGGCCGTCGAGCCACTCGTCGCTGCGGGCAGCGCCGTAGGGCCACGCCTCCAATTCCGGTGCCAGACGTGGGATTCCGAGCATCGCTTGCAGCACCCACAGGGCTGGCATGTTCACGGTCACGTCGGCCGCAGACTCGCGTGTCGCGCTCATTGTTGCTCTCGTTTCTCGATGTCGTTAATACGGCAAAGCGGCGGCACCCATGTCGCAGGGTGCCGCCGCTTCTCGCCGCGATGAGTCGTTGGGCGTGGGCCTAGATCCACGAACCGCCGACGGCGCTGTCGGTGTGCGCCATGTTGTTGCCGGCTGTGCGCACCTTGTTGCCGTGCTCGCTCAGCGACTGGTAGATGGTCTGGAAGTTGCGGCCCAACTCGGTGACGAACTGTTGGTAGGCGTTGCTGCCCGCGCCGCCCCAGAACTCCGCGGACGCTTCGACGTCACGCAGGATGGCCTGATGTACCGCCTCCAGCTGTCCGGCCTGGGCGGCCAGGGTCATGCCGTGGTGGTCGACATCTTCGAATCCGTACTTCATCGGTTGTGACATGGTTGATTTCTCCTCAGGGATGCCGGGTTGTCGTTAGCTCGACAGAATCTGCGTCGATTCGTGCTCGCGCTGTTCGTATTCGTCGGCGCTGCGATTGAGCTTGTCGCTGACGCCCTGCGTCATGTCGACGATGTTGCGGAATGCCCGCATCATTTCTTCGAGCGTCCCCGTCGACGTCGTATTGGCGTTGCCCGTCCAGCCTGCGCCGGCGATCCCGGTCGCCGAAGCCCAGGCCTTCTTCGACTCGGCGTCGATCGTCTGGGAGTTTCCGTGGAACCGGCCGGCGTAGTCGCGCATCGCCGCGGGATCGCTGAGGAAGTTTGCCACCGTGCTCATGTGTATCTCCTTGTCGGAAATGGCAGTTCAAATTCGTGTTTGCTGTCCGCAATTCGAAGTCTAGTGGCGGGATATGCCACTGCAACGGTCAAAAGAAATTGGTTGGAAAAATCTTTGACCCCCTCTTTGTGTCAATCACACAGGTTCGAGTTTGCCTGCTCGTCATCGCGGATCCGGCAGTACCCGTACCACCGACCCGTAGCCGGGCCGCCCGCCGTCCCCCTGGCCGTCACGGCCTCCCATCGCACCCACCGGGGCGCCGGCCATGCCGGTACTCCCGGATGCTGGCACCGCGCCGGTCGGCGTGGTCGCCGACGCTGGTACCACCGTGGTGTTTGTCGTCGCACCGTTCTGGGTGCCGGCCGCCCATGTCGCCGGCACCGACAGACCACTGATGCTGCCGCCGCGCCCAAGGGCCGCTGACACCGGACCCGCGCCCCCGCTGACCAGGCCGCCGCCACCTCCGCTGAGTGCCGAAAGGGCGCCTGTAGGCGCGGCGGTCATGCCCGAGGCATTGACGGCGCTGGTCAAGCCGGGGTTGTTCATCGCCCCCATGAGCGGGCTCAGCAGCGATTGAAACTGGCCCATGCTCTGCAGCGGTGCGGTCGCAGGTTGGGAAAGCCCTTGCAGCGCTTGCGGAATCATGCTCATGAACTGTGGGCCCATGGACAGCATGGATTGGGCATCCACGTTGCCGGGCATCGAGGTGGTTTGCAGGCTCGCGTTGGCGACTTTCTCGCTGGCGTTGCCCGCCGCCTTCCCGCCCGCCTCTGTGACGGCCAAGCCTTGCGCGGCCAGGCCCGCCGGGTTGGTGTTCGGCGGCGGTGGGATGAACGGCGTCGCCGCCAGGCCACTAGACACCCCTGCGGCGTCCGCGGAATATCCGTAGAGGACCGTGGCGTCCTGCACCCACATCTCGTCGTATGCCGCGATGGTGGCCGCGATCGCGCCGCTATTCACGCCCATGAAGTTGGTGGCGATGAGGGTCTGCAAGGCATTGCGGTTGGCTTCGATCGCCGCTGGTGGAACCACTCCGGCCCGGGCGGTTTCGAACACCGCGGCTGCCTGAGTGGCGGCCAGACCTGCCGCCTCGGACTGTGCCGCGGTGGCCAAGATCCACGTCACGTACGGTGCGGCCGCGGTCGCCATCGACAGTGACGACGGTCCCTGCCAGGAGGTGGTCAGCAGGGCATCGACGACGGCCTGATAAGCCGCGCCGACACTGCCCAGCTCCGCGGCCAGTGTGTGCCATGCAGTCGCGGCCGCGACCATGGCGCCCGAACCAGGTCCGGCGTACATCCGGCCGGAGTTGATCTCCGGAGGAAGACCACCGTAATCAGTCATCTGCTAGTCAGATCGAAGGTTCGCCGCTGCTACATCGACGCAAGAACGTTGAGGGCCTCGGTGGCTTCATAGCTGCCGGCCCCCACACCCATCGTGGTCACGAACATCTCATTGACCGCCGTCGCCACCCCGCCTGCCGCCTGGTACACCCCGCCATGAGTGGCGAACGACAGGGCAAGCAGTGCCGAGGTGGGATCGGCCGCCGGCGGGAGAACACCGGTGGTCGGAGCGGCGACGGCGCCATTGGTTGCCGTCATGGTCGAGCCAAGTGCCTGCAGTTCGCCAGCGGTTGCCACCATTGCTGCGGGGTCGTTGTGCGTAAACATGCGTTTCCTCCCGACGTCACGATTTCAGACTCAGCATAACGGCGGACTAAACGTCGCGCCGTACCCAAAATCAAGCATTCTCGGTACCCACCGGAACCCATCCCACCTGCACGTATGATCCCGATCCACCGGTACCCATCAAGAATCCGCGCCCTTGGGGCATCGGATGGCCTTTCCATCTTCCGCGAACAAACCCTTCGTCCGAATCGGAATCCATCACCAGCAAATCTGCGTTTGCTTGCATCATTGTTGCTAGCAGGGGATCGCGTCCCGCCACGCTCATCCAGCCACCGAATTGACGGCTGTAGATGATGTGGAGTCCGACATCTTCGGCGGCGTTTGCCGCCTCCATCAACGGCGTGAACACGTGGTTGTAGCCCGCCGGCAGGCGCTCGGCATCGTCGATCACCAGGAAGATCTCCGGGCCCGTCCAAGACTTCTCGAACGTGGCATCCATCGCCAGGTCAGCCTGCGGGAGCCGGTCAGCCAAAACCGTGCTGAGACGTTCGGCCAGCTGTCCAGTGGTGTCGGTGCGGTAGGAGAAGGCCTCCACATAGCCCTCGTCGAGCACCCGCAGCAGCTCACGGCTCGGACTGATCAACCAGACCTGGGCCGAAGGCCGGGTGTCGTCAACAGCCCGCACCGCTTTCGATGAACCGGGCGCATACACCCGGCCGATCTCGGACATGATCGCCGCACATGTCGTCGTGCGACCACATTGCCGGCTGCCAGTGACCACCAGGAACGGCGAACGGGCGTTATCCAACCCCACTGGCAGCGAGAACTCGTTGACCGCCCACACCGCACCAGCATGATTATGAGATGCAGCGGACTTGCGCAGCTGCGCAAGCTCGACGCGATTGGGAAGCTGGCGCACACGCGGGGCAGGCCGGTAACCCTCGGCCAGCTGGGACACCCTCGCCACCACGCTCTGTGCTTCGAACACCCGCTCTCCAGTTCCGCGCAACGCTGGGCGCGCCATCATGGTATGCAGGCCGACCACATCCCACCCTTCTCGCAGATAGTTCTGCGCGACCATGCCGCGGCCCGGGCGGTTACTAGGAACCTTCTTGGCTTCCGAGGACTTCACCAGCCGCACGTTCGTCTCGTCGGCCTTCAACTCGATACGACCCTCGTTGAACAAGTCACGCATCTGGGGCGACAACTCCTGGGGCTTGCTCACCGCCACCACCACGTGGATACCGAAGCTGCCACCTTCGCGGATCAACTTGTTGATCTCGTCGACGAGAACCTCTTTGCCGCGGAATGTCGACGCTTGATCGGTCAGGGCTGCGAAGTTGTCGATGACCAAATAGACATCGCCGAACCGATCCTGGGCCACCGGATCGGCGGAAGCCTGCTCCCCAGGCTGCCGGCGCACAGCGGCTTTGCGGTTGCGGAACTCCTCCATCGAGGTCACACCCCACTCGAGGAATCCGCGACGACGCACGGTAAGCAGCTCCAGAAGTTCTGCCACCGTCCGTCGAATGGCGTCTTCCTCCAGCATGGTCGCGACCCGGCCCACGTGCGGGAAATCGCGCACGCTCGCCGCCAGGGAAGTGCCCGACAAGGCCAGAACGTAGAACTGCACCTGTTCTGGCGTATGCGTCATCGCCGCGGCGCAGATAAGGTCCACCAGCGTGGTGGTCTTACCTGAGCTCTGTCCACCCAGCACCATCAAATTGCCTGTGCCATCTGCCAATAGGGGTTGCTGGTCCTGCTTGAACGGTCTGTCGATGACGCCGATCGGAAACACCAGATCGGGCTGGGCAGCGTAGCGCTCGTCCCACGGCCGGCCCAGATACGTCTCGACGACGTCGTCGATCGTGCTCGGCTTGTCCAACGGCGGACCGAACAACCGATGCGGTTCGAACGGAATCGCGCGGAGCTGGTCGATGATGACCTCACCGACCTTGGGCTTACGAATAGCGCCATCGTCGTCGGAAGAGGACGACGACGGCGGGCTGTCGGTCTCGGCAGGCTGCGCCGTACCCTCGTCCACGGTGGGCTCGTCGACCACGATCGGCGCCACCGTGAACAGCTGCGGTTCAAAGTATTCCAGCGAGCCCGTCGACAGATCGGTATCGCCGTCGTCATCCTTGACCGCGCCGGGTTTGCGGTAGTCGCGCCACATGTACTCGAACTGAATCTTGGTCAGATCGTCCGTCAGCCCGACACGCAGATAGCCCAGTCCCTTCTTGTTCGGCAGGTTCGCCGACGCCGGCACTCCGGACGCAGCTGCACTGGCCGTTGAGTCGGTTCGCAGAGCCAGCCGATACCGAATGTTGGTCGTCAGCTTGTCAGCTCGGGAGTCCACTTCCTGGCTGGCCAGCAGAAGATGGACCCACAGCGAGCGACCCTGGCGCACGATCTGATCGAAGATGACCGGCAAGTTCGGGTCCATCTTGAAGCCCTCGGTGAACTCGTCGACCACAACGAACAATCGAGGCATCGGATCCAGCTGAGGACCGTTAGGGTTGCGGGCCGCGTCGGCTCGACGGCGGTTGTAGTCCTCCGCATCTCCGGCATTGATGTCATCGCACATCTTCTTGCGTCGGGCGATCTCGCCGAACAGGGCGTCGACGAACCGGCCCAGCTGCGTTTGGTCATCTTCAAGGTCGGTCATCACACATGACACGTGAGGTGCACCGAAAAACGGTTTCACACCCGCCCCGCCCTTGAAGTCAGCCAGAACCAACTGCAAGATCGCCGGCGAGTGACCCAGAATCAAACTGAGCAGGAACGTTTTCAGACCCTCGGTCTTGCCGGACCCTGTTGTGCCGACCATGATTCCGTGTGGGCCGGCGCCAGTCTCCTTGATGTCGAGCGTCAGCAACTCCCCGGTGTCTGCTCGCGTGCCATACGGAGCGATCATCCGGTCCTCGGACAAGATGTCTCTGCGCGAACCCCACAACGCGTTGAAGTCAATGTTCGCGGGGTCATCAATGTCGTAGTAGCTGAGTATGTCGCGAGCTGGCCCATTGCTCGGATCCTCAGCGACATCGATCATTTCGTACGCTTGAGAGAGCCGCTGCCGCGCCATCCCAAGCGCGAAATTCTCCGCCTCTTCCCGGTTCATCTGGTCGGCGCGGGCGAAGAATGTCGGCTCGTTGTCGAGTTCGGGGGCGAAGGTGTTGAGATCACGCGGGACCGCGTCGACGTCGCCGGTCGGACTCACCCGCAACAGCCGCTGAGGATTTGCGCTCGTGGGCACCACGCCGCGTAGATCGAATACCGTGACACCCGCGACACCATCAGGGTTGATCAACGAGCTCCACGTGGACCCATCGGACACGTCGCTGATGATCACCGTGTGCGGAAGCGGCTGGATCTGATCCTTGGCCGCGCCGTGGCGCGGATTGAACCGGTCTCGACCCTGCAGAACAGCACCGTATTGCGCATCGTAGAAGTCCCGCACCGACGGGTAAACCATCCGCAACCCGCCGGCGGCGTCCTGGACGCGGTTGTCGGCGACATGGGGAAGCCACTTGAGCCAATCCCACTCCTCGACGTCATCGGTGACAGCGATCAGCTGCAGGTGATCGGGCCCATGAGAGAACACCATCTGGCACACGATGGCCCGCATCAACGCCAGCGCGCGCTCACGATCGCCATCCAGCCGCCAACCCGGCTCGACGAGCAGTGAAATCAACGCCGGTGTTCCATAGGTGACCTGCTGGGCGCGAACGAACTCCTGCAGCGCAACCCCGGTCGCAGGCTCCATCTCGATATCGGTGGGCATGTCGGCCGGCTCGGCGAAGGACACCGCTTGCGCCTGCTTCAACGACGTCATACCCACACCCACCCGAATGACGCCGAACCAGGTATCGCGTCCGGCCGGGCTGCGTTCCCACATCCTGCGTCCACCGAGCGCGGCTTCCAACGTCGACGTCGGCGGGTGATACCAGCGGAAGTTCTCATCCAGATCATCTGCGGCCCGGTCCGAGTCGCGCCGCAGCTCATCAAGTTTCACCATGAACTGCGCGCGTAGGGCGTCCATCTTGCCTCGCGACATCTGGTTGCCCCCGCCGAACCGGCTACCGAACAGCATCGCGATGATGCCGCCAACCATCATGATCGGAAACAGCGCACCTACCCCGTTGAAGGTTCGTGCACCGCTGGCGAACGAGACCACCACGATGCCACCGACCAAGCCGATGACACCGATGGCCACCACGACCAGCCACCACGGCTTGCCCTCTGGCACAGGGACTTTCAATGGAGCGAGCAGATTGATCTGCCTGGGCGTGATTTTGCGCGGGGCCTCAAGAACCGTTTCGCGACCAAAACTCTTTTTCACTTCGGCTGCCTCAATTCCCCTGGCTGCTGATCTGTCGGCAAAATGTCATGGGTTACCGCCGCATCCGCTTTCGACAACACCGGGCCCAGCGTCAGCAGCTTGAGAACCACCCACGGAGCCGGGATGGTCGCTGTGCCAAACCCCAGCGCGCGCTCTGTCTCCTGATCGCGGGGCACCCCGAAACGAGCACCCCACTCCGAGATGAACCACTGTGTTTCCACGGTCGCCGCTGCGGGATCGTTGCCCGTGGAGGCCACGTAGTTCGCCGCATCCGGCCCGAAGTACACCTTGTCAGCCAATGCGCCGGACGGATCGGGCTTGGCCCTGGCCACCACCCTGTCGACTTTGTCGGCCGCGATCGGCACCGTCGGACCCGACACCAGCGAGGTCTGCGCACGGCCCTCCCCGATCGTCTTCTGCCACCACCAACACGTGGCCGGGTTGGCCTCGGTGTCCACCAGCCGCAACCGCTGATCCGGATAGGCCGAGACATCCAAGCTGTCGGTGACAGGAAGGTCAGCGAGCGCAGGGCCGGCCAGGACCGGCATCCCCGCGCCGGTTCCGTTCGCGTTCTGCAAGATCTGCGCCACCACCGGCGAGACGGTCTGCATTCCATTGGCCAGCACCACCGAGTACGTGAGGTCACCGCCGACTTGCGGCGTCGACACCACCGTTCCCACCGGACCCGGGGCCTTCGGAAAGCCCGCTGGCTCACCGAGTTTGGGAATCATCGGCACCGACAGAGCCGATCCGACCGGGATCGCATCGAACAACGCCTTGCTCATCGGCCGCGCCGACGAAATGTTGTCGGCGCTCACCCCCAGCGCCAACAGGACCGGGCGCTGGGCCGGGTCAACCTTGGAGCGGCGACCGTCGCGGATCAGCCACACACCGTCGTCATAGCGCAGCAGCACCGCATCCTGCGGGTCGAGCACCCGCCGGCGGTCAGACAGGTCAGGCTGACCGTCAATCACGGTCACCGTCACCGGCTCTGGGGCGCCGGCCCCGAACGCTTTCGTCACCGCATCGCACACCAGCCACGACGATTTGGGCGGCGAGGTCACAGCCAGCTGGTCCGGGGCGCCGGGGATACCCACCAGTGTTCCCCGCGGCCGCGACTCGATCTCACTGTTGCGGACCCGCGCAGGGTTGTCCGCAGATCCCGCGATCAACCGCGCCGACGCCAGATTCAGAACAGGACGCAAGGTGTCGCCGACCCGCACATACAGCGCGTTCGTGTTCTGGTCGGCAATGATCTTGGACTGCCCCGCCGATCCCGCCGGCCGCAGAAACGACCAAAACAAGGCGCCCAGGCAGATCACCACCACGACGGTCACACCGGCCACATGAGCCATCGACTGCCGGCGATGCTGATCGGACTCCATGCCGACATACCAGCGGGTCAATGCCGTGACGGCACGCCGCGCATTGAACTGGTGCGCGGTCACCTGCACCCGAGTTGCATAGCCCAGCCCGCGGCCCCGCCACCGCGACCCACCAGAAGTCGCGTTCTGATCCGGTTCTTGCTGCTCAGCCACCCCGTCTACCTCCCCGTCCGCCCAGGCGAACGCATTCGCGTATCCCCAAACTAACGGTGGCCAGCACCCTCAACCACACCAAAATCCATCGAATCCCGCCCGATCACTGCGCCCAGTGATCGAGGCGGCTGATGATGGCTCGGATGTCAGGCGACCCGCTTGACCACGATGGGCCCCGAGGGAATCGGCGAGTACTTCACAACCTCGCGGGAATTCGGCGCTTCAATCTGCATGGTCGGCGACACCGCGATCGCCGTATGCTCAGGAACGCCGGGCGCCGAGAAATTCTGCAGGATGATGTCTCCGGCTCGTATGTCGCTGCGCGACACCGGCATACCCACACCAATCTGCTCATACGTTGTGCGTGGCAACGATATCCCCGCACTCGCATAGGCCTTTTGGACCAACGACGAGCAGTCCCAGACATTAGGGCCATTCGCGCCGAGACGGTACGGCTTACCCAGCTGAGCTTTGGCGAACGCGATAGCTCGCTCAATTGTCCCGTTCGGGGCACGGCCCTGGCCGAACAGTGCATTGACCTGCTGTTCGGCGCCGGATGCGCCGCGGTGACCATTCTGGCCGCGGCCGAGTGAGGTTAGGCCTGCCAGTGCGTTGAGTCCGGGGATACCACCACCACCGCCACCGGCGGGCATGCCGCCACCGCCGAAGCTGGGCATCCCCATACCGCCCATCATCCCGCGGCCACCACCACCCATCGCTGCACTGGCCCGGTAGGCCTGGGCCAACTGACGCACCCGCGCAGCCACCAACTTGTTCTGAGCCTTGGTGGTATCGATCTGCTGCTGCATCGCGGCCATACGCTCATCCATCGTCGACACCATCAACCGCGACCCCGCCGGAGTCCCGGTAGCCGGCGCGATCGCCGCCGCCTGAGACCGCGCCGAATCCCGCACCCCTGAGGCCCCACCACGACCCTGCTCACCGGCAGAACGACCATCAGCCGCCGCGGTGTTGGTGTCCGAATCCAACCCCGACACACCAGACCAGCCCTGCCGATAACTCCCAGCAGCACCATCCACACCGGTCTGCAACCGACCACCCGACGGAGCCCCCGGCACCACCGGCCCACCACCATCAACCCGACCCGGACCACCGAACTCGGGAAACAACCCAACACCGGCAGACAACACACGATCGACCTGCGCCACATACGCACCAACCGACCCGCCACTCACCCACCAAAACTAACCACCACCCCACACCCCCAACCACACCCAAACCGGGTGAGTTGTCCGCTTTGATGCCGATCAGCGTGGTTTGCTGGGTGGTCGAGCGAATCCGCGAGATCCGCGCAGCGGCGCGCGTGACGGTGCAGGTCAGATGGTCGAGTGAATCTGGCAGCCGCGATTTTGCTGCCACACTCGGCTACAGGTAGGTCGCCCGTAGCCGCTCAGCGTTGCGCTCGAAGTTCTCACGGGTGGTGCCGAGGACATCCTGTGCCGCTTCCAGCTTGGAATCCATCGTCTCAACCAACAGCTTCAGGTCGTGCGGCTCGGCCGTCTCAAGATCCTCGGTCGGCATGATCGCTGTCCCCTGGGACTGGGCGGCGTCCCGGATCGACGCCATGTTGATGGCTGCCTGCCGGGCTGTCTCGGCAGCCGATTCCGCGGCTTCACGGATCGCCGCCTGCACCGCTTCAGTTTCCGCAGCCATCCGCGCATAGGTATCTGTCGCCTGGTCGAGCGCCTCGCCGAGTTGGCCGCCGCCGTCGGCCGGCGCGGCCGCGATCGTTGGCCGATCCAACCCGACCCACTCCACACTGCGAGACGGGTCAGGAAAGACCGACACAGCAGAAGTCAGCAAACGGTCGATCTGCGACACATAACCGCCGGCGCTCACCACTCCAGAATATCCGGCGACCAGCGGCGACCAACAGGGCCGGGAACCTACTCCCCTGGCTCAGCGAGAAGCCGCATCAATGTCGCCGGCCGACCGGCTCTGCATCTATTCGTGCACTTGCCGGGTGAACAGGCCGTAGTCGTTGCGTTTGACCTTGATGCCGATCATCACCGGTTTCACCCGCAGCCCCGGATGAGGCTGGGGTGCACGCCGTGCCAATGACCGGGTCACCGTCGCCATCTCGTTGCTGACGAAGTAGGTCTCAGAGGCGCCGTGAATGGAGGTCCGCATGGTCCCCCAGGGATCGATGGCAATCCAGAACGCTGATTGTGTCGTGGGATCTTGCTTAGCGGCTTGAACCCAGGCGTTTTCGGGGTCTCCGCTCAGGTAGAAGCCCGGGATCCGCGGCGCGGTCCTGCGCAGACCGAGCAACACCTGGAAGTTCTTGGTGAGATCGCCTTGTTGTGCTGTATCGATGGTGCCGACATGCTCCCACTGGCCACCGGGCGTGTTGCTCTCGAAGGTCACCTCGGATGTCGTCATTGAAATCCATACCTCTGGCCTCATGCCGATATCGTGCCGGATCGACGCCGAACACACCGGCGTCGACGACTTGATGGAGTGGGTGCCGAACTTGGCCACCCCGCCCGATCTGGAGGTGGCCAGCCACGTCAATCGCCGCTGTCGTCCTGCCGTTTTTCGCCACGCCGCATGTACGCAGCGACCACGCCACACACCGCGGTGATCGCAGCCGCACCGATTCCGGCAAGCCCCTCTGTGCTGCCCGTGGCAGCAATGCAGTACGCACACAAGGCCAGATAGGCAAGCACGCTGGCCATCAGCGCCATGAGAACGAAGTTCTTCACGAGATCTCCTTCACTGTCGTGGGGCCGGCGCGCAAGTGCTGGGCCTCCCCCTGCTTTATGAGCCGGGCGGCGATTTCCACAGAGGTTGGCGCTGACACGCTGGTCACAGCGTTCGCCTGGATGTCGGACGGTCATGGGAAAGACCGTATGGCCGAAAGTCCGAACGCGTGATGACACGCCGGAGGGCTGCGCAACCGCACGCATACGTTGCTCGACAACGCGAGGACACCTGGCGGCGGTGCCGGCCACCGGCGGCCAACCCGGTGGCGTCGAACTCCGCCCGCCACGTCCGAGCGATCAGCTCGCGACGGCACCGCGCGGCCCAAACACGCAGCGCATTCCATGTGGACTGTCCCGCGCCGAGGCTAGGTTGTAGCCCGTGAGCGATCTGATCGAGCTGGGCGCGGTACTGAGCGAGTTCTTCGATAGGGCAGGCCCATCGCACGACGAACTGGACCAGGCATTCGCCCACCACAGGCTCACTCCGGGTGACCCCGCCCCTGGCGGAAAAGATCAGGATGGCCGGCCCCTCGGCAAGGTTAAGCGGGTACGACGAATCTTCCGATACGCCACCGACCATCACCCGGCCGCGGGCCTGGCCCTCGCCCAAGAGATCGTGTCCCTGCTACGTGCCGACGGCGCATTCACCCCGACAATGCCGGGATACGCCGGCCAGGAAAAGATCAGCCGCCTGGCGGCACCGTTCCGCCGCCTCGGCCTGACCCTGGGCAAGTCCGGTGACCTGCTGCCCACAGTCATCGACAACCTGGCCGGCACCGAACTCACCGATACCCTCCTGGGCTACGTACGTCGGATCAACCTCAACCCAGACGATGCGGCACTACAGATCGGCACCGGTAAGGAGCTCGACGAAGCCACAGCCCGACACGTACTCGTCGAGCGCACAGGCAGCTACCCGCAAGGCGGCAACAAAGGCAGTTTCCCGGTGACCCTCGCCAACGCATTCACCGCACTGGGGCTGGCAGTCGGGCCGGACGTCAAGCTCGACGACGACCCGCACCGCGCAGTGCAGCAGTGCCTTTTCCTCTTGGGTACCGCGGTCAACCGGTTACGCAACGAGGCCGGAACTGGTCACGGCAAGCCCGGGCCACCAACGAAGACGGCGCCGCTCACACCGGCCGAGGCCCGCCTGGTCGCGCGGACAACCGCCCTACTGGCCGCCGCCATGCTCGACGTGCTCTGAAGAAACGTCGAACCACCGACCCGCCGCGGTGCCCCAAACGTTCTACCCGGCCGCACCACCCCAGGGCGGATCCGCGACCGTGGCCCGCACCTCATCGAGGAGCGCTCGGCCCGCAGCAAGCTCACCGTGCACAGAACTGACGAACTGATCGCCGCCTTGACCGCGCCATAACGGACGCGTCTCGTCAACACCGAGTTGCAGACGTTGCAGACCCACCTCTATATCTGAAATCAGTTGGAGGATCTTGCTTTCGGTAGCCATTCGGTCAGAGCTAGTCACAGGTAAGTCCTCTCGTCGAAGTGACGTGTTTCCTACACGATTCCGAGTGTGTGGCCTCACTGCGGCGAGCGCAACGAGCAAGGTTTTGTCGAGGCCCAGCCAATGCGACTGCTCCGGTCGCGGCCTCCGCACGATGTCGGTTTCGTCAACTATCCTGGAATACACGGATTGGAGGTGATGGCCAGGTGACTGAATCACAGAAAGCACACCGACGGATCAAGGCTGTCCGCGCGATCCGCCGTAGCTCCGAGCTGGAAGGCTCGCGCAGCACCGACGCCACCCGCGCCGACCAGGTCGCCTACGCACGCGGCTCGATCACCGCGGCCGAACTCGCCGATCGCGTGCGCCGCCGATACAACGTCCAGTAGTCAGGCCCGTACTTGCCGCACCCCTGGGATACCGGCGATACCGAACGCAACTGGCAGGGCTATTTCGTCCCCGGCACCAGCATTCTGAGAAACCGGATCGGAGCCCGCACAGCCGATAAGCTTCAGGACGCGGAGAACGACCTCGTCGAGACCCGACTGATCGAGCTGCGAGAGGATCCCAGCCCATTGGGACACCGCACCTACGATCTCGCCTACCTGCAACGCATCCACCAACACCTCTTCCAGGACATCTACGTGTGGGCCGGAGATCTGCGCACTGTCGGCATTGAGAAAGGCGGCGAGTCTTTCTGTCCACCGGGCAACATCGGCCAGGCAATGAGCCACGTCGTCGACGAGATCCACCGCCACAACAAGCTCAAAGACGTGCCCAACTCCGATCTCGCCCGCACCATCGCGTACCTATACGATTACGTGAATTTCGCCCACCCATTCCGTGAGGGCAACGGCAGATCCACCCGCGAGTTCTTCGACCTACTCCTTTCCGAACGTCGCGCAGGATTCGACTGGGCTAAAACCGATCTGGATGAACTGCACGACGCATGCCATGCTGCGCGAGCGCAATCCGACCTCAGTGGGCTGATCGCCATGTTCGCAAAAATCCTCGACGATGAACCCGCATACGACTTTTGACGTCGTCGTCCTCACGCGGCAACGATGCTGTCGACGAGGTGCTCTGCCTCAGATTTTCTCGACATGATTTCGCTCAAATACCCGCGACGAGCCTGGGGGTCGGCGAAAGCCTCCCCCGCGCTGTCCTCGCCCGGCCGCTGCTGCAGCCAGAAGATGTTCTTCCAAATGTCCGAGCTTGCTCCAGCGGACGCCCGCATCTTGTCTAGTCGGTTGAAGAAGCTCTCGATGTTCTTGTTCGGATCATCACGGCCGCCGTAGCTCGTGTCCTGCTGATAGATCCCATGCCATGCCCCGCCGCCGCCATTGGCCTTCGGGCTGAGTCCGCTTTCCTGGATCGCAGTGGACAGTGCGGCGATAGTGTCCGCCCGAGAGTAGTTGCGGCGGTGAGCTTCCCAGATGATTCGCGCTGCCACCTCCCTGGCGCTCGAATTGTGGGTCAATGGTCCACCGAGGCCGGCCGGCAGCTGGCCGATGGGCGTACTCGCCGACGCCAGCCGGGCCTTCGTCGATCCAGCCAACGAGCTCGGCAAGGACGACAACGAGCTGAGTGCGTTGAGTCCGGGGATACCACCACCACCGCCACCGGCGGGCATGCCGCCACCACCGAAGCTGGGCATCCCCATCCCGCCCAACATCCCGCCGCGGCCACCACCCATCGCCGGCATCGACCGATAGGCCTGGGCCACCTGACGCAACCGCGCAGCCACCAACTTGTTCTGAGCCTTGGTGGTATCGATCTGCTGCTGCATCGCGGCCATACGCTCATCCATCGTCGACACCATCAACCGCGACCCCGCCGGAGTCCCGGTAGCCGGCGCGATCGCCGCCGCCTGAGACCGCGCCGAATCCCGCACCCCTGAGGCCCCACCACGACCCTGCTCACCGGCAGAACGACCATCAGCCGCCGCGGTGTTGGTGTCCGAATCCAACCCCGACACACCAGACCAGCCCTGCCGATAACTCCCAGCAGCACCATCCACACCGGTCTGCAACCGACCACCCGACGGAGCCCCCGGCACCACCGGACCACCACCATCAACCCGACCCGGACCACCAAACTCCGGAAACAACCCCACCCCAGCAGACAACACACGATCGACCTGCGCCACATACGCACCAACCGACCCGCCACTCACCCACCAAAACTAACCACCACACCAACCCCCCAACCACACCCAAAACAACCTGGTCTGAGCCACTTGCCGATGGCTGTCGCATAACCCGACGCGCTCTGAGTCAATGAGCATGACCGACATTTCATCGAAGATCCGGGGGGAAGTCATGAAAAACGTAGTCGTCGACCGCATCTGGCGCCGCTTCCGCCGCTCACCGCAGCCAGATCCGACCCTGGCCTTAGCCACACCCACCGAGGCGCTCGACGCCGCCGCCCAGCTCCTCAACAACGCCTGCTCCCGCAGCGTCGCCGTCGCACTGTGGTCCAACATGGCGTGCCGGCCACTGGCCGCGCTGCTCTACACCGCATCCCCCGCAGGCAACGCCGGCGCAATGCCCTGGGTCCGCTCCACCGCAGCCTCCCTGCGCCACCCCGACGGCTGGAATGCCGCCACCGACGCATGCGCCGAGGTCAACCCGTTGCTCACCGACTGGCTCGTCCCCGCCGGGATCGATCACCGGCAGCGCCTGAGCATCGCTGAGGCCCTCACCGAAGCAACCCACGGGTAATCAGGACCAAGACCCACACAACCCGCCCCGCCTGAGCGCTTCTCAGCTCACAGGGCGGGTTGTTTCACTTTCCTGCCTGCGACTGACCGGAACGTCGAATCAGCGGGCATATACCTCCGGCCATGAGCAAGAAAACTGTGTCGGCCGGCGTGACGGAAATCCGCGATCACGCCAGTACTTCCCCGATGAACCGCCGCACCAGGCGGCCACACGTCTCGGATGGGAGCGCATCGTGATCGAAACCGTCATTGACTACCTGGCCTTCGGCCTCATCCTCGCCTTCGGCCACATCGTCCGAGTGACCATTCCCGCCCTCGGCTACCTGCTGCTCGCACGGTGGATCGTCAACAAAACGGGCACCACCAACGGAATTCCCGCGATCGGCCGCCAAGTCGCGGCCATCGTCGCCCATGGCGGCCGCCGCGATCGCCACCTGGCACGCCGAAACAACCGCGATATCTCATGAGATATCGCACAAGATATGCGGGGGGAAAGCCAGCCTGGGCACTCACCGCAGAAACCGCAAACGCCCGTCGGCCCTACGCGTCCTACACCGAACCGGACAAGTCTCGCTCCGCGCCCGCGATCACGATGCTCTCGTAAGCGGCCCGAGCGGCACCAGCGAATTCATGGCCATCACCCATGCCCGCAACCGCGGCCGAAAACATCGCGGTCACTCGGCCCAAGGCATCATCGCCCAACGCCGACACCGCAACAGGCCGGACAGCCATCAGCAACAAGTACTGACTCAGTTCGCCGACCGTCGAACAGCCCGTCTGCTCAGCGATGCTCACCAAATCCTCGCGCTCACCGAGCTGCTCGGCAATCACCATGTCCGCTGAATAGTCGGCAAGCTGCCCCAAGTACGTGGTGGCCACCGCGTCGACCAATGCCCGCAACGCACCATCAGCCTCGCCGCCAAGCCCCGGCCCGAACGACTTTGCACCACCAGCACCACTGCTGTCCATCATGGCCTCACAATCTCCCGACCGAGGTCGCTCCGGCTACATCCAAACTGCTTTGCCTCGACTGTTGTATAACGCCGAACCTCCACATACTTTTCAGAGGTGCAGCGGCTAGTCCCCTTTGCCGCAGCACCCGAGGCCCCGGCGAAACCCCTCGTCGCCGGGGCCTCACTCATGCCCCGCCATCTCTGAAACACGCCCACACCGCCACGAAACCCCTTGCTGGCGAGCCGCATCCGCAAAGTGTGTCTCGTGACGCTGACCAATCGCGGTGCCGTCACCGACACCTGGGCGCTCTGCTGCTGCCTGCTGCTTCTACAACCGCGTACGCCGTTGCCTTTTGGTGAGCGAATGTGAGTTCGCTTGTTCATCAGGCAGCCTCGCCTTGCGGTGAGGCGGTCCCCGTCTGATCCACCGGATGGTGATGCGGGGTTGACGTTTCATCACCTGCTGCGTCGCCCGCTGGCGCGGGGTCGGTCTCACGCGTGGCTCCACGTCCTGCCACCGGGCCACTCCCGGCGGGACTCTGTTCACCCACAGCTCGTGTGGGTACGCCGAGTCGGGCGAGATTGATCGCAGCACCCAGATCACGATCGATCCGCATACCGCACCCGTCACAGTCAAAGATCCGATCGGCCAGGGTGAGGTTTGGCTTTCGCCTCCCACAGGCCGTGCACAACTTCGACGACGGAAAAAATCGGTCGGCCTCCACGAGATCGGAGCCGTACCACCGACTTTTGTAACCCAGCATCCGCCGAATCTCGGCCAGGGCGGCATCAGCCAAGGCTCGATTCAGGCCCCGCTTGCGGGCGCCTCCCTTGGCGCGCATACCCGCGGCATTCAAGGTTTCGACCACCACCACATCGTGCTGCTGGGCCAGTGCGGTGGTGGCCTTGTGCAGCACGTCACGGCGCACCGCCGCGGCGTGGGCGTGGGTGCGGCCGATCCGGGCCTGGGTGCGCCGCCACCGCTTCGAGGCCCGCTGGCGGGTCCGGGTCTGCCGGTCATACGGGCCGTGCTGGCGGGCTGCTCGGCGCTGCAGCGCCCGCAACCGGGATTGCGCGGCGCTCAGCGACTTCGGCGCAGCGATACGCTCGACTTCAACGCCGTCGGGCGTGGCGATGACCAGCAGAGCATCGGCTTTCACCCCGACATCGACACCAACCACCGCATGGGCCGACCGGCGTGCGTGCGCCGGCCGCGTCTTGGCCTCCACAATCACCTGCAGGGCGCAGTGCCAGCGCCCCGCAGAGTCTTGGCGCACGGTGGCCGACAAGATGCGCGCCGACCCAGCCTCAACCCGACGGGCCAGCTTGCGGGTCGATTCATGGGTACGGACCGCACCCAGCCGCGGCAACCTGACGTGGCGGCGGTCGGCCTCGATGCGGATGGCCCCGGTGGTGAACCGCACCGAGCGCGGTGCCCGGGAGGTCTTGAACCGCGGGAACCCCACGGCGCGGCCGGCGCGCTGGCCGCGCCGGGAGGCTGACCAGGCATCCAACCCGCGGGCCAATCCATCCAGGCCGGTGTTGTAGGCCTCCTTCGAGTTCTCGCCCCACCATGGCGCACACCAGACCTTGCGCTGATTCCAGACCTTGCGCAGCGACGGCAACGACCACCCCAACACCGGCGTCAACTCTGCTTCGGGGATGCCGTAGCTACGCTCAGCGGCCCGCTGATCCATCACGGCCTTCACCAACGCCAACATGTGATTGTGCGCGAAACGCGCCGCACCAGCATGAGAAGCCAACTCGCGCAACTGTGTTGGTGTCGGATCCAACGCGAACCGATACGCCTGCGCCGTCCAACCCTCGGGGATCTCGAACCTAGCCACCAGCAACCACCTCGGCCTGTCTGGTGGCGGTCACTGCTCGCAACGCCTGGTTGCGCGCACCGCGGCGGCCACACAGGCGCACACACATCGAGGTCAGCACCTCGATCATGTCGCGCACCACATGACTACGCGTTGACCGGTGCGAACGACGGTGTGGGCACACCAGCGCACCAGGCCGCGTACACCACATCCGCCGGAGTTCCACTCTCCCAACAGGTCAGCACTTCCAGCCGCCGGCACTCGGCGAAATCGCGCTGGTACGCCACCGACTGTTGCGGATCCTCAATGCCGATCACACCGGGCCGCTGCGAACCCGCCATCAACCGTGCCGACGAATACTCATCACGCAACGCCGACCACTCACCAGACGCCGGCCACCGACCCGCCACCACAGCCCTCGCCACAGCCTGAGCCGCCGGCGACAACTCCGGCCCACAATTGAACACCGCCTGCTGAGTCACATGACGCACATACGCATCCACCGCACCTGGATCGCCACCCGTCAAATCCAGATACAGACCTGGCGCAACGGTTTCCAAACGATGCGACCGACTCCGCACCAGCCGCGACGCCTCAGCCTCATCCGGACCACCAGCAGCCGGCACACCGACCGCCACATCCGCGACACTCTCATCAACCAGATCCGACCGCGACATAAACGTCGACGCCACCGCCGACACCGCATCACCGCGAGCCTGGATCGCTCTCAACACCGTCTCAGCCGGATTGAACCACCCAAACCACCGAGCATCGAACGTCGAATCGAACCGCGCCGCCAACGGCATCGACCTCGGCACAAACACGCCGGCCGGCACATAACCAGCACCCTCATTCGTCGCAATCCACAACTCAGGCTGACCCGAAACGCCGCGCGCCACACCCACAGCCCACTCCAGACCCGGATACACCGCGCTCGACGCCGCCGCCAAATCAGCGACAACCTTGCGCGCACTCTCCAGATCTGTCATCGAAATGTCGCGACCCAACCGGCCACCGCCACCACTGCCCCCACCCACAGGTAGAAGCCCAGTCGCGCCAGGAGCTCCCGCAGAAGGCGGAGGCACCGCACCCGGCGGCGGCGGAGGCACCGCACCACCACCCATCGCCGGCGGCGCACCAGCGCCCCCGGCGGGCGGCAACACCGACCCATACGACGTCATCTGCCCACCAGGACCACCACCAGCAGCCGGAACACCCATCGGACCACCAGCACCCACCGGCGCCGACGACACCGCCGGAGCCGCAGGAGCACTCATCGTCGCAGGCGCCGCCGCCGGCGACGCAGAACCCATCGGCGCAGCCAACGGCGATGCCGGAGTCTGAGGAACAGGCTGAGCCGGCGTAACAGGCATCGACCCCGCAGCATTCGACGCCGCAGCTAAACCCCGACCGAAATCACCACCAAACGCCGCCCGCATAGCCTGCGACGACTGACCCTGCACAGAAGACGCCGGACTACCCACATTGCCCGCCATACCAGCCGGATTCGCCCCACCAAGCAACCCCGACATCGGACCCATGCCACCACTGGCCGCACCACTCAACGGTGACGCGCCACCACCAGGCGCAGACGGTGCCGACGGCAACGACGGCATCTTCGGAGACGCCGGCGAAGATGGTGTTCCGGCGGCTGGGCTCCATGGTGCACCGGCCAGCCCTTTCGACATATCCGACGGTTGACTGTGGCCGCCGGTTTTCGTTCCGCCTCCCCCGGAAGGTGAGTACGGATCTCTTCCGAGCCCGCCGGTCGATCCGTCTCCACTGCCCTCAACGGGCTTCTCTTTTCCGCCGCTCCAGTCGTCGCCACCTATTCCTTTGCCCGGATCCTTGCCGGGCGATTCGGGTGCTCCGAATTTGTTCGTGAGGCTTTGTGTTTCGGTTGTCACGAAGCCTCGTAGTTCGGCTGCATGTGCGTTGATCTGAGTGCGGTAGGTCGTGAGGATTGGTGCGACGGCCGCGATTCCGACCACTAAGTTGTTCGACTTCAGGACAGCCTCGATCTCACGGTGCGCTGTGTCGTGCGCTTCCCGAATGAGTCGCTTGGTCCGCCCGACATCCTCGCCCAGGCGACGCATGCCGGCCGAGCCCGTGGTGAGAACATCAATCAGATGCTCGTGAGCTTGATGCTCACTCCAATAATGCGCCTGCGCAGCTTCCGCCCCGTCGCCCGCAGTCCAACTATTCGAAAAGACCTGATCTGATTGGCTTTTCGCCTCAGCGGATGCAGTCGTGTGATCACTGGCGAGCTGCGCAAGGCGGTCGGCGGCCGCAGCAAGCTCCGTCTCCGACTCAGTCGGCCATACATCCGGACCTACTAGAGACGCTGTGTACAAACCAGGCTGGAGCTGAACGTCACCGCCGCCCGACATCCCGCAACCTGGCACGAAAGAGTCAGGCTTTGAAGGTTTCGCAGCAATGAACCGCTTGAGCAACTGCCCCATCTGCTCCTGCGCAGTGTCCGAATACTGCTTAGGAGCGACGATATCCGGCGCAGGCGGCTTCGGAGTGACGGCCGCCATCAGCGCGGCAACCCGCACACGTCAGCGAGGGCGAAGATCGCATCATTCGTCTTTGTGTTCAAACGATTACCCTCGTCTACCGACACGTTTCTGATTGCAGCTGAATTGAGTTCCAAAGCGGATTCAACGTATGCATGCGTTGCGTCAGCAACTTCCGTTGGTACGGCCGGTGTTAACGCATTCTGCACCGCAATGATGCTGTTCAAGCTGCGCAGCATTACCGGCACGTTGAGATCACCATTCAAACGCAGGCCGCCCTCGCCAGTTTGGCCTCGCAGTGAGTTGTCGAAAGTCCCACAGACTCTTGCCTTAGCTTCACTTTGCTCGGCGGCGCTGAATTGAGGCTCGCTGGAAGTCGCGGTCGTTGAGGCTGGCGGTGGTTCGGCTGTGGCACTGTTCCGGGCGATCGCGTAGGTGATCGCTGCCGTGGCGGCCACGGCGACGACCATCAGGATGGCCATGGCGAGCACGATCACCCACAGGCTGGGACGCCGTCCCCGCCGATCGGCAGGAGGAGGCGGTGCTGCCGGTGGTTGCGGTGGAACACTCTGGCTAGGAGGTGGCGGTGGCAGCGGCCGGTCGGCCGGGCCATGAACCGGAACCGATCCGGTCTGCGGTGCCCACGGCGATGTCGTGGTCATTGGTTTCGCCCCCTCCAGAAGCCTCTCGTTACGTCGTCAGCACGCCCGTGCTGAGTTCCTCGGTCGTTTCCACCGAGGTCACACTCGCCACCGAGGTAACAGACCCGAACGCCACCTTTGCCGCCAGAGACGCCGACGCCGACGCCAAGAGCACCCCCAACTCAGCGGTGTACGGAGCGATGTATGTCCCGACTGGCAGCGCCGGCAGTCCCGCACCCGCTGTGCACCCTCGCGCGGCCGCAGCGGCAGCAAGACCACCAGCGGTGTCCGAAGCTGACATATGCATGGATGACGCCATAGGCCGATGCTACCGCCGACTTCCGCCGCTCACAGCAGTCAAGCAGCGCCAAATATCTCAAGCGAAGAGCTTTGCCAGACGGCTGTCTCTGGCCCATCGATCACCCAGTACCGCCGTTGCCGTCCACAAGCACAACGCCGGGGCCGCAGGCCCTGCCAACCGCAAGGGCGCGACCTGCCCATCAAAAGCCAGCGTCAGCTGCCAACCGTCGAGATCCGGGTAGAACTCCGTGATGCCGCCGTAGTAGTAGCTCTCAAAGCCGGCATCGAGCGTGTTGCACAGTAGCCGGTGGTTCGTCATCGTCACCTGGATTTGCTGGTGATCACGCCACCGCTGTTCCGCATCCCGACGAGCCGCCACCTTCCGCCGATGGTTGACCGCTGCACTCATCGCCAACGCGCCAACCATCACCGCCGGCCGGCCCACCACCAACATGCCGGTCTTCTGATACTGGCCATCGCCTGCCGCGTACAACCGGCTGTACGACAAATCGGCCTCCAGAAGACCGAACTCATCCGCCGCGAGAACCGGCCCGAACACCTCGATCTCAGGTGGACTGACGCCTTGCGCGAACCGACGTGCGGCACCTCGCGCGTAGAGCCACCACTGCTCCCACTCGTTCCGCGGCGAGGCCACCGCATGGTGCTGACGCTGCTCGGGCTCGGAACCTCTCCGCTCGGGAAGGTTCGGATCGTAGACAGCCGGAAGCGGCCGGGCGTCACCGCCGGCAACCTGCTCCTCCCACCATCCGTCCAACATGCTCTGGATTATCAACCGTGGCACCGACATGCGCGACAGCTATCGGAGGCGAGTCGCCCTGCCTGCTGGAAGACGTGGAAACTCATAGCTCAATTCGTTTTCAATGTGGCGCATCCGCTCGCCGCGACGTCTCATCGACAACCATGGAGAACGACAAACTCGGCCGGCACAGCGATCTCGACGACGAGCTGCACAACGAAACCGACCAAGACCTATACGACCAAGTCGAGAAAGACCTGATGAGACTGGCCGAACTAGCAGAAGAAGAAGCGAACCGGTCCGATGCGGATGTACTCGCCGAGCTCGACGCACACGTCCAGGATCTCGACGACCTCGTCAACTCCGCGCCGCGGTCGCCAAAACAGGCCTTGAAGGGACTCACATCGAAAGCGGCCAATAGGCCACTGGCCAAGGTGATCAACATCGCCGACCGCCGCATCGGTGGTCGGGACTAGATCAGACTTCCGCCCGCAACTCCGCCAGCAAACTAATCGCTTCACCACGCTCAGCCTCATCCAGCCAAGGCATCAGCGTGATAATTCCTTCTTCAGCCTCTCTGGCAGAACGAGTGATCTCTTCCGAAAGAGCCTCGCGCGCAGTCTGTTCCATCTGATCGCGGTGCTTGCCAAACGTCTCTTTCATCGATAGAACGCGCCTGGCCAGCGCGAAGCGGTCACCGCCAGGAGATGGCGGGGGCGACGGTGCGGATGGTTGCTGGATCTCTTTCGGCACACCACCCTCGAGAACCGCTTCGATGCTGCCGCTCTCCCACTTCAGTGCCCGTTCGAGGGAGCGGCGTAACCGGGGGCTCAGCCGGCCGGCCCGATTGTTTTCTATCGCGCGCAGCGTGAGGACAGATGGGCCACCGAGTTCGTTGACATCGGTCTGAGTGAGACCGAGTTCGGCACGGCGATCGCGCACGACCACGCCTAGCTTTTCCCAGTCCACAGCCCCATATCTTGCCGCACGACGCGCAAAAACCGACGATTCCTGTGCATTTGACGGTTGAAACCGCGCGAAAGCGTGCTAAGTTGTCGGTAATTATCGGTATTTGTCGGTACTAGAGGGGACGCATCATGACTACCGTTGATTCCGGCCACACACCCACTGCTCGGCTTGCCGATGATTTCGGTCAAGTTCCGGCCACGAGGCTTTTCGAGACCTCGGAGCCTCGGCCATGCACGGCCACCAAGCCGGGGCCCGGCAACGATCCCTGGTTTTCCAACGACCGCAGCCGTGAACGCGCTGCGCGGATGTGCAAGGCCTGCCCGTTCATCGGGCGCTGCGGCTACAACGCGGTCGCCAGTCGCGCGACCCACGGCGTGTGGGGCGGAGTCGTTTTCCCGGGCGACAAGGCCGCCGCACTCGAAAAGATCTACGCGCAGCTCCTCGACCAGTTCGAGCAGCGTCGACCGATCGAGCTGGGCCACGCTCCGGCTCCGGAACTGCCGGCCGCGACCGCGCATCGCCGGCGCCGATCAGCCACCGCGACCGCCGCCTGAAGAGCAGACAGCACCGTGGAAACCACCCTCCACCCCACCTGCACAGGCGGATGCGGAACGCCCGTATCCGACCCACGCCATCCGTGCGATACCTGTTGGGACCGCCTACCTTCCACGCTCAAACGCGATCTGCTGTTGAGCCTTGCCGGCGTCGAAATCAACACCGCCGTCATCTCTGTCGCCGAATTCCTCGGCAAGCCACTCCCCCAGTTTCTGGCCGGTGACTCCGGCCTGCGTGTCAACCAACCGCGCCAAGGAGAAACCACGCCATGACCACCACCGCTACAACCCGTCCCGCGCCCTACATCGCCGCACTCGCCGTCACCGAACTGTTCGTCGACCACAGCTACCAGCGTCCACTGGACCTGCCCCGGGCCCGGCGACTTGCCGAATCCTGGGAACCACCGCTCATCGGGGTCATCGAGGTCTCCGACCGCGGATCCGACCAGCAACCCCGGTACGCGGTCGTCGACGGCCAGCACCGCTACGCCGCAGCCAAGCTGCGCGACCCAAAAGCCGTACTGGTAGCCAACATCCACGCCGGACTCACCGCCCGAGATGAGGCGCACCTGTTCTACGAGATCGACGCCAAACGAACCCGCCTCACCGGATGGGACCGGTGGAACGCCCGCCGTGGCGCCGGCGATCCCGCCGTTCTCGCGGTCGAATCGGTCGTCGAAGACGCCGGCCTGCGCGTCGAGGATTCTCCGACCAACGGTTCGGTCCGCTGCGTATCGACCTGCGAGAAAGTCTTCAAGCTCGGTGGCCAGCCGCTCCTGCGTGAGACACTCGGCCTGATCACCGAGGTCTGGGGTGTCGAGGTCGAGGCCTTTGACTCGCCCCTCGTGCATGGCACTGCGTTGGTGCTGTGGCACTACGGCAAGGCAATCAACGTCGAGCGCCTCGCCGACGCCATGGTCGACGTGTCACCACGGCAGTTCAAAGCCAAAGCCGTCGCGCTGCGCGAATACGAACGCGGCAGCCTGCCGAAACTTGCGGCCCTGGTCATCGTGAACACCTACAACCGCACCAAAGGGCCCAAACTTGATAAGCCCAAAGACTTTACGAAGCGCTCACCGCAAGCCGGCGTCCGCCGGCCGTCATCCTTGGCAGCAGCGTCCTGAGCCCGGTTGTGACAGATCATGGCCACCGCAACTGGCAGCACCAGTGACGTAACCGCCGTCTCGCCTGTGATCGAACGGCGAGTGCTCACCGCGGATGGAACCGCGCTGGCCGTGTCCGACTACCCGAGCTCCACACCGACCCGGCACACCGTCGTGCTCCTGCACGGATTCTGTCTCTCCCAAATCAGCTGGAGCATCCAGATCCGGCTCCTGCGCCGCGCGCGGCCGGACCTTCGGATCATCACCTTCGATTACCGCGGCCACGGTCGATCCGCCGAGGCACCTCTGCGCACCTACCGCATCGAGCAGCTCGCCGACGACCTCGCTCAGGTACTCACCGTCCTCAACGTCGCCGGGCCCGTCACACTGGCAGGCCACAGCATGGGCGGCATGACCGCGCTCACCTACCTCGTGCTTCCGGCCCTGCGGCGGCCCATCACCCCGGTTGGGCTCGTCCTGGTGGCCACTGCCGCCGGCCGACTCGCACAGCGCGGCATCGGCCGACTCCTGAGCCTCCCCGCTGTCGGGATGCTCGGCACTGTCGTCGACCACGCCCCGCACCGCGGGGCCGACCAGACTGCACGGTCACTCATCCGGCCGGCATGCCGAACATTCAGCCGCCTTGCCGGTCTCGGCAGCGCTGAGCGGGCCGCGTTCGTCGAGACCGCGGCCGACGCAATGCAACGCACACCGCTGGCCACCGCCGTCGGCTTCCTGTCCAGCCTGCAAACCTACGACCGCTACAACGAGCTCGCCGCCATCGCTGCTCGCACCGTGGTGGTCAGCGGAGGCACCGACACCGTCACCCCTGTCGCCCATGCTCACGACCTGGCCGCCGGCATCCCGGGGGCAGTCCATCTGCACGCAGCCGCCGGCGGACACATGCTCCTGCACGACGCGCCGCGTCTCGTCGTCGACGCGATCGCGCGCACCCTCACACCACTGACCCATCCCACCATCACTGATGCGTTGGGTACGCCGCCAAAAGTCTTGGAGGCGATATGAATACACACCAATCAGCAGACACCAACGACGTCGACGTGCGCCCCTATAACAGTGGTGCCGTGACACGAGTGCGGTACCGCGGCTGGATCGTCGACGTCGACCGGGCCGGCGCGATCGTCCTGCCCCGCCAAACCGTCACCGGTGCTGCCGAGGATCTCGTCGCCTGCCTGGACGCTGCCCGTACCATCTCCGCTAAAACCGCGGCTGAAGCCAAGGCCGCCGCGGCGGCCGCCCGCGCTGATAAGGCCGCGGCCGCTCCCGCACCCGCTCCCCACCTCGTTGCAGCCGTACCCGACCGGCGACCCCAACTGCGTCCGCTCATCCAGGTACTCCAGGCCGCCCGCGACATCGCCGACCAACACTGGCACCCGCGCCGCAACGACATCTACACCTGCACCAAGCAAGCCTGGCTAGACCACGAAATGAGCATCCCGTTCGCCTGGCTCCAACGCGCACTCCGCGAAGCCCTGCCACCGAACACCACACTCACCGACTACAACGACAACTCCGACCACGCCGGCGCCGTCGGCCTGTTCGACACCGCGATCCGCAATCTCACCGGAACACCCGCCCGCCAGCCGATCACGGTTCCGGCCGCATCATGACCCCGAGCTTCGGACAGTGGATCGTGCACCGGGCCCGCAGCACCTGGACCCGGAGATACCGAGCGTGAGCACACCGGCCGCCGTTGCGATCGACGCCGCACCGACCTTGCGGGCCTACCGGTTCGCTCTCGATCCCACACCCGCCCAGGAACAACAGCTGCGATCACACTGCGGCGCCGCACGATTCGCCTACAACCACATGCTCGCACTGGTGAAGGCCAACCTCGACCAACGCACTGCCGAACATACGTATGGCATCCCCGAACAGGAACTCACCCCAACGCTCAACTGGTCCTTCTACTCACTGCGCAACCAGTGGAACCAAATCAAGAGCGACGTCGCACCGTGGTGGTCGGAAAACTCCAAAGAGGCCTACGCCAACGGCATCGCCAACCTCGCCACCGCCCTCTCCAACTGGTCAACTTCACGCGCGGGCCAACGCCGCGGCCGCGCCATACGCTTTCCCAGATTCAAGACAAAATGCGCCCGCCCGTCCTGCCGATTCACCGCCGGCGGGCTCGGCCTCGTCGAGCGCGATCGACGGCATGTACGGCTGCCGAAAATCGGCACCATCCGGACCCACGAGTCGACACGCAAGCTCGCCCGCCGTGTCGAGGCAGGTACCGCGCGGATCCGCTCGGCCACCATCAGCTTTGAGCGCGGTCGCTGGCACGTGGCGTTCAGTGTCGAACTTCCCGCCAGCAATGCACAGTGCCACAGCCGGCATCTACGGGCGGTGGTCGGTGTGGATCTCGGCATCACCCACCTAGCGGTCCTCTCCGCCGCGGTCCCCGGTGTTTCCGATGACCACGGCATGGTCCCTAACCCTGACCATCTGGAAAAGGCACAGAAGAAGCTGCGCCGGCTTCAACGCCAGGCCGCACGCCGCCGCGGCCGCGACAAACGAACCGGCGCAACACCGTCATCACGCTGGCTGCGAACCCACACCCAGATCAACCGCTTACACGCCCAGATCGCCAACGCCCGTACAGATGGCCTGCACAAACTCACCACCGCCCTGGCCGAGCGTTTCGAGACGATCGTCATCGAGGATCTCAACGTCACCGGCATGCTCGCCAACCACCGGATCGCCCGCCGCATAAGCGGCGCCGGATGGGGCGAACTCCGGCGCCGACTCACCTACAAGATCAACGACAAGGGCGGCACCCTCGTCGTCGCCGACCGCTTCTACCCCAGCTCCAAAACATGCTCAAGCTGCGGCTCAGTGAAAGCCAAACTGAGCCTTTCCCAACGGATCTACCACTGCGAGTCATGCTCAATCAGGATCGATCGTGACCGCAACGCCGCTGCAAACCTGGCCGCCCTCGCAGCCAGCACCACGGCCACGTCCTCCCCGAGTTGCGGGGCGACACGAAACGAGCCCGATGGAAACCAGCACAAGACCAGCACCGCTGGCAGCCGGTACCGCCCCGGGAAGTCCGAACCGGACAACGTCGCATGAGCAATCACGCGGCTGACGCACCCATTCAGCGGGACGCTTCAACGGCATCATGATGTGGGACTTACGACTTACGGTCGTCGGATATCAAAGTAATTGCACACCAACGAAATACGAGCATTCGAAGGGATGCGTAGCGCACAATGTCCATGAATGTTGGTGCGGTCGTGACCGCGACACGCGATCAGCTGGCCGCTGAACTCCGGGAAGCGGGCCGGCCGTTGTCGACGATGCAATTGGCTGCCCGGTGCGGGATCCCGTGGCACACGGTGCGGCTCGTCGACGCGAGTTGTTCGTGGGCGCAGGCCTTCGCTGGGCATCGCTATGGCGCGGTCCTCGAATGCCACGGCGGCGGCGTCCATACAGTTGCGGTGCCACCGCTACCCGGTCTGATTCATCCGCTCCTGGTAGATCTGGAGGCCGCCGGTGTTGTCGCCCGCGTGGCAGGTCCCGGCATCGGTAGTCAGCTTGAGGACGCGCTTGTGCGTCGGGCGAATCATGCGTGGGTGTGTTGGCGATACTGCGGGCCGCGGTCGGATCCGGAGTTCGACGCCGTGGTCGCCGGCTTCTGATTCGCGATGACGGTCGATCCCGTTCGATACCGAATCACGTTGATCTGTAGTGACTTTCGTGCTGAATGCGCCGCGTTGTCGGCGTGTCTCGAATCGGCATCCACTTCGCAATGACAAGGTCACACTCATGCCACAGCCGCACAAAGGCGACCGTCACAAAATTCCAGTGCGTCCAGTCGACCGCGTTTACCGAAAGCTCGAAGAAATGCGCATCGAGGCCGGCGTCAGCTCCATGTCCCAGTACATGAGTGACGTCCTCGCAGTGTGGGCCGGAATGCCCGAACTAGCCCGCGAACTCAATCAGGAGGTGTTGCAGATCAGCGCATAGGACCTGCGGGTGAATTCCCCGCTGCCCCAGTACATCTGAATAGCGCGCGATAAGCACCCCATAAACGACGAACACCCCCGGCTGGCGGGCCGAGGGTAAACGTTCGTTGCGAGTGCGAAGTGCCGAGTTTGCCGGCTCGGTCCTTCTCGTAGGCGATTCGCGCACCTATCCCCGAAGGGACTGTCTTGCTGGACAGGTCTCACGGTATCGCACACCTCCGAGTAGGTCCAGAGGACGCGCAACCGTCTCAGCATCCTTCTCGGCCGCCCCGTGTGGCCGAGCATCTGCGGCGCCCCTATCAGGGGACCAGCCGCATGAAACGTCGCCGCGGTGTGATCCGCACCCGGCCGCGACCTACCGTGCAGCGTCGACGTCGCGCCGCCCGTAAACCCGTGCCACGAGGTCATGTGTGGCTGGACGGCGAGCTCGTCTATTTGGAGCTGCCGGAGGGGGCCCACAAAGGTGTTCCGTGCTGGACTGGCAAGGCGGCCCGCTGGATCCACTTCACCGTGGCGATCGCGTACGACCTGCACTACGGCGAGATTCGGCCGCAGATGGGCAATGGTGGCATCAGCAAGCCCGCACTGCTGGCGATCTGCTCTTATCAGGCGTTAAATTCTCAAAACACGCCTTAAAGGTGTGTTGAAGTGCAGTTTTATCCACGCATACATGTAACCTATTAGGTATGAGCAGCCAAAATTTTGCCGACCGGCAGCGGCGTGGCGCGAGGTTGAGTGTGGGATACCGGGGTAAATGTTTACCCCATGGAACTACACGACGATCCTCAGCAGTTGGTGGAGGAACTCGTCCGGCAGCATGCTCAGGTTTTGGGCGAGGCGCATGGGAATCTGGCTGCGCGGCATCCGGAAGTCCCAGATCGTTTTGTCGATCAGGGCAGCAATGTGCGACCGATCACGGTGTCGTGCTCGGTGTTGGAAACGTTTCTGCTATCGCGGTTACGGCGGGAGACTCCCGATTCGACTCTAAAAGTCAAGGCGGGCAACGGGATGGGAGTTCTTCTGCTCGACGGGAAGGGCTCGCGGATTTATGTGCGCAAGCATCCGCGCAATCGGCGGACTGGTCAGCTGATCGAGACTGTGCCGTTTGTGCCGGGTGGGGAGCAGTACAGCATCGAGGAGGTGCTGGGTCACCCGATCGGTGGCGAAGAGGGTATTCCCGAGCCGCAGAAGTATCGGGAATACCTGTTGTGGTGGCCGGACGGTCGCGGGTTTTTCGGCGGCGCGGTCCTCGCGGCGGGACTACTCCTCGACAATGTGGAGGTTCTTTACGGTCGGACACCGTTGCCGCCGCCGATCATGGAGGACCGCTCATTCAATGTTGGTCTCGGCGGGAGCCGTCGGGAGGGCGCGGGACCGGGGACTTTCGGGACACGGCGCCGCGACGACGACTTCGCCGAGGTCGACGAGGACGCTGCGAGCGATCAGGACGAGGAGGACGGTCCGCCGAAATCGTCGTAGCCATCGTGCACAGTGTTGGGTGCATGTGGGTTTCCCAACCCGGTGACGTTGAATTGAGCGCACGATGATTGAGGTTTTTGGTGCACGGGTCCGGCAGGCCCGGTTGTTGAGGCGGATGACGGCACGGTCGGTGGTGGAAGCCACAGGCTGGAGTACGTCACGGCAGTCCCAGATTGAGAAGTCGCTGACGGTGCGGCTCGACGGCGGCGATGTTGCGTTGCTGGCGGGGTTGTTCCGGTTTCCTGCAGCGTTTTTCAGCTCGGAGCCGCGGACACGGATCACCGCGAACGAGTTGCTGTTTCGGGCGCCGAAGTCAATGACGGTGGGTGAGCAGGAGTTTCTGGCGACGTTCGCGTCGTTGGCAGGCGATTTTCTCGGTGAGCTCGATGGCCGGTCGAAGCTGCCTCCGGTGAAGGTTCCGACGGTCAGTCCCGATGAGCTGGCACATAGTTCGATCACGGTGGCCGCAGCGCGTCTGCGTGAGGCGATGGGACTGGAACACGATGAGCCGCTTGACGATTTGATGTATGAGGCCGAGCGGCTGGGCGCTCCGGTGATTGTCCGGCGCCGGGTCGCCGGTGAGTGGGAAAGCGAATTCGCCGCTACCGGTGGGCGTTCTCGTGATGAGCGGCATTTGGGGTATTCGAGTTGGGTGGGCCGGTTACGGGACCGGCCGCTGTTGGTGTTGAGGGATAGCGACTCGTGGGAGCGGACCCGGTTCACGGTCGCCCATGAGCTCGGTCATTTGGTGTTGCACAGTCACGCCTATTGCTCGGTCAGTGCCGCCGACGAGTTGGAGGCCAACCGGTTCGCGACCGAGTTGTTGGCCCCGGCAGGGGTCATCGCCGGTGAGTTGCCGCGGGTGATGTCGCTGTTGAATCTGCGTCCGCTCAAAGCCAAGTGGGGTCTGTCGTTGGGTTCGTTGATCATGCATCTGCGGGATTCGGGGCTGATCGCGCCGGATCGGGCGAGAATGTTGACCACCCAGCTGCATTCACGGATCAACCCGGATACCGGGCACACGTGGGGTATGACGGAACCGGGATGGCAGGACCGCGTCCCGGAGCGGCCCCGGCTGCTGCGTAAGTGGGTGGAGCGCTGCTACGGCGGCGCGTCGGTGCGGATGCTTAGCGCCCGGGATTCGATGATCTATCCCGCTGATGTGCTGGATTGGTTTTTGGCCACGCAGCGGCCGGCGCCGGCGGCCGAGCATAATCCGGTCGCGGCCAGTGTCGGCCATGGACGCACCGCGGCCCCACCGGCCGATGGCGGCTCCCAGGTGATCCGGTTGGACGATTTCCGTAAGGGCAGGCCATCGTGAATGTGGTGGGGTGCGGCTGACGGTGGCACAGGTGCAGCGGGTGCGCTTTGCGGACCGGCCACCCACCTACACGGTGGTCGGCGTCGACAAGCTGCCCGTGGCGCCGGCTCGCGAGTACCTGACGTTTCTGCGCAACCAAGGGGGCTCACCGAACACGCTGCGCGCCTATGCCTATGGGCTGGCGGCGTGGTGGACGGTGCTGGAGGGTACCGGTACCGCGTGGGATGACTTCCCCACCAGTCTGTTTGGCCAGTTCCTGGCTTATCTGCGCACCGGTGATCTGCCTGGGGTGGCCCGGATCGGTGAACCGGAGCAGAGATTGGCCGAATCCTCGCTGCTGCCGCGCAGTGCGGCGGTGTTGTCGATGTACCGGTATTTCGCCAATGCCCATGACCTGGTGCGCCCCTACCGGCGGTTGTACGCCAGTCATGCTCGTACGTCCCGGCGGGGCCGCTATGCACCGTTTCTGGCCGGGGTCGGCCCGAAACGCGAGCAGGACGGGCCGATTCACCGGCTCCGCGGCCTGCAGTGCGCCGAAACACCGGTGCTGCTGCCGGTGCAGGTCAACGCCATCTTGGATGCGTGCAGTGTCCAGACGGTCTCGGGTGAGTGGTCGGGCGGCGGGGCGGGGCTGCGTGACCGGTTGTTCTTCGCGGTGTTGGCCGAAACCGGGATGCGGCTCGGTGAGGCGTTGTCGTTGCGCCACAGTGATTTTGATATTGCCGGTGGCGGTACCCCATCGGTGATGGTGGCGGGCCGTGATGATCATCCGCATGGGGTGCGCGCGAAATCTGGCCCGCGACGGATTTACATCGGCGACGATCTGGTCGCCCTCTACACCGAGTACGTGTGGCAGTTGGTGGCCGCCGGCGCGGATGTCACGGTCGGCGATCTGGCGTCGTGTTTCGTGTTTGTCAACCTGGTGCGAGGCGTGCGCTATGCCCCGCTGCGACCGGAAACCATCTACGACAAGGTCGATCTGATCACCGCCCGTCGCGCCGATGTGCTGCCTGAGCAGTGGACGCCGCACTGGCTGCGCCACACCCACGCCACCGCGTTGTTGCTGGCTGGGGTGGATGTGCATGTGGTGATGCGTCGTCTCGGTCACGCCGACGTGCAGACCACGTTGTCGACCTACGGGTGGGTGACCGCCGACGCCGAGATGCGCACGCTGGCCGAATGGAAGAACTATGTCGCTGGGTGGAAGGTGAACCGTGACGGGCAATGACAGTCCTGCACCAGCGCATACCCCACCGACGCGCGGTGCCGCCGGGGATCGGTGGACACAGCAGTGGCAACAAGTGCCGCCGCAGTGGCGCAGGCTGGTCTATCACCTGGATACCGGCCCGGCCAACACGGTCTTTCAGCGCAACCCGCGCTACCGGCCCACCCCGGACGGCCACGACTTCACCCCGCAGGGTGTGCCGCAACGGTTGTGCGAGGAGCTCGCGTGGTGGGTGTGGCTGTGTGGACACGAAGAACGTCGCAAGATCGAACCGTCGCTGCTGAAATGGACCAGCGGTGCACTGAGCATCGCCGCCGCCGACTACCACCAACGGCACCGGCGTTACCCGGTCAGTGTCGCTGATCTGAGCGCCGAGGCCATCGTGCGTCACGGGGTACGCGAGTTCGAGCGCCGCACCGGTCGGCTGCCCTCGGCCGGGTTTCGGCGCAACGTGGCCAGTTTCATCGAGCACCTGCACCTGTACGTGTCGGTCCGCTGCACCGACCGGCCATGGTGGGCTCATGACATCTGGGATCTGGACGCTGATCCCCGCATCCCGCAGCGTGAGCACGAACCCTGCCATGACCAGGTTGCCCGCCTCGGAGGGATCGAACCGGTCTGGCTGCGTGAAGGGGTGCGGTTCTGGCTGCGCACCTGTTTGACGGCTGAACTGCTGCGCTGGTCGTCGGTGATCGGCCGCACCCGCGGCATCACCCGCCATCTGGGTCCATTCTTGGTCGAACGCGGGATCGATGATCCGGTGATCAGCACCGACCGGGCGGCGCTGCGGCTGGTGTTCACCGAGTTCACCGAATACCTCAAATCACCTGCCGCGCGGGCCAAACCGGAGCGTCCGCTGTCGGCGGCGACGATCGCGGTCGTCCAGTCCAAGATTCAGATGTTCTACACGTTCATGGTGGACCATGCCGAGGAAGCCGCGGCAGCGACCGGAGATCCTCGCTGGAGCCGGTTGACCGACACCCATACCCGGTTGTGGGGTGCGGCGTTTCGCAGCCGACGCCCTACCGGCGGCCGGGAGCTGACCTGGTTTTCGACCGCCGAGCTGCAGCGGATGCTGTGCTATCTCGACGTGCTGGCCGCCGATGCGGGCAAACCGGTGGTCATCACCCATCCCGATTCCACCATCTCGGTCGTGGCTGGTCTCGGCGATCCGCAAGCGGCCCGGATCTGGCTGCTGCAAGCGTTGACCGGGCGCCGGGCCTCGGAGATTCTGATGCTCGATTTCGACCCGCTGCAGCCGATCCCGGGGCATGACCGCCCCGCGGGAGCCACCGACGTTCCCGATGGGTTCGTGGCCAAACTGCGTTACCA
>NZ_JAEKMI010000159.1 GCF_020217485.1 Mycobacterium sp. WUMAC-067 | reverse complement strand
GGCACCGGCCGCAGCCAGCCGTCGAGCACGAAGAAACCGAGGTTGGCCAGCGGCACCCCGATCGGGCTGACGCTGCTGCCGACGTCGCCGCCAAGGATCTCGCGGAACGACGCGTGCACCGTGGTCTCGGTGATGCCGTACATGTTGATCATCCGCGGCAGCCCGGGATGACGATGCAGCCACGTCGACAACCGGCGCGGCTCAAGGGCTTCCCCACCGAACACCACCGTCTGCAACTTCAACTGCTCACCGAGCTCCGGCGCCAACGCGTCGGCGCTCTGCAGCGCATAAAACGCCGACGGGGTCTGGCTCAACACGTTGACGTTCTCGGCAACCAGCAAGGCGTGCAAGTCTTCTGGTGATCGAACGACGTCATCGGGTACGACGACCAGGCGCCCGCCATGCAGGAGGGCGCCGAAGATCTCCCACACCGAGAAGTCGAAAGCCAGGGAATGGCACTGGGTCCAGACCTGCCCGACGTCGAGTTGGGCATCGATGGACTCCAGCAGCTGGGTGACATTGCGGTGGGTGACCGCCACCCCCTTGGGAACGCCCGTCGAGCCCGAGGTGTAGATGATGTAGGCGATGCTGTCCGCCTCCGGCACCGGCAGGCCGGTGGCCGGTTGGGTGCGCACGGCGGGGTCGTCGATCTCAATGATCCGCCCGGCGAACCCGTCCAGCTGCGGGCGCACCTCGGCGGTGGTCACCGCCGCGACGGGGTCGGCATCGCCGAGCACGAACTCCAGCCGCGCCGCGGGCACGCTCGGGTCGATCGGCACATAGGCCGCCCCGGTCTTGAGCACCGCCAGGATCGCCACGATCGCCTCGGCCGACCGCGGCATCGCCACCGCCACCCGCCGGCCCGGGCCGGCGCC
>NZ_JAEKMI010000158.1 GCF_020217485.1 Mycobacterium sp. WUMAC-067 | reverse complement strand
AAGGTCGCCTTCCCAGTGGCCGGCTTCAGACCGGTCGACAGCCGAGAAGGACCGGTCGTGGATGGTGAGCATCGGCTGCTGGAACCGCGGCCGCCGGCAACTCTGGCGGTGATGCGCTCGGCGGTGATCTCGACCGGTGCGCAGCGGTGAGCGTCGGTGCGGCGCTAATCGCGAGGGCCGCATGAAACGTGAATTCGGTTGATAGACAGCTTGATAGATGCTTTCGTGGCATAACCACATCGATGAATCATCGGGGAAGCGGTGGCGGAGGTGACGGCTGATCTGTTGGGGGCTCCAACGCTGAAGAAGCAGCTCGGCGACCGCGTTACCGAGCTGGTCGTTGGTGTCGACCCGACGGCGGTGGTGACGTGCTCGTCGCGCGGTGGCTCGCCGGTGGGCATCGAAGGGCTGATATCCGCGGCCGGCTGGTGCGTTGCGCCGTAGCTCCCTCGAAATCGTCGACGGCGCTCGACCGAGTCGGGTGGCGATCGTCCGCACCCTCAGCCCTGAGTGATGCAGATCGGCGATCTCGATGCGCTCGTCCTGGGACAGGTATCGCGTGCTGATCTGGCGGACCGCTAGTCGATCTAGCGGCGGGACGAACCCGACCGCGACGCCGTTGCGGTAGGTCTTGTAACCGCGTGTCCAGTTCGTCGCAGCGGACCGGGACACACCGACTTCGCGGGCCGCGGCCCGCACGCTCCACCCGCGAGCCCGCAACTCCATGAACCGCTGACGCTTGGCCGACTGCGGACGACGTCCCGGCCCCTTCTTCACCCGACGCGACGATGCCAACACAACCTCCAGAATCTAGAGAAGTGTTGCGACCGCACCTAGAAACCACCGCGTCGACACGGGGTCAGTTTTCAGACGACGCCGACA
>NZ_JAEKMI010000157.1 GCF_020217485.1 Mycobacterium sp. WUMAC-067 | reverse complement strand
CCCGGCGCGGCGGTCGTCTTCGCCGTGCTCACAGTCGTGCAACTACTGGCGTTGCCTCGCCGCCGCGCCGACCCAGTGCCGGAGAAGACCTCGATATTGCAAGATTGGCGGGTCGTCGTCGCTAATCGCTCTTTCCTGTTGTTCGCCGCGGCGATGACCGGTTCCTACGTGCTGTCGTTTCAGATCAATCTCGCACTGCCGTTGCAGGCGTCGATGCTGGCGCCAGGATCTCATTCATTACTAGTCGCAGCGCTTTTCGCCGTTTCAGGGCTCACCGCGGTCGGTGGACAACTGCGCATCACCCGCTGGTTCGCCAAGAGGTGGGGAACCAGACGCAGTTTGGCTGTTGGCCTGACCATAATGGCAGCGTCGTTCCTGCCGTTGATGGTCGTCCCAGACCGCGAACGCTTTGGCGTTCTTCCGGCGATCGCGGCGCTTCTGATGTCTGCGGGCCTGCTGGC
Source organism: Mycobacterium sp. WUMAC-067 (assembly GCF_020217485.1). GTDB lineage: Bacteria > Actinomycetota > Actinomycetes > Mycobacteriales > Mycobacteriaceae > Mycobacterium. Next base: position 446 of record NZ_JAEKMI010000157.1, on the reverse strand, counting down.
CATCGGCTCGGCCGCAGTCTTCCCGTTCGAGATGGACATTGTGGTCTCGCTGGGCGGCCGACTGGTCGCCACCCATTACGGCTTGTACAACACCATCATCGGGGCCGGAATCCTCGTCGGGAATTTGGCCACGGGCGCGGTCATGGGATCCGCACGACAAATGGGCCTGGGCGAACTGGCATGGGCAGGACTGATTCTCGTCGGAATCGTCGCCGCTGTGGCCTTACACCGCCTGGACCGGACCCACCGCCTGCAGCCCGCCCACTCTGAAGTCTTCTTAACCTGAGCGGCCGGCTGTTGGTGGGCCGCAGCACCGTTCGCCGCCTACACACAGTCAGGGCGATGCGTAGGCGATCACGTCCTCCACGCGATCTTTATCTCCAGTGAGGCCAACTGCACGCAGCTGCCGGGTGTGTCCATAAGGGGCGTCAGCGGTCATAAACCAT
>NZ_JAEKMI010000156.1 GCF_020217485.1 Mycobacterium sp. WUMAC-067 | reverse complement strand
TGCCATTCTGGATGCTTTGCCAGGTAATAAGTTACCGCGGTGGTGGTGATGGTCGATGTGTCGTGAGCGGCCATCATCAGAAAAATCATGTGGTTGATGACATCGGAGTCACTGAAACGTTGCCCGTCTTCGGTGCTGGCATGGCACAGCGCGGCGAACAGGTCATTGCTGTTGCCGGCCCGGGCGGCCGGCAAGTGCCGGGCGAAGTATTCCTCGAGCACCCGTCGGCCGCGGATCCCGGCGCGATAGCGGGTGCCGGGAAGCGGCGCGCGGACGAGTGAGCTGGCCGCGCGTACCGTAGCGACGAACGCCTGGTTAATGGCGTCGCTGCTGTCTTTGCCTCGGCCACCCATGAACACATCGGTGGCGATGTCGAGGGTCAGGTTTTTCAACAGCGGGTACATGCGGACGGACGGGCCGGTCGGCCACGTGGGCAGGGTTGCGCGGACGCAAGGGGTCACTTGGGTGACGTAGCCGGCCAGTCGCGGCCGCGTGAAGGCCTCCTGCATGATGCGCCGGTGCATGAGGTGTTCGTCAAAGCTCATCAGCATCAATCCGCGGTGGAAGAACGCGTCGATGAGAAAGGCCCAGCCGTCTTGCGAGAACGCCTTTGCGTTGGTGGTGAGCGCCTCTTGGGTAGCTTGGGGGCCCGCGATGACCGCCATTTTGGTACCGAACGCTCCCATCCACGAGACAGAACCGAACCGCTCGTAGCGCTCTCTGCCCAGGTCGGACCCAAACCGGATGTAGTCGAGGGTGTGCCCGACCAAGGGGAGCCCGGCATCACCGAGAACCGGTCGCAATCCGCTTCCAGCCGGGGGGCTGCCAGTTCACGCACTGGCCACCGCCGACTCCACCGGCGAAGTCCGTCGTCCACCCGTTGCGGCGCGGGAATCAAGATGACCGAAGATAACCGTTCCCGGGCTTTAT
>NZ_JAEKMI010000155.1 GCF_020217485.1 Mycobacterium sp. WUMAC-067 | reverse complement strand
TGTAAAGGTTCAAGACATGTTGGACGGCAGGGGTTCTAGAGATCCTTGACGGGTTCAGCAGATCTTTGACGGTCTGGTTTGATGCTCGTTCTGTGAGCGATGAGACGGCCGGTGATTCCGCCGATTGGGTGACTGAGCACAGATATCGTGCGGTCCTGCAGGTCCTCGACGGAGTTCCCAAAAGCCAGGTGGCACGGGAGTGCGGGGCGTCGCGGCAGTCCGTGCACTCATGGGTCATCCGGTATGAGGCCTTCGGCTTGCCGGGATTGGCCGATCGGTCGCGTCGGCCGTTGACGTCGCCGAACGAGCTGTCGCCGACGGTGGTGGCGATGGTCTGCGAACTGCGCCGAACATATCCGCGCTGGGGTGCTCAACGCATCGCTCACGAGCTGGTACTTCGTGGCGTGGACGCGCCGCCGTCGCGGTCGAGCGTCTACCGAATCTTGGTGCGTCATGGCCTGATCACCGCGCAGCAGCAGAACCACAAGCGCAAGTACCGGCGCTGGCAGCGCGACGCCCCGATGCAGCTGTGGCAGATCGACATCATGGGCGGGGTGTTCCTCGCCGATGGTCGTGAGTGCAAGTTGGTCACCGGCATCGATGACCATGCACGGTTCGTCGTGATGGCCACTGTCGTTGCCCAGCCGGGGGCACGCGCGGTCTGCGCGGCATTCACCGCGGCCATGGCCGCCTACGGCGTGCCCTCAGAAGTGTTGACCGACAACGGGAAGCAGTTCACGGGCCGGTTCACCAAGCCGTATCCGGCTGAGGTGCTGTTCGAACGGATCTGTCGGGAGAACGGCATCACCACGCGGCTGACGAAACCCCGATCACCGACGACGACCGGCAAGATCGAACGTTTTCACAAGACGCTGCGCCGCGAGCTCCTGGATTCCGCAGGCCCCTTCGTAAGCATCGAAGCCGCCCAGCAGGCGATCGATGCCTGGGTGCACGGTTACAACCACAGCCGTCC
>NZ_JAEKMI010000154.1 GCF_020217485.1 Mycobacterium sp. WUMAC-067 | reverse complement strand
GCAGCACGTGTGTGCTCGGCGGCTGGTGATCGCTGACCCCTGTCAAGTGCCGCACTGATTCGCGGCGTTCGCAAGAAAGCGACGATTCTCATGACCGATGTTTTGTCTTTCGATAACTATGTTCACCCGATCCCGGCGCTCAAAGTTGTTCAGCCACGTGAGTGCGCCCAGCCCGGCACCGACACCTATCGGCGCCCCGGTGCGATGGTGGGCCACACCCCGGTGCTGCGCATCGAGGCGCCGTTCGCCCCGCCCGGACGCGGGTTTTGGGCCAAGCTGGAAGGATTCAATCCTGGCGGCAGCATGAAAGACCGCCCGGCCATGCACATGGTCGAAGCCGCCCGCGCCCGCGGCGAATTAGCTCCCGGAGCGCGCATCGTGGAATCCACCAGCGGCAGCCTGGGGTTGGGGCTGGCGTTGGCCGGCCAGGCCTATGGGCATCCGGTCACCGTGGTCACCGACACCGGCATGGAGCCGATCGTGCGTCACATGCTGGCCGCCTACGGCGCCGATGTCGAGCTGGTCACCGAGCCGCACCCGGTGGGGGGCTGGCAACAAGCCCGTAAAGACCGGGTCGCCCAGCTGTTGGCCGCCCACCCCGGCTCCTGGTGCCCCGACCAGTACAGCAACCCCGACAACATCACCGGCTACCGGTCGTTGGCGTTGGAGCTGCTTGATCAGCTCGGCGGGGTCGATGTGCTGGTGTGCTCGGTGGGCACCGGCGGGCATTCGGCCGGGGTGGCGCGGGTGCTGCGCCAGTTCAACCCCGACATGAAACTGATCGGGGTCGACACCATCGGCTCGACCATTTTCGGTCAACCCGTGGCCAGCCGGTTGATGCGCGGGCTGGGCTCGAGCATCTATCCGCGCAACATCGACTACGCCGCCTTCGACGAGGTGCACTGGGTGGCCCCGCAGGAGTCGGTGTGGGCGTGCCGCACCCTGGCGGCCAGCAACTTCGCCAGCGGCGGCTGGAGCGTGGGGGCCGTGGCGCTGGTCGCGGGCTGGGCCGCGCGCACCTTCCCGCAG
>NZ_JAEKMI010000153.1 GCF_020217485.1 Mycobacterium sp. WUMAC-067 | reverse complement strand
CCGGCAGACAACACACGATCGACCTGCGCCACATACGCACCAACCGACCCGGTCACGGGTAACCACCTCCCGTCGACGCCACATGCACATGGTCAAAGTGATTGGCGGTGATACCACCGCGGTCTCCCATGAGCTTCGGTCCGCCACCGCTGTCGATCTGCTGCCGCCAGATGGTGTGATCGACACCGAGGGATTCCCGGTTTGTCTGCAAGAACTCAACAACCCTGTTACCCAACGCAACACCGGCCGGGCTCGTCGGATTCGGGATCATGATGTCTAGCGCGAGCCCTTGCGGATGCCACTTCATCGAGTCCGGGCGGTAGCCACCGATCTCCTTGATCTCCGGGAACGCCGCCGACACAGCCCGATTGATACGGATCGTGTTGCGCTGCAACCGGTCCTCAGAGGCTTTCCCCGCTGGCAAGGGACCGTCGGCCAGAGCCCGGGCGGACGCGAGCTCTGACACCGTTCGCGCAGACCCGCCGTTGCGGCCGAGTGAGGTTAGGCCGGCAAGTGCGTTGAGGCCGGGGATACCACCACCACCGCCACCGGAGGGCATGCCGCCACCACCGAAGCTGGGCATCCCCATCCCGCCCAACATCCCGCCGCGGCCACCACCCATCGCCGACATCGACCGATAGGCCTGGGCCACCTGACGCAACCGCGCCGCCACCAACCTGTTCTGCGCCTTGGTCGCATCGATCTGCTGCTGCATCGCACCCAGGCGCTCATCCATCGTCGACACCATCAACCGGCTGCCCGCCGGCGTCCCGGTCGCCGGCGCAATCGCCGCCGCCTGAGACCGCGCAGAATCACGCACCCCCGACGCCCCACCACGACCCTGCTCACCCGCAGAACGCCCATCAGCCGCCGACGTGACATCCAACCCGCTCACACCAGACCAGCCCTGCCGATAACTCCCAGCAGCACCATCCACACCCGACTGCAACCGACCACCCGACGGAGCCCCCGGCACCACCGGACCACCACCATCAACCCGACCCGGACCACCAAACTCCGGAAACAACCCCACA
>NZ_JAEKMI010000152.1 GCF_020217485.1 Mycobacterium sp. WUMAC-067 | reverse complement strand
CTAGTGTCCTGAGTCGTTAATTACGGCTCAGTTGTTAAACTGGGTGATGCCCACTCCGCGTGCTGCTGAGATTGTGTTGACTGATGCTGAACGTGCCGAGTTAGAGGGGTGGGCTCGGCGACGAACGAGTGCGGCGGGGTTGGCGTTGCGGTCGCGAATTGTGTTGGCGGCCGCTGATGGTGAGTCCAATTCCGACATGGCCGACCGGATGGGAATCTCACGCTCGACGGTCAAGCGGTGGCGTAACCGTTTTGTTGAGCAGCGCTGCGATGGCCTGCTTGACGAGCCGCGGCCGGGTAGGCCTCGGGTGGTCGGCGATGGGCAGATCGAAGCGTTGATCACCGCGACGTTGGAGACCACCCCGCCCGATGCCACGCACTGGTCGACGCGCTCGATGGCCACCCACCTCGGGTTGAGTCAGTCGATGGTCTCGCGGGTGTGGCGGGCGTTTGGATTGGCGCCGCACAAGCAGGATTCGTGGAAACTGTCCAAGGATCCGCTGTTCGTGGCCAAGGTCCGCGACATCGTGGGGCTCTACCTGGACCCACCCGAGCGCGCCCTGGTGCTCTGCGTCGATGAAAAGACCCAGATCCAAGCGCTCAACCGCACCGCACCGGTGTTCCCGATGCTGCCCGGCACGCCAGCACGGGCCAGCCACGACTACGTCCGCTATGGCACGTCGAGCCTGTATGCCGCCCTGGACCTGGCCACCGGAAAAGTCATCGGCTCTTTGCATGCCCGACACCGCTCCCAGGAGTTCTTGGCCTTCCTGAAAAAGATCGACGAACAAGTGCCCGCCGACCTGGATTGCCACGTCGTTCTCGACAATGCCTCCACGCACAAGACTCCTGCGGTAAAGCGTTGGCTGACAACACATCCCCGGTTCGTACTGCACTTCACTCCGACCGGCTCAAGCTGGCTCAACCTCGTCGAACGCTGGTTCGCCGAGCTGACCACCAAGAAACTGCGCCGCGGCACCCACACCTCGGTCCGCCAACTCAACGCCGACATCCGCGCCTGGATCGACACCTGGAACGACAACCCGCGACCCTACGTCTGGACCAAAACCGCCGACCAGATCCTGGCAAGCATCGCAAACTACTGCACCAAAATTAATGACTCAGGA
>NZ_JAEKMI010000151.1 GCF_020217485.1 Mycobacterium sp. WUMAC-067 | reverse complement strand
CTTTGAACCGATGGACGGAGTAGAAGGATAAGCGGGCGCATCTCTTTGGACTCTCGGCGTCCTGCGCGGTCGACAACCCGACTTTTTCGGAGCAGCCACTTCCAGGGCACTCACCAGGAAACTAGTAGTAGGGCAACGAACGGCATGGAAGGCCGGGTACCGCGATGACATAGTCGGGTGTTAGCGGCCAGGTGTGCACGTGAAATGAGTGTTGACGACGGGTTGACGCCGACGGAAGGCGCAAATATCGGCGTGGCCAGACTCGATCAGCGGGCATCGTCGGCCTTCCGCAAGGGATTTGGAACTGGGGACTCCGGAACACCGCTGAGCTTGCGGAGCGTAGCGATGCAGGCATGGAGTTCTTCGAGCGCCACGCTGGCCGCCTTGGCTCGGAAGAACTCATGCAGCTGGCGCAACGACTCCTTTTGCACGCGCGCACCTCGCGGCGTCACCTGGATGCGGGTGACCCTCTTGTCGGCAGTCGATGATGTCCGTCGCAACAGATCCGCGCCGGCGAGCTTGTCGATGTCCGCGGTAATGGTACTCGGCAGCACGTTGAGGTATTCGCTCAGCGAGCTGGGGCGGTCGAGCCCGGCGTGGACCAGAAAGATGATGCCCAGGGCGCGTTCAGAGATTCCATACTTGTCGACCAGCGGCATGGTGAGGGTCGCAATCATACGTTCGACGTCCATCACTGCTCCAAGAAAGTCGACGATGTCGGCGTCGTCGGCAGGTCCAATGGCGTCGGTCACGACGCCATACGCTACCGCCTCGTCGTCTGACTGCGGCTCAGCAGAATATTTCATTATATGAATAATCTGGGTTAATCTTCACCCGGGGGCGACGTTCGCCTCACGCGTCACTAGACGTCGCGGGGATACGGCGAGGAGTGCAATGAAGCCATCAGTTCCTGTCCACGAGCCCCCGGTCGCCAACCGGACCGTGCGCCCCCGCGCTATTTCGCCCTGGCAGGCCCTGATCGGTTGGATGATGGTGGCCGCGCTGGCGGTCGTCATTCTGATGACCGCGGACAAGCATGGACCGGTGTCGACCGACAACGCGAATCCGGACGGCCTGGGCAAGCCGCCGCCGGTACAGCCACTGTTACACCCGCTCGACTGGCTTACGTTGGGACAGATATTGGGCGCTCTGCTCGCCGCTGGCACCATCGTCGCCTCGATTCTCGTCTGGAGGCGTCATCCCGGACACCCGGTCATACTTATGACCCTCGCC
>NZ_JAEKMI010000150.1 GCF_020217485.1 Mycobacterium sp. WUMAC-067 | reverse complement strand
TGAGGTGTGTCAAGGATGTGAGACAGTCGGGTAGTTTCTTTTCGGTCAGGCAGCAGCGGGAAGCGGCTGGTTTCTGGTTGTGAAGTTGGCCATTGCTGTCGCGGGCGGCAGACCCTCGTTGTTGGTGTGAGGGCGCCAGCGGTTGTAGAACACTTCGATGTAGCGCATGGTCGCCCGTCTGGCGTCCTGGCGGGTGGTGAAGCTGTGGTGATGGTAGAACTCGTTTTTCAGGGATGAGAACAGCGATTCTGCGACTGCATTGTCCCAGCACACCCCGGTGGCGCCCATGGATTGGCGGATCTTGTTTCCTGCGCACCAGGCGCCCATTTCCCGGGAGGTGTACTGCGTTCCGTGGTCGCTGTGAAAAATGGCGTTGGGGCTCAGGTGGCCGCTGTCCCTGGCCATCGTCAGGGCTCCGGTAACCAACGAGGCGCGCATGTGCTCAGCCATGGCCCAGCCGACGACCATGCGGGTGCACAGGTCAATGACAGTGGCCAAATACAGCCACCCTTCGCCGGTGCGCAGGTAGGTAATATCGCCCACCAGACGCGTTCCAGGGGCTTCTGCAGTGAAGTCCCGGCCGATGAGGTCCTCGAAGACTTTATCCGGATCCGAGGCGATCGTGGTGCGCTTGAACGCTCTCATCCGCTTTGCCGCCCACCCGTTTTCGGCCATGATCCCCGCGACAGTGCCCACCGAAACCTCGATGCCGGCGGCGGCAAGTTTCGCATGGACCATGCGGTGCCCGAAGATCCCGTCGGAGGAATCGAAGACGGTCTTCACCTGATCCGTCAGTTCCCGGCGGCGCAGCGCAGTCGGGGTGTCGCCGGCGTCCAGCCGCCGGTAATACGTCGCCCGTGGGAGACCAAGCTGGCGGCACATCCAGGCCACCGGGAAGTCGGCGTTCTTCTCCTGAACAACTCGGTACAAGTCCTCTACCGTTGTTCTTTGGCGAAGAACGCCGAAACTTTTTTCAGGAAATCGTTCTCCCTCTCCAGCTCACGCATCCGTGCTTCCAACGCCTTGTATTTCGCAGGATCCACCGGATCATCCGGTTTCCCCCCACCGCCTGGTTGCCCCTCACGGGACACCCGCACCCAGCGTTTCAACGCGGTGACGGAAATGCCGAGCTCCGGAGCGACAGAAGCCGGCGAACGGCCAGATGAAACCACGAGCTCAACGGCATCAGCCTTGAACTCATCGGAATAGGTAGGTCGAGCAGACATGAGCACAATCCTTTCAAACTGTGTCTCACATCAGTAGTACACCTC
>NZ_JAEKMI010000015.1 GCF_020217485.1 Mycobacterium sp. WUMAC-067 | reverse complement strand
TTGCCCAACGAGCAAGTGCGCCAACCGGTTTGCCGTCTCTTCGACCTCGCGGTAGGTGAACGAGCGCTCGCCGCAGGTGATCGCGACCGCGTCGGCGGCGCGGGCGACCTGCGCGGCGAACAGCGCCGGAATCGACTCCTGCCCGGTGGGCCGCTGGGCCAGCACGGCCCGGTTTCCCCACTCGTCGAGCCGTTCGTGCTCGGCTGGGTCGAGCAGATCGATCGACGAAAGCCGTTGCGCGGGATCGGCGGTCATGGCCGCCATCACGTGGCGCAGCCGCTCGATCAACGTCTCGATGGCGGTCGCCTCGAAGACCTCCGTGTCGTACTCGACGCGCAGGCTCAGTTCGTGACCCGGCGTCGCGACCACGGACAGCGGGTAGTGGTTGAATTCGCGGCTGCTGAACTCGGTGACGGCCAGCTCCTGGACACCCAGCAGCGCGCCCGCGTCGATCGGGTAGTTCTCGTAGAGGAACAGCGTGTCGAACAGCTGGTCGTGCCCGGTGACGCGGTGAATCTCGTTGAGCGCCAAGTGTTCATGCTCGAGGGTGTCGGCGTGGGCGCGTTGCAGCTGCTCGAGCAGGTCGACGACGGTGGTCGCGGCGGCGACGTTCGCCCGGACCGGCACGGTGTTGATCAGCAACCCGACCATGGCATCCGCGCCGGCCAACTCGGTGGGCCGGCCCGACACCGCGGTGCCGAAGGCGACGTCGTGCTGTCCGGTCATCCAGGTCAGCAGCTGCGCCCACGCGCCCTGCAGGACGGTGCTGATGGTGGTGCGGCTGGAGCGGGCCAGCTCCCCGAGGGCGCGCGTGGTGTCGGCCGAAACTGTATAGGTGGCAACGGCGCGCCGCCCGATCTTGCCCGGCGGGGCCACCAGGGTGGGCGCCTCGAATCCGGCCAGCGCCTCGCGCCACGCGGCTTGCGCGGCGCCGTGATCCTGGGCGGCCAACCACATCAGGTAGCTGCGGTACGACGGCGGCGCGGGCAGCCGCTGCCCGTAGTAGCCGGCGAACACCTCGCGCAGCAGGACCGGCAGCGACCAGCCGTCGATCACGATGTGGTGGATGGTGAACAGCAGCCGGTGCCGGTCGTCGGCGATGCGGATCAACGCGGCCCGGAAGGCGGGTTGGCCGGCCAGGTCGCACACGGCGGTGCGTTCCTCGGCGGCCAACTCCTCGAGCTGCTGGTCGACTCGGTCGGTGCCGCCGTCCAATTCGACGTAGCGCCAAGCCATTTCGGGCTCGGCCGGGATGATCTGCACCGGCTCGCCGAATTCGTCGAAGAAGCGGGCCACCAGGTTGGGGTGGCGGTTGACGGCGGTCTGCACGGCCTCGCGCAGCCGCTTCGCGTCCAGGCTGCCGCTCACGGTGATGCCGAGCTGCACCGCGTAGAGGTCTTCGAGCTCGGCCGCGAAGCTGGTGTGGAACAACAACCCCTGCTGCACGGGGCTCAGCGGCAGCACGTCGGCGACCTGGTGCTGGCGGCACAGCTCGTCGATCTGCTTCTGGTCCAGCCGGGCGGGCGCGATGTCGGACGGGGTCAAGCCGCCGCCGCCGGCCCGCACGTGCGCGCAGATGCCGTTCAGGGCCTCAAACCACAACTGGCTCAACCGATTTACTTGCTCGTCGGTCAGCGCCGAGGTCGCCCACCTCCAGTTGGCGTGCAGGAGCGGGCCGGCCTCGGTGTCCATGGTGCCGGCGTTGAGTTCCACCGTGTGCGCCAACGGCATCGCCACCGCCGTTGCCACGGCGGCCGACGACAGGCTGTCCTCGCTGACGCGCCACAGGTCCTCGGAGAGGTCTGCCCCCGCGGCCAATCGGCCCAGGTAGTTGAACCCGATCACGGGGTCGGAGCCCTGCAGGCCGACCTCGCTGTTCAGGTAGCGCAACAGCCCGTAGGTGAGGCCGTCGGGCAGGGAGCGCAGTTGTTCCTTGGCGTCCTTGATCACCGCGCCCAGCGCGGCGTCCCCCGCCGCCACCTTCGACCAGTTCAGCCGGCCGGTAATCGACAGTGCCGCAGGGTATTTGGTGGTGAACCAGCCGACGGTGCGGGATAGATCCACGCGGGAGGCTATCTCTTCGTTGCGCCCGTGGCCTTCGATGTCGATGCCGATCGGCGTCACGGTCCCCACGGACCCCAGGAACTCCGTGAACGCCAGGCCGAACGCGATCAACAGGATGTCCTGCACGCCGGCGTGGAACGCCGCGGGCACCTCCCCCAGCAGCAGGCGGGTCGTCTCGACGTCGAGCGACGCCGACAATTGTCCGGCGTTCGCGTAGGTGTCCTCCGCCCCGGGGGCCGGCAACGCCGCCGGGGTGGCGGCGACCTCCCGCCACGCGTCGGCCTGCTCGAGGACCGCCGGATCCTTCGCGTGCTCGGCCAGCAGCGACGACCACCGGGCGAACGAGGTTCCGGGCGCCTGCAACGCCACCGGTTGGGCGTTGTGATGCTGGACCCAGGCGATGTTGAGGTCCTCGATCAGGGTCCGCCACGACACACCGTCGACGGCCAGGTGGTGGATAATCAACGCCAATTGGTTTGTCGCACTTGCCCATACCGCGCTCAGCATGATCCCGTCGGCCACGTTGAGCCGGGAGCGGGCCTCGACGAGCTCCGCGTCGGAGAGCGCGTCGACCGTGCGCAGGCAGTCGCCGGCCTGCACCGAGCCGGCCTCGGGCGCCTCGAGCGACCAGCCGCCGGAGCCGTCGTCCTGCACGCGCAGCCGCAGCATGGGATGGCGATCCAGCAAGGCCTGCAGCACCACCGCCACGTCGTCGGCGCTCACCCCGGCGGGCGCCGCCAACACCATGGCCTGGTTGAACTCGTCGATCGGGCCGTCGATGGTCTGCAGCCACCGCATGATCGGGGTGGCCACCACCGGGCCGATCCCCTCGTCGGCCGCGCCGAGCTCGCCGTCGACGGCCACCTCGGACACCCGCGCCAGCCGGGCCACCGTCTGCTCGACGAAGACATCCCGCGGGCGGCAGATCACGCCGGCCGCCCGGGCCCGGGACACCACCTGCATCGACAGGATGCTGTCGCCGCCCAGGTCGAAGAACGAGTCGTCCACACCGACGCGCTCCACCCCGAGCACCTGGGCGTAGATGTCGGCCAGGATCTCCTCGATCGCGTCGGCCGGAGCGCGGTACTCGCTCGCGGTGTATTCCGGCGACGGCAGGGCGCGCTTGTCGAGTTTCCCGTTGCCGGTCAACGGCAGGGCGTCGAGCACCATCACCGCGGTCGGCACCATGTAGGGCGGAAGCTTTTCGGCCAGCTGGGCGCGCAGCGCCGCGGGGTCGGCGGTGCCGGTGATGTAGCCGACGAGGCGCTTGTCGCCGGGGCGGTCCTCGCGGGCGACCACGGCGGCCTGGTCCACTCCGTCGAGGCCGGCCAAAACCGCTTGGATCTCGCCGAGTTCGATGCGGTAGCCGCGGATCTTGACCTGCTCGTCGACGCGGCCCAGGTACTGCAGCTGCCCGTCGGGACCCCAGCACACCAGGTCACCGGTGCGGTACATGCGTGCCCCCGGCCCGCCGAAGGGGTTGGCCACAAACCGCGAGGCCGTCAGGCCGGCCCGGCGCACGTAGCCGTGCCCGACGCCCCGACCCGCCAGGTACAACTCGCCGACCACGCCGGCGGGCACGGGCTGCAGCCACTTGTCGAGCACGAACATCGCCGCCCCGGCTATCGGGGAGCCGATCGGCACCACCGGGGAGCCCGGCGTCAGCGGTGTGCTGATCGACGCGCAGACCGTGGTTTCGGTCGGGCCGTAGGCATCGATCATCACCCGCCCGGGCGCCGCCCACCGGTCGACGACGTCGGTCGGGCAGGCCTCGCCTGCCACCACCAACGCCGTGGACTCCAGGTCCTCGGCCGGCAGCATCGCCACCGCCGACGGGGTCTGGGTCAGGACGCTGACTTTCTCCGCGACCAGCAGGTCGTGGAAGTCCTGCGGGGAGGACGCCACCGATTCGGGCACCACCAGCAGCCGCCTGCCCCGCAGCAGCGCGCCGAAGATCTCCCACACCGAGAAGTCGAAGGACGAGGAATGGCTTTGCGTCCAGACATTTCCGGGCGGCAGGGCGGCGTCGAGCGACTCGGTCAGCCACGTGACGTTGAGATGCGGGATCGCCACGCCCTTGGGGGTTCCGGTGGTTCCGGACGTGTAGATGATGTAGGCGACGTTCTCGGGGGCCGGGTTCGGCAGCGCGGTGTCGGGTTGGGCGTCTATCTCGGGATCGTGCACATCGACGACGAAAACGTCATGGCCGTCCAGTCGCGGGCGCAGGTCCGCCGTGGTGATCACCGCGCTGGGTGCAGCGTCGGTGAGGACGAAGTCCATCCGCGACGACGCATGCGCGGGGTCGATCGGCACGTAGGCCGCCCCGGTCTTGAGCACCGCGAGCATCGAGACGATGGCGTCCGCGCAGCGGGGGAACATCACCGCCACGCAGTCGCCGGGGCCCACGCCGTGGCCGGCGAGCAAGTGCCCCAACCGGTTCGACGCCTCGTCGAGCTCCGCGTAGGTCAGCGAGTGGTCGCCGAAGGTCACGGCTAGCGCGTCGGGCGCGGCCTGCACGTGTTCGGCGAACGCGGCCGGGATCGACACCGGGGCGGGCGCGGGCTCGGCCAACGCCGGCCGGTTGCTCCACTGGTCGATGAGCGCAGGCTCGTCGGGGGTCAGCAGGTCGATCGACGACAGCGGCCGCTCCGGGTCGGCGGTCATGGCCGCCAGGATCTGCTGCAGCCGGCCCGCCAGGTCGGCGACGCCGAAGCTTGCGAACGGTTGACCGGGGCCCGCGGTGCTGAGGAAGAGCTGGTCTCCGGCGCCGAGGAAGAACAGGCCGAAGTGCCCGACCGGGCCGTGGTTCGTGTACGACGCCGTCGCCGGGGAGCCGGCCAGGTCCAGGGTCAGCCGGGACGGGATGAAGTTGATGCCGACGCGGTTCGGCGCCTGGCGCAGCCCGTCGCCCTCGAGGGTGTGCACCGGGAAGCGCTGGTGCTGCAGCAGTTCGCGGATCCGCTTGTCCACGTGCTTGCAGAAGTCGGCGACCGTCGTTGTCGGCTCCGTCGCCAGCACCAGCGGCACGACACCGGCCAGCATCGCGGGAAGCGTCTTCGACTCCGGGCGCACGCGCCGGCTGACCGGGAAGTCGAGCGCCACCTCCGAGCCGCTGCCCGACCATCCGCGCACCAGCAGGGCGCAAGCGGCGGTGGTGACCGAAAACCGGCGGATGGCCAGCTTTTTGGACAGCTCCTTGATCCGGTTGGCGACGGACGGGTCCAACTGGACCGACGCGGACGGCGAGTAGTGGTCCTGCTCGCCCGCGGTGTCGGGCAGCCGATCGACGGGTCCGCTCTCCGGCGGAAGGTGCTCGCTCCAGTAGGCCTTGTCTTGGAGGTAGTCCTCGGAAGCCTCGTACTCGGACTCGAGGTCGACCAGGTCCTGCGCCGAACCGAAGTAGGCGTCGGGAATTGGTTTTCCCGCCACCATCGCGGAATAGATAGTCGCCACCCGGCGGCACACCAAGGCCATGCCCAGACCGTCGATGGCAATGTGGTGGCAGCAACCAAACAAATAGAATTCCTCGTGCCCAGTTTGAAATAGCACGAATTTGAACATTTGGCCGTTCAACGGCATCGGCGTGCGCTGGATGGAGGAAGACATTTCGCGGGCTTCCTGCACCGGATCCGCCGCGCTCGTCAGGTCGTGAAACTCGAGTTCGACGTGGGGGTAGTCGATCGGCTTCTGGACGACTTGGCCGTCGACCTCGAAGAACGAGACCCTGCCCGGTTCGGCCTCGCTGACGGCTTGGGTGAGTGCCTGCTGGAAGGCGTCCCGATGGACGGGGCCGTCGATTTTGACCAGGAGACCGAGCTGCCACTGGGTGCCGGCGAAGCCTGCTTCTTGGGATAGCCAGATATCAAGCTGCCCGCGTGTTAATGGCAGCGTCCGATCATCCCTCGCCATCGACTCCCCCAAGTCTCCACCACCCGCCCCATACCCCGGCTGGCTACTGGTCAAAACCCCGACCCGTTGCGAGCTTGTCCCGCAGGCTCTTCGGCCTGATGTCGGGCCAATGCTGCTCGATGTATTCCAAACACGCAGCTCGATCGGCTTCCCCGTGTACCACTCGCCAGCCCGCTGGAACATCGGCGAAGGCCGGCCACAAGCTGTGTTGCTCTTCGTCGTTCACCAGGACGAAAAAGCTGCCGTTGTCGTCGTCGAATGGATTGATGCTCACAATTCTCCAGATACATAGTGGACATGAGTGGAACAGCTCCAAACCATAGTGGAGGGCAACACTGCCCGTCGGCGGTTTGGGGAAAGTTCCTGGTGTGACCTGGAAGGCTCTTGGCGCCATCGAATGATTGGTGTGCGGAGGGCCCCGATGCCCCTGAATTCGCAGCAGTGACCTGCATCAATGGCGTTGATTGCGAAATATCGCTATTGGGGCAGGCACGTCCTTCAGGCCGATGAAGTTATTGTGCTTGTCGTCTCACATCCTAGCCGAACGCGTGAGGGGGCGAAAATCACCCGGAGGCGAACCCGCCGGCTCCCGGCGGGGCGCGTTTGAACCCTCCCGGCCGGTGACACGTGATGACTGCTGTGCTTAGGTGGGTGCGCGGCGTTGCCGACCGCTGTGCGGGACGGATAGGTCAGCAAAATGCCGTTTACGCAGGTGGTATCCATTACGATCCCGTATCGCGTTGGCAAAGCACTGATACGGAAGCGACAGGCGTGGTTTACTCATCAAGACCTGGTCGCGCTCCCCGGGGGCGGGGCTCGCATGAGGTGACAGAGGCACGACTGGTCGGCGACGTGCACCGCATTCGAGGCGCCGCAGTCTGGCGTGTTGCTACCGGTCTGTAGTTGCATGTTCGGGGGCGAAGCCCGCACGGACATGAAGACGGCTGAAGGGGGTGCAGTGGTCGACTCCGATGTGCGGGCCCGGCCCGACAACACCATCGCGGAAGGACGAGAAATTAGCCAACCGTCTGGCCGGCGACGCGGTTTCTTGGGCTTTGCTCGCCGATCTTCGCCCGAACCCACGCAGCAAACTGGCCGCCTACCGAATCGTCCCCAAAAGGGCGCCGCGATATTCGGTTTTCTGAAGCGGCTGTGGATTCCGCTGGTGATCGTGGCCGTCGTCATTGCCGGGGGCATGACCGTTTCGCGGCTGCACGGCGTTTTCGGTTCCGAGCGCCGCCCCTCGTACGCCGAATCACGGCAACAGGACACCAAACCCTTCAACCCCAAGCACGTGAAATACGAAGTCTTCGGGCCGGCGGGGACGACGGCCGACATCAGCTACTTTGACGCCAACGGCGAGCCGAACCACATCACCGGCATCGCGCTGCCGTGGACGTTCGACATCTCGACGACGTTGCCGTCAATCGTGGGAAACGTAGTGGCGCAGGGCAATAGCGACACTCTTGGCTGCCGCATCGTGGTAGACGGCGTTGTCAAGACCGAGAGGATCTCGCACCAATTGAACGCGTTCACCTACTGCGTGCTGACGGCGACATGAGTACCGAGCAATTGGAGACCCAGCGGCCTGCCGCGCGATCACGGGTGGCGCGGATCATCCACCGCTTGTCGGTGCCCATCATCTTGGGTTGGCTCGGCATCGCCGTCCTCATCAGCGTCGCCGTCCCCTCGCTGGAAAAGGTTTCGGCCGAGCATGCGGTGTCGCTAAGTCCTTTGGGCGCACCGTCGTTCAAGGCGATGGAACGCCTGGGCGAGGATTTCAAGGAAACCAACACCGGCGCCATGGCCATGGTCCTGCTGGAGGGCCAACAGCAACTGGGCGACGACGCGCACAAGTATTACGACCGCTTGGTTCGCCAGTTGGAGGCCGACCGCACGCACGTGCAGCATGTCCAGGACTTCTGGGGCGATCCGCTTACCCGCGGCGCCGCGCAAAGCCAGGACGGCAAAGCCGCATACGTTCAGGTGAACCTGAACGGAAACGCGGGCGCGGCCGCGGGCGACGAATCTGTGGCCGCAGTGAGAAAGATCGTGCAGGAGGCTTCTCCCCCGCCCGGGCTCAAGGTCTATGTCACCGGACCCGCGGCCATCGTCGCGGACATGAACAGCGCCGGCGCGAAGACGGTCATGCTGGTGACTTTGGCCAGCCTTTGCGTGATTTTCCTGACGTTGCTGATCGTTTATCGATCGATTGTCACCGTCATCCTTCTGTTGCTCATCGTCGGTCTGGAATTGCAGATCGCGCGCGGAATGGTCGCGCTTCTCGGCCATCTCGGGCTGGTCGGCCTTACCACTTTTGCCGTCAACTTGCTGGTCGCCGCCGTCATCGCGACGGGAACCGACTACGGCATTTTCTTCGTCGGCCGATATCAAGAGGCTCGGCAGGCCGGTGAAAGTCGCGAAGACGCCTTTTACACCACTTTCGCTGGGGTCGCGAAGGTTGTGTTGGCCTCCGGCTTGACCATTGCCGGCGCGGTGCTCTGCCTCAGCTTCACCCGTCTCCCGTTTTTCCAACCGCTCGGTATCCCGTGCGCGGTCGGCATAGCGGTTGCGGTGCTGATTGCGCTGACGCTGGGGCCGGCGCTGCTGGCCGCCGGAGCCCGGTTCGGCCTGTTCGAGCCTCGGCGGGCGATCTCGGCCCGCCGGTGGCGACGGATCGGTACGGCCATCGTCCGGTGGCCGGCGCCCATTCTGGTTGCCTCGTTGGCCATTGCACTGATCGGCCTGTTGGCCCTACCGAATTACCACCCCAGTTATGACGACCAGAAATTCATTCCGCAAAGCATTCCCGCCAATGTGGGGTACGCGGCGGCGGCGCGGCACTTTCCGGGCCAGCGGATGCAAATGCCCGAGATTCTGTTGGTCGAGACCGATCATGATTTGCGTAATCCGACCGATATGTTGGTGATCAACAAAGTTGCCAAGGCCGTGCTCGGGGTTCCGGGGATTGCCACGGTGCAGACCGTCACCCGTCCCGAAGGTGTTCCCCTGCAACACACCACGATTCCGTGGATCATCAGCATGGGTCAGGCCAGCCAGATGCAGAACATGGCCTTCCAAAAAGACCGCATGAACGACATGCTCGTCCAGGCCGAAGAGCTCGGGAAAATGATCGGCATCATGCAGCACATGCTGGGCCTGATGAAGGAACTCGTCGCCACGACCCACCACATGGTCCAGACGACGCATGAAATGCAGGACATCACGTCGGAGCTGCGGGATCGTGTTTCGGATTTCGAGGATTTCTTCCGGCCGATTCGCAGCTATTTCTACTGGGAAAAACACTGCTACGACATTCCGATTTGTTACTCCCTGAGGTCCATCTTCGATGCGCTCGACGGCGTTGACGAGATCAGCGACAAATTGGGCGAGATGGTGAAAAACCTCGACCAGCTGGACATGATCCTTCCGCAACTGGTCATGCAGATCCCGCCCATGATCGAAACCATGTCGGGCATGCGCAACATGATGCTGACCATGCACAGCACCATGTCCGGGGTGATGGGCCAGATGGATTCGAGCGCCAAGGATCCGAGTGTCATGGGACAGGCGTTCGATGCCTCCAGAAACGACGATTCCTTCTACCTGCCGCCGGGGATCATCAACGGCTCCGACGCCTTCAAGCGGGTCGAGAAGGTGTTCATGTCGCCGGACGGGAAGGACTTCCGCCTGCTCATCTCGCAGCGGGGTGACCCGGCGACACCCGAGGGCCTCTCGCGGGTGGAGCAGATCAAGACGGCGGCCGAAGAATCGCTCAAGGGAACGCCCCTCGAAAACGCCAAGATCTATCTCACCGGCACGGCGGCGATCACCAAAGATTTGGTGGACGGATCCAAGTTCGACCTCCTGATCGCCGGCGTCTCCGCGATCTGCCTCATCTTCATCATCATGCTGATCATGACGCGAAGTTTTATTGCCGCCATGGTGATCGTCGGCACGGTTTTGCTATCCCTCGGGGCATCCTTCGGGCTGTCCGTGTTGGTCTGGCAGTACCTGCTTGGCATGCAGCTGCACTGGACGGTGCTGTCCACCTCGGTGATCGTGCTGTTGGCGGTCGGCTCCGACTACAACCTGCTACTGGTCTCCCGCATGAAGGAGGAATTGGCCGCCGGAATCCACACCGGAATCATTCGCGCCATGGGCGGCACCGGCAAGGTCGTGACGAACGCCGGCCTGGTGTTCGCATTCACCATGGCCTCGATGGTGGTCAGCGACCTGCGCAGCATCGCCCAATTGGGGACCACCATCGGTTTGGGACTGTTGTTTGACACCTTGGTGGTGCGCGCATTCATGACGCCCTCTGTGGCTGCATTGCTGGGGCGCTGGTTCTGGTGGCCACAGCTGGTACGCCCCCGCCCCGCCAGCACGATGCTGCGTCCCACGGGGCCTCGTCCGTTGGTGCGTTCGTTGCTGCTCAAGCAGTCGCAATAAGTGGCGGCTTTCCACTTCAGGATGGGAACAGCAACCGTGGGGAACATCGTGGCGCAGGGCGATAGCGCCGCAGACACGCTGGGGGCCGCATGACGACCCAAGGGACTCGGCCTCCCCGCATCGCCCGGAACATCCGTCGCTTTGCGGCGCTCATCATCATCGGGTGGGTGGCGCTGACCCTGCTGGTGACCTTCGGCGTCCCGCGGCTCGAGATCGTCGGCCAACAGCATTCGGTGCCGCTGGCCCCTCAGGACGCCCCGGCGGTCCAGGCCATGCAGCGCATGGGCAGGGACTTCAAGGAGTCCGATTCCGACAGCTTCGCGATGCTGGTGATCGAGGGGCAGCAGCAGCTCGGAGACTCTGCGCACGCCTACTACGCCAAATTGGTTCGTGAGCTCAAAAGCGACACCAAGCACATCGAGCACGTGCAGGATTTGTGGGGGGACCGCCTCACCGCGGCGGGCGCCCAAAGTCCCGACGGCAAGGCCGTCTATGTGCAGTTGAATCTGGCGGGCAACCAGGGCACCACCCAGGGTCAGGAATCTGTCGCGGCGATCCGCGACATCATCGAGCGGACGCCGCCGCCTCCCGGAATTCAGGCCTATGTGACCGGCCCGGCGGCGCTGTTTTCCGATATGCAGCTCGCCGGCGACCGATCCATTCTGAAGATGACGATGATCGGCGCCTTGATCATTTTCATCGTGCTGCTTTTCGTGTACCGCTCGGTGATCACCGTGATCCTGTTGCTGCTCACGGTGGGCATCGAAGTCTTTGCCGCGCGCGGTGTCATCGCCTTTATCGCCGACCACAACCTCATCGCACTCTCAACCTTTGCCGTCAACCTGCTGGTGGCACTGGCAATGGCCGCCGGAACCGACTACGCGATCTTCTTCTTCGGCCGCTATCAAGAGGCGCGTCAGGCCGGCGAGGACCGGGAAACCGCGTTCTTCACCACCTATCGCAGCGTCTCCCCCGTGGTTTTGGGCTCCGGTCTGACGATCGCCGGGGCCATGTTGTGCCTGAGCTTCACCCGCATGCCCATCTTCCAAACCATGGGCCTGCCTTGCTCGTTGGGCATGCTGATTTCCGTCCTGATCGCCCTGACCCTGGTTCCGGCGGTGCTGACCGTCGGTGGTGGCGTCGGATTATTCGACCCGACGCGCACGATCGGGTTCGGCCGCTGGCGCCGGATCGGCACGGCGATCGTCCGCTGGCCCGCGCCCATTCTGTGCGCGACGATAGCGATCGCCATCGTCGGCCTGGCCACTTTGCCCGGTTATAAGACGAGCTACAACAACCGGCTGTATATGCCCAACAGCGTTCCCGCCAACGTCGGGTACGCGGCCGCCGATCGTCACTTCAATCAATCGCGGATGATGCCCGAAATCGTGATGATCGAGGCCGATCACGACTTGCGAAACTCGGCGGACTTCCTAGTGCTGCACAGGCTTGCCAAGGCAATCTTCGGGGTTCACGGGATTTCTCGGGTGCAGGGCATCACGCGGCCGGAGGGAACACCGATCCAGCACACGTCGATCCCGTTCCTGCTCAGCATGCAGCAGGCGATGATGAGTCAAGACATCAAATACATGCAGCTGCGTATGGACGACATGCTCGTCCAGGCGGACATGATGGCCAAGCAAATCGAGATCATGAAGCGCATCTATTCATTGCAGAAGCGCATGACGGATATCACGCACGACACGATCGTCAAGACCAAGGAAATGGCCGAAGTCATTTATGAGCTACGCGGCCACATGTCCGACTTCGAGGATTTCTTCCGGCCCTTGCGCAGCTATTTCTACTGGGAAAAGCACTGCTATGACATCCCGATATGCTGGTCGTTGCGACAAATTTTCGAAATTCTCGACGGCGTCGATACGCTCAGCGACAAACTGACGGATCTTCTCAAAGATCTCGACAATATGGACAAGCTGATGCCGCAGCTGCTCGAGCAGTACCCGCCGATGATCGCGATGTCCGAGGATATGCGACAGATGATGCTAACCAATCACAGCACCATGTCCGGGATCATCGGCCAGATGGACAGCAACAACAAGGACGCCGTTGCCATGGGCGAGGCTTTCGACGCCTCCAAAAATGACGACTCGTTCTATCTGCCGCCGGACATCTTCGACAATGCGGACTTCAAGAAAGCGATGAGCCAATTCTTGTCGCCGGACGGAAAGGCCGCCCGCTTCATCATTTCGCACCGCGGTGACCCGGCAACGTCGGAAAGCGTGGCCCGCATCGACAAGATCAGGCAGGCGGCCGAAGAAGCGCTCAAGAACACGCCCCTCGAAAACGCCAAGATCAATATCGCGGGTACCGCGTCGACCTTCAAGGACTTCCGGGACGGTTCGACCTACGACCTCTTGATCGCCGGCGTTGGCGCGCTGTGTCTGATCTTCATCATCATGCTCATCATCACCCGAAGTTTTATCGCCGCCCTTGTCATCGTGGGCACGGTGACCCTTTCGTTGGGCGCCTCCTTCGGGTTGTCGGTCCTAATCTGGCAATACATCTTCGGCATCGAGCTGTACTGGATGGTGCTGCCGATGTCGGTCATCGTCTTGCTGGCTGTCGGGTCGGACTACAACCTGCTGTTGGTGTCCCGCATGAAAGAGGAGATAGCCGCCGGCATCAACACGGGCATCATTCGCGCGATGGGCGGTACCGGAAAGGTCGTGACGAACGCGGGCCTGGTGTTCGCGTTCACCATGGCATCGATGGTGGTCAGCGACTTGCGCATCATCGGTCAGGTCGGTACCACGATCGGCCTGGGCCTGATGTTCGACACCTTGATCGTGCGGTCGTTCATGACTCCTACCATCGCTGCCCTGCTCGGGCGGTGGTTCTGGTGGCCGCTGTTGGTTCGGCCGCGGCCGGCCAGCCTGTTGCTCCGCTCGGTGGGCACGCGCCCGTCGGTGCGCACCCTGCTGCGCGAGGACGACGACGCGGACGCCCCCACGGCCGAGATCCCCATCCCCCGGTCGACCGTCTAATTTGCTCCTCGCGTTTCTCGTTGCCTGGGTGACGTTCTCAGCGAAGCACGTGGTGAGAAAGGTTGGATGCCAATGATTTTGCCCCGCACATTCGGAACTCGCCCGCTGAAAACGGATTTGGATTACATCAGCAGAGCTATCAACCCATACCGCCAACGCGTCGGTACGCACCGTGAAATACTTCTACCGTGAGCCCTTTGGCGATCGAGGTTGTCGGCCTCACAAAGACATTTGGACGCGACATGCTCGCGCTGAATGGCGTGGACTTCTCGGTTCCCGCCGGAACGGTGTGCGGGCTACTCGGCCACAATGGTGCCGGGAAGACCACCACGATCAACATCCTGTCCACGCTGATCCGCCCCAGCTCAGGCCGAGCCAGCGTCGCCGGGCACGACATCGCCCGTGAGCCAGCCGACGTACGGGCCAGCATCGGGATGGCCGGGCAGTTCACCGGACTGGACCCCATGCTTACGGGCCGAGAAAATTTGGTGCTATTCGGCAGGCTGCGCGGGCTGAATCGCCGCCGGGCGAAGACGTGCGCTGACGACCTACTAGAACGGTTCGATCTCGTCGCCGCCGCCGATCGGCGGGTCGCGACTTATTCCGGAGGTATGCGCCGACGCGTAGACCTGGCCAGCGCCCTGGTGGTGCCGCCGAAGGTGCTCTTTCTCGACGAGCCGACCACCGGGCTCGACCCGCGCAGCCGCCGAGACGTATGGGCCCTAGTGAGTTCGTTGACGGTGCAGGGCATGACCGTGCTGCTGACCACCCAGTATCTGGAAGAAGCCGACGTGCTGAGCGACTCGATCGTCGTCATCGATCACGGGCAGGTGATCGCCAGCGGCACCGCCGAGGAGCTCAAGCACGCCGTGGGCACCAGCTACTGTCAGGTGACCCCGACCAATCCCGCCGAGCTGTCCCGGGTCGCGGCGGCCTTGACCGGGCTCGAAGGGATTGAGATCGACAACGACACGAGCTCGGTGTCGGTGTTCGCCCCCGACGGGGTGTCGACTTTGGTCGAGGTGTTTCGCCGGGTCGACGCGCTCGGCCTCGAACTCGCCGACATTTCGCTGCGCAAGCCCTCGCTCGACGAAGCTTTCCTGCACCTCACCGAACGGACCGTCACCCGTTCATGAGCGCTGTGACCGCACTCACAGAACGTTCGTTGAAATCTGCGGCACGTGACGGCGAGATGATCTTCGAGATCCTCTCGCCAGCAGCGTATTTGGTGGGCTTTGGGGTGGCGCTACACGGTTTGATCGACACGGGACACATCAGTTATTCGCAATATCTGCTGCCCGCCGTGGTGGTCCAGTCGATGATCGTCGTTGGGCTGCTAACCGCCGACCGCGCTTCACGCGACCACCTGTGCGGGTTCGGCGAACGGATGCGTACGTTGCCGGTCGCAGCTGCGGCGACGGTGACTGCCCGCGTGACTGCCACCCTGATGCGGGGAATGCTCGCCCTGGTGGTGGCGATGGTTGCCGGATACGTATTCGGTTTTCGCATGACCGGTGGATTCGGCTACGCGATAGCGTTCCTGGTCATAGCCCTGCTGCTGTGCTTGGCCGTGGCGCTCGGTGCCGACGCGCTCGGATCGAGCGCAAACAGTGTCCAGGGTGCCAGTCACCTTCTGTTTGTCCCCCAGCTTCTGCTGTTCATGCTTTCCACCGGACTCGCCCCCGAGAAGACTTTCCCAGATTGGCTGCGCCCGTACGTCCGAAACCAGCCCGTGTCACAGTTCGCCGAAACACTGCGCGGCCTGGCCGGCGGAAAGGTGCTGGGCGGCAACTTGGCTGCCACCCTGGCCTGGTGTGCGGGCATGGTGTTGATCTTTGGCGCGATCGCGCTGCGAATGCAAAGGCGCGGCTAGTGACGCATCACCCCCAGCCACTAGCGTCCCTGCTCATTCAAAGCTGGGTGCATGCCGGTCGGCTACTTCTACGATGGCGGCGTGACCAAGCGGTCTTGATGGGGTCACTGCTCCTCCCTGTCTTCCTACTGTTCGCGTATCAAATTGTGCT
Organism: Mycobacterium sp. WUMAC-067; assembly: GCF_020217485.1. Classification (GTDB taxonomy): domain Bacteria; phylum Actinomycetota; class Actinomycetes; order Mycobacteriales; family Mycobacteriaceae; genus Mycobacterium. The sequence continues at coordinate 118,383 of NZ_JAEKMI010000015.1, read as the reverse complement.
GGGCGGCCGGGTGCACGAGGTCACGGGCGTCGAGAGCGTCTACGGCATAGTGCCCATGTGTGCGGTAATATCCGCCCTCTTCGGCTCTCTGGGCAACTCGGTCGGCATCACCACGGACCGCGAGTCGCATCTGCTCAGCCGGATATGGGTGCTGCCGATCCATCGGGCGAGCGCGATCACCGGCTGGGTGCTATCGGAGGTCGTGCGCGCGTTCATCGGCACCATCCTGATTACCGCAATCGGGCTGGCGATGGGGCTGCGCTTCACAAATGGCTGGCCTGCGGCACTGGCTTTCATTCTGGTCCCGTCGATTGTGGTGACGGGGTTCACGGCTGTAGTGATGGCGATGGCGGTACGCAACAATGGCCGCACCGCAATGACGTGGTTACTGGCCATCACGTTCTCGATGGCATTCGTCAATCCGGGCGCCACTCCGATTGGCCTCTTCCCCGACTGGGTTCGGCCAATCATCCGCATGCAACCGATATCGCCGCCTATCGAGACGATGCGGGCGCTAGCCCACGGCGGGCCGATCGCGTGGCCCCTGACGATAACGCTCAGTTGGGCGGTCGTGCTGCTTGCGGTGTTCATCCCGTTAGCTGTGCGTGGCTATCGGCTGGCCGCCGAAGCCAGCGCATAAACGTTCGGGCACACAATCGCCGCTCCCCGACGAACGAGCGGGATGGCAACGAGCCTGCGCTAGTGCTGTATCCGCGCCTTCGATGCGGCTCTGGACCTGATCAGCAAGGCGCGTAACGCCAGTCGACGGTTCTCTTTCTTCCGGAAGAACGCCAGCATCCGGCCACAAGTCTCCCAGGCGGCCACCCAAAAATACATTGGCAGCCGCTTTCTGAACTCCCTATCGGTGCTCTGCCTCATACTGAGTCCGGTCATGTCGTTGTACTCGGCTATGACGATGTCCATGTACCGGGTCACGAGCGCCGGGTTGGAGAAGCAGCGGATGTTGAAATCCCAATCAGCCCAGACCGGATAGCGCAAGTTATAGGGACCGATGCCGTCAAAGAGCTTGCGGCGGTAGAAGATTGACTGATGGCACAGGTTCGTCTCAAACAGCAGGCGATCGAGGTCGAAGACGCCGGCATGGCGGGCTCCGGTTGAGCGCATGACGACATCGCCATAGACCAGGTCGCTGGGCTCATGGCTCCGAATGTAGGCGGCCACCAGCCCCAGTGTGGCCGGCTCAAGCAGAGTGTCGTCGGATCCGAGGAAGAGGACCCATGCCCCGGTCGCCATCGCGACGCCACGGTTCATGGCGTCGTAGGGACCCTGGTCCGGTCCACTGTGGATGACCAGACGTTCGCCGAGTCCGGCGCCAAAACTGTTCGCGATCCCGAGGGTTCCATCTGTGGAAGCGCCATCGACGAGTACCAGCTCGTAGTCGATATACGTCTGACGCATGATGCTTTCGATGCAGGCGTGCAGAGTCGCGGCCGAGTTGAACGTGGGGACGATGATCGAAAACATTGGCGCAGTCATAACGCTACTTCACGGCTTTCCACTTGGCGTCGGTCCGGACCATAGACACTTCATCTGGATCCGATTCAAACAGCAGAATAAATACATCGTCCGATCAATTCTTCTCACGCAAGAATACGCCGTCTGCTTGCAGCATCCGGCCGTCCCGTGGATCGATGAAACACGGCAGCAATCCGGTTAGCGTAAAGCCCATCGAATATGCCCACTCGAGCGCTTCCGGGATCAGCATGCTCCCTTCATACAGGGGCAGGAACGAGAGTTCGAGTTGCAAGCCCACACAACTGTTGGCGAGCGTCGATTCACTACCGGCAAGCACTTGCCTCTCAAAACCTTGGACGTCGATCTTGAGGAAAGTTACATCCGTTGGCCGCAGAATTTCTGGCGCCACGCGGTCAAGCCGATACACTTCCACGTCTTCGACGCCGACGTAATTCGCTGGGGGGAAGGCATCCTGGTGGCTTTTCAGCATTGGCAACACGGAACTACTCTGCGCGGCATTGCCTGCGATATTTACCGACACAGTACCGTCGACGTCCCCCAGTGCGTACCTCCGGCAATCCCAAAGCGGATCCTTCGACGCCCTTCTTTCCAACACCGCAAATGGCTGTGAGAGCGGCTCAAACGAGACCATTCGACCTTTGTAGCCCGCTTTGCGGAGGCCAGCAGCGTATTGCCCCGTGTTTGAGCCTATGTCAAAAACTACACTTACATTAAGTGATTCAAGCTGTTTGACGAATTTGCGTTTCCAATTGCGCTCAGAGAAGTAGCGTAACAGCTCAGAAGGAGCGGCGCGCGCGATCAATCGAACCTGATCCAGCAATTGCATCGCATCACACTAACATGCGAATGCTCGAGGAGAATGCCCCTCGGGGAACTGACGATACAGATATACGTCTCGTACGCGCTCTATTGTCGCGCCGCAGCTGCGTTGGCCCGATACCACGCTACCGTCGTCTCGATGCCCTCGCGCAGGGCGATCTTGGGCCGCCAGCCCACGTCCCATAACACTGAGATATCCAGCAGCTTGCGTGGTGTTCCGTCCGGTTTCCTTGGGTCCCAGTCCGTTTCTCCGGTAAAGCCAACCGCGGCAACCACCATCTCGGCGATCTCGCTGATGCTGTGATCGACACCGGTGCCCACGTTGACGTGTTCCGGGCCGTCGAAGTGTTCGAGAAGGTATAGGCACGCATTAGCTAAGTCGTCGACATGCAACAACTCTCGCCTTGGGGTTCCGGTGCCCCAGTTCGTCACCCTCCGAGCTCCGCTCGCCTTCGCCTCCTCGTACCTACGGATCAGAGCTGGGAGCAGGTGTGAACCTGAAGGGGAGAAGTTGTCACCGGGTCCATACAGGTTGGTTGGCATCGCCGAAATCCACGCTAGGCCGTGTTGGCGCCGAACCGCCTGCACCTGAAGGATTCCCGCGATCTTCGCAATTGCGTAGGCGTCGTTTGTCGGCTCTAGCGGGCCGGTGAGCAGCGCGCTCTCCCGGATGGGCTGCGGAGCGAGTTTTGGGTAGATGCACGAGGATCCGAGGAACAGCAACCGAGGCACCCTCGCGGCGACTGCAGCATCAAGCAGGTTGACCTGGATCTGCAGGTTCTCGGACAAGAAATCGGCGGGATAAGTGTTGTTCGCCATGATGCCGCCGACCCTGGCCGCGGCATCGATGACGATCTGCGGTCTTGACTCGAGGACGAAGTCAAAAGTCGCGGCCCGGTCCATCAAGTCGAGTTCATTGTGTGACCGCACAAGAAGATTCGTGAATCCTTCGGCCTCAAACCGACGCACCAAAGCGGACCCCACCAGACCGCGGTGCCCCGCTATGTATACCGGTGATCCGCGGTCAAGGACGCCGACTGACGAGTTCATATTGTGATCATGCCCAACCCGCGAGGGCCGGTTTGTCGATCCATGGCCTTCCATCGCACTCCAAAGCGGCGATGTCGGCGTCCACCATGATTCGCGCCAGATCGCCACTGTGCACGGAAGCCTTCCATCCGAGCGATTGGGCGGCCTTGGTGGCATCGCCGATCAGCGAATCCACTTCCGTGGGCCGCAGATAACGGTCGTCGAATTTCACATACTTCTGCCAGTCGAGGCCGGCGTGGTCGAAGGCGGTCTGAGCGAACTCGCGAACAGTATAACCGCGTCCCGTCGCCAGGACGAAATCCTGGGGGTCAGGGGCCTGCAGCATCCGCCACATGCCCTCGACATACTCAGGTGCATACCCCCAGTCTCGAACGGCATCGAGATTACCGAGATAGACGTCCGACTGTTCACCGGCGTTGATCCGTGCAACTGCTCGCGTGATCTTTCGGGTCACGAATGTCTCACCGCGCCTGGGTGATTCGTGATTGAACAAGATGCCGTTCACCGCGAACAGGCCGTACGCCTCCCGGTAGTTGCGGGTCGCCCAGTAAGAGAAGACTTTTGCCGCGCCGTATGGCGAACGCGGATAAAACGGTGTTTGCTCGTTCTGCGGTGGTGGCGAAGCCCCGAACATCTCCGACGAGGATGCCTGGTAAAAGCGGCAGTCGATTCGGGACAAGCGAACGGCTTCGAGCAGCCGGATCGATCCCATCCCTGTGGTATCACCGGTGTGCACTGGCTCGTCAAAGCTGACCCGAACGTGTGATTGCGCAGCCAGGTTGTACACCTCGTCGGGGTCGATGGTGCTGAGCAGGGTCACCAAGCGGGTTCCATCGGTGAGGTCGCCGTAGTGCAAGGTTAGGCGTGCGCCCGGTTGGTGCGGGTCGACGTAAAGGTGGTCTATCCGTGCCGTGTTGAACGTCGAAGCTCGCCGGATGAGCCCGTGAACCTCGTATCCCTTGCACAGCAGCAACTCTGCGAGGTAGGACCCGTCTTGTCCGGTAATTCCGGTTATGAGCGCTCGCTTCACTAGATTCCCGATTCTGCAACGTTGTCACCGAAGATGGTCCCATCATCGGAGCCGTCTCGCTCCTAGTTGCGCAATTCAGCGGTACATGGCGTGTTGCCGCTTAATGCTAGTTGCACAGGGAGCCAAGCGGCCTAACTGGGAACTTCGCCAGCTGGACGAGTCCGTTCTGATCCGGCGAGCGCCGCACCACAACATTCTGCGGACGCCGAGGCCCTGAGTATGCCATGGCTGGCTTCCATCTCGCCAAAGGGAGCCTCAAGGCCGCGAAGAAGCTAGCGCGAAGTTGGGCACCAGCACGTGACTCGATTCTGGCGTCGGCGGATGCCCAAAACGGTTGGTCGTGAAAGATCCGGTCATCAAGCCGGCCAATGCGATCCACAGCCGGACGTTTAACGGAACTGTCGGCAATTTTTGGGACCGGCTGCGGGACGGCAATGAGATTCCACCACGCAGAAGTTGGGTGACCGACGGCCGATTCGGCTGCGCGGGCAGGAGGGTCTGTCGAGGAGCGGTGACTGGTTGAAGCCTGGTTCTTCAGCACTCAAGCCGTCAGCTCGGTACCCGAACGTAGGTTATATAAATGCGCGAAACCAAAAGCCGATGGTTGACCACTGCAGTGTATTCCGGAATGTATAGTCGATCCTCGGGACTGCCGTCGGCGACACTCACACAGGGAGGGAAGTCTGTGGCCTCTGTTCCGACCGTTTCGGTGATCACCATTTCGTTGAACGACCTCCACGGGTTGAGGCGCACGGTGGACAGTGTGCGGGCACAGCGTTACGCGGGACACATCGAGCACATCGTGATCGACGGCGGGTCGGGCGTTGAAGTCGTGGAGTATCTATCCAGCTGTACGCCGAGTTTCGCGCATTGGCAGTCCGAACCGGACGGCGGGCGTTACGACGCAATGAACCGCGGTATTGCCCATGCGACAGGTGACCTGCTGTGGTTTATGAACTCCGGTGATCGCTTCTCCGATCCAGATGCGATCGCCGAAGTCGTCGAGGCAATCTCGGACCTTGGGCCGATGCGTGACATATGGGGCTACGGTCTTGTTTATCTAGACAGTCTCGGGCGCCTCCAGGGCCCGATGCCCTTCAACCTGCGAAAGTTCCTTTCTGGCTTCTACACCGTCCCACATCAAGCGGCGTTCTTCGGGGCGGCGCTAGTGAACAAGTTGGGTGGCTACGACCTCGACGTCGGCCTACTCGCCGACCAGGAATTCATTCTCCGATCCGCCTTGCTTCAAGAGCCAATCACGATCCGCCGGTTGGTATGCCGCTTTGATACCAGCGGAGCCGGGTCAGCAATCACATCGCGTGAGGCCTTTGGTCACTTGAGACGTTTTTGGGAGTTGCATGATCGCTATCCGTTTGGGCGGCGCACATCGCTCGCATACTTGCGGTTTTGCGAGCTTGTCATACCGCCAATGCAGAACCTGTTAGTGCAATTGTTGAAGCCGCCATCAAGGCAAAGTAAGAGCCCAAGCGATCTCGTCGTTTACGGTCGAAAGAACCGCAGTTCTAGGTCACCAAGATAGCGCCGCATGGTCGGAATGAAGCGGTGGTGCTGAAGCGTTCCTGGCAAAGGATTCGGGGCCTGCATATAAGAAAGCGAACTGGCGGCCGCTTGGGTGTACTGTTGTACCCGTCCGGACAAGTACTGCAGCGCCACTCGGTCGGTCATGTTCCGGCTGGCGCGTGGTTCGACGTCTGGGTGATCTGATCGGAGGCGCGTGGACAAACCAGTTTCCGCAGAGATACTCGCAGATATCCATGTTTACGTACCTGGCGCGGGGCTGCCCGTCACGGACTCAGGGGTGTCCGCACCAATCCATTCGACGAAAACCGGCCGGGAAGCGGTTGATCGGGAGAGGATAGCCGCCGAGTGGCTTGAGAATGCCGTTGCCGTTGCAGACAAGCGGGGGGCGAATCTCTAGTGCAGCACGAGCGGGACCTGAGACTAGGGGTATACGGGTGGGCGAATCGCGGTTGTACATAAATCTGTCTATCAATCGCCGGATGTTGCCTGGTGCGTTGTCGCCGTGGCATTGGCGTGGTCTGAAGATTTGGTTCAATCGCCACTCGGCTATCCGCCGCCACGTCCGGATTAAGGGTGCATTTGAGGAGCCAGAGATCGATCTTGCAGCTGCGTTGTATTTCGCGCTGTACCCGGAGCGCTGCATCGTCGATGTCGGCGCCAACGTCGGCCTGCACAGTATGGCCTGGTCGCGGTTCGCTCCGGTAGTGGCGCTCGAACCGGCGCCCGGCGTGTACGAGCGGCTATCTGCCAATATCGCCGCCAACGGGCTGCAGGACCGTGTGCGCACCTTGCGAAGCGCTGCGGCCGACAGCGTCGGCGAGGTTGAGTTCTTCATCGCCAAAGAGAATGAGTTCAGTTCGATGAAAGACACTGGACGCAAACGGATCAAGCGCCGTGTCCGCGTGCCCTGCACGACGCTGGACTCCCTACAGTTGCCTCCGGTCGGTTTATTGAAGATCGATGTTGAGGGATTTGAGCACACAGTTATTGCCGGCGCGGATGCTCTGTTGCGCCGCGATCGTCCCGTCTTGTTCGTGGAAATTTATGGTGGCCGCGCGTCCAACCCGGACCCAGAGAAGACTGTCCAAAGCATCCTCTCGTATGGCTATAGGGCGTATGCCTACGCTCCTGACGCGGGGCTACTTCCTTACGAGCGGCACCGTGACGACCGTCAAAACTATTTCTTCGTCCCAGCATGAGAACCTACGGGTGTTAGTGGGGCAAACCCGGTACGCGTAGTGACCCTGTGATACTTGGACGCGGTCAGCTGACCGAGCGGTTGCATAAGGCGCGGTTACGTTCTCGCCGTATTTTCCGTCAGGTAGCCGCTATTGGCGTCGATTGTGGCGTCCTCAACCGAGCTTGCTGGCCAGAGACTTGATCGTCCCGCACTCAACACTTCACGTTTGCATCGTGGCCTCCGACGACCGCAGCGCACGCTGGTGAAGCTCCGACGAATAATGACGGGCGTAAGTTCCCATCCTCCAACGTTGAGCGCCGGCGGCCGAAAACGATACACGCCAAGACGAATTTTGCCCATGCGGGGGTTTAGGTGTCGTGGCGAAGAGCGTCGAGTCTTTCCTGGATCGATCTCCCGGGTGACCTCGCTGGTTGCGGTCACGCCGTAAGGACGCCGATAGGTGGGCCTTTTGACTCAAAGGATAAGCCGCTGCAGCCAACGGCGAAAGCCCAGTCTTCACGACCGTGCCTGGGTGTCCCTCCGCGAGAGCGGCTGCGCATTCCTTGCGCTCAGCGCCCCGCCCGACGAGCGCCCCAAATACGCCAGCGACTATATTGACCGAAGGGTCAGTATCTGTATTTAGCGGTACCTCGGGGCTTGTACGGCCCGCACATGCTGCAGGGAAACCTGTCGTCGCAGGTTGCCCCGCCCGAGGTCAGCGACCGGGTATTTCGGCCGTGCCGCTGTATATCCGCCGGCAGAAAAGAGGTGCACGATGAGTGCAGGACGAGCATCAAACTCACCCCAGACCCGCCCCAAAGTCAGCGTGGTCTCGACCACCCACAACCAGGAAGCTTACGTGCGAGACGCGTTGGACGGCTTTGTCGCCCAGCAAACAGACTTCCTAATTGAGGTGGTCGTGGCCGACGACGCCTCGACCGATGCCACGCCTAGGATAATCCAGGAATACGCCGAACGACATCCGCACTTGTTCCGACCCATCCTGCGGTCCAAGAACGTCGGCCTCAACGCGAACCTCACCGGCGCCCTGTCCGCCGCGCGTGGTGAATACATCGCGCTGTGCGAGGGCGACGACTACTGGACCGACCCGTCGAAGCTGAGCAAACAGGTGCAGCTGTTGGACGCCGAACCCCACACGGCCGTGTGTTTCCACCCGGTGCAGGTGGTCTGGACCAACGAACGCGCAGAGGACGAGAAACTCGTCCACACCGTGTACCGCAAGCTCGAAGAGATCTTCCTTCCGAAGTTTCCGCCGCCCTTTCGGGCCGGCGACCTCAGCTTCGAGACCTTGATCTCGCGGAACTTCATCCAGACCAACTCGGTGATGTACCGCCGCCTCCCCCGCTACGACGACATCCCCGCCGACGTCATGCCCCTGGATTGGTACCTGCACGTCCGCCATGCCGCCGAAGGCGGTATCGCCATGCTGCCCGATACCATGGCCATGTATCGCCGCCACCCGCGCGGCATGTGGTACAAGTCCATCACCGATCCCGCCACCTTCTGGCGCACGCAGGGCCCCGCGCACGCGGCGACATTGGACGCCATGCTCGACGTCGTCTGCGGCGACCCCGTGCACGAGTCGATCGTTGCCAAAAACGCCAACTGGGTGCTCAGCGCGATCGCCAAGCAGGTCCCAGATCCTGAGGGCCAGGAACTCCTGGTGCAAACCACGGCCGAGTACCCGCGCATCGCGACGCTGGCACTGCAGAATCGCTGGACCAAAACACTCGGTGGGCGTGTGAAGGGGTTGCGGCGCAAGCTCACTCGCAACACCGGTGCCCCGACGAACGGTGCTGGATGCCGTGTCGACGAACAACTGAGCGCCTGAGGATGGGTGTCACCGGCGACGCCACCGTCGCGTACCTGGGCTGGCATGGGCTGGGCAACCTTGGCGACGACGCGATCTACGACGCGGTTCGGGGCCAGTTGCGGGGCGCAACCTTTCTTGATCTGCCGCGCCTTCCTCACCAACTGATCTATGCAACCGTCACGGCGGCAATGGGTTTGAACCGATCGCTGCGGCGCAGCAGCCAAGTCGTGGGTGGCGGAACGCTCGTCGGGCGCAGCCAGTGGCGGCTCTTGGTCAACCGAGGGTTGGCGCTCACCAAAGACAACGCAAGCTATGCGATCGGCGTCGGCGTGGAAGATCCGGCGTTCGGCGGACGCAATAGCGGCTCGGGCAGGGGCGAACTGACGCGTTGGGCGCCGATACTCTCCAAGTTCCGTACCGTGTCCGTCCGGGGGCCGCGCAGCGCCGAGCTCCTATCCGACATCGGGTTGGACGTCGAGGTATCCGGCGACCCGGCGCTGCTTCTCCCCCGGCCCGCCGTAACCCCCGAAGACGGCGTGATCGGAGTGAATCTCGGCTTCGGCGACGATCTTTGGGGACACGACCCGACGCAGTTGGCGGACGAGATAGCCGGCGCCGTCAAGCAACTGTCCTCCCATGGCTACCGCTTCGTCGGGATATTGATGAATCCGGAAGACAGACGCTGGACGGAAATGGCGCTGGGGGACATTCCGGAAGCGGAGATGGTGCTGCCGGCCAACCCCGATGCGGCGGCGCGGGAACTGGCCCGCTGTTCCGTCGCGATCGTCACCCGCCTGCATGCGAGCGTCCTGGCTTCGCTGTCGGACACGCCGGTCGTTTCGCTTGAGTACCAACCGAAATGCCGGGACTTCGCGCTTGCGATCGACGACGAACGGTCACTGGTTCGCACCGACGAGGTGAGCAGCGGCGCCGTCGTCGACCGGGTGTTCGACGCGATCGGGAACGCGTCCAGCATCCGGAGCAGGAAGCACACCGCCGTCGCACGCCTGAAACGGCGCCTCGATGGCGAATACGCGGATCTGGCACGCGAGTTGGGTCTCGCCTCGTGATACCGCTGCGAAAAGGGTTGGAGCTGAGGTGGATCAAGCGCGGCGGGCGCATCGCCGGCCTTCCCCGCCGCTTGCCGCCGGCGGCGCGCAAGACCGAGATCGAATCGTCCGCACGCGCAACCGAGAAGCTCGGCGCCCTGCCCCTGGCCGAGGCCTATGGGCAGCCCGGTGCGACCCGGAAGCCCAAACAGGTCCGGGCCGCGTCGTGGCAGGGCGACCTGTACGCCTACCTGGTGGGCCGGCACGACCCCGCGATCGTCGTGGAGTTCGGATCGGCGTTCGGGGTATCCGGCATGTACCTGTCCTCGGCGCTTCGGCGGGGCTGGATGTATTCGTTCGAGATCAACCCCTCCTGGGCCGACATCGCCGAACGAAACATCAACTCCGTCACCGATCGCTACACCCTGACGCGGGGTGCCTTCGAAGACCACGTCGGCGCCATCCCCGACCCGATCGATCTGGCCTTGGTGGACGGGATCCACACCCGAGACTTCGTGACCCGGCAATGGCAGATCTTGAAGCCCCGGATGGCCCCGGGTGGCTGCGTGCTGTTCGATGACATCGACTTCAACCGCGGGATGGGCGAAGCCTGGCGGGATATCTGCGCCGATCCTCGGGTGGTCGGTGCCGTCGAGGTGTCCAAACGGTTGGGCCTTGTCGAATTGGCGTCCTAAGCCCTGCCCCGCGCACATTGGCGATCCCATGACGGCCAGAGCATAGAACGGGCAATAATGGCCTCGACGTTGCCAACAGGTGGGACGACTCGGAAGGCAGGATGTGTCGTGAAGTTTGCCCTGGCGAGTTACGGAACTCGCGGCGACATCGAGCCTTCCGCCGCCGTGGGCCGCGAACTGGTTCGCCGAGGGCACGACGTACGACTGGCCGTCCCCCCGGAACTGGTTGCCTTCGTCGAATCGACCGGGCTGGCCGCGGTTCCCTACGGCCCCAAGGTGCAGGAGTTCCTCGACGAGGAATTCCTGCGGAACATGTGGGCGGACTTCTTCCGCAATCCCATCAGGCAGCTGCCCAAAGTTTGGGACCCGATCATCAAGTACTGGTCGGACGTGAGCACGACGCTGAAGTCGCTCGCGGACGGGGCCGACTTGCTCACCACCGGCCTGAATTTCGAGCAGGCCGCCGCCAATGTGGCTGAGTACTACGACATTCCGTTGGCCTCGTTGCATCACTTCCCCATGCGCGCCAACGGCCGCCTGGTGCCCAGCATGCCGGCCCCTTTGGTCCGCTCGACGATGACGGTGATCGAGTGGCTGTTTTGGCGCTCGACGATGAAGGTCGACAACGCGCAGCGGCGAGAACTCGGGCTGCCCAAGGCGACACATCGTTCGCAGCGACGAATCGCCGACCACGGTTGGCTGGAAATCCAAACCTACGACGACGTGTTTTTTCCCGGTCTGGCCGCCGAATGGGCGAAATGGGATAGCCGCCGTCCGTTCGTCGGCGCACTCACCATGGAGTTGGCGACCGACGCCGACGACGATGTCGCCTCGTGGATCGCCTCGGGAACACCACCCATCTGCTTCGGGTCCGGGAGCATACCGGTCGAATCCCCCACCGCCACCGTCGAAATGATCGGTGCGGCCTGCGCACAGCTGGGCGAGCGGGCGCTCATTTGCTTCGGCGGCACAGATTTCAGCGACGTGCCGCATTTCGACCACGTCAAAGTCGTCGGCCCGGTCAACTACTCGTCCATCTTCCCCGCCTGCCGTGCCGTCGTCCATCACGGCGGTTCGGGCACCACGGCCGCGAGCCTGCGCGCGGGAATCCCCACCTTGGCCCTGTGGAGTTCGGCCGATCAGCCGTATTGGGCGGCCCAGATCAAACGCTTGAAAGTAGGTGCCGCCCGACGCTTTTCGGCCACCACCCCACGCTCGCTGGTGGCGGACCTGCGTACCATCCTCGCCCCGGACTACGCGACCAGAGCCCGGGAACTCTCCGCCCGGATGAGCAAGCCCGCCGAGAGCATCGGGACCACCGCCGACCTCTTGGAGGAGGCCGTCCGCCGGAAAGTGGTTGGCTGAGGCCGCCTTATCGCCGCCCGGCGGGGGTAGAATTTATCCGACTGGCGACCGCCTTGAGCGAATCGGGCAGGAAACACGCAGGGCCACACCCACGGTCTTGGTGGTCAGAGATCCGCCGACGACCTTGCGGTCGCCGCGCATCATCGCCTCGAAACCCTGCCTGGCAACCTCGGCCGGGTCATCCTTCGGCTTTTGCCCCGCACGCGTCTCGTCCATACCCGCGCGGTTGAAGAAGTTGGTCTCGATGGTGCCGGGCAGCAGGGAGGTGATAGTGATTCCGGTATCACGCAATTCGTCCTGCAAGGCCCCGGCGAAGGACTGAACGAACGACTTGGAGGCGTGATAAACCGCCTCGAAAGGCCCGGGCGCCATCGACGCCAGCGACGACGTGAGCAGCACCCTCCCCGCGCCGCTCCGGGTCATGTTGCGCAGCACCAGCTTGGCCAGGTGCACGGTCGAGCGCACGTTGAGGTCGATGATGGACATATCGTGCGCCAGGTCGCCCTCGACGAAGCTTCCCCCGCCGCCGATGCCGGCGTTCAGCGCGGCCGCATCGATCGGACGATCACCCTCTGTGGCCTGCTGATAGAGCTTTTCGACGCCTTCCGGGGTGCGTAGGTCAACCTGTACCGGCCGGACATCGACGCCCCACCGGGATAGCGTGGTGGACGCTGGGTAAATGCCGTCGTTTTCAGCCGCCACCACCAGGTCATATCCCCGCTCGGCAAACAGCTCCGCTAGCTCGAGACCAATTCCACTGGACGCGCCGGTGATCAATGCTAATGCCATAGCAGAGGCCTACCCGTGTGAATGAACGTGAAACCAGATCGCGCGGGCAACTCGAGGTTCGGCGCGCTAAAACCCTTGGGAGAAGGCCTGGTTCGCCTAGCGTGCAGGCTTGATGAGCAGGCCCTGGCCCGTGGGCAATGTGCAGATTTTCACACCCAGCTCGCCGGCAACCTCGTCCATGGCGGCGCGCTGCTCGTCGCGTCCCCGGTTGGCGTAGTCATCCAGCAGCACGAACGCACCCGGGGTGAGCCGCGGCCAAAAGAACCGGAGCGCAGCGACTTCGGGGGGAGCGCAGTTCATGTCGATGTGCAGATACGCCACCGACGGCGCATCGACCTGCTCCAGTGTCTCGGGAACCGCGCCGACGATGATGCGCTGGTTTTTCCATTGCGCGAAATTGGCGCGGACGCTGTCAACGCCGTTCACGTACATCCCGTTGCGCAGATGCCCTTTGCTGGTCTCCAGCGCCCCGGCCCGCCGTTCGTTCTCGGTGACGAACCGCGGATCGAGACCGGCGAAGGTGTCAAGCAAATAGAACGTCTTGCCCAGCCGATCCCAGTCGAGGTACTCCATGATGGCGCTGCTCAAGAACCCGTAACTGACGCCGCACTCGACGAAATCGCCCTCGAGCTTGCTGGCGCTGGCCGCCGCCCACAGCCCCACGTGCACGCGCCATTGCCACTGGTACCAATCCTCGTTGCCCAGGGAGCGGGCGCCACGCTGGTAAGCGCGCTGGAATTCGGGATCATCCAGAAATGCGTGAAAGTTGTTGAACGTGATCAACGCGTCGTTGGCGTAGACGTCGGGCAACAGTGTGCGCGCGAGCCAGTATTCGGTGCGCACCCACCACATCCGCAGGCGGGTGCCGGTTGTCAGCCCAGTTGCCACGGCGGCAACCATAGCATCGGCGCGTACCGCGTCCGGGGGGAACGGAAGCGGTTCATCATGATCGTGTTTCGCCTACCCTGCACCAGAGGGCAAACCATCTCGTACACCTAATGTTTCAGCGTTCTCTTCAGGACTTACGCCACAGCACGCCGGTGCCGTCGATCTCGACGATCTCGTCGGTTATCCCATGCTTGGCGCGGTAGTCCGTCACGGCCTGCGCGCACGCCTTGATCGCGTGGTAGTCGTCGACGATACAAAAGCCTCCGGGCGCCAGCCGCGGGTAGAGCGCGTCGAGCGCCTGAATCGTCGACTCGTAAAGGTCGCCGTCGAGCCGGAGCACGGAAATGCGGTCGATCGGGGCGTCCTGCAGGGTGTCCTTGAACCAACCCGGAAGAAAACGCACCTGGTCATCCAGCAACCCGTAGCGCTCGAAATTCGCCTTGACGTGCTCTTGGGGCACCCCCAGGATGCGCGCGTGGCGATGCAGCCTGATCCCTTTATCCGCTTTGTAATTGACGGTGTCGGGGGGCGGGACTCCGGCAAACGAATCGCACAACCATACGGTGCGCTTCTCGTCGCCGTATGCCGCCAACACGGCACGCATCAAGATGGAAGCGCCGCCGCGCCACACGCCGCACTCGACCAGATCGCCGGGCACGTCCTCTTGCAGGACCGTCTCCACGCAGTGCTGCAGACTGGTGAGCCGCTGCATCCCGATCATCGTCAAGGCATCGGCCGGCCAGTCCAGGCCCAAGTCGCGCGCCTGTTTGTTGAACGGCCGTTTGCGCACCAGCAGCAGGTTGCGCGTACTGAACAGGGGGCGCCCCAGGCGGTACAGCCCCACCGGCACCAGCTCGTCGCTGCCGTATCTGGTGAGGTCGCGCCGGAGCAGATCGAGGTATGCGAACCGCGTGTCGTGATCAGTCACGGCCAAAACTACCCCCAACTCCGCGTGCCAGTAATACCGGTAGAGAGCCTAGACGTCCCTCGATGCCATCAATGCGTTTCGCAGTGTATCCGTCACCGTCTGCTCAGCGACTTCGCTCTGTCGATACCCCGGGAACACAGCGCCCCGAACGAGCGAATTCTTCCAGCAGATCGACGGCGCGCCCTGCGCTCTCGGCGGGTTTGGTCATCCGGGTCGCCAGTTCACGGGCGCGGGTGGCGTACTCCGGGGCAAGGATCGTCCGCAGATCGGCAATCAGAGTTTCGGGGGTGGAGCTCGAGAACCGTCGGGATGTGCCGACCTTCAGGTGTTTGACGCGCGACCCCCACATCGGCTGGTCGCCTGCCGTCCAGAGGATCAGCGAGGGGATCCCCGCGCGCAGGCCGGCGGCCGTGGTGCCCGAGCCACCGTGATGAACGACCGCGCGACAGGCGGGAAAGATTTTCGTGTAGTTGACCACGCCGACGACCTTGACGTGATCCAGGTGGGGAACGTCGCTGAAGTCGCTCCAGCCGGAGCAGATCAACGCCCGCTCCCCCAGCTCCGCGCAGGCGGCGCCGATCATTCTCACCGTGTCGGCGGGCGACTCGGCGACCGGCATGCTGCCGAAGCCGAAGCAGATCGGAGGGGTGCCCTGGGCGATCCACCCCAACACCTCGTCGTCGCATTCGGTCGTCAGTTCCATGGTCAGCGAGCCCACAAACGGCCGCTGACCACCCCACTTCGCCCATTCGTGGGCCAGTCCGGGGAAGCAAACGTCGTCGTAGGCCTGGATTTCCAGCGACCCCCGCTCGGCGATCCGCCGCGGCGAGGCCACCGTTGCGGTGGGGAGGCCGAGCTCGCGCCGCTGACGATCCTCGGCCTTCTTGTTCATCCGCCAGCACATCCAGTCGTACACGGCCATTCCGGTGCGGACCATGGGCCCGGGCACCCCCGGAACAACCTGGCCGTTGGGCCGCATCGGGATGTAGTGCAATGTGGCCATCGGGATGCCGTAATAGTCGGCGACGTTGATCGCCAAATCCTGGTAGAGCTGCCCGGTGAACAGCAAATCGGCTCCGGCGCCCACCGACATCAGCGCCGAGCTCATTTCCTGCCAGTTCTTCAGTACCGGTTCCCAGGCTTCCCGTATCAACTTGACCGGGCCCCGGAGGAAATTCTTGAAGAAGTCGCGGATGAACTCGTCGCTCCAAAAGTCATGCATATCCGGCCCGTACGGGATCGCCGGGACACCGGCCTCCTCGGCCAGATCGACAAGATTGGGCGGCACGGCCATGCGTACCGAGTGGCCTCTGCGTATCAGCTCACGACCGATGGTGAGGCAAGGCTCGATATCGCCACGCGTCCCATAGCTTGCCACAGCAAATTTCATCGCGACTGTTACCTTAATCAATCTCCGACGGCACGGGCAACTTTGACTGCGGCGTTTCCGCTCGGTAATCTGCGGCCCGCCATTGGTCCCGTGGTTTCGTCAGAGGCATTTGGTTGTCGTTGTTTCGCAATGGATTTGAGGGCCCGCGCCCGAGCGGGATAGTACGCGCACCGGCGAGCCGAGTGCGACGAAGCCAACCTCATCGCCCTAGCCCCCCGGTAGTCGAGATGACGACCCTTGGGCAGGTATGGCCGACCCCCGGGCGTCGTCGCCTGTTCTCACGTCAGTGTGCCAGACGATCCACATCGTGTCTTGAAAAGCGAGAAGTCGTACCGGTTGCCTGCGTACGCCGAAAGGCCACCGGATTTGGCCGTTTCCCCAGTACAACTGCCATGAGCCGGCCGGACGATCAGGCGCGACTCCGCGAGCTGACGAACTGCTCCACGACGTCGGCGGCCTTGATGACACTGTCCGCCGGCTTGGTCATCCGGGCGGCGATCTCGCGAGCGCGCCGGGCGTAATCCGGGGCGAGGATCCGGCTCAGATCCCCCACTAGTGATTTGCGATCGGTGGCCGAAAATCGCCGTGTGGTACCAACTTTCAGCCGTTTGAGCTGAGCGCCCCAGATGGTCTGGTTGGCGTCCATCGACAGGATCAGCGTGGGGACCCCGGCGCGCAGGCTGGCCGCGGTGGTTCCCGAGCCGCCGTGATGAACGACCGCGCGGCAGGCGGGAAAGATCGTCGCATAGTTCACCGGGCCCACCACCTTGACGTGATCGGGAAGGGGGACGCCGCTGAAGTCGCTCCTGCCGGCGCAGAGCAACGCCCGCTCGCCCAGCTGCGTGCAGGCGGAGCTGATCATGTCGACGGTGTCGGCCGGAGATTCGACCGGCATGCTGCCGAATCCGAAGCAGATCGGCGGTGTCCCCGCGTGGATCCAGGACATCACGTCGTCGTCGGCCTCGGTGGTCAGCTCCATCGTCAGCGTGCCGACAAAGGGTCGCAGGCCGTCCCATTTCGCCCATTCGTCGGCCAGCCCGGGAAAACAGGCCTCGTCGTAGGCCTGGATTTCCAGCGATCCGCGGTCGGCGATCCGCCGCGGTGACGGCGCTGTCGCCTTCGGCAGCCCGAGTTCCCGGCGCTGGGTGTCCTCGACCTTTTTGTTCAGGCGCCAGCAGTACCAGTCGAACGCCGTCATTGCCGAGCGGGCCAGCGGCGGCGGCAGCATCGAAACGACCTGGCCGTTGGGCCGCATGGGGACGTGATGCAGCGTGGCCAGCGGAAGGTCGTAATACTCCGCGACGTTGGCGGCGGTCTCCTGGTAACTCTGCCCGGCGAACAGCAGGTCGGCGCCGTCCGCCAGCGACATCAGCGTGGTGTTCATCTGCGCCCAGCACTGGTCACTGAGATCCCACATCTCGCGCCACATGCCGCGCATCTCCTGGATCTTCCAGAATCCGCGGAAGAACGAGGTCCAGAAGTTGCGGTAGACGTCCAGCCAGGCCTGCGATTCCAGCCCGTAAGGGACCGCGGTCAGACCCGCCGCTTCGGTGAAGCTCACCGAGTCGGGCGGGACGGCCATGACCATGTCATGCCCTCTGCGCTGCAGTTCACGGGCGACAACCACGGAAGGCTCGATATCGCCGCGCGTTCCATAGCTGGCGAGCACACATTTCATCGCGGATCAAAGCCCTTCGGTTGCGCCATCACGGTGATGCACCGATCACTTTAAATAGCGCCGAATCCCCACTGGACCGGTTTGCGCGATCGTCACGGCTTGCGCCACAGCACGCCGGTGCCGTCGATTTCCTCGATCTCTGCGGTGACGCCGTGAGCCGTGCGGTAATCCGCTACGGCCTGCCGACATGCGTCGATGGCGTGGTAATCGTCGATGATGCAATACCCGCCCGACGAGAGTCGCGGGTAGAGGGCATCGAGGGCCTGGATCGTCGATTCATAAAGGTCACCATCGAGCCGCAGGACGGAAATGCGGTCGATCGGCGCACCCTGCAGCGTGTCCTTGAACCACCCCGGAACGAAACGAACGCGGTCATCGAGCAGCCCGTAGTGTTCGAAATTGGCCCTGACCTGCGCTTCGGATACCGCGAGCACCCCGGCGGCGCGATGCAAATTGATGCCTTTGTCCGCTTCGTAGTGCGCGGCGTCCGGTGGCGGCACCCCTTCGAATGAATCGCATAGCCACACGGATCGCTTCTCGTCCCCGTAGGCGGACAACACGGCGCGCATCAGAATCGACGCCCCACCACGCCACACCCCGCACTCGACCAGGTCACCGGGGACGTCTTCCGTCAGAACCGTCTCCACGCAGCGCTGCAGGCTGGTCAACCGCTGCATGCCGATCATCGTCAGTGCGTCGGCCGGCCAATCCAGGCCCAACTTCCGCGCGTGCTCGTTGAACGGACGCTTGCGGACCAGCATCAGGCTGCGGGTGCTGAAGAGACGGCGCCCCAGACGGTCCCAGCCCACCGGCACCAACTCGTCGCTGCCGTACCGGGTGAGGTTACGTCGCAGCAGGTCAAGATACGCGGATCGGGTATCGAGGAACGGAGACCGCATGTCACGATCGGTCACGGTCAAGGCTGCCCCCTGGTTCAAATGAAAGACTGGCGGTGAGTGATCCGTCCCTGCCCCTACCGGGGAGTAGCAACCATCATAGGCGTAAAAAAGCACTGCTTCGGCTACCGCCAGCCGCTCCAGGCCGGACCTCTTAGCGCTGTCCCGCCTGTTCCACGACGCGACGGCCGGATTCGTTCGACGCGGCCTCGGGCCGTTCGGCGATCCAGTCGAGCAGCGCGCGCAAACCGTCATCGAGCGACCCCGCGGGGCGCCAGCCGAGCTCGTTGATCGCCGGCTCGATGTCGCAGCTCGCGGCGCGTACATCGCCGTCGCGGAATTTCGCGACGACGGTCGGTTCGGGCGCGCCGCACATGGCGGCGATCTTGTTGGCCAACTCGTGGATGGTGGTGGCCTGGCCGGACCCGATGTCGAGGCAGCGCGGCTGGGTTGCCGGGCGCTGGACCGCCGCGAAGAGGGCATCGACGACGGCGTCGATGTAGACGAAATCGCGCACGATGCGGCCGTCTTCGTATACCTCCAACGCAAGCCCCTGGCGCGCCAGCCGCGCGAAGAGGGCGACGATCCCGGTGTACGAATTGGTCAGCGACTGGCCGGGACCGTAGACGTTCTGCAAACGCAGCACGCTGAGGTTGGTGTCGTGCGCGGACGTCCACGCGGCCAACAGGTGCTCTTGGGCGAGTTTGGTCGCGGCGTAGACGTTGGTGGGCCGGGGTTCGGTTCGGTCGGCGCGGCTCGGCAGCGGCACCGCCTCTTCACCCGCGGGGCCTTGCGGATCCCAGAGACCCGCGACGAGTTGCGCGTGGCTGCGGGGTCGCGGGTAGAAGATCTGCGAGCCGGACTGCCATGAGCCCTCGCCGTACACCGCCCTCGATGACGCCAGGACGAGTTGTTCGGGCACGTGTCCCGAGCGGCTCAAGGCGTCGAGAAGCTGGGTGGTTCCCACGACGTTCACCGAGCCGTGCCGCGTCGCCTCGGACAGCGATTGCGCGGTGCCCGTCTCGGCGGCCAGGTGGACGACCTGGGACGGACGGAACAACCGCAGCACCGCGTCGAAGTCGGGCGCGTGCGTGACGTCCCCGGTGAACAACCGCACCGACTCCGGCAGCTCGATCGGCCGATCTCCCCCGTGCACCTGTGGATGCAGCACGTCCATCACGGCGACGTCGTATCCGGCCTCGATGAGACGACGGGCGAGCGCCGACCCGATGAATCCCGCCCCACCGGTGATGAGCACGGACGCTGACACGAATCGACGCCTTCCGTTCGGATGCTGAAGAAAATATGCGATCGGCACACTCGCCGAGATCGCCATCCGGTCGATCATATCGGGCACTGACCGCCGCATCCGACGATTCTGCCAAGCAGATCGCCGGCGCAGCGGGGCGCGCCACATGCACGAAAAGGCGCTACGCCCAAGTCCCCCTGTGCCGGTGGGCCAGTGCGACGACCTCCATCACCGGCCTCGCGATGGCCGGCCGGAAAACGCGGAACAGCATGCTGTTGGACAAGCCGTGAAAATCCTCGTACGCCTTACGGAAATCACGCTCGCTCGCCCGGTAGGACTCGAAAACGCGGTCCAACGTTGACGTGTCGATGGGGTCGTCCTGTGCGGCCTCGCGAAGCGCTTCGTAGATCGTGGAAATCCAATCGGCGCCGAAAAGATCCGTCACCGGGCCGCAGTGCCGCTGCCGATGCAGACCAGGGGTGAGGAACTCCTCAACGGCGTCCTCGTCCTGGGCATGCAATTCGACCGGCAGTTCCGCGGAGATGCGCTTCATCTCCCGGCGCCAGTCGTCGAGGAGGTTCGCGTAGTCGACGAAAACCCGCGGTACGCCGCGTGAATTTCGTTCGGCCAGGATGTTGCATTTCAACCACAAGGCGCTCGCGAGCGCGGGCGAGACGTGCCAGGCCTTGGCGATCGACGAAATGACCTCTTGCGGATGACGTACCGCGATCACCGAGGCGACGTCGAACCCCGCCATGCGCGCCGCCTCGAACCACAGGTTGGACAGTGTCGTGATCCTCGGTTCTTTGATCACCACGAGCGGCGCCGCCGGCAGCGTGGACAGATATTCGGCGACTTTGGCGATGCAGGCCTTGCTTTCCTTGTCGGGCGAACCTCGATCGAGAAAGCGAAGTGAGGGGTCGTACCAATTGGTCCCGAGACGGCGCAGGATCGTTTCGTTGAGCGAGATGGCCGCTCGCGGTTCCCAATACCCGAGCGGATTGTTGGCGTCGGCGCCCAGCATCGCGGCCGGCAGCGTGCCACCGCACAGCGAGAGCACCCGGGTGAGCGCCGATGTTCCCGACCGTTGCGGTCCCAGCACGAAGAGGGCGACCGGGCGGTTCCCGGAGCCGACCTGGTTGGGGGAAGTCAAGGCGTTTTCGACGGGCTTGGTGATGCGGGCCAATCTCATCGCGAATCCAAACCTTTCACTGGTCGCGCACGTGGGCGACTTTCGGAGTTCGGTTGATATCCAGGGGTTTCCGAGGTGGTGTACGCGCGATCAACGCGCAGCAACCGTTCGAAATTGACACCGTCGCGCGTGCCACGATGTCAGAGACCAAATCACAGCCTGCTCAACGACTTTGGCAAAGAGAAGGCGATACCGCACTCCTCTTGCGGAGTCAGGCTTGACTTGTGACCGGCAACTTCTGCCCCCCGGTGAGAACCATCAATCATTGCGCCCGCTAAGGACTATAACCCGACCACACGATCCAGGCGGCGCTTTTACGAAACTGTTTTGCGTACTTAATCTTTGGAGTCTTTTGTCTACGCCCAGGCTCCCCGGCGCCGGTGCACCATCGCGGCGACCTCGAGGATCCGCTTCACGATGAACGGCCTGAACACCCGGCGAACCAAGCTGTTGGTGCGGGCGTGGAATTCCGTGAACGCCATGCGGAAATCACGCTCGCCCGCCTGATACGACTCGAAAACCCGGTCCAGGGTCGCTACGTGCAGGGGGAAGTCCTGCGCGGCTCCGCGCAGTGCCTCATAGACGGCGGAGATCCAGTCCGCGCCGAAATGGTCCGCCACCGGGCCGCCGTATCGCTGGCGTCGAAGTTCGGGGGTGAGAAACTCCTCGACGGCGCTTTCGTCGACGGCGTCCAAATCGATTTCCAGCGTGGCGGCAATGCGCTTCACCTCTCGTTTCCAGTCGTCGAGGAGGTTGCCGTAGTCGACGAACACGCGCGGCATACCGCGGGTGTGCCGCTCGGCGAGCAGGTTGTATTTGAGCCACAAGGCGCTCGACAGCTCCGGCGAGGTGTCCACGTATTTCGCCGCCGAGGCGACAACCTCTTGCGGGTGGCGCACCGCAATCACGGCGGCGATGTCGAAGCCGACCTGGCGCGCCGCCTCGAACCAGAGGCCGGACAGCGCCGTGATCCTCGGCTCCTTGATGACCACCAGCGGCGCCGTCGGCAGTGTGCCCAGATACGCCGCGATCTCCGCGATGCAGGCCGCCTTCTCTTCGGCGCCGAACGCGCACTCCTCCTGCAGGCGAAGCGTCGGGTCGTACCAGTTGCTGCCGTGGCGGCGCATGATCGTTTCGTTGAGCATGATCGCGGCGCGTGGCTCCCAATAACCGCGCGGGTTGTTGCCGTCGGCGCCGCACATTCCGGCCGGCAGCGTGCTGCCGCACAGCGACAAGACCCGGGTCAGCGCCGACGTCCCGGACCTCGCCATTCCCAGCACGAACAGCGCAACCGGACGGACGGCGGTTGCTTGGCCGGCGGATGACTCTGGGAGATCGGCGGGTTGGCTGGTCCGGGGAGCTGTCATCGGTGGCCCACACTTTCAGTTGCGCGTCATGCGGCCCCCGGGATCACGGGTCATTATGCATGAATTTGCAATTTGCGGGGCAAAGTTCAAATACGCGCTTCCGGCAACGCCGTCGCCGACCAAGAGGTGCCTACAGCAACGCGCATTAATCGTTTGGTCTGGACGACTTTATCTCACGGTAAAGGTGAGATTGAGTGTCGTGCGGCGCGGAATCCGCGACTCAGTCGCCGGTGACGGTGTGCGCGGACGGTTGTGCGTCAGCGACCACGCCGTCCCATTCACGCGCTTTGCGCTTGAAGCGGGACTTGAGCGCAAGCGCGCGCTTTTCCACCAGGAACCAGCTCAGTGCGGCCAGTGGCAGGGTCGCGACGGCGGCGACCACGGCGAACGCGACGGGAGGCAGGAAGCCCAGCCCGCAGATCACCAACAGCTGCTGCATGGGCCACGCGTAGATGTACACGCCGTAGGACAGGTCCGTACGTAAACGCATGCGCTGGTTGTGGATCAGCGCCCCCGAAACGACGACGGCGTAGGCCAGCGGGAGGGCGGCGAGGACTCGATAGTTCGGCACCAGCAAGCCGGCCACCACCACGATGGCCGCGCTCACGGCAACAAGTGACCATCGGGCGGGAATCAAATCCTGGAATTGATGTAGGACCGCGCCGGCGGCGAAGACGAGGGCGAACCGCGTGATCATCTGCGGGAGCGTCTCCACCGCGCCCACCGGGTACGAAACGAGCGCCGCGGCCACCAAGAACAGTGCGAACACCACCGGAGCGGGCCAGCGGCGTTTGAGGAGTCCGGCCACGCCGGCAATAGCGATGGCGATGTAGCAGAGGAATTCGAAAACGAGGGTCCACAGCACGCCGTCCCACACGCCCGGGAAGGGGACGTTTCGGGGCGTTCCGTCGATGCCGGTGTGATACACGTTCAACACGGCGTTGTTCAGCACGTACTCGATCGGCGCGGTAGACAACAGCAGCTTGGCGGCCGAGCCCCCCGGGATCGCCACGCCCAGCGGGGCAATGACGAAAGCCACCACGGCCACGCAGACCCACAGGCCCGGAAAAATCCGAAGAACGCGGGCGACGAAGTATTCGCGAAGCCGCGGATTGCGCACCCAGCTCGCCGTGATGAGGAACCCCGATATCGCGAAGAATCCGTCCACCCAGAACTGCGTGAGCAGCTGTTCCACCGGTGGGTAGATCTTGCGGCCGGTGAGGAACCAGGAGTGTTGCAGGATGACGCCGGACGCCAGCACCAGTCGCCAAACGTTCAGTGCGTTGTTTCGGGTGTCGAACACCTGGGCGAGCGTCGAGCGCCCCGGTCCTCGCCGCTTTGGGTTGACGGTTGCGTCGGGGCCAGAGACTGCCGGGTTCGCGCTCATCCGACCGATTCTCGCTGCCCGGCGCCCGGGCACCAAAATCGCAGTCCGGTCATCAACACACCCGCGAAGCCAGGATTACCGGCGGGCATTGTTTTCGGGAAACGCCGCGGCAATTCGCAGGAATGAGCTGAGCAAACATCCAGCAAACACTACATCGCACGTAAACAACTGCACATGGGGCTTTCGACCACCGTCATTCGAATCGGCCAGTCGATTTAAGCGCCCCCGTTAATTACGCGGTCGTTTGCATTGCGGGAACGCACCGTCCGGGGGCTCGTGCGCCTTTCGGCGTCAGCCGGCGACGGCCCCAGGCTCGCAGAACGGCGCCCCGAACTCGGTGACCGGCCGGAATCCGCGTTTGCGTGCCTTGTCCGCGGCCCTGCGGATCAGCGCATAAATCCCGACGAACGCCGCATGGTCGGACATCACCAGCGGCGTCAGCAGGCGGTTGTGCACCAACGCGAACGCCACCCCCGAGGCGGGATCGGCCCATCCGACCGAACCGCCCATCCCGACGTGACCGAAGCCGGGCATCACACCGCCGATCGGCAGACTGTGATAACCGAGGTGGAAAGCCAACGGCACGTAGATATTTCGGTCCGGCCGCAGGCTGCGCTCCCCCGTCAGGCTTGCCGTCAGGTCGCGGGAGAGGAATCGGATGCCGTCCACCTCGCCACCGTTGGCGATGGCGCCGTACATCCGCGCCAGGCCGCGCGCCGTGGCGACCCCGTTGGCCGCCGGGATCTCGGCGTCCAGCAGCGGGGTATCGCCCTGAACCGCGGCGACCATGCCCGGGAAATAGATCGACCGGAATCCGCCGGAGAGCTCGTTGGCGACCTTGCGGGAGACGTAGTTGACGAGCGAACTGCCCAAAAGGTTCTGCGGCGCGACGATCTCGGCGACCCGCGTCGGGCACCCGGCCGGCGGCCGGCCCAGGTACAGGCCGTCGACGCCCAGCGGCTCGGCGAGTTCCTCGCGAATCAGCGTGCGCATCCCCTTACCGGTCACCGCCCGACCCAGGCCGGACATTAGCCAGCCGAAGGTCAGCGCGTGGTACGCGGATTTGCCCAGCAGCCGCCCGGGAGCCGCCGCGGCCAGCCGCTCCTCCATCACCACGTGATCGAGGAGGTCTTCCTTGGTGGCGCCGCGCAGACCCGACAGGCCGGCCTGGTGCCGCATCACCTGGCGCACGGTCATCTCGGCCTTGCCGTTGGCCGCGAACTCGCGCCAGTATTCGGCGACGGGGGCGTCGTAGTCGATCAGCCCCCGGTCAGCGAGCCGGTGGATGACGGTGGCGGCCATTCCCTTGGTCGCGGAGAACACCATCGGGGCGGTGTTCTCCGACCACGGCCGCTGGCCACCCCGGTCGGCAAAACCCGTCCAGACGTCCACGACGGGCCGGCCGTCGACATAGACGGCCAACGCCCCGCCACCGAACCGGCGGGCGGGAAACATGCTGGAAAAGCTACGAACGACGCACCCGAAGTGTGAGTCCGCCGCGCCGGACACACGGTGACCTGCGTCAAGGTCATCGTGGACACGGACCGCGCGGCGATTGACTCGGCTATCCACCGTCACACTTTGAATTTACTTGGATTACACACCCGGCAGGAGCGAAACCCCCCGAATATTTACCTATCCGTTAGCCGGACGCGGCCGTCAAGATTTGCTGGGCCGCCAGGGCCGGAGTTAGCTCCCCCGCCTTGACCTTTCGCTCGACGTCGGCCCGGATCTTGCGCACCGCCGGGTTGGAGGCCAGCCGGTCCAACACCGTGTCGCGCACCATCTGCCAGGTCCAGTCGACCAGCTGGCCGCGGCGGCGCGCCTCGAACTCCCCCGCCTCGCTGAGCACCGTGCGATGACGTTCGACGGTGTCCCACAGTTCGTCGAGGCCGGTTCCCTCCGCGGCGCTCATCGTGAGAACGGGCGGCCGCCATAGCGTTTCGCGCGGATAGATCAACCTGATCGCCCCGGACAGCTCGCGCGCGGCCGACCGCGCCTCGGGCAGGTGCTTCCCCTCGGCCTTGTTCACCACGACGATGTCGGCCAGCTCCAGCACGCCCTTCTTGATGCCCTGCAGCTGGTCGCCGCCGCGCGCCAGGGTCAGCAACACGAAGGTGTCGACCATGTTGGCCACGGTCACCTCGGACTGACCGACGCCGACGGTCTCGATCAGGATCACGTCGAAACCGGCGGCCTCCAGCAGCACCGACGCTTCGCGGGTGGCCTTGGCCACCCCGCCCAGGGTGCCCGACGTGGGCGACGGCCGAATGTATGCATCCGGGTGCATGGCAAGGCGCGACATCCGGGTTTTGTCACCGAGGATCGAGCCGCCGGTGCGCGTCGACGACGGATCGACGGCCAACACCGCCACGCGATGGCCCATTTCGATCAGGTGCATGCCGAGGGCCTCGATGGTGGTGGACTTCCCCACCCCGGGAATCCCGGTGATGCCCACCCGATGCGCGTTGCCCGAGTCCGGCGTCAGCTCCAACAGCAGCCGCTGCGCCTTCTCCTGGTGATCCCTGCGGGTGGACTCCAGCAGGGTGATGGCGCGCGGCAGCGCCGCGCGGTCGCCACTGCGGATGGCCTTGGCCAGCTGCTCTGGGTTCATTTCCACACCGCGAGACTGCAACTGGCGACGCATTTCCCGAGTAACCCTGTCGGTAGTTGCAGTCTCGCGCGCATCATTAGAGGTCGTAACCCAGCCGCTCGGCGAGCTTGTGCAGCAAGCCGATTGCGGCGTCGGCGATCACCGTGCCGGGCGGGAAGATGGCGGCGGCCCCGGCCTCGTACAGCTCGTCGAAATCGCCGGGCGGGATGACGCCGCCCACCACCACCATGATGTCGGGGCGCCCCACCTCTTTGAGCGCGTCGCGCAGCGCCGGCACCAGCGTGAGGTGACCGGCCGCCAGCGAGGACACCCCGACCACGTGCACGTCGTTGTCGGCGGCCTGGCGGGCCACCTCCTCGGGCGTGGAGAACAGCGATCCGACGTCGACGTCGAAGCCGATGTCGGCGAACGCCGTCGCGATCACCTTCTGCCCCCGGTCGTGGCCGTCCTGCCCCATCTTGGCCACAAGAATCCTGGGGCGGCGGCCGTCGGCCTCGGCGAACTTCTCGACGAGTTCGGTTGCGCTGGCCATGTTTCCGGCCTTTCCAGCTTCGTCGCGGTAGACGCCGGCGATGGTGCGGATCTCCGCCTGGTGACGGCCGTACACCTTCTCCAGCGCGTCGGAGATCTCGCCGACGGTGGCCTTGGCGCGGGCCGCGTCGATGGCCAGCGCCAGCAGGTTGTTGCCCAGCCCGTCCTCACCCGCGCGGCCGTGCGCCGCCGCGGCGCGCGACAACTCGGCGAGCGCCGCGTCGACGGCCTGCTGGTCGCGGCTTTCCCGCAGCTCCTTGAGCTTGGCCAGCTGCTCGGCGCGCACGCGGCTGTTCTCGACCTTGAGGACCTCGACCTCCTGGTCCTCCTCGACCTGGTACTTGTTGATCCCGATCACCGGCTGGATCCCGGAGTCGATGCGGGCCTGGGTGCGTGCGGCCGCCTCCTCGATGCGCAGCTTGGGGATCCCGTCGCTGATGGCCTGGGCCATGCCGCCGTGCTCGGTGACCTCGGCGATGTGGGCGCGGGCCTTCTGCGCGAGCTGATGGGTCAGCCATTCCACGTAATACGAGCCCGCCCACGGGTCGATGGGCCGCGTGGTGCCCGACTCCTGCTGCAGCACCAGCTGGGTGTTGCGGGCGATGCGCGCCGAGAAGTCGGTGGGCAACGCCAGCGCCTCGTCCAGCGCGTTGGTGTGCAGCGACTGGGTGTGCCCCTGGGTCGCGGCCATGGCCTCGATGCAGGTGCGGGCGACGTTGTTGAAGGCGTCCTGCGCGGTCAGCGACCAGCCCGAGGTCTGCGAATGTGTGCGCAGCGACAGCGATTTGGCGCTCTTCGGATCAAACTGGCTGACCAGCTCGCTCCACAACAGCCGGCCGGCCCGCAGCTTGGCGACCTCCATGAAGAAGTTCATCCCGATGCCCCAGAAGAAGGACAGCCGCGGAGCGAACTTGTCGATGTCCAGCTCGGCGTCCAGGCCGGCCTTGATGTAGTCGACCCCGTCGGCCAGCGTGTAGGCCAGCTCCAAATCCGCTGTGGCACCGGCCTCCTGGATGTGGTAGCCGGAGATCGAGATGGAGTTGAACTTGGGCATCTTGGCGCTGGTGTAGGCGAAGATGTCGGAGATGATGCGCATCGACGGCTTGGGCGGATAGATGTAGGTGTTGCGCACCATGAACTCTTTGAGGATGTCGTTCTGGATGGTGCCGGCCAGCTTCTCTGGCGGAACACCCTGCTCCTCGGCGGCCACCACGTACAGCGCCAGGATCGGCAGCACCGCGCCGTTCATGGTCATCGACACCGACACCGTCGACAGGTCGATGCCGTCGAACAGCTGCCGCATGTCGAGGATGGAATCGATTGCCACACCGGCCATTCCGACGTCACCCTGCACGCGCGGGTGGTCGGAGTCATACCCGCGGTGGGTGGCCAGGTCGAAGGCCACCGACAGACCCTTCTGGCCCGCCGCCAGGTTGCGGCGGTAGAAGGCGTTGGACTCGGCGGCGGTGGAGAAACCGGCGTACTGCCGAATCGTCCACGGCTGGTTGACATACATCGTCGGGTAGGGCCCACGCACGAACGGCGGTTCGCCGGGGAAGCTGTGCAGCGGATAGCCGTCGGCCTCGACGGCGGCGCGGTCGGCGGCGATGTAGACCGGTTTGACGTCGATGTCTTCCGGCGTATGCCATTGCAGCTGATCGGGTGTGTACCAGTGCGCGGCCGCGGCCGCCGCCACGTGTTCGTCGACGGCGGCTTCGGTCGCCGGCGCGATGGTCCGTTCGCTGTGCAGCGGAACCTCGGCAAAGCTGCCGACAGCAGGTGCAGTGGTCGTCATGCTAGCTACGCCCCCAGCCTTGTGAGCAGATCCGACAGTGCTTCGACCGCATTGATTTTCGCGGTCAGGAATTGGTCCGGTTGGTGCTCGGTGTCGGCCACCGCCTTTTCGGGCCCGGCCAGATACACCCGGGAGATTCCGGCGTCCCGGGCGGCCTGCACGACGCCGGACGCCTCGTCCCCGTAGCGCTTGTCGGTGCCGCAGATGACCGCCACCGTCGGCGTCCCCGCCTCGGCCACCGCCGCCGCGACGCCGGCCGCATCGACGGTTCCGGGGTTGACCGCCTCGATGCCCCCGGAGGCCAACAGGTTCGAGGCGAACGTCGCGCGAATGTTGTTCTCGGCCAAGGGGCCCAGGGGCAGCAACAACGCTTGGGGGCGCGAGCCGGTGCGGGCCACGAAGGCGTCGGAGCGATCGCGCAGGGCTTCGAACTCCGCGGCGTAACGCACCAGCTTGCCGGCGGCGAGCGGCGAATACGACGAGTCGCTTTGCGGCAGCGGCGGTTCGGTGAGGTTCGGGAATTCATTGACGCCCGTGATCGCCGTGCGGCGGTGCGCGATGTCGTCGCTGCGGCGGGCCGCGATCTCGGCGATCTGGCCGGCGATGAAGTCGGCGGCATCGGTGAATCCGCCGTGCGCCTCGATGGCCTGGAAATGCTGCCAGGCCTGCTCGGCCAGCCGGGCGGTGAGGTCCTCCACGAACCACGACCCGCCGGCCGGGTCCAGCACGCGGCCCACGTGTGACTCCTCGAGCAGCAGTAGCTGGGTGTTGCGCGCGATGCGGCGCGCGAAACTTGTTGCGATGTCCGGGAATCCGCCGTCGATCGCCACGTCGAACGGGAAGACCAGCAGGGAGTCGGCGCCGCCCACGCCGGCGCCGAAGGCGGCGAGGGTGCAGCGCAGCATGTTCACCCAGGGGTCGCGCTGGGTCATCATCGGCAGCGAGGTCTCGGCGTGGATGACGGCCGCGCCGGAATCGGGCTCGCCGACGACCTCGGCGACCCGCGCCCACAGGTTGCGCGCCGCGCGGAACTTGGCGATCGTCATGAACTGGTCGTCGTCGGCGGCGAACCGGAAGCTGATCTGCCGCAACGCCTGGCCGATCGGCATCCCCGCCTCGGTGAGCACCCGCAGGTAACTCACCGCGGCCGCGACACCGGCGGCCAGCTCCCACGTCGCGTTGGCGCCCAGATTGTGAAAGGCGGGCCCGTCGACGGTGATCGCGCGCACGCCGGTGTGCTCGGCGGCCCGCTTGGCGACGGCGACCACGTCCTCGATCCTCGGCGCAGGCCGGCCGCTGTGCGCCGCGGTCAGCGGGTCACCGCCCAGGTCGATCGACACGGTGGCGCGCTGGTCGGGTTCCACCCCGTCGGCCAGCGCCAGCGCCACGTCGCTGGCCGCCGCGTAGTCGGCGCCGGCCTCGAGGATCAGCGGCGCCATGCTCAGGTAGACACCCTGCAGCGCGTCGGCCAGCTGGTCAGGCGCCACGCCCGACTCCCCGATCCGCAGCACCAGGGCGCTGGCTCCGTTGCCGAGCGCGTCGAGCACCGCGGAGTTGACGTCCTTCGCGTCGACGCCCGGCACCGGGGTGGCCGGGAACGCCTCGGCGACCCGCCAGCCGGTCTTGACGTCGCGCAGCGCGTCGCCGCCCCGCACGTAGGGCCACTCACCGGGCAGCGGCGGTTCGGGCAGCTCGTCGAGGGCGGTGTAGAGCGCGCGGATCGCGATCCCGTCGTACGTCGGGGTTTCCAGCAGCCGCTCCGGCGCGTCCCCCAACTCCTCGGGGTCCTTCCGGGTGCTCTTGGCCAGCACTCCGGCGACCGCACTGCGCCAACGCCCGCGAACCTGTTCTAGGCCGGCGAGCTCGGGTACATCAATGGACACCGATTGCTCCCTTTTCCGAGCATTTGGGCTACCGCTTTGGGGATACCACTTAGCTATTGAGGCTAATTGATGGGAGCTCTGCGCTAAAAACCGCCAGGTGCCGCCAGCGGAGCAGGCTCGGGACGAAACGCCAGGCGCGGGAAACGCCCAATTCATCTGCGCCCCGTAACCTTGGATGCCGTGACGGGTTCCGCCACCAGCAAAATCACCGCGACGCTTCGCGATCTCGGCTGCGCCATCGGCGCGGCGGCGCGCAGCGTGTCTCGGTCGCGGGTCGTCTGGACAGTGGTGGGCATCACAGCGCTGCTGGTGCTGGCGTCGTTGCTTCCGCTGCCCTCGCCGGTGCAGATGCGCGACTGGGCGCAGTCGCTCGGGCCGTGGTTCCCGCTCGCGTTCCTGGTGGCGCACATCGTCGTGACGGTGGTGCCCATCCCGCGTACCGCGTTCACGCTGGCGGCCGGGCTGCTCTTCGGCCCGCTGCTGGGCGTCGCGCTCGCGGTGGTCGCCAGCACCGCGAGCGCGATGATCGCCATGCTGCTGGTGCGCGCGGCCGGGTGGCGGTTGACCCGGCTGGTGCGCCACCGATCGATCCACACGGTGGAACAACGGCTGCGGCGGCGGGGCTGGCTGGCCATCGTGTCGCTGCGACTGATTCCCGCGGTGCCGTTCTCGGCGCTCAACTATGCCGCCGGTGCGTCGAGCGTGCGGGCGCTGCCGTACGGCCTGGCGACGCTTGCCGGATTGCTACCCGGCACCACCGCCGTCGTCGTCCTCGGCGACGCGCTGGCCGGCCACCCCAACTCGCTGCTGTACCTGGTGTCGGCGATCACCAGCGCGCTTGGCCTGGCGGGCTTGATCATCGAGGTCCGCCAGTTCCGTCGGCACCACCGCCTCGCACACCGCCGCCTCGACGACAAGCCCTCGCCCGAGCCGGCCACGATCAGCTGATCCACCAACTCTGTTGAGAGCGCCGCGCGAGGCGGCAAAGATCGATCTAATGGGGGGCGTGTACGCGCTGGAGTTCGCCAGCTGGGGGTCGCCATATTCGCCGGCTCGTACCGTCGCGCTCCCGCTCAGTGCCGTGGTGTTGGCGGTGCTCGCCGTCTTGGGCTTCCTGCCCAGCCGCGACCAGCGGCGGCGCAAGCCGAAAACCCGCACGCTCGCCGACGTGCTGCCGCGGCGCGCCAAACTCCACACCACGCTGCTCATCCTCGCGGCGGTGTGCAGCACCGCCGCCCTGGTGGCGGCCGTCTGCCTGTACCCCAGGGCCGCCTCCCCGGCGCAGCAGCCTCCCGCACCGCCGCCGCCGACGCTGGCGCCGATCGATCTGCCCGCGGCCAGCGCCATCGGCCCGGGCGCCGGAATTTACGTCCAGTATGGCGACGGATCCGGTGGAATGGGTTGCACCGCAGGGTTTTTGGTGCATACCAGCGACGGCCAGGGCGGGATCCTCACCGCCGGTCACTGCAATCGTCCCGGCGGGCCGAGCAAGGTCACGATGAACCTGGGCGGGGTCCTTCCCTACACGGCGCTGGGCACGTTCACCCAGACGATCAGCGAGGGGGTCCACGGCGAACAGCACGACATCGGTCTGATCACGCTGGACGGTGACAACGTTCCCCGGTCGGCGGCGGTCGCCGCGTCGCTGCCGGTCACCGGCGTCGCCACCAACCTTCAAGTCGGACAACAGTTGTGCAAGTTCGGCATGGGCTCCGGCGCGGACGCCTGCGGGCAGATCGTCGAGATCACCGACAGCAAGGTCGTGTTCCTGGCGAGCGGCCAATGCGGCGATTCGGGCGGCCCGGTATACCTCTACGAACGCGACGGCACCGTCAGCGCCGTCGGCATCCTCATCCGCGGCGGTGACCCCTACACCCCCAAGGCCGGGTGCGCGGCCCGCGCCAAATTCTCCGTCGCCGAGTTGGTGCGGCCGTGGCTGGACAAGTGGAACCTGACCGCAATCACCGCGCCGTCGTCGCCGCGCTGAGCACTCTGGCCCCGTCCTTCTTCAGGTCAGCTTCAGGCTGACTTCCTAACCTCGCGGCAAGCGGTGCGAGAAGGACGATTTCGCGTCGCCGGGTAGGGAAACGACAATTGGAAGGATGGATGGGCCGAGTGAAGTTCAAGAAACTCATCGCTGGTTCGTTGCTCGCGGGGACGCTCGGGGCCGCCGTGGCCGGCATCGGTGCCGGGGTGGCGAGTGCGGATCCCCCGCCACCGCCGCCGCCTCCGGGCCAGCCGGGACCGCCTCCGCCGGGTGGACCATTCGGCGGACCACCGCCTGGGCCGGGCGGACCGCTGGGACCGCCGCCGGGACAGGGGCCGGGCGGACCGTTGGGGCCGCCGGGATGGTGAGAGCGGCAATGCGCTAGCCGCGTCGAGGTGGCCGTCTCGGTTTCCGGGGCGGCCATCACCGTTTACACCGCACAACGCCCCGCATAACGCCTAAAGACTGTGATAATGCCGGGGATTCGTCGCACGACCTCTTGTGGAACTTCGCGGTTGAGACCGGAGCATCGGCGCCGCGGTCGCCATCAGCCACTTCATCGAGGCTGAAACCGGTTGGAACATCAAGACATTCGCGCGCACCGCCCACCGATACCGCACCGTCAAGATCAAGGCCCGCAGCCAACACCCGACCATCGCCGAGCCGCTACCCCCAGATCTCCGCGAGGCGATCACCGCGATCCGCTTCGACAATGCCGCTTCTGACCTCCCGCCATCTGCGGTACTCCGAAGGCGTCATTTCCTGCCCCCACGCGGTGCTGATTGGGACGTTGCGGTCCAGATAGTCGGATTCTGCAGCCCTCCATGCCTTTACGTACAGGTAAAAAGGAATCGCAGTATGGATGTGATGAACCACGTGATAGTTCTGATACATCAACAACAGACACAGAGCACGCTCCCAGCCAACCCGAGCGCGGGTGACCCGGAATCGGTCGGTCTTTATCGCCACAAGGCCGTGATGAGGCAGCCAGTCAAACCACCACGCGAGGATCACCATGCCGATCCGCTGCGGGATGAAATAGATGAGCACCAACTCGCGCCCGTAGCCGAGAATCACGATGGTGGTTACGAAGGCAAGCGCCAGAGTGACGTGTATGGCAAACCCCACGGCTTCCTTGCGGGGGCGCCGGCGCAGGCGCATCAGGTAAAAGCGGCAATACCAGGCATCGATCGTCAACCAGCGCAACGGCAGCTGCCAACGCGGACCCGTGATGCTCCAGGCGTCCGGATCCTCATGGATACCTTCGTTGGTGTTGCGGTGGTGTGCGAGATGCGTATACGCGAGCAGTGGAAATGTTGCGAACAACGAGACGAACGGTATCGACAAGCGACCGAACACCTGGTTGATCCACTTTGGCCGGCCGACGGTGTGGTGAATCGCTTCGTGCAGCACGGAGAACATGGAAAACGTTACGAGACCCTGAACGACGATGGTGACCGCCAACCACCAACCACTCACTCCGCAGAGAACCGCCGCCGTCGCCCCGCACCACGCAACGAGCGACCCAAGCCAGACCAGCACGGTCGGCACCGCAATGGTCGGCCGCACGAACCTGGGAGCTGGGAAGCCTCGCGGGATTGCGGCCGCCTCGCAGGCGCCCCGTGATCTTTGCGCTGTGGCGGCAAGCATTTCGACCCCTGTCACCAAGACCCCCGGCTAGGAACACGCCGCCGACGAACTGCGTAGAAATCCATGTGGCACCACCTTGTTTCGACTTTGCCCGTCATGTTTATTCGCGCAATAAACTATGTGCCGATTTCGTCAACCGGGTGAGCACAATAAATGCGCGGTCATGCGTAAGTCCGCGCGAATCCACGCGGTTAAGCGTGGGTACATTCTCGAACTTCTTGCAGCGCAGATCCAATCGAGTCTCCCTCTGTCCATGGGAAATGTGATGTCGCGGACATGTTCACCTGATAAACCGGAATGTTCACCAGCGTAAATATTTGTTATCTAGTCGCCGAAAAGCAACGTCACCACTGCCGGAAGGCTGCGTTCATTGTTG
This sequence comes from Mycobacterium sp. WUMAC-067, assembly GCF_020217485.1. Lineage (GTDB taxonomy): Bacteria > Actinomycetota > Actinomycetes > Mycobacteriales > Mycobacteriaceae > Mycobacterium. The sequence goes on along the minus strand of NZ_JAEKMI010000015.1, from coordinate 83,722 downwards.
TTTTCCAGATGTAGTCGCCCCGCGCTCCCCTCGAGTCGAAGTTGTTAAGCTTTCCTGCCCCCAACGTTGATCACTTCAGATAGAGGGGCATTCCCGCCTGTCGTCAGTCCGGGTGCTCGCAAGCTCACGCATTTTGCATTTCCTCCGATATCGCGGGCTCGGGACTCCACGCATGCGCGTAGGTCTTTCCGCTTTTCATGACGACCGTGAGGTCTCCGGCCAAATCGGCTGATACCGATCGGACGGAGGAAAGTCGAACATGGTTCATGAGATCCGCCAGGGCAGTCAGCTTATAGTGCGGTTGCAGCTGCGGGTTTATCGCGGCAGGACGTATTTCGATAGGTATCGTTTCGTTATACTTCATGCCCAGCACGAACGCTGACTTGGAATCGGCGCTCACCATGAACGGTTCATCGCCCTTGTCGAGATTCCTGAGCATAAGAAGTGGAATATCGCTCACCCAAAGGGGCTCGACAGGCTTATCGCGATCTGTGTGGGTACCGAGTGGATTTTTCGGATGCGTCCACGCAATCGTCAGACCAGCAGCTATGAGCTCAAGTCTCAATTTCTGCCGCCACACTTCACCCTGGGCGGCGACCGCTTCCAAGAAGTTTTCGACATTCTGGTACGCCACCCCGACAACCAAATAACGATCAGAATGTCTAGCGTGAAATTCACGCATCTCCGCTATAGCCCGGAAAAATTCCTCCTCATCCAGGAGAAAATTACTCGTATCATAGTAGAATTGGCGTTTTCCGAGCATCGTTTCGGTAAATGGGCAATGAGCTTTTCGGCCGTCGCCTCGGACCAGAAAGTCAAGGTATTGTTGGATTACCGGAACGCAGTCGTCCGTGTGGTAGCTGAGTTCAGTGAAGACATAGTCCGATCGTCGGTTCATTGACGCCCCTCCCAATGGCGAAACTCAACACCCACGTCCTACCGGTGCCTGCGCTCCACGTTGATCGCCCGAGATCAGGTGCATCGCCGGCGGTAAATCCCCCGAATCGAAGGGAGTTTAACCGCGGTCCGCCGCGCGCGTTGGCAAAATCGCCGATCCGCTGCGACACTGTTACCTCCCGGCACGGTTGGCAACCGTTAGACCGATCCGGAAACAAGACGCGCGTCGGGCTCTCGGGGCCATGTGGCGCCCAAGTCCGGCCGCCCGATCAGCTGATCGTTCACCCCGCGCCACCGCCAGACGCCTGGCCACGCCAAGGCGCATACCTGTTCGATCACCAGCTCGTGTTCGGCCGGTCCGCGCTTCGGTCTCGATCCCAATTCGCTGGCCCTTCAACCGGATTCACGCATCACGACGGCCGCCTGAGAACCTCGTCCAACGAGGTGTCCCCGCCACTGGGCGCGCGGCCTGTGGCCGGCCGTCGGCGGTGTTCCAGTTGGGTGGCGGATGGTCGCCGCGGGAGCCGACGCGCGCGTGCCTGCATCACATCGAACAAAAATTGGCCGGACATTCGGCCGAAATCTCTGCGCGACGGGCAGACGACGGGCAGGATTTTGACCGGTAACCACTCGGGTAAGCGGGGCGAGTGGGTGGAGCTCTGGGGGAGTCGATGGGGCGTGATGGCCTGGCGTTACCGCTGACACGCGGACAACTAGACATCTGGCTCTCGCAGGAATCGGGCCATGCCGGTACAGATTGGCAGCTCGGCCTGTTGATAAAGATCGACGGCACGATACGGCGTGGTGTCCTCGAGCGGGCGATCCGCCAAGCGGTGGCGGAAGCCGAGCCAATCCGGGTTTCATTCTTCGAGATCGATGGCCAGGTCCTCCAAAAGCCGATCGACTGCCCGCACATCGAGCTCGAGTTTCATGACCTGACCGGCTCATTCGATCCCCTGCTGGACGTCCGCCGGAGGGCTTCCTCCATCCAGCGCACGCCGATGGCGTTGAACGGCCAGCTGCTCAGATTCGTCCTGTTCCAGACGCAGGCCGAGGAGTTTTATTTGTTCGGCTGCTGCCACCACATCGTGTTAGACGGATTGGGCATGGCGCTGGTGTCGCGTCGGGTTGCCACCATCTATTCGGCGATCGTGGCTGGAATGCCTGTCCCCGACGCCTATTTCGGCTCGGCGCAAGATTTGGTTGATCTCGAGTCGGGATACGAAGGATCCACCGACTATCTGGAAGACGAAGCGTACTGGCGCAAGAACCTTCCGTCGGAGAGCGGACAGGACTATCAGCTCCCCCAAACCAACGCCGTCAGGGACTCGTGTTCGCCGTCGGCGTCAGTTCAATTTGATGCGACTGCCGTCGGCCGCATGCAAGAACTGTCCAAGAAGCTGCGCATCCGTCGCTACTCGGTCATCACAGCGGCATGCGCGCTCGTGGTGCATGCATGGTCGGGAAGCGGTTCGGAGGTGGCACTGGATTTCCCGGTCAGCCGGCGGGTACGTCCCGAGTCGAAGACGCTCCCGGGGATGCTCGCCGGAGTTGTGCCCCTGGTCTTGCAGACGTCACCGGAGACAACGGTCGCCGATTTCTGTCAGCACGTTGACATACAGATCCGGGAATTGCTGAAGCATCAGCGGTTTCCGGTGCACCGGCTCGACGGTGAAGACGGCTCTCGCAGCCTGAGAGAGCCAGCGCACAGGGTCGGCGTCAATTTCATCCCGTCTCGATTGACCCTGGAGCTCGGAGGCGCTCCAGCAACCGCGACCTACACCAACAACGGCCCCGCCGGGCACTTCGGACTGTTCTTCATCGGGGCCAGTGATCAACTGTTTCTCAGCACGGCGGGCGCCGGACAGCCCTATTCGAGCTTCGGCGTTCCCTACCTGGCGGCACGCCTCCAGCAGGTGCTGATGGAAATGACCGCCGATCCGCAACGGCCGATCTCCTCGATCGAAATCCTCGATGAGGAAGAAAACGGCCGGCTCGATACGTGGTCGCATCGCGCGGCGTTAACCCAGCCGGTCACCGCGCCGGTGTCGATTCCGGTGGTGTTCACCGAGCACGCCGAGCGCACCCCCGAGGCGGTAGCGGTGACCTTCGACGGCCGCGCCATGACGTATCGGGAACTCGATGAGGCCGCGAACCGGCTGGCGCATCTTCTGGCCGCTCGTGGGGTCGGCCCAGGGCAGTGTGTAGCGCTGCTATTCCCCCGGTGCACTGACGCGGTCGTGGCGATGCTGGCCGTGCTCAAGACCGGGGCCGCGTATCTGCCGGTCGACCCGGCGCATGCGTCGGCGCGGATGGAGTTCGTGCTTGCCGATGCCGCACCGACCGCCGTGATCACCACCGCCGAGCTGCGCTCACGGCTGGACAAATCCGACCTGCCGGTCATCGATGCCCACGATCCCGCCATCGAGGCCCAGCCCGGCACCCCACTTCCGAATCCCGCCCCCGAAAATGTCGCCTACATCATCTACACCTCCGGTACCACCGGAACACCCAAAGGCGTTGCCATCACGCACCACAACGTCACTTGGCTGATCGAGGCGCTCGACGAACGCCTGCCGCCCGGTGGGGTGTGGGCGCAGTGCTACTCCTCGGCCTTCGACTTATCGGTATGGGATATCTGGGGTGCGCTGCTGCGGGGTCGACGGCTGCTGGTGGTGCCGGAGTCAGTCGCCGGCTCCCCGGAAGATCTCCACGCGTTGCTGGTCGCGGAACACGTCAGCGTGCTGGCGCAGATTCCGTCGTCAGTGGCGCTGCTGTCACCGGAGGGGTTGGAGTCGACGGCGTTGGTGGTGGGCGGTGAGGCCTGCCCGACCGACGTCGTGGATCGTTGGGCGACACCCGGGCGGGTGATGATCAATGCCTACGGCCCGACCGAGGCGACGGTGTGTGCGTCGATGAGTACGCCGCTGAAGCCCGGACCGGGTCTGGTGCCGATCGGGTCGCCGATACCCGGGGCGGCGATGTTCGTGCTCGACAAGTGGCTGCAGCCGGTGCCGGCCGGGGTGGTCGGTGAGCTGTACCTGGCCGGGCGCGGCGTGGGACTCGGATATGTGCGGCGTGCCGGTTTGACCGCGTCGCGGTTTGTGGCGTGCCCGTTCGGGGCCCCCGGGACACGCATGTATCGCACCGGCGATCTGGTCTCCTGGGGTACGGACGGGCAGCTGCGACACCTGGGCCGCGCCGACGAGCAGGTCAAGATCCGCGGGTACCGCGTCGAAGTCGGCGAAATCCAGGTCGCCCTGGCCGCGCTCGATGGAGTGGACCAGGCGGCGGTCATCGCCCGCGAGGACCGCCCCGGCATCCGGCAGCTGGTGGGTTACATCACCGGCACCGCCGACCCGACCGAGATCCGCGCAGCACTGGCCGAACGCCTCCCCGCCTACATGGTCCCCGCCGCAGTGGTCGTGCTGCCGGCAATCCCGTTGACGGCCAACGGCAAACTCGACAAGCGCGCCTTGCCCGCACCCGAATTCACCGCCGGTGAGTACCGGGCGCCGGCCGACGCGGTCGAAGGAATCCTGGCCGACATCTACGCCCAAGTCCTCGGGGTTCAGCGGGTAGGGGTCGATGACTCGTTCTTCGACCTCGGCGGCGACAGCATCCTGTCGATGCAGGTCGTGGCCCGCGCGCGGGCAGCCGGCGTAATGTGCCGCCCGCGTGACGTTTTCGTCGAACAGACGGTGGCGCGACTGGCGCGGGTCGCGACGGTGGCCAATGGCGAAGCCGGCGTCGTCGACGAGGGCATCGGCCCGGTGGTGGCCACCCCGATCATGTGCTGCCTGCGCGGCGTCGAGGGCCCGATCGACGAGTTCAACCAGACCATGGTGGTCGCCGCTCCGGCGGGTGTGACCGAAGCCGACGTGTCGGTTGTCCTTCAGGCGTTGCTCGATCGGCATGCGATGTTGCGGCTGCGCATCGACGACGACGGCGCCGGCGGCTGGTCGCTGGAGGTACCCGAAGCTGGGCCGGTGGACGCGGGCGGATGCCTGCATACCGTCGATGCGTTGTCGAATGAGGCGCTGGCACAGGCCCGGTCGCGGTTGAACCCTGGGGCGGGACTGATGCTCCGCGCGGTGTGGGCGACGTCCACCGGCCAGCTGGCATTGATCATTCATCACCTGGCCGTGGACGGAGTGTCGTGGCGAATCCTGTTGGAAGACCTCAACATCGCCTGGGCACAGCATCACGGTGGCCAGCCCGTGGCATTGCCCGCAGGCGGGACATCGTTCGCGCGGTGGTCGGCGCTGCTTGCCGAGCATGCGCGCCGCGCCGAGGTGGTGGCGCAGGCCGCGACGTGGCGACAGGTGGCGGCAACACCGGCCGCGCTGCCGGCGGTGCAACCCGAGGTGGACACCTACCAGTCCGCGGGCCAGCTCTCGGCGTCGCTGGATGTCGAGACAACCCGTCTGCTGCTGGGCGAGGTGCCGGCGGCCTTCCACGCCGGGGTCGGCGATATCTTGCTGATCGCCTTCGGGCTGGCGTTCGCGGAGTTTCTCGGCACCGGCGCGGCCGTGCCGATCGGTATCGACGTCGAGGGTCACGGGCGCCAGGAGGAGCTGGCACCCTCTGTCGACCTGTCGCGCACGGTGGGCTGGTTCACCACCAAATATCCGGTCGCGGTGACGGCCGGTGGCCTGTCGTGGGCGCAGGTGGTCACCGGTGAGGACGCGCTGGGCGCTCTGATCAAGGACGCCAAGGAGCAGCTGCGCGCCCTGCCCGATCCACTGACCTATGGTCTGCTGCGCTACCTGAACTCTGAGGTTGAGCTCGGTGGGTCTGACCCGACGATCGGGTTCAACTACCTGGGCCGTCTCGGTGGTGGTGCCGACCTGCCCGGCGAGTTGTGGCGGGTCAACGCGGACAGTCTGTCGTTCGCGGGTGTGGCTGCGGCGGTGCCCCTGCCGTTGGCGCACACGGTGGAGCTCAATGCCGGCACCATCGACACCGAGGCCGGACCCCAGCTGCAGGCGAACTGGACGTGGGCGCGCTCGGCGCTGAAAGACGATCAGGTCAGCCGGCTGAGCCAGTTGTGGTTTGAGGCCCTGGCCGGTATTTGCGCGCACGTCAAAGCCGGGGGCGGCGGGCTTACCCCGTCCGATATCGCTCCTGCCCGCCTCAGCCAGCGGCAGATCGACGAACTCTGCGCGCACGGCGATGTCGTGGACGTGCTGCCGCTGACCCCGGTGCAGCAGGGTCTGCTGTTCCACACCAGCTTCGCGCCGGATCTGCACGACCTGTACACCGTGCAGCTCGGTATGACGGTCAACGGCTCCCTCGATGCGCACCGCCTGCGCGAGGCCGTGCAGGCGGTGGTCAACCGCCATCCCAACCTGGTGGCCCGGTTCCGCGAAGACTTCGGTGAGCCGGTGCAGGTCATCCCGGCCAACCCGGTGATCGCGTGGCAGGACGTCGAGCTGGACCCCGCGGGCGGGGACGCCGATCGGCAGGTCGAACGCCTGTGTGCCGCTGAGCGCGCCGCGGTCTGCGACCTGGCTGACAAGCCGACGTTCCGCGCGGCGTTGATCCGCATCGCAGAAGACCAATACCGGTTGGTGCTCACCATTCACCACATCGTGGCCGATGGCTGGTCGCTGCCGATCCTGATGCGGGAGGTGTTCGGCCGCTACTACGGCGAGCGACTGCCCGCGGCCCCGTCGTACCGCAGCTTCGTCAGCTGGCTGGATCGGCAGGATCGCAGTGCGGCGCAGGCGGCTTGGCGCGACGTGATGGCGGGTTTCGAGACCCCGACATTGGTGAGCACGCCCGGCCAGGTAGGGCGCCACGACGTTGCATCCTTCCGGATGTCCGCCGAGACCACCGCCGCCCTGACCGAGTTGGCCCGCGTGTGCCACACCACCGTGAGCACCGTGTTGCAGGGCGCATGGGCGCAGCTGCTGATGTGGCTCACCGGTCAGCATGATGTGGCGTTCGGCACCGCGGTCTCCGGTAGGCCGACCGAGCTGATCGGCTCGGAATCCATTGTGGGCCTGATGATCAACACGGTGCCGGTGCGGGCCAACACCACCACCCGGACCACAGTCGCCGATCTGCTGGAGCAGCTGCAGCGCGTCCACAACGAAACCCTCGAGTACGAGTATCTGGCTCTCCCCGAGATCCACCGCGCCACCGGCCACGATCGGCTGTTCGACACGCTGTTCCTGTACGAGAACTATCCGATCGACGCCAGTGCCCTGTTGGGCGCCGACGACCTGGCCGTTACCGCGTTCGACAGCCGCGAATTCAACCACTATCCGCTTTCGGTGGTGGCGACGCCGGGCCACGAACTGAGTGTTCGCGTCGAATTCGACACGGACGCATTTAGCCGTGCGGCCATCGACACGCTGATCGACCGGCTGCGGCGGGCGCCGGTGGCGATGATCGCCGATCCCGCCCGGCGGTTGTCGTCGATCGATCTGCTCGACCGGAGCGAGCACGACCGCCTCGACGAGTGGGGAAATCGGGCGGTGCTGGCCGAGCCGGAGATGTCCGCGGTCTCGATCCCCGAATTGTTCGCCGCTCAGGCGGCGGTCCGCGACCCGGGGGCGGTGGCGATCAGCTATGGGGATCGCTCATGGACTTACCGCGAGGTGGAGAAGTCCGCTAATCGGTTGGCGCACTTGCTGATTGCGCAGGGTGCGGCCCCGGGTACGGCTGTGGCCCTGTTGCTTCCGCGCACGCCTGAGGCGGTGGTGGCGATGCTGGCTGTGCTCAAAACCGGTGCCGCGTATGTGCCGATCGATCCGACGTTGCCGGCGGCGCGGATGGAGTTCGTGTTGGGCGACTCTGCGCCTATCGCGGTGGTCACCAACCCGGACATGCGGTCACGGCTGGAGGGGTCGGGCCTGGCGCTCATCGACATCGACGACCCTGCGGTGGCCGCCCAGCCCGAGACGCCGTTGGCGGCGCCGGCCGCGGACAATATCGCCTACATCATTTACACCTCGGGCACGACCGGGACACCCAAAGGTGTTGCGGTGCCTCACCACAACGTCACCCAGTTGCTGGATTCGCTGGACGCCCAGTTGACGTTGGGACAGGTGTGGACACAGTGTCATTCGTTGGCGTTTGACTTCGCGGTGTGGGAGATCTTCGGTTCGCTGTTGTATGGCGGGCGGCTGGTGATGGTGCCCGATTCGGTAGTGCGTTCGCCAGAAGAGTTGCACGCCTTGCTGGTTCGTGAACAGGTCAACGTGTTGAGCCAGACGCCGTCCGCGTTTTATGCGCTGCAGACCGCTGATGGGCTCGCCCCGGAGCTGGGTCAACAGCTGAAGTTGCAGGCGGTGGTGTTCGGTGGCGAGGCGCTCGAACCCCAGCGTCTGCAGACGTGGCTGAACCATCATCCCGGACTGCCGCGTCTGATCAATCTGTATGGCATCACCGAGACGACCGTGCACGCCTCGTTCCGCGAGATCGTCGACGGCGACGTCGACAGCAATGCCAGCCCCATCGGCCTGCCGTTGACCCACCTTGCCTTCTTCGTACTCGACGGGTGGATGCGTCCGGTCCCCGCCGGGGTGGTCGGCGAGCTGTACGTGGCCGGTGCCGGGTTGGCCGCCGGGTATGTGGGCAGGCCGGGGTTGAGCTCGACGCGGTTTGTGGCGTGCCCGTTCGGGGCGCCGGGGGCCCGCATGTATCGCACCGGGGATCTGGTGTCCTGGGGTGCCGATGGTCAACTGCGTTACATCGGTCGCGCCGATGAGCAGGTCAAGATCCGCGGGTACCGCATCGAGCTTGGTGAGATCCGGGCGGCCCTCGCCGGTTTGGACGGGGTCGGTCATGTGGCGGTGATCGCGCGCGAGGACCGCCCCGGCGACAAGCGGCTGGTGGGCTACATCACCGGGGCCGCCGACCCGGCTGAGATCCGTAGCCAATTGGGTGAACGGTTGCCGACCTACATGGTGCCGACCGCGATCGTCGTGCTCGAGGCGCTGCCCTTGACGGTCAACGGCAAACTCGATGTCGGCGCCCTGCCGGCACCCGAATACTCCGATGTCGACCGTTACCGGGCTCCATCCAGCGCGGTCGAGGAAATCCTGGCCGGCATTTATGCCCAGGTGTTGGGTGTGCAACGGGTCGGTGTCGATGACTCGTTCTTCGATCTGGGCGGCGACAGCATCCTGTCGATGCAAGTCGTGGCGCGTGCCCGCGCGGCCGGCGTAATGTGCCGTCCGCGTGACGTTTTCGTCGAACAGACGGCGGCGCGGCTCGCGCAGGTCGCCACGGTGGTGGCCGACGGCGAGGGCGGCGTCGTCGACGAGGGCATCGGGTCGGTGGTCGCCACCCCGATCATGCGCTGGCTGCACAGCGTCGAGGGTCCGGTCGAACAGTTCAACCAGACGATGGTGTTGCAAGCTCCCGCGGGTGTCGCACAGGCCGACGCGACGGTGGTCCTGCAGGCGTTGCTGGACCACCATGCGACGTTGCGGCTGCGCGTCGACGACGACGGCGCCGGCGGTTGGTCGTTGTGGGTGCCCGAAGCCGGGACGGTAGATGCCGGGGGCTGCGTGGACACCGTCGACGCGCTGTCGGCTGAGGCGTTGGTGGCGGCCCGGTCACGCCTGCACCCGGAGACCGGCGCATTGCTGCGCGCGGTGTGGGCCGAGTCGACCAATCAGTTGGCGCTGATCATTCACCACCTGGCCGTCGATGGCGTGTCGTGGCGAATCCTGTTGGAAGACATCAACATTGCGTGGGCCCAGCACCGCAGTGGCCAGCCGGTGGCGCTGCCGGCAACCGGGACGTCGTTTGCCCGGTGGTCGTCGCTGTTGGCTGAGTACGCGCAGAGCGCGGACGTGATGGCCCAGGCCGAGGCGTGGCGTCAGGTGGCGGCGATCCCGGCCGCGCTGCCGCCGGTACAGGCGGAGGACACCTACGTCAGCGCCGGCCAACTGTCGGTGTCGCTGGATGTCGAGACGACGCGCCTGCTGCTCGGTGAGGCCCCGGCGGCGTTTCATGCCGGGGTTCAGGACATCCTGCTGATCGCGTTCGGGCTGGCGTGGACCCAATTCTTGAGCGTCACCGCCCCGATCGGCATCGAGGTGGAGGTCCACGGCCGCCAGGAGGAGCTCGCCCCGCACGTCGACTTGTCGCGGGCGGTGGGCTGGTTCACCGCCAAGTACCCGGTGGCCCTGAACTTCGGGGGTCCGGTCGGCGGCCTGTCCTGGGGACAGGTGATAGCCGGTGAGGATGCACTGGGCGCTGCGATCAAGGACGCCAAGGAGCAGCTGCGCGCCCTGCCCGACGGCGTGACCTACGGCCTGCTGCGCTACCTCACCCCCGAGGTCGATCTGGGTGGGTCCGACCCCGTGATCGGCTTCAACTACCTGGGTCGCCTGGGTGGTGCGGCCGAGCTCTCCAGTGAGCTATGGCGGCTCAGCGAGAACAGTTTCTCGCTGGGCGGCGCCGTGGGCGCAGTGGAGATGCCGCTGGCGCACACCGTGGAGCTCAACGCCTTCACGATGGACACCGAGGCCGGCCCGCAGCTGCAGGCCAACTGGACCTGGGCGCGTTCGGCGCTGCATGACAAGCAGGTCAGCCGGCTCGCCGAGCTGTGGTTCGACGCGCTGGCCGGCATCTGCGCGCACGTGCGCGGCGGTGGGAGCGGCTTGACCCCGTCCGACATCGCGCCAGCCCGTCTCACCCAGCGGGACATCGACAAGCTGGCGCAGCGGTACCGGATCGGCGATGTGTTGCCGCTAACCCCGCTGCAGCAGGGCCTGCTGTACTACGCCGGCAGCGAGCAGGGCAGTGACGTCTTGTATGCGGTGCAGCTCGATATCACCGTCAGTGGTGCCCTTGATCCGCAGCGCTTGCGCGAGGCGGTGCAGGCCGTCGTCGCCCGCCACCCGAACCTGGTGGCCGGTTTCCGCGAAGACTTCGGCGAACCGGTGCAGGTCCTGCCCGCCGATCCGGAGCTGGCCTGGCAGTACGTCGAGCTGAGCTCGGCAGGTACCGATGTCGAGGAACAGGTCCAGCAGCTGTGTACCGCCGAACGCATCGCGGTCTGCGATCTGGCCGGCCAGCCACCCTTCCGGGCTGCCTTGATCCGCACCGCAGACGATCTGTATAGGTTCGTGCTCACCAACCACCACATCGTGCTCGACGGTTGGTCGAAGCCGATCCTGCTGCAGGAAATCTTCGCCGGCTATTACGGCGTGCGGTTGCCCGCCGCCCCGTCGTATCGCAGCTTCGTCACCTGGCTGTCCGAACAGGATCGTGGCGCGGCTCAGACAGCATGGCGTGAGGTTCTCGACGGGTTCGGCGCTCCCAGCCTGGTGGGACCCCCGGGGCGCCCAGCGCTCGGTGCGCGCGGTGCGGAGTCGTTCCAAGTGTCCGCGGAGACCACGAAGGCGTTGGGCGAGCTGGCGCGCTCGTTCCACACCACGGTCAGCACCGTCTTGCAGGCCGCGTGGGCGCTGCTGCTGACGTGGCTGACCGGCCAGCACGACGTGGTGTTCGGCACCGCGGTGTCCGGGCGGCCGACCGACCTGGCCGGCGCGGAATCGATGGTCGGTCTGTTGATCAACACGGTCCCGGTCCGGGCGACCATCGGCGCGGAGACGACCACCGCCAACCTGCTCGAGCAGCTGCAAAGCGCCTACACCAAGACCCTTGACCACCAGCACCTGGCCCTTAGCGAAATACACCGCATAACGGGACACGACCAGTTGTTCGACACGATGTTCGTGTACGAGAACTATCCGATCGACACCGCCGCGCTGTCGGCCGTCGCCGAGTTGAAGATCAATGGCTTTACGAACCGCGAATACAACCACTACCCGCTTTCGGTGCAAGTCGCGCCAGGCCACGAACTGGGTCTTCGCGTCGAATTCGATACCGACGTGTTCACCGCGGACAAAATCGAAACGCTGGTCGAACGGTTCAAGCGCGTGCTGGTGGCCATGACCGCAGATGTGAAGGAGCAATCATGACCGTCCGTGCGGGACGATTTGCTCCCGGCATCGACAAGCCCTGACCAGCTATCCCGAGCGCCGGGCGTTGATCGGCAGGCTGAGCCGGAATTGAGCGCCGCCCTCGTGGGGCAGGCACACCAGTTCGCCGCCGTGGGCGCGGGCCAGCGCCCGCGCGATCGCCAGCCCCAGCCCGGCACCGCCGTGATCGCGGGCGCGCCCGGCGTCGAGGCGCACCAGTCGCTCGAAGACGCGATCCCGCTCCCCCGCCGGGATGCCCGGGCCGGTGTCGGTGACGGTGACCTCCGCGGCGTCCTCGTCGGCGCGCAGGTCGACGGTGATGGCGCCGCCGACCGGCGTGTACCGGCGGGCGTTATCGAGCAGGTTGGACACGATCTGCGACAGGCGGGTCGCGTCGGCCTGGAGCGTCAGCGTCGGTAATCCGGTGCGGCGCACCGTGATCTGCGGTGCCAGCATGGCGGCTCGGTCGCCTTCGCCATCCAGCACGGCGGCCACGTCGACGTCATCGCGCTCGAGCGCAAGCCCGGCGTCGATGCGGCTCAGGTCCAGCATGTCGGACACGAGCCGGCCGGCGCGGCGCGCGTCGGAGAACAGCAGCGTCGCCCGGCGATACTGGCCCTCGTCGTGCTGTTCGGAGGCGCTGTTGGCGAGTTGTTCGGCGGCAACCTGGATGCCGGCGATCGGGGTGCGCAGCTCGTGGGCGGCGTCGACGAGGAATCGCCGGGTCGCCGTCTCCGCGCGCTGTGCGGTGTCGGCGGCGTTCCGGGCCCGGCGCTCGGACGTTTCCAACGCGTCCAGCATCCCGTCGAAAGCGCTTGCGGCGCGGCCGAGTTCGGTATCGGTGCGCTCGGGATGCAGGCGACGGCCGCGGTCCCCGGTGGTGATGGCGTTGGCCAGCGCCGTGAGCCGGTCCAGCGGCCGCAGCGCCGCCCGGCTCACCGCGATCAGCAACAGCGCCGCGATCAGCAGGGTCACCAGGCCCGCCGCGATCAGCAGCCCACGCAGCTGATGAGTGACCTGCGTCGTCTGCGTGGTGTCGGCGACGAGGATCACCCGGGAGCCGCCGGGCAACGGGTGCACCACGGCCGTCGCGGTGGCATCCGGCGGAGGGCCGGGCCATGGCGGCGGAAATGCATGGGGCGGAGGCGGATACGGCGGGAGCGGAGGCGCCGGGGGCGGCCGCGGATATGGCGGAGGCGGAACGGGCGGCGGATACGGTGGCGGAACGGGCGGCGGTGGCTCGACCGGCCCGGCGGTCAGGTCGGGGGCGATCCCGCGGTCCCCGTAGGCGGCGCCGTCGGCGGTGACGACGAGCGCGCGAATCCCGCCGCCGTTGAGTTCGGCCGCGATCAGACCGGGTGAGGTGTGCGCGGCGCTCAGCGCGTCGGCGCGCGATGTCGCGGCGAGCAGCCGGTCGTGCAGGTTGCGGCGGGTGAGGACGCCCATCGTGACGTCGATGGTCACCCCGAGCACCACCAGCAGGACCGCCAGCAGCGCCAGCACCACGAGCGTCACTCGCCGTTGCAGCGACGGAGTCGGCGTCGTCGATGCGCCCGTCATGACCGCTCGGGTTGCAGGCGGTAGCCGATGCCGCGAACGGTGTGCAGGATCCGCGGCCCGTGCGCCTCGAGCTTGCGCCGCAACCCGCTGACGTGCACCTGCACCAGGTTGGGGTCGTAGGCGTCATAGCCCCACACCCCGTTCAGGATCTGGCCGGCGCTGACGATGCGGCCCCGCTGCTCCACGAGATAGGCCAGCACGCGCAGCTCGGTGGCGGTCAGGTCGAGCCGGTGGCCGTCGCGCGCGGCGACTCCGGCGCCGAGGTCCAGCGTCACGTCGCCGACCTGAACCACCTGCGGCAGGCGCCCGCGCCGGCGCAGCACCGCGCCGACCCGCGAGACCAGCTCGGCCAACTCGAACGGCTTGATGACGTAGTCGTCGGCCCCGCCGTCGAGGCCGCGCAGCCGGTCCGGCAGCCCGTCGCGAGCGGTGATCATGACGATCCCGACGTCGCCCCATTCGCGGATGACGTCGATGAGCGCGAACCCGTCGCGGCCGGGCAGCATCACGTCGAGCACCACCAGGTCGGGGCGCATGCCGTCGAGAATCTCTTCGAGGCCGTCGCCGTCGCAGCGGGCGTCGGTGTGGTAGCCGACCTCGGTGAGCGCCTCGCTGACCATCTCCCGGATGGTCTCGGAGTCTTCGACGACCAGCACCCGCGGCGTGCCGACGCTGAAGTGGCCGCCGCTACCGGCGGCCGGGCGGAGGCAATCGGTCATGACCACCATTGTCGGCGCCGGTGCTGAAACCAACCTGAAGGCGCGGGCCTGGTCGCTTCGTCACGGCAGCCTCGTTCGTCACCGCAGGCCGGCGATGTGTTTGTTGCCCACCTCCGAGCGACAATCTCGTGCTCGGCGTTGTCGCGCAGAGGTGGGCACAACACCACGTCCTTCCGCTGGTGACGGCAGTGGCGGTTGGGACTCATAAGGCGCCGGTTCTTCAGGCCCACTTCAGATCCGGCTCCTAGCGTCCGTGGCATGACCACCAACGACGACATCGAGACCCCGCCCCCCAATCCGCCACAGCCGCCTCCCGCCCATCGACCGCACGAGCGACGCCGTCACTCCACCGGCGTGGTGATCGGCGCCGGGGTGGCGGGCGCGCTGGTGGGCGCGTTCGGCACGATCGCGGCCATCGCCTTCGCCTGGATCGTCAGCGTCGGCCCGCCCGGGCCGCCGCCTCCCCCCGGGCCGCCGCCGATGCTGTTCCACGCGCCGCCGATGGCCGGTCCGGGATTCGCGCCGCCGCCCGGCCCGCCCGGCCCGCCGGGACCGCCGCACGCCGCCCCGCCGGGACCGCCACACGAGGGTTTCCCGGCGCCGCCCCCGCCGCCCCCGTCCCCGGCGCAGCCGCCGCGACCCTGAGTGCAGGATGGGGAGCGTGCCACGAGATCAATCGTCTCCGCTCCCCGCCACGCTCGCCGCACGGCTGCTGCGGTCGCGCCACCTGATGCGCGCACCGATCTGGATCTACAAGGCCCGGGCGGGCGCGCTGTTCGGCTCGCGCATCCTGTTGCTCGAGCACATCGGCCGCAAATCCGGAGTGCCGCGCTACGCGGTGCTGGAGGTCATCGACCATCCGTCCCCCGGCACCTACGTCGTGGCGTCCGGATTTGGCCGAAAAGCCCAGTGGTTCCGCAACATTGCGGCCAACCCGCGGGTGCGGGTGTACGCCGGCAGCCACGGGCCGAGGCCCGCCGCCGCGCGCGTCCTCGACCAACACGAGGCCGACCGCACGCTGGCCGACTACCGAACCCGCCACCCCAAAACGTGGGAGCGGATGCGCCCGGTGCTCGAGGACACGCTCGGTGCGCCGATCACCGACACGAACACCCCGCTGCCGCTGGTCGAATTGACTCTGGACTAACCGCGGTCCGGGCCCTTGACCGTCATCGCCGCGAACAAGGCCAAAAACAACGCCGCCGGAAGGCCGTTGACGACCTTGTCGCGCACTCGGACGTGCGCGCCGAGCGCCAACACGAAATACAGCGTCAGCATCGCCGTCGTCAACCTCGCCAGGACGGGGAAACGGGTGACCGACAGCAGGCCGACTGCGGCGGCGGCCTTGACCACCGGCAGCACGGGCCGGATGTTCTCCGGGACGCCCACGTCGTCGAGGGTCTTCCTGATGGGAGCCACCTGCACGCCGCACGCCACCGCGTCGACGGCGTGGAACGCGGCGAGCGCCGCGTAGGTCTTCGGTGAAGTCAACGCACTCATGTGGCAATCCTATTGAGTCAGCTCGCCGGGGCCTTCCGCCGGCTGACGGGCGATCGCCTCCGCCTTGGCCACCGCCTGCGCGATCGCGGGGTCGGTTTCGGTGGAGAACCAGTCCGCGACGTCGGCGTCGTCGTCGGCGCTGTGCTTGGGCGCGTCCTCGACGGGCGAGGGCTCGAAGCGGAACACCCCGTCCTGGCCCGGGGTGCCCAGGAGTTTGGTGAATCCCTGCAACGCCGCGTTGAAGTCGCTGGGCACTACCCACACCTTGTTGGCGTCGCCGCGGGCCATCTCCGGCAGGGTCTGCAGGTACTGGTAGGCCAGCATCTCCGGGGTGGGCCGGCCCGCCTTGATCGCGGCGAAGGTCTTCTCGATGGCCTTGGCCTGCCCCTGCGCCTGCAGGTAGGCCGCGGCGCGCTCCCCCTGGGCGCGCAGCATCCGGGACTGCCGCTCCGCCTCGGCGCCCAGGATCGCCGCCTGCTTGGCGCCCTCGGCGGCCAGGATCTGCGCCTGCTTCTGACCCTCGGCCTCCTTGATCGCCGCCTCGCGCATACCTTCGGCGGTCAGGATCATCGCCCGCTTCTCGCGGTCGGCCTTCATCTGCTTTTCCATCGACGCCTGGATCGACGGCGGCGGGTCGATGCTGCGCAACTCGACCCGCGCGACCCGTAGCCCCCACCGGTTGGTGGCCTCGTCGAGCACGCCGCGCAGCTGCCCGTTGATCTGGTCGCGCGACGTCAGCGTCTGCTCCAGCGTCATGCCACCGACCACGTTGCGCAGCGTGGTGGTGGTGAGCTGCTCGACGCCGACGATGTAGTTGCTGATCTCGTAGACGGCCGCCTGGGGAACCGTGACCTGGAAGTAGACGACGGTGTCGATGTTGAGGGTCAGGTTGTCCTCGGTGATGACCGGCTGCGGCGGGAACGACACCACCCGCTCACGCAGGTCCACCCGGGCCCGGATGCGGTCGATGAACGGCACCAACAACGTCAGTTGCCCGCTGACGGTACGGCTGTAGCGGCCCAGCCGCTCGATCACCGCGGCCTCGGCCTGCGGTATCAGCGCCACCGACTTGGCCACCACGACGATGGCGAAAATCACCAGCACCGCCAGCAGCACCAGACCAGCAACCGCACCCTGCATGGGAGTTCCCTTCTTTCGCAGCCGTTCTCGCGGCCCTACAGGCCGGCCCTGAAGACCACCGCGGTGGCGCCGTCGATCTGCATCACGGTGACCGGCTCGCCCGGTTCGTAGACGTCGTTCTCGTCGAGCGGACGCGCGGTCCACACCTGGCCGTCGAGCTTCACCTGGCCGTTGTCCCGGGCCACGCGCTCGAGCACCAGCGCGGTTTTGCCCTCCAGCGCCTCGATTCCCAAGCGCGGCACGTTCGACGGTGTCAGCCGTCGCCGCAGCGGCGGGCGAACCAGCACCAGCAGCAGCACCGAGACGACCAGGAACACCGCGCCGTCCACCCACACCGGAGAATCCAGCAACCAACTGGTGAGCGCCGCGGCCAGCGCGCCGCCACCGAGCATCACCAAAAACATATGACCGGTGAGCGCCTCCGCACCGGCCAGCACCAGCGCGAATATTAGCCAAAGCAGCGCGGCGTGCATGCGGCAAGGATACGCGTGATCGGCCTTTGCGGGGCAAAACAACTACACTGCGTCTGGTGTGGTGTCCCAGTGTTTCGCTGTCCCTGTGGGCCAATGCCTGGCTCGCGGGAAAGGCCGCGCCCGACGACGTCCTGGACGCGTTATCCGTTTGGGCGCCAAAGCAATCGGTGACCGCGTATGATGCCGTCGCGGCGGGTCATACCGGGCTGCCATGGCCCGATGTGAACGACGCCGGGACGGTCACGCTGCTGCAGACTCTGCGCGCCGCGGTGGGTCGCCCGACGTCGACGCCGGGGCTGCCTCCGCCGATGCGCGGGACGATCAACGTGGTTTTGCCGGTACCGGGCGATGTGCGCGGTCTGACCCCGGGGACGCAGTTCGAGCGCGACGCGCTGGCCGCCGGTGAGGCGATCATCATCGCCAATCCCCGCAACCCCGCGACTGCCATCGGCCTGGTCCCCGAATTCTCCTATCAGGACGACGACGACGCGCCCGACGACTACGAGACGGGCCTGGCGGAACTGTGCGCGCTGACGTGGACGGTGTACTCGCTACCCGGCGCGCCGATACTCGACCACTACGAACTCGGCGACGCCGAGTACACGCTGCGGTCCGCCGTGCGCTCGGCCGCCGACGCGCTGGGCACCATCGGGCTGGGATCGGCCGCGGCCGACGTCGACGATCCGCGGGGACTGGTCGAGCAATTGCTGGAATCGGCACGGCAACACCGCATTCCGGATCACGCACCCTCACGCGCGTTGCGGGTGCTGGAAAACGCCGCGCATGTCGACGCCATCATCGCGGTCAGCTCGGGGTTGAGCCGGTCCGACTCACCGGACCGTTTCGCCGCGCCCATCGCGGCCGGCCTCGAACCGCTCGGCACGCAATCGTCTTCGGAGGCCCGCATCGCCAGCGACGCGCTGCGACCGCTGACCGCCGTGGTGCGCTCGGCGCGGATGGCCGCCGTGACCGCGATCCTGCACTCGGCCTGGGCCGACTAGTTCTGATAGCGGGCCGCGCAGTGCGGCGGCCCGCATGGCGCGCCGTCGACGCTCGCGAGGCACCCGGGTACCGGATCGGGACCAGTCACCCGTTCCGGCGCCCGGCCGTAACGCAATTCGTCGATCAGGTCGACGACCATTTGCGCAAAACGCGGGTGCGCGTTGGGCGTTGACGCCCGCACCATGGTCATCCCCGCCGCCTCGGCCTGCAACGCCAACTCGTGGTCGAGGTCCCACACCACTTCGATGTGGTCGGCCACAAACCCGATCGGGCACACGAGGACGGCCGTGGTGCCCGCCTGGGCCAGGTTCGCCAGGTGATCGGCGACGTCGGGCTCAAGCCACGGAACCTGGGGCGGCCCCGACCGCGACTGCCACACCAGGTCGTAGTCGGCGTATCCGGCGGCGGTCGCCACAAGCCTTGCGGCGTAGTCGACTTGGCGGCTGTACAGTCGCGGGCCCAGCCGCTCGTCGGCGGCGACCGGGATCGAATGCGCGGTGAACACCAGCCGCGCGCCGGGAGCCTTTTTGGCCGCGGCGCCGATCGCCCCGGCGAACATCTCGACGAACAGCGGATGGTCGAAATACGGGCGCAGCTTGACCAATTCGGGCGCGCCCGGCCCGGCGGCCCGCCGCGCGCGGGCGATGTCCTCGACGTATTGGGTGCAGCTGGAATAGCCGCTCCACGCCGACGTGGTGAACACCGCCGCCCGGCGAATCCCGTTGTCGCGCATGCTCACGACGGTGTCCTCGACGTAGGGCTCCCAGTTGCGGTTGCCGAAATAGACCGGCACGTCCAGGCCGCGGTTGGCCAGTTCGGCGCGCAACTGCTCGATCAGCGCCAGGTTGATCCGATTGATCGGCGACACCCCGCCGAAATGCAGGTAGTGCTCGGCGACGTCGTCGAGCCGTTCCGGCGGCGCGTTTCGGCCCCGGGTGACGTTCTCCAAGAACGGCCGAACCTGCTCGGGACCCTCCGGCCCACCGAAGGACAGCAGCAGGACGGCGTCGAATTCCATTAGGCTTTAAAGCAATTGGGTGCTTGCGCCACCGTCGGCGTAGATGATCGTCCCCGTCGTCGCCGGCAGCCAGTCCGACAGCAGCGCGCACACCGTCTTGGCGACCGGCGTCGGGTCCTTCATGTTCCAGCCGATCGGGGCGCGCTGGTCCCAGCCCTCCTCGAGCAGCTGCATCTGCGCGCCGGCCTCCTCGCCGAGCGCGCCACCGACGATCGCGCTCATGGCCAGGGTCCGGATCGGGCCCGCGGCAACGAGATTGGAGCGCACGCCGAACTTGCCCGCCTCACGCGCGACAAACCGGTTCACCGATTCCAGCGCGCTCTTGGCGACCGTCATCCAGTTGTAGGCGGGCATCGCGCGGCTCGGGTCGAAGTCCATGCCGACGATGGAACCACCCGGGTTCATGATGGGCAGGGCCGCCTTGGCCAGCGAGGCGTACGAATACGCCGAGATGTGAATGCCTTTCGAGACGTCCTCGTAGGGCGCGTCGAAGAACGGGTTGACGCCCATTCCCGTCTGCGGCATGAAGCCGATCGAGTGCACCACGCCGTCGAGCTTGTTGCCCTCGCCGATCTCGGCGGTCACCCGCTCGGCGAGGGAGTTCAGGTGCTCCTCGTTCTGCACGTCGAGCTCGATCAGCGGCGCCTTCTCCGGCAGCCGGTCGGCGATGCGCTGAATGAGGCGCAACCGGTCGAAACCGGTCAGCACCAACTGCGCCCCGGCCTCCTGGGCCGCCTTGGCGATGTGAAACGCAATCGACGAGTCGGTGATGATCCCCGAGATCAGAATCCTTTTGCCGTCGAGCAGTCCAGCCATGTCCGTCCTTAAAGTCGTTGTGCCGTCGTTGAACTCAGTGGCCCATGCCCATGCCACCGTCGACCGGGATGACCGCGCCGGCGATGTAGCTGGCGTCCTCGGACGCCAGGAAGCTGACCACCCCGGCGACCTCGGCGGCGGTGCCGACCCGCTTGGCCGGGATGAAGTCCAGCGCACCCTCCTGGATGCGCTCGTCCAAGGCGCGGGTCATCTCGGTGTCGATGTAGCCCGGCGCCACCACATTCGCGGTCACGTTGGCCTTGGACAGCTCCCGGGAGATCGAGCGGGCCATGCCGATCAGGCCGGCCTTGGCGGCGGCGTAGTTGGACTGGTTGCCGATGCCCCAGCTGCCGGAGACCGAGCCGATGAAGATGATGCGGCCGAACCGCTTTTTCTGCATGCTGCGCGCGGCGCGCTGGGTCACCCGGAACGCCCCCGTGAGGTTGGCGTTGATGACCTCCTCGAACCGCTCCTCGGTCATCCGGATGAGGAATGCGTCCTTGGATATGCCGGCATTGGACACCAGCACCTCAACCGGCCCCTGGTGCTCCTCGACCTCCTTGAAGGCGCGGTCGACGGCCTCGTTGTCGGTGACGTCGCACACGACGCCGAACAACCCCTCGGGCGCCCCGGATCCGCGGTGCGTGATTGCCACCTTGTGCCCGTCGGCGGCCAGCCGCTGCGCGATCGCCAGACCGATGCCCCGGTTTCCTCCGGTAACCAGGACGGAGCGGGCTACGAATGCGGGTCTGCCGTAGTCGGCAGCACTTTCGGTGGTGTTCTCGGTGGCCGTGTCAGTCACCCCGTCAACCTATCGCTTCGGCTCACGCTGGCCGAAACCTCCCCCATTTCCCACGTCCCCCTTTTGCCCCTCTCGCCCCCCTTCCGCACCCCTTTCGCCCGCGAATGTAACCAGGCTGCGATTTTCGGGCCGGATTTTCGCAGTGTGGTTACGCTCGCGGGCCTATGTCGGTGTGACTCAGCACACTTTCCGCCATGACCGATCCCTTCCTGGGCAGCGAAGCCCTGACTATCGGCGCATTGACGCCCTATGAGCTGCGCAGCCGGTATGTGCGGCTGCACAAAGACGTGTACCTGCCCAAGGATGTCCAAGTGACCGCATTAGTGCGCGCGAAGGCATGTTGCTGAGGTCTCGCCGCCGGGGCATCCTCGCCGGGCTGTCCGCGTCTGCGCTGCACGGCGCCAAATGGATCGACCCGGCGCTTCCCGCGTGCATCATCGACGGCAATCGTCGCCCCGCTCCGGGAGTGCAGGTGTGGCAAGAAGGCATCGAGCCCGACGAGATCGCCATCGTCGGCGAGATGCGCGTGAGCTCCCCGGCGCGGACGGCGCTCGACCTCGCGAGGCGGTACCCCAAGCGCACCGCGGTCGCCGCCATCGATGCGCTGGTGCAAGCGACTGAGCTGAAGATGGCCGACGTCGAGGTGCTCACGGACCGCTACCGCGGCCGACGCGGCCTCAGGGCCGCGCGGGCGGTTCTCGAACTGGTAGACGGCGGGGCCCAGTCCCCGAAGGAGACGTGGCTGCGCCTGTTGTTGATCGATGCCGGTTTCCCGCGGCCGCAGACTCAGATCGCCGTACGCAACGAATGGGGTTGGGCCGAGGCATATTTGGACATGGGCTGGGAGGACATCAAGGTGGCGGTCGAGTATGACGGCGACCATCATCGGTCTGTTCGCACGCAATACGCCAAGGACATCGCCCGGCTCGAGATGCTCGAACGTTACGGATGGATCGTCGTCCGCGTCATCGCCGAGCACCATCCCGCCGACATCATTCGCCGGGTGCGCGACGCCCGAGCCTCGCGAGCGTAACCGCACTGCGAAAAATTGGGCCGAAAATCGCAGCCAGGTTACGCTCGCGGGCGAAAACTACGTCGGCAGCCTGCGGTTGATGAGCAGCGCCGCCAGCGCGGCCAACGCCAACACCAGCGCTCCGAGCCGCACCCAGCCCACGCTCGCGTCGCCCTTGATCGTCTCGTAGCCGATCTGCTGCTGCAGGGTCGCGTAGACGGACTTCAGCTCCTGCAACGACGCTGCGTTGTAGGCGTTTCCGCCCGAGAGCTGGGCCACCTTCTTGAGCGTCTCGTCGTCGACCGGCACCGGCTGGCGCTGGTCGTTGATCTCGACGAAGCCGTACGGGGTGCCGAACGAGATCGTCGAGATCGGCACGCCCTGGTCCTTGGCGGTGCGCGCGGCGGTGAAGGCACCCTTCGGGTTGTCCGGGTTGGTCGGCATCGTCTCCTTGCCGTCGGAGAACAACACGATGCGCGCCGGCGGCGGCTTGTCGCCGCCGCCGATCACCGCGCCCACCGTCGCGATGGCCTGCAGCGCGGTGAAGATGCCCTCCCCGGTGGCGGTGCGGTCGGCGAACTGCAGCTTGTCCAGCGCAGCCTTGGTCGAGTCCCGGTTGGTCGTCGGCGACACCAGCACCGTCGCGGTCCCGGCATAGGCGATCAGCCCCAGGTTGATGCCCGGGGTCAGCTCGTCGGCGAACTGCTTGGCGGCCTCTTGCGCGGCCGCCATCCGGTTGGGTTGCACGTCGGTGGCGCGCATCGACTGCGACACGTCGATCACCAGCATCACGACCGCACGGTTGCGGGGAATGCGGACGTCGTTCGTCGGGCCCGCCATCGCGATCGTGAACAACACCAGCGACGCGACGAGCAGGATCGCCGGCACATGCCGCCACGTCGACGGCCGTTTGGGCGCAACGCTTTCCAGCAGCTCCATGTTGGCGAACCGCAGCATGCGCCGCTGCCGCGCCAACTGCATCAGGATGTAGAGCGCGGCCAGCCCGAAGACGACCAACAGGAACAGGAAGAACCACGAATGTTCGAAGCCCGACAACGACATCGGGCCCAGGAGCGGCAAGCTCATATCCGAGTCACTGCCGCCCCGCCATTGCCCCGCGCCGGCGGGATTCCACGAACCGCACGATGTCGGCGATCCAGTCGCGGTCGGTGCGCAGCGTCAGGACCGGAGCGCCGCAGCTGCGGATGGTGCGCGCCACGTCGGCGCGGTGCGCCGCGGCGGCCTTGGCGAAGTCGTCGCGCAGCTGAGCGTCGATGGTGAACTCGCGGGTGACGCCCGACTCGGCGTCCTGCAGCACCACGTCGCCGATGTCGGGCAGTTCGACGTCGCGGGGGTCGAGCACCTCGATGGCCAGCACCTCGTGCCGGGCCGCGACCGCGCGCAACGGGCGCATCCAGTTGATCGGCCCCAGGAAGTCGCTGATGATCACCGCCATGCCGCGGCGGCGTTCCGGGCGGCGCAGCGCGTCGATCGCCGTCGCCAGGTCGCCGCGCACCCCCACCGGCGCGCGGGGCGTGGTGGCGATGGTGCGCAACAGGGTCTGTTCATGCTGGCGCCCCGAGCGGGCGGGCACCCGGGTGATGTTCGCGCCGGTCGAGACGATCGCGCCGAGCCGGTTGCCGCCGCCGCTGTTGAGGAAGGTGATCGCGGCCGCGGCCGCCACCGCCAGGTCCCGCTTCTCGCACACGGTGGTGCCGAAGTCCAGGCTGGCCGACATGTCCACCACCAACCAGGTTTCCAGCTCGCGGTCGGCGATCATCTGCCGAACGTGGGGATGGGTGGTGCGCGCGGTGACGGCCCAGTCCATGCGGCGGACGTCGTCGCCGGGCTGATACTCGCGCGACTCCCCCGGCTCGGAGCCCGGGCCCGGGATCAGCCCGAGGTGATCGCCGTGCAGCACGCCGTCGAGCTTGCGCTTGACGGTGAGCTCGAGGGTGCGCAGCGCCGCCGACAGCTTCGGGTCATCGATCTGCCCGCGCTGCATCGACGGCGGATGGACCACCGCCGGGCGCTTGGGGTCCGTCACCGACCGCTGGCCGCGCCGGCGGGTTGCATCACCGGGGGCACCGAATGCCCTTGCTGCGGAACGGCATTCACCTGAGGCAGGGCAACCGTCTGCAGCACCCGGTTGATGACGATCTCCGGCGAGATCTCGTCGGCCAGCGCGTCATAGGTCAGCACCAGCCGGTGCCGCAGGACGTCGGGAATGACGTCGACGACATCTTGCGGAATCACGTAGTCGCGGCCGCGGACCAGCGCCAGCGACCGGGAGGCGGCGATGATGCCCAGCGAGGCGCGCGGGGACGCACCGAAAGAGATCCACGTCTTGACGTCGTTCATGCCGAGCTGTTCGGGATGACGGGTGGCGGTCACCACGCGCACCACGTAGTCCACCAGCGCGTGGTGTACGAAGACGTTGGCCGCGATGTCCTGCAGCCGCAGCAGGTCCCCGGTGTTGAGGATCTGCTTGGGCTCCGGCGGCCGCACGCCCATCCGGTAGATGATCTCGCGCTCCTCTTCCGGCGACGGGTAGCCGACGTTGATCTTGAACAGGAAGCGGTCGCGCTGCGCCTCGGGCAGCGGGTACACGCCCTCGTGCTCGATCGGGTTTTGGGTGGCCATCACCAGGAACGGGTTGGGCAGCGAGAAGGTCTTGCCGCCGATGGACACGTGGCGTTCCTGCATGACCTCCAGCAGCGCCGACTGCACCTTGGCGGGCGCGCGGTTGATCTCGTCGGCGAGCAGGAAGTTGACCACCACCGGGCCGAGTTCGGTGTCGAACTCCTCCTTGCCCTGACGGTAGATGCGGGTACCGATGATGTCGGTGGGCACCAGGTCGGGCGTGAACTGGATGCGCGCGAACGTCCCGCCGACCACCTTGGCGAACGTCTCGACGGCCAGCGTCTTGGCCACGCCGGGCACGCCCTCGAGCAGCACGTGGCCCTTGGACAACAGCCCGACCAGCATCCGCTCCACCAGCTGGTCCTGGCCGACGATGATGCGCTTGACCTCGAAGATGGCCCGCTCCAGGGTCTGGACCTCGGCGGCGAGCCCGTTACCCCCACCCGTCGGCGCTTCGTGAGCCGGCGAACCTGATTGCCCGCCCGGGCCCGAGTAACCACTGGCGCCTGGCGGCGGCCCACCTGCTGCTGTCATCAAGAACCCTCCACGCTCAAACGGACACGACTGCCGGGCAGCGACGTGCCCTCGTCCAACTATTCCAGGCCCGCCGAATTCCGTCGACGGCGCGGGTTCGCCGGCCTGCGATCAGTACTCGATGATCCTGGTCAAAAACGGCGTCATGCCGGGCTTACGAACGGGGCTGACCGTCACCTTTCCGGCGCTGCCGGAGGCCTCCAGCATCTGGCCGTTGCCCAGGTACATGGTCACGTGCTGGCCGCCGTTCGGGCCGTAGAAGATCAGGTCGCCGCGCCGGGCCTGATCCGGCGGGATGTGGCGCCCGGCGTTGTACTGGTCACCGGAGAACCGCGGGATCAGCACCCCGACGCCGGCGAAGCCGTAGCGCATCAGCCCTGAGCAGTCGAAGCCGGTGATGTTGGCGCCGTCGCCGACGCCCTTGCTGGGGCCGTCCAGCGAGCCGCCGCCCCACGAGTAGGGCACGCCCATCTGCGACCCCATGCGCTTGATGACGTACTCGATGGCCTGCCGGCCGTAGACCCGCGGGATCTTGCCGCCGGGGTTCGACGGGGTCGCCGCGCTGGGAGGGGGATCGCCGCCGATGTTGATCCCGAGCCCGCCCAGGAACTGCTTGCCCAAGTTGAACGTGGTCTGGGTGGCCTGGGCGGTGGCCTGCAGCGAGGCGTTGGCGACGGCGAGCGGATCGCCCGGGGCGCCGGCGCTGATCTGGGCCGGCAGGGTGGGATCCCACGCGCCGGGGTCGGCCGTGGCCACCGGAGCCGGGGCGGCCACAGAAAGCAACAGCCCGGTCACCACGGCGGTGATCCAGGCGAAGTTGATGAGACGAAACCGCTTGCGGCGCATGACTTCCCGTTCAGTTCTCACTCGATCACCATTCGATGTAGCGGACCACGTAGGGGGTCATGCCGCTGGTGCGGACCGGGGCGACGCGAACCTTCAACCCGATGTCGGGAGCCTCGAGCATCTGGCCGTCGCCGAGGTAGATCGTCACGTGCTGGCTGCCGCCCGGGCCGTAGAAGATGACGTCGCCGCGGCGCATCTGCGAGGACGGGATCTTTCGGCCCAGGTTGTACTGCGAGCCCGAGTAGTGCGGCAGCTTGATGCCCACCCCGGCGAACGAATACAGAACCAGACCCGAACAGTCGAAGCCGGTGATGCCGGCCCCGGAGTCGATTCCCTTGCTCGGGCCGGCCGCGTTGCCGCCACCCCAGGAGTAGGGCACACCGATCTGCGACATGCCGCGCCGGATCACGTACTCGGTGGCCTGCCGCCCGTAGACCCGGGGGATCCGCCCCCCGACCCCGCCCGGCGTCGCGTTGGTGATGCCGGTGTCGTCGGGCTTGAGGATGCCCATCTGCTGCAGGAAATTGCGGCCGAGGCCGGCGGTGACCTGTGTCGAGGTGGCCGAGATGCCCAGCACCTGGTTGATCACCGCGATCGGGTCGCCGGGGATGTTGGCGCTCGGGACCATCGGCAACGTGGGGTCCCAGGCGCCGTCCCACTTGCGGGCCCCGCCCGACGGCGCCGCCGCGCCGGGCGTTCCCGTCTCCCACCGATCGCCCGACGCGCCCGGGCCGGTCGACCCTTGCCGGGCGGCGGCCTCGCGCTTGGCCGCCTCGAGCTTGGCCTGCGCCTGGTTCCGCTCGGCGGCCAGCCGCATCATGTCCTCGCGCTGCTCGTCGAACTTCTGCCTGGAGTTGGTCAGCGCCGCGACGGCGGCATCCTGGCTGGACTTGGCGTCGGCGGCGGCCTTGTCGGCGTTCTGCTTGGCCAGCCGCGCCGCCGATTCCTTGTTCAGCTGCTCGGTGCGGGCCTGCTGCAGCTTGGCCATCACGGTCTGCGAACTGGCGGTCAGGTTCTTGGCCGCAGCTTCGGTGGCGATGATGTCGTCGGGGCTGCTGGCGGTCAGGTAGCTGCTCGACGGTCCATTCATATAGGTGGCCGCGG
This sequence comes from Mycobacterium sp. WUMAC-067, assembly GCF_020217485.1. Lineage (GTDB taxonomy): Bacteria > Actinomycetota > Actinomycetes > Mycobacteriales > Mycobacteriaceae > Mycobacterium. Next base: position 56,704 of record NZ_JAEKMI010000015.1, on the reverse strand, counting down.
CGAAGGTGTTGAAGCGCTGCTGCGCCCCGGCGATCGCCGCGTTGGCGTCCTTGACCGCCTGCTGGCTGGTCTCCAGATCGTGTTGGGCGGTGGCCGCATTGTCCCGCGCGGTCTCCACGTCGACCAAGGCCTTGTTGACGCTTTCCTGCTCGGTCTGGATTTCGGCACTCAGGTTCTGCAGGCGCTGGTTGGCCTTGGCGACGTTCGCGATCAGCGAGGCCAGGTTGTCGGCGGTGGGATCGGCCTGCGCCAGTCCCGGGGTGCACACCAAGAAGGCCACGCTCAGCACCGATGGAACGAGAGGCCGCATCAGCCTTGCGGCCGGTCGCGCGGAAGACCCCCAGCGTGTGCGTCTCATTCGACTCAGGTCTCCTACGGCTCGACGCGACGGGCGGCGCCGGCCACAGCATTCTCGTAAGGCGCCAAAGACAACACCAGCATCATTTGCACCGTACGTCACATGGGTGGGCGCGCAAACGCTCCACCGAAATCGCACTCTCTACGTGCGTTTAATGTGACCGAACGGTGACCTGCCCCGTTTGCCGAATTAGCCGCGAGTCGTCAGGACCCGGTATTGGCCTCGACGTCCTCAGCGGTCGCGGTGTCGTCCGAGGTTGCTGAGCGCGTGCTGCGCACCTGCAGCAACCGGGTGCCGACGGCGGCGGCGAAGACCGCGATCAGCAGGAAGATCGTCAGGCCGGTCCAGGGAAACTCGGGCGTGTCCAGCTCGTGCAGGAAATGCTGCGCCGAGACCACCGGGTTGCCCGTCTTGGCGATGTCCTCGCCGGCCTCCAGGGTGACGCGCGGGAACTGCGTGCTGTAGCTGCCGACGTAACTCGGGCTCAGCGTCAGGACGGTGGCGTCGTGGTAGTCGGCGCCGACCACCGTCGAGATGTCGCGCAGCGGGGTGTCGTTCGGGGGGTTGTGGTCGAGCAGCACGATCTTGAGGTTGATGCCCTCGGCGTGCGCCTGGTTGACCACCTCGAGCAGTCCGGGCATGGCCGCCGGCGGAGCGCTGACCCCGGTGGCGGCGACCTGGGCCTTGACCATCGTCATGTCGACGTCCACCGGAATGTAGGTCGGGAGGACCGGAACCGTTTGCGGCAGCGGTCCGAGAGAGTCTTGCCCGGTCATCTGCGCCTCCTGCCGTAGTGCTAGAGGCACCGTACGCGACGCGAGGGTGCCGTATTGCGCCCGGCGGCGCTCGCCCCGCGATCCAACTCGACGAGATTGGCGCGTTCGCGGAGGTTTAAACCGGTGGCCACCGCGATAAGACTGCAATCAGGACTGCCGTCGTAATGCAGGACAAGCGTACTGTTAAAGTTGCATGATCGTTTTGGACGATCCGCCGACACCAGCCCGTCGGCGGGAGAACTAAATCCTTGGGAGTTGAAGTGACTGATTCTGTGAACTCGTTCGGAGCCCGCAACACCCTCGAGGTCGGCGACAAGAGTTACCAGATCTATCGCCTCGACGCCGTCCCCAATACCGAGAAGCTCCCCTACAGCCTCAAAGTGCTGGCCGAGAACCTGCTGCGCAACGAGGACGGCAGCAACATCACCAAAGACCACATCGAGGCCATCGCGAACTGGGATCCCAAGGCGGAGCCCAGCATTGAGATCCAGTACACCCCGGCCCGCGTCGTGATGCAGGACTTCACCGGCGTGCCGTGCATCGTCGACCTGGCCACCATGCGCGAGGCCATCGGCGAGCTCGGCGGCAACCCGGAAAAGGTCAACCCGCTCGCGCCGGCCGACCTGGTGATCGACCACTCCGTGATCGCCGACCTGTTCGGCACGGCCAACGCGTTCGAGCGCAACGTCGAGATCGAGTACGAGCGCAACGGGGAGCGCTACCAGTTCCTGCGCTGGGGGCAAGGCGCATTCCAGGACTTCAAGGTGGTGCCCCCGGGCACCGGCATCGTGCATCAGGTCAACATCGAATACCTGGCCAGCGTCGTGATGGAACGCGACGGCGTGGCCTACCCCGACACCTGCGTGGGGACCGACTCGCACACCACGATGGTCAACGGCCTCGGCGTGCTCGGCTGGGGCGTGGGAGGCATCGAGGCCGAGGCCGCGATGCTCGGTCAGCCGGTGTCGATGCTGATCCCCCGCGTGGTCGGCTTCAAGCTGACCGGCGAGATCCAGCCCGGCGTGACGGCGACCGACGTCGTGCTGACCGTGACCGAGATGCTGCGCAAGCACGGAGTGGTCGGCAAGTTCGTCGAGTTCTACGGCGAGGGCGTGGCCGAGGTGCCGCTGGCCAACCGCGCGACCTTGGGCAACATGAGCCCCGAATTCGGTTCCACCGCAGCCATTTTCCCGGTCGACGAGGAGACGATCTCTTATCTGAAGTTCACCGGCCGCAACGACGAGCAGCTGGCGCTGGTCGAGGCCTACGCCAAGGAACAGGGCATGTGGCACAACCCGAAGCACGAGCCCGAGTACTCCGAATACATCGAACTCGACCTGTCCGACGTCGTGCCGTCCATCGCCGGCCCCAAGCGTCCGCAGGACCGGATCGCGCTGTCCGACGCGAAATCCACGTTCCGCGAGCAGATTTGCGACTACGTCGGTGACGACCCCGACAAGAAGGAATACTCCAAGCTCGACGAGGTCGTCGATGAGTCGTTCCCGGCCAGTGACCCGGGGCAGGCGACCAACGGCCACGCCGACGACCACAAGGTGCAGTCGGCCGCCGCGCACTCCAAGGGCCGCGTGAGCAGCCCGGTGACGGTGAAGTCCGACGAACTCGGCGAGTTCGTGCTCGACCACGGCGCGGTGGTGATCGCCGCCGTCACGTCGTGCACCAACACCTCCAACCCCGAGGTGATGCTGGGCGCGGCGCTGCTGGCGCGCAACGCCGTCGAAAAGGGCTTGGTCTCCAAGCCATGGGTGAAAACCACCATGGCACCGGGCTCCCAGGTGGTCCACGACTATTACGACAAGGCCGGCCTGTGGCCGTATCTGGAGAAGTTGGGCTTCTATCTGGTCGGCTACGGCTGCACCACGTGCATCGGTAACTCCGGCCCGCTGCCCGAGGACATTTCGAAGGCGATCAACGACAACGACCTTTCGGTGGCCGCCGTGCTGTCGGGCAACCGCAACTTCGAGGGCCGCATCAACCCCGACGTGAAGATGAACTACCTGGCGTCGCCGCCGCTGGTGATCGCCTATGCGCTCGCCGGCACCATGGACTTCGACTTCGACGAGCAGCCGCTCGGCAAGGACAAGGACGGCAATGACGTCTTCCTCAAAGACATCTGGCCGTCGCAGAAGGACGTCTCCGACACCATCGCCTCGGCGATCAACCAGGAGATGTTCACCAAGAACTACGCCGACGTCTTCAAGGGCGACGAGCGCTGGCGCAACCTGCCCACGCCGAGCGGCAACACCTTTGAGTGGAACTCGGATTCGACCTACGTGCGCAAGCCCCCGTACTTCGACGGGATGCCCGCCGAGCCCGAGCCGGTCGCCGACATCACCGGCGCGCGGGTGCTGGCGCTGCTCGGTGATTCGGTGACCACCGACCACATCTCCCCCGCCAGCAGCATCAAGCCGGGCACCCCGGCGGCGCAGTATCTCGACGAGCACGGCGTGGAGCGCAAGGACTACAACTCCTTCGGCTCGCGGCGCGGCAACCACGAGGTGATGATCCGCGGCACCTTCGCCAACATCCGGCTGCGCAACCTGTTGCTCGACGACGTGTCCGGCGGCTACACCCGCGACTTCACCCAGGACCCCGTAGATGGGAAGGCCCCGCAGGCGTTCATCTACGACGCGGCGCAAAACTATGCGGCGCAAGACATTCCGCTGGTGGTGCTGGGCGGCAAGGAGTACGGGTCGGGGTCGTCACGCGACTGGGCGGCCAAGGGAACCCGGCTGCTGGGAGTGCGCGCGGTGATCGCCGAGTCGTTCGAACGGATCCACCGCTCCAACCTCATCGGCATGGGCGTCATCCCGTTGCAGTTCCCGGACGGCAAGTCGGCCAAGGACCTGGGCCTGGATGGCACCGAGGTGTTCGACATCACCGGCATCGAAGAGCTGAACAACGGCAAGACGCCCAAGACGGTGAAGGTCAAGGCCGCCAAAGATGGCGGCAAGGCAGTCGAATTCGACGCGGTGGTGCGCATCGACACCCCGGGTGAGGCCGACTACTACCGCAACGGCGGCATTTTGCAGTACGTGCTGCGCAACATGCTCAAGTCGGGCCAGAAGTCCGACTAGCGCGAGCCGGCCCAGCCACTCGTGCCCAAGGTCAGCGAGGACCATCTGGCGGCCCGCCGCCGCCAGATCCTCGACGGCGCCCGCCGCTGCTTTGCCGAATTCGGCTACGACAAGGCCACGGTGCGCCGGCTGGAGAAGGCGATCGGGATGTCGCGCGGCGCGATCTTCCACCATTTCCGGGACAAGGACGCGCTGTTTTTCGCCCTCGCCCATGAGGACGCCGAGCGGATGGCCGACGTGGCCTCCCGCGCCGGACTGATTCAGGTGATGCGCGACATGCTCGCCGCGCCCGACCAGTTCGATTGGCTGGCCACCAGATTGGAGATCGCCCGCAAGCTGCGCAACGATCCCGCGTTCAGCCGCGGGTGGGCGGAGCGTTCGGCCGAGGTGGCGGCGGCGACCAGCGATCGGTTGCGCAGGCAGACGGAGGCACACCGGGTGCGCGACGACGTGCCCGGCGACGTGCTGCGGTGCTATCTGGAGTTGGTGCTCGACGGCCTTGTGGCCCGGTTGGCGTCCGGCGAGGATCCGCGACGCCTGGCCTCGGTGCTCGACCTGGTGGAGAACTCGGTGCGCCGCACTTAAGCCGCGCCGACTGTGAATCTCACGACACGACACGCCGATTCATTGTCGCGGGGTTCACGCTCGGCGGATTCACCGCGCGTGCGCGACCTTCGCGGTCCGGTTGGGCCCGCCGCGGCTGCGCATCGTGGTGCCCGACTCCCGCAGCAGGCTGTGGATCGACCCGTACGACCTGCCGGTCGTGGCAACCAGGCTGCGGATACTGGCCCCGCCTTCGTAGGCGTGGCGTAGCTCGTCCAACAACTGGTCGCGCGCCTTGGTCGACCTGTGCATTGTTCTTCTCATGGCTCCTCCGACGCCGGGACACGACCGCAAGAACTTAGAGTAAGAAGCCGTTGTCGGCCGCGGGCGGATTTCGCCAAATCGCCAGCGGGTCGCCACCATCAAAGTCAGGCGAGCTCGATGAGATCCCGGTATTCGTCGGACCAGTAGTCCTCGGTGCCGTCGGGCAGCAGCACCACCCGTTGCGGGTCGAGCGCCTCGGCGGCGCCGGGGTCGTGCGTCACCAGCACCACCGCACCCTGGTAACTGCGCAGCGCGTCGAGCACCTGCTCGCGCGACGCCGGGTCGAGGTTGTTCGTCGGTTCGTCGAGCAACAAGACGTTGGCGGTCGACGCCACCAAACCGGCCAGCGCGAGGCGGGTTTTCTCACCGCCGGACAGCGTGCCCGCCAACTGGTCGAGCTGCGGACCGCTGAACATGAACGCGCCCAGCAGGCCGCGCAGGTCCTGCTCGCCGGAATCCGGTGCGGCGTGCCGGATGTTCTCCCAGACGCTCGCATCGTTGTCCAGGGTGTCGTGCTCCTGCGCGAAGTAGCCGATCCGCAGGCCGTGTCCGGGCTCGAGCCCTCCGGTGTCGGGGGCCTCGGTACCGGCCAGCAGTCTCAGCAGCGTGGTCTTGCCGGCGCCGTTGAGCCCCAGCACCACCACCCGCGAGCCGCGGTCGATCGCCAGGTCGACACCGGTGAACACCTCCAGCGACCCGTACGACTTGCTCAGCCCCTTGGCGACCAGCGGGGTGCGCCCGCACGCCGCCGGAGTCGGGAACTTGATGCGGGCCACCTTGTCGGCGACGCGCTCCGCGTCGAGCGCGGCCATCATCCGGTCGGCGCGGCGCAACATGTTCTGTGCGGCAACGGCTTTGGTGGCCTTGGCGCCGAGCTTCGCGGCCTGGGTGCGCAGCGCGGCGGCCTTGCGTTCGGCGTTGGTGCGCTCCCGGCGACGACGCTGCTCGTCGGTGGAGCGGGCGTCGAGGTACTTCTGCCAGCCCATGTTGTAGACGTCGGCCTCGCCGCGCACGGCGTCCAGGAACCACACCCGGTTGACGACGTCGGCGAGCAGTTCGACGTTGTGGCTGATGATCACCAGCCCGCCGGTGTGGGCCCGCAGGAAATCCCGCAACCAGCCGATGGAATCGGCGTCCAGGTGGTTGGTGGGCTCGTCGAGAAGCAGCGTGGTCTCCGAGCCCGAGGTCCCCGCGCCGCCCTCCGAGGCGGCGAACAGGATGCGCGCCAACTCCACCCGGCGGCGCTGCCCACCGGACAGGGTGCGCAGCTGCTGCGTCAGCACCCGTTCCGGCAGGCCGAGGCTCGCGCAGATGCGGCTGGCTTCGCTTTCCGCGCCGTAGCCGCCCAGGGCCACGAAACGCTCCTCGAGCTGCCCGTACCGACGGATCGCGCGGTCGCGGGCGTCGTCGTCGGCGACCTCGGCCATCAACGCCTGCTGCTTTTCCAAATCGGTGAGCAACACGTCCAACCCGCGGGCCGACAGCACCCGGTCGCGGGCCAGCACATCGAGGTCGCCCTCTTTGGGATCCTGTGGCAGATAACCGATTTCGCCCGTGCGGGCGATCGACCCGGCATAGGGCTCGGTCTCCCCCGCCAGGATGCGCAGGGTGGTGGTCTTACCCGCGCCGTTGCGGCCGACCAGGCCGATGCGGTCGCCGGGCTGCACCCGCAGGTCGGGGCCGTCGGGTGAGAGCAGGATGCGCGCGCCAGCGCGGACCTCGAGGTCCGTGGCCGTGATCACGATCGCTCTCCTGAGTTGAAAAGACGCCTATTTGTCGTCGGTGAACACCGCTGGTCGTCGTTCTGCGCGCGCGGCAACCGCTTCTTCGAAGTTGGCGGTGAGCAGGCGGACGAAAAGCTGTCCCAAGCCTTCGGCTTGCATGTGCCCTTCCAGGCTACCGGCGTCCAGTCCACTCCACAGCGTGCGCTTGGTCAACTCGACGCCCGGCCGCGAGAACGCCGCGATCCGCGCGGCGATCGCGTAGCAGGTGTCCAGCAGCTGCTTGTCGGGCACCTGGCAGGACACCAGCCCGATGCGCTCGGCCTCCTCGGCGGTGATGTCACGACCGGTCAGCATGATCTCGAACGCCCGCGACGACCCGATGGCCCGCGGCAGCAGGTACGACAGGCCCAGTTCGCTGGCCGTCAGCCCGTTGTTGATGCCGGCGGCGCGGAAGTACGCGCTGGTGGAGGCCACGCGGATGTCGGCGGCCAGCGCCAGGCACAGGCCGCCGCCGATGGCGGGGCCGTTGACCGCGGCGATCACCGGTTGGTGCAGCCGGCGCAAACCCAGGATGACCTCGTCGAGAATCTCCATCGAGCGCAGCGCATAGGTGGGGCGGGTCAGCCCCTCGACGTGGGGCACCGAGCCCGCGGACTTGTGATCGGCGCCCGAGGAAAAGCCCCGGCCGGCCCCGGTCAGCACGACCACGCGCACCGAGTTGTCGTACCTGACCTTCTCCAGGACCTCCTTGAGCGGCACCATGACGTCGAACGCCATGGAATTCATCCGCTCGGGCCGGTTGAGGGTTATCAGCGCGACGCCGGGCCGCGGGTGGTCTACCAGTACCAAACTCACCCAAGCAACCTAGCGCGTGGCCGTCGGCCGCGCGGTGCCGCGCTTATTCGGCCGGCCCGGCTTCGGCCGCGTCCACGTCGAATGCCCGCACCTGCTGGACCAGGTCCTCCAGGGCCGCCGGCGGCAGCGCCCCGGGCTGGTTGAACAGCAGTTTGCCCTTCTTGAAGGCCATCAGCGTGGGGATGGACCGGATCTGGGCGGCCGCGGCCAGCTGTTGTTCGGCCTCGGTATCGACCTTGGCGTGCACGATGTCGGGGTGTTTGTCCGATGAGGCCTGGAAAGTCGGGCCGAACTGCCGGCATGGACCACACCAGGATGCCCAGAAGTCGACGAGCACGATGTCGTTGCCCTCGATGGTTTCGTTGAACTTCTCAGCGGTGAGATCGAGTGTTGTCACATTTGCCGTAACGCCCGGCGCCGACGCGGTGTTCCCGCCCCGCGGCACCGCACCCCGCCCTGGTTACGGTTGCGTACGTTTTCCCGCGTCCGACAGACTGGGCCTGACATCCGCCGCCTCAATGAACCAGCGAGGGAATCGCGTTGGGCCACTACATCGCAAACGTCCGTGACCTCGAGTTCAACCTCTTCGAAGTCCTCGACATCGGCGCCGTCCTGGGCACGGGAGGCTACAGCGAACTCGACGAGGAAACGGTCCGCACAATATTGGCCGAAGCAGCCCGCCTCGCCGAAGGCCCCGTCGCCGAATCCTTTGCCTTCGCCGACCGCAACCCGCCGGAATTCGATCCCGCCGAACACACCATCAGCGTCCCCGAAGAGCTGGCCAAGACGGTGCAGGCCATCAAGGAGGCCGGTTGGTGGCGGCTGATGCTGGCCGAAGAGATCGGCGGCATGGCCGCGCCCCCGCCGCTGGCGTGGGGGGTCAACGAGATGATCATCTGCGCCAACCCGTCGGCGAACTTCTTCTGCCTCGGCCCGTTGATGGCCCAAGCGCTGTACATCGAGGGCAACGAGCAGCAGCGGCACTGGGCCGCCGAGGGCGTCGAGCGCGGCTGGGCGGCCACGATGGTGCTCACCGAGCCCGACGCGGGGTCCGACGTCGGCGCCGGGCGCGCCAAGGCCTTCGAACAACCCGACGGCACCTGGCACATCGAGGGCGTCAAGCGCTTCATCTCCGGCGGCGACGTGGGCGACACCGCCGAGAACATCTTCCACCTGGTGCTGGCCCGCCCCGAGGGTGCCGGCCCGGGCACCAAGGGACTGAGCCTGTTCTATGTGCCCAACTACCTGTTCGACCCGGACACCTTCGAACTCGGTGCGCGCAACGGGGTTTTCGTCACCGGCCTGGAACACAAGATGGGCATCAAGTCCTCGCCGACATGCGAATTGACCTTTGGCGCAACGGATGTGCCCGCCGTCGGCTACTTGGTGGGCGACGTGCACCGGGGTATCGCGCAGATGTTCACCGTGATCGAGCACGCGCGCATGACGATTGGCGTCAAGGCCGCCGGCACGTTGTCCACGGGTTACCTGAACGCGCTGGCTTTCGCCAAGGAGCGGGTGCAGGGCGCGGACCTGACGCAGATGTCCGACAAGACCGCGCCGCGGGTCACGATCATCCACCACCCCGACGTGCGCCGCAGCCTGATGACCCAGAAGGCCTACGCCGAGGGCCTGCGGGCGCTCTACATGTATGCCGCTGCTCACCAGGATGACGCAGTGGCCCAACGTGTTTCGGGCGCCGATCACGACATGGCGCACCGGATCGACGATCTGCTGCTGCCGATCGTCAAGGGGGTGAGCTCGGAGCGGGCCTACGAGGTGCTGACCGAGTCGCTGCAGACGCTGGGCGGCTCGGGGTTCCTGGCCGACTACCCGCTCGAGCAGTACATCCGTGATTCCAAGATCGACTCGCTCTACGAGGGCACCACCGCCATCCAGGCGCTCGACTTCTTCTTCCGCAAGATCGTGCGTGACCGCGGCCAGGCCCTGCAGTTCCTGACCACTCAGATCGTGGCGACCATCGACGAGTGCGACGAGGCCCTCAAGCCGGTCGCCCAACTCCTGCAGACCGCGTACGACGACGTGACGGCGATGACGGGCGCGCTGACCGGCTACCTGATGTCCGCCGCCCAACAGCCCACCGACATCTACAAGGTGGGGCTGGCGTCGGTGCGGTTTCTGCTCGCGGTGGGCGATCTGCTGATCGGCTGGAGATTGCTGGTGCACGCCGGCGTCGCGCACCGCGCGCTGACCGACGGCGCGGCGGGAGATGACGAACCGTTCTATCAGGGCAAGGTCGCGACAACGACGTTCTTCGCCAAGAACATGTTGCCGAAGCTGACCGCCCTGCGCGGCGTCATCGAAGCGATCGACGACGAGATCATGAAGGTGCCCGAAGAGGCGTTCTGAGAACGCACAGGTTACAGACAGCTCCAACGGGTAAACCATGACGTTCGCTCTCACCGACGAATGGAGAAACGTTGATGTCTGCCAGCTGTGCCGTACCCCGGCTCACGCGCTTCGCGGTATTCGCGGTCGCGGGGGCCACCGCCCTGTCCCTGTCCGCCTGCGGCTCGTCGAACAAATCCAGCTCCACCTCGACCTCGACGTCGACCTCGACGGCGACCGTCACCTCGGCGGCCCCCTCGTCCACACCTAACGCCGAAGCGAAGGTCAGCGGCCTGATCGCGTCGGTGGCTGGCAACTCCATCCAGGTCACCAAGCAAGACAACGCCACGGCCGCGGTGAACTTCACCTCGACCACCAAGATCACCGAGGCCGTTCCGGCCGGCTTGCCCGATGTCACCCAGGGCAGCTGCGTCAGCGTGAAGCCCACCGAGGGATCCGCGCCCGGGCAGCCGGTCACCGCGGCGAAGGTCAAGATCAGCGAGTCCGTCAACGGCACCTGCCCCAAACCGCACGAGTCCGCCCCCGGCGGGGCCAGCAGCACGCCGCCGCCCGGCTCGCCGTCGCCGGCACCCGCCAAGCCGGCCTGGGTGCGGGGCTCGGTGGCCTCGGTCTCGGGTAACACCATCAACCTGACCGGCACGGATGCCAGCGGCAACACCACGCAGACGACCGTGACGGTCGACGACAAGACCAAATACACCAAGCAGACGACCGCGAACACCGACGCGATCGCGCCGGGTAAATGCCTGTCCGCGCGCGGCACCACGGACAGCGGCGGCGCGCTGCAGGCGACGAGCATCAACCTACGGCAGGCCGTCGACGGCAAATGCGGCAAGCCCAAGCAGCCCGGCCAGGGTGGATGACCCCGGCTCGAGCTAGCTGAGATTGCCGTCACCGCCGGCGGGGGCGAGCTAAAACCGCGCCCGCCGGGGGTGATTGGCCACGACGGCGAACATGTGATGGAGAAGAGTCTGTGCGTGCCGCTTCGTTGAAACCCCGGCCGACGCACATCGCGATCGCCGCGGTGATCGTTTTCATCGCGTTGTGCGTGGCCATGTGCGACTCCCCGCGCAACACGTCGAGCAGTAACGCGCCGCCCACCGTCACGGCCGTCCCACCCAGCGCCGCACCGAGCGCGGTGCCACCGCCGGCGCCGCCCCCGCAGCCGCCGGTCGGCAAGGATTACGTCGAGGGCATGGTGCAGTCGGTGTCGGGCGGCACGATCGCGCTGCGGACGCGAACCGGCTCCGCGACCGTGGATTACACGCCCGAGACGAGGGTCGTGCAGGTCACCCCGGCGAAGCTGGCCGACGTGACGCCCGGCAGCTGCGTGAACGTGCGCGCCACCCCGCAGAGCGCGCCGTCCCCCGGCGCGATCACCGCGCAATCGGTGACGGTCACCGCGTCCGCGGATGGCAAGTGCCCACCGCCGGCCGGGTTCTACGGGACAGTCGCGTCGGTGTCGGGCAACACCATTGCCGTCACCGGGCTGGGCCCCGGCGGCCCGACCACCGTGACCGTCGCGGACTCGACCTCATATCAACGGCAGACGCCGTCGGATGCCCAAGCGATCACCAACGGTAAGTGCTTGGGGGCGAACGGAACTCAAGACGGCGGCGTGCTGCACGCGGCGATGATCAGCTTGGAGACGTGCCCGCCCATGGGGCACCCGCACCACCACCTGCATCTGCCGCACCTGCCGTTCCACCTTTAGCGGTTGAGCCGCACTGGCGGCGTCGGCCGTCCGACCCGCCCGGTTTGCTGAACGGCGGTGACGGCGGAATCGAAGCCGACCGAGTTGGCTTCAGGCGACAGTTAATTCGTTAGCGAAATAAAGTTACTCTGAATTAGCCCGCCGCCCGTTTTGCGAAAACGGAGATTGGTCGTTAGCGAGCTAAAACGAGCACCGATTTGGGGCCGAGGCGCGTATCCTGACCCGTATGGTCAAGACCAAGACCTGCGTACATTGTGGCCATACGTTCGATCCGAAGGCCCGATGGCGTGACCTATCTGATCCGGAATGGCTTCCGGCCGCATCGGTCTATTGTTCGCATGAATGCAGTGACCGCTACCATTGCGATATTGGCCATTGCTGTTCGACCCACGCGAAAGAGAAGGCTCAGCGCGAATCCGCGATGGCGGCGCACCGCCAAACGTAGACCGAGCCTCGGCCGTACACCATCCCCTTCCCGCCCAATTCATCCGGCGTCCTGACCGAACCCGCGACCCTGGGCGGCGTGTGCTGCGCCGCATGCTAGGTCTGCGGATCCGACGGGACCCCGCGCTGCGGGTGATACAGCAGTGCACGAACCAACGGGCGAGGCCCGACGGACCGAAGCATCTGGCTGGCCGGGCGGACCCGTACCCGCTTCGGCCACCAGAACCAGCGTCCCATCACCGTCATGATCGACGGCGTGATGAGCGATCGGACGACGAACGTGTCGAACAACAGGCCGATGCCGATCGTCGTACCGAATTGGCCGATCGCCCGGAGATCGCTGGTGATCATCGTGCCCATCGTGACGGCGAACACCACACCGGCGGCAGTCACCACCGGACCGGTCACACCCATGCCGCGGATGAGTCCCGTTTTCAGGCCGGCTCCGATCTCCTCCTCGATTCTCGACACCAGCATCAGGTTGTAATCGGATCCCACCGCCAAGAGCACGATCAACGCGAATTCTGTTGCCACCCAGTGCAGCTGGAAATTACCGAGGTGTTGCCAGATCAGTGTCGAGAATCCGAAGGCGGCCCCTAGCGACATCACGATGGTGCCGACGATGACACCGGCCGCGACCAGAGCGCGGGTGACGATCACCATGATGATGAAGATGAGCACGATCGAGGCCACGCCGGCGATCATCAGGTCGTACTTGGCGCCATTGGCGATGTCGTAAAACGTTGCGGCCGTACCGCCGAGGTAGATGTCGGCATTCTCCAGGGAGGTGAGTTTCAGCGCCTCCTTGGCAGCTTGGCGCTCCTGATCGACGGACGCGATTCCCTGCGACGTTGCCGGATCCACGGTGTGAGTGATGATGAAGCGCGCGGCCTTGCCGTCCGGCGACACCATCAGGCTCAACCCCAACTGGAAGTCTGAGTTCTGGAAGATCTCGGGTGGCAGGTAGAACAGGCTCTCCACCTGGGCGTCGTTGAAGGACTTGCCCATCACGGCGTTCGTGTCGGTCAGCCGGTCGAACTGATCGATCAGACTGTCGAACGAGCTGTAGATGGTCAGCGTCGTATCCCGGATCGACTTCGAGACGGCGATGTTCTCGGGGATGATCGCCAGCAGTTCGCGCGTGGCCTTGGCCGTGTTGGTGAGGTCGCTGGTGAGGGCGTGGAACTTTTCGGCCAGCTGATCGAACCCGTCCAGCGCGTCGAAGAGCGACCGTAGCGACCAGCAGATCGGGATGTCGAAACAGTGCTTCTCCCAATAGAAGTAACTGCGAATCGGTCTCCAGAAGTCGTCGAAATCCGCGAGATGGTTGCGGATCTCGTCCGTGATGGCCGCCGTCTCCCCCGTGGTTTTCGAGCTGTCATCCGCGGCGTTCGCGAGCTTCTGGGTCACCGCGTACTGGCGCTCCAACAGCGCGATCTGGGTGTCGAGGAAACCGGTGATCTTCTTGATGTCGGCGACGCGGTCCTTCAGGTAGTTCAGGTTGCTGCGGATCGGTGCGCTTTGCACGCTGAGCTGGAACGGAATGGATCCGTCTTGGATCGGCGGGCCGAGGGGTCTGGTGATGCTCTGCACCCGTTCGATGCCGGGAACCCGGAAGATGGCGCCGGCGATCTTGTCCAGGACCAGCATGTCTCTGGGATTGCGCAGATCGTGGTCCGATTCGATCATCAGCAGGTCAGGATTCAAACGGGCCTGGGTGAAGTGTTGATCGGCCGCGGTGTACGCCTTCACCGACGACGCGCTCTGCGGCAGGTAGTACAGGTCGTTGTAGCGCGGAGTGAAACCCATCAAGCCAATTGCGCCGACGATCGCCAGGATGACGGAGGTGGCGAGGATGGGTGCCGGCCACCGCACGATGGCCGTCGCCAAGCGGCGCCACCGCGTGTAGTTGAACTCGCGCTTCGGGTCGAAAAGGCCGAAGCCGCTTGCGAAGGCGATCAGCGCCGGCGTCAGCGTGACCCCCGCGGCCACCACCACCAGCAGACCCACCGCGCACGGAAACGCCAGCGAACTGAAGTACGGCAGCCGGGTGAATTTCAGACAGGCCAGCGCCCCGACGATCGTCAAACCCGAGCCCAGCACCACCTTGGTGACACCGGCGAAGGTGTCGTAGTAGGCGGCTTCGCGGTCCAGCCCCCGCTCGCGGCCCTCCTGGTAGCGGCCGACCATGAATATCGCGTAGTCGGTTCCCGCCGCGATGGCCAACGCCGTCAGCAAGTTGACGGCGAACGTCGAGAGCCCCATGATGCCGGTTTCGCCCAGCAGCGCTACGACGCCACGGCCGGTGGCCAGTCCGACGAACAGGATGACCATCGTCAGCAGCACCGTGCCGATGGATCGATAAACGAACATCAGCATGATCGCGATGATGATGATGGTGATGATCGTCATCTTGGCCAGGCTCGCGTCGCCGACGACGATCGTGTCGGCGGTCAGGGCACCCTGACCGGCGACGTAGGCCTTCACCCCCGCCGGCGGCTTCGAGTCCGCGACGATTTTGCGAACCGCCGCAACCGATTTGTCGCCGATGGCTCCGCCCTGGTCGCCGCGCAGGTTGACCTGAACGTAGGCGGCCTTGTGGTCGTAGCTCTCGACGCCCGACGACGTGAATCGCTGCCCCCAGAAGTTCAGCGCATGCTCGACGTGTTCGTGGTCCTGCTGCAGCTTCTTGACCAGATCGTCGTAATACCGGTGAGCATCCTCGCCGAGGGGTTTGTCACCGACCAGGGTCACCAGGACGAGGTTGTCGGAGTCGTACTCCTTGAATTTCTCCCCGATGTGCTTCATCCCGGTCACCGAAGGCGCGTCGGATGGCGAAAGCGGCACCGAGACTTCCTCGGCGACCTTTTCCAGCTGTGGGACGAAGATGTTGACGCCGATCGCGATCAGCAACCAGACCACGATGATCGGCAGCGCCAGGACGCGGATGGTGCGGGCCAGACGTGGTTTGCGCTCGACTGGGGTGCGCTGCGCGACGGGGATTTCGGCTGTGTCGTCAGCGTCGCTCGTGTCGTCGGTCACGCGGACTTGTCCAAGCAGGAAACCTGCGCGTTCCGGTTGTTGGCCTGTTGTTGATCGACCAACTTTCCGTCGACGGTGATGCGGCAGCCGATGGAAGGACTGTCACCTTGGGCGACGACGTAAGCGAAGATGCCGGGCATCTCGGCAACGATCGTCTTCGACCACGGCAAGGTGGTGAAGCTGGCCTTCTGCGGTAGTGACTCCGCATCCATCCAGTTGACGACGCCGGTAGTGCCGGGCGGCCCCAGGATTTCGTAGATCGCGGTCTTGGCCGCATACGGCGGGGTGGCATCCCGGGGATCGGGCTTGGGCAGACCGGGTCCTGGGAAAATGCCATTGAGGCGGATGACCGCAACGCCGCCGATGATCAGCGCCACCGCCACGACCAGCGGAACCCATGCCCGCTTGAGAAGCCTCATCACCGTGCCCCCCGATTCGGAATGCTCGATGGGCCGATATTAAGGCATCTCTTCGTGTGCGCCACGGCTAGCCGAACGCCATAGCGGTCGAGTTGATTCCCGGGGGTGGCCGCGCGTCGGCGCGGCGTGCGAAAAGGCCGGCTAGACCGTGAAGCCCAAGGCGCGCAGTTGCTCGCGCCCGTCGTCGGTGATCTTGTCCGGACCCCACGGCGGGTTCCACACCCAGTTGATCTTCAGCTCGTCGACCAAGCCGGCACCGACCAGCGCGCTGCGCGACTGGTCTTCGATGACGTCTTGCAACGGGCAGGCCGCCGAGGTGAGCGTCATGTCGATCAGCGCCACCGGACCCATCTCACCGTGCTCGACCTCCAAGCCGTACACCAGGCCCAAATCCATGACGTTGATGCCGAGTTCGGGGTCGACGACGTCATGCATCGCCTCCTCGACGTCGGCGAGCAACTCGTCATGCGGTGTGGTGGTCTCGCTCATCTGTAACCTCCTCGAGGGCTGCATATTTTTCCGAGTACGCCTGTGCCAGTGCGTCTTTGCACGCCATCCAGCCCAGCAGCGCGCATTTCACCCGGGCGGGGTATTTGGCCACTCCGGCGAACGCGATCCCGTCGCCCAGCACGTCCTCGTCGCCCTCGACGGTGCCGCGGGAGGACACCATCTCGGTGAACGCGGTGATGGTCTTGAGCGCATCGCCGACACTTTGACCGATTACCTGCTGGGTGAGGACCGAGGTGGCCGCCTGGCTGATCGAGCAGCCCTGCCCGTCATACGACACGTCGGTGACGGTTTCGCCGTCGTCGGACAGCGCAACGCGCAAGGTGATTTCGTCACCGCAGACCGGGTTGACGTGAAAGACCTCGGCGCCGAACGGCTCCCGCAGCCCGCGGTGCTGCGGGTGCTTGTAGTGATCGAGGATCACGTCCTGATACATCTGTTCGAGGCGCAAGGTCATTCTCTCCCAACCCATGGCGACGACCCGCTGCGCCCGGCTTCGCCGCGCTTGCGATCGCCGACGAAGAAATCCAGCGCGCGGCGCACGCCCGTCACCAACCGCTCGACCTCCTCGGCGGTGTTGTACACCGCGAAGGACGCCCGGGCGGTGGCCGCCAGACCGAACCGGCGATGCAGCGGCAGCGCGCAGTGGTGTCCCACGCGCACCGCGACGCCGTCATCGTCGAGCACCTGCCCGACGTCGTGCGCGTGCACGCCGTCGACGACGAATGACACCGGAGAACCACGGTTTTCCAGTGTGGTGGGCCCGATGATCCGCACGCCCTCGATCCCGGACAGGCCCTCGATGGCGGCGGCGACCAGCTCACGTTCGTGTGCCTCGACGGCGTCCATGCCGATGCCGTCCAGATAACGGGCGGCCGCGGCCAGCCCGACCACCTGGGAGGTCATCGGGGTGCCGGCCTCGAAACGCTGCGGGGGCGCGGCGTAAGTCGAGGCGTCCATGGCGACGTTCTCGATCATCGAGCCGCCGGTGAGGAATGGCGGCATCGCCGACAACAACTCCCCGCGTCCGTACAGCACGCCGATCCCGTTGGGGCCCAGCATTTTATGCCCGGAGAAGGCGGCGAAGTCGACATCGAGCTCGTGGAAGTCGACCGGGCGGTGCGGCACCGACTGGCAGGCGTCCAGCACGGTGAGCGCGCCGACGGCTTTGGCGCGGGAGACCAGTTCGCCCACCGGCGCGAGCGCTCCGGTGACGTTCGAGTGGTGGCTGAAGGCAACCACTTTGACGCGTTCGTCGAGCTTCAGCGAGTCCAGGTCGATGCGGCCCGCATCTCTTTCTCCGCCGGAGATCCCGTACCATTGCAGCGTGGCACCGGTGCGGCGGGCCAGTTCCTGCCAGGGCACCAGGTTGGCGTGGTGCTCGAGCTCGGTGGTGACGATGACGTCGCCGGGGCCAACCGCACGCTCGAACCGGTTGTCGCCCAGCACATAGGAGACCAGGTTGAGCGCCTCGGTGGCGTTCTTGGTGAAAATCAGCTCCTCGGAGCCGGCGCCGACGAAAGCCGCAACATCGGCGCGCCCCTGCTCGTAGGCGTCGGTCGCCTCCTCCATCAGCTGATGCGCCCCGCGATGCACGCCGCCGTTGGACGTGAGCAGAAACTCGCGTTCGGCGTCGAGCACCTGCAGCGGACGCTGGGCCGTCGCCCCGGAATCCAGATACGCCAACTGATTTCCGCCGCGCATGACGCGCTTGAGGATCGGGAAGTCGGCGCGGATCGCCGCGAGATCGAGAGCGGAAGCCGCCGCATCACGCCGAGTCATGTCAGGCCTTCGCAGACGCCGCCTGCACGAAGCGCTCGTATCCGTGCTCCTCGAGCTGGCCGGCCAATTCGGGGCCGCCGGCTTCGACGATGCGCCCGCCGACGAACACGTGGACGAACTGCGGCTGGATGTAGCGCAGGATGCGGGTGTAGTGGGTGATCAGCAGGACGCCGCCATGCTCGGCTTCGGCGTAGCGGTTCACCCCCTCACTGACCACCCGCAGCGCGTCGACGTCCAGGCCGGAGTCGGTCTCGTCCAGGATGGCGATCTTGGGCTTGAGCAGCGACAGCTGAAGAATCTCGTGGCGCTTCTTCTCACCACCGGAAAAGCCTTCGTTCACACTGCGTTCGGAGAACGCCGGGTCGATCCCCAGGTCGTCCATCGCGGCCTTGACTTCCTTGACCCAGTGCCGCAGCTTCGGCGCCTCACCGCGCACGGCGGTGGCGGCCGAGCGCAGGAAGTTCGACATGGACACCCCGGTGACCTCGATCGGGTACTGCATCGCGAGGAACAGGCCGGCCCGGGCGCGTTCGTCGACGCTCATCGCCAGCACGTCCTGGCCGTCCAGCGTGATCGATCCGGACGTCACCTCGTACTTCGGGTGCCCGGAGATGGCATAGGACAGCGTGGACTTGCCAGACCCGTTGGGACCCATCAACGCGTGCGTCTCCCCCGACTTCACCGTGAGGTCGACGCCCTTGAGGATTCCGATGGCGTCGGCTTCGTTGGTGCGCGCGACGCTGACGTGTAAGTCCTTGATTTCGAGTGTGGTCATCAGTTCTTGTTTCCTTCGGTCAGCTCAAGCTCGTGTTCGATAGCCTCGGCCAGTCGCTCACGCACGGCGGGCACGGCGATCTTCTGGATGATCTCGGCGAAGAAGCCGCGCACGATCAACCGTCGGGCCTGGTCTTCGGGGATGCCGCGGGCTCGTAGGTAGAACACCTGCTCGTCGTCGAATCGCCCTGTGGCACTGGCGTGTCCGGCGCCGACGATCTCACCGGTCTCGATCTCGAGGTTGGGCACCGAATCGGCGCGGGCGCCGTCGGTGAGGATCAGATTGCGGTTGGTTTCGAAGGTGTCGGTGCCGGTCGCCTCGGCGCGGATCAGCACGTCGCCCACCCAGACGGCGTGTGCGTCCGGACGGTCGGATTCCGGATCCGCTTGCAGCGCACCCTTGTACAGCACGTCCGAGCGGCAATTGGGGTGCGCGTGGTCGACGAGCAGCCGGGATTCGATGTGCTGGCCGTCGTCGGCGAAATAGGTGCCGAGCAGTTGAGCGTCGCCGCCGGCGGCGGTGAACCGCACCGTCGTCGACGTGCGGACCAGGTCTCCCCCGAGCGTCACGTTGACGTGGCCGAGCACCGAATCCTTGCCCAGCCGTGCGTGATGCGCGCTGACGTTGACCATGTCGTCGGCCCAGTCGGCGATCCAGATGACTCCGAGCGCCGCCGAATCTGAAACGATGATCTCGACGTTGTCGGCGTACGTCCCGCTGCCGCGCAGGTCGACGACCACGATGGCCCGCGCGAGTTCTTCGACGCGGATCTGCAGATGCCCGTAGGCGACCGCGCCCTCGCCCGGCCCGTTCACGACGATCTCGATGGGCTTGGCGACCTCGGTGTCACGCGCCACGGTCACCACCGTCGCGGAGTTGAACGACGAGAAGGCCTGGGCCGCAACGCGATCGGCGGGAACTCCGCCCTGGCCCAGCCGCTCGTCGCCCCGGCCGGCGGTTTCGGTGCGTACACCCGGCTGGTCGGTGACGGTGATCTGCGCCTTGCCGGTGGCATGTGCCGAACCGTCGTGCAGGCCGCGCAGCCGGCGCAACGGGGTGAAGCGCCAGATTTCGTCGCGGCCGTGCGGGACCTCGAACGCGTCCACGTCGAAGGAGGAGAACAGCTCCCCCTTGTTCAAGGCGGTAAGGGTCGATCCCTCAACCGCTTCGGTCAGATTCGTCACTAGCCGACCGCGCCTTCCATCTGGAGTTCGATCAGGCGGTTGAGCTCCAGCGCGTACTCCATCGGCAGCTCTTTGGCGATCGGTTCGACGAAGCCGCGCACCACCATCGCCATCGCCTCGTCCTCGGTCAGGCCGCGGCTCATCAGGTAGAAGAGCTGGTCCTCGCTGACCTTGGACACGGTGGCCTCGTGCCCCATCGTGACGTCGTCCTCGCGGATGTCGACGTACGGGTAGGTATCGCTGCGGCTGATCGTATCGACCAGCAGCGCATCGCATTTCACGCTCGAACGCGATCCGTGGGCGCCCTTGTTCACCTGCACGAGGCCGCGGTACGAGGCGCGGCCCCCGCCGCGGGCGACCGACTTGGACACAATGTTGCTCGACGTGTTGGGCGCCAGGTGCAGCATCTTGGCGCCGGTGTCCTGGTGCTGGTCTTCGCCGGCGAACGCCACCGAGAGCACCTCGCCCTTGGCGTACTCGCCGGTCATCCAGACCGCCGGGTACTTCATGGTGACCTTGGATCCGATGTTGCCGTCGACCCACTCCATGGTGGCGCCGGCCTCGGCGCGGGCGCGCTTGGTGACCAGGTTGTACACGTTGTTCGACCAGTTCTGGATGGTGGTGTAGCGAACGCGCGCATGCGGTTTCACGACGATCTCGACGACGGCCGAGTGCAGCGAGTCCGATTTGTAGATCGGCGCGGTGCAGCCCTCGACGTAGTGCACGTACGAACCTTCGTCGGCGATGATCAGCGTCCGCTCGAACTGGCCCATGTTCTCGGTGTTGATGCGGAAGTAGGCCTGCAGCGGGATGTCGACGTGCACGCCCGGCGGGACGTAGATGAACGAGCCGCCGCTCCACACCGCGGTGTTGAGTGCGGAGAACTTGTTGTCCCCCGCCGGGATCACGGTGCCGAAGTACTCCTGGAAGATCTCGGGGTGCTCGCGCAGACCGGTGTCGGTGTCGACGAAGATGACGCCCTGGGCCTCGAGGTCTTCGCGGATCTGGTGGTAGACGACCTCGGACTCGTACTGCGCCGCCACGCCGCCGACCAGGCGCTGCTTCTCCGCCTCGGGGATGCCCAGCCGGTCGTAGGTGTTGCGGATGTCCTCGGGCAGGTCGTCCCACGTCGCGGCCTGCTTTTCGGTGGAGCGCACGAAGTACTTGATGTTCTCGAAGTCGATGCCGTCGAGGTTCGAGCCCCACGTCGGCATCGGCTTGCGCTCGAAGATGCGCAGCGCCTTGAGCCGGGCCTGCAGCATCCACTCGGGCTCGCTCTTCTTCGCGGAGATGTCGCGGACCACCGCCTCGGACAGCCCGCGCTGGGCGCTGGCGCCTGCGACGTCGGAGTCGGCCCAGCCGTAGCCGTACCGCCCCAGGGAGGCGATCGCCTCTTCCTGGGTCAGCGGCGCGGTAGCCGTCTTGCTGGCCTCGGGTGTGAGTGTCATCGAGACGCTCCTTTGATGCTCGTGGTGTCGGTCATGTGGCGCGGGCTGGGCGCCGTGCTTGAAGCCTGGCTCTGCGTCAGGGGGACGTGCGTGGTGCAGGCGCAGTCGCCGTTGACGATCGTCGCCAAACGCTGGACATGGGTGCCCAGCACCTCGGCCATCGCCTGCTGTTCGGCCTCGCACAACTCGGGGAATTCCTCGGCGACGTGGGAGACCGGGCAGTGGTGCTGGCAGATCTGCACGCCGTGAATCGGCCCGCCGACCTGTGTGGTGCTGGCGACGTAGCCGGCCTTGGTCAACGCGGTGGCGATCCGTTCCGCGGCCGCCTCGACGTCGTCGTCCGCCGTGCTGTCGGCCGCGGTGACTTCGGTCAAGATGGCGTCGATCCGCTGCCGGGCGAACGCCTGAACCGCCTCTTCGCCGCCGATCTCGCGAAGCTGCCGCATCGCCGCCGCCGCCAAGTCGTCGTAGGCGTGGTCGAGCTTGGCCCGCCCGCCGGCGGTCAACCGGTACCGCTTCGCGGGACGCCCGCGTCCCGACTGCTGCCATGCCGCGGGCGCCGTGGCCTCGGCATCGCCCGCCTCGATCAGGGCGTCGAGGTGCCGGCGCACCCCGGCGGCCGCCAGGCCCAGCCGGTCACCGATCTCGCCGGCGGTGATCGTTCCGGATTCCAGCAGCAGGCGCACGATGGCGCGGCGGGTGTGACGATCCGCTGTGAGACCCGTGGCAGCGCCGACGTCGGGCGCGGCGGCACCATCGGGGCTGGTTCGGATTTTCACAACACCAGTGTGACGCAATTCCGACGATCGGTCTAGCAAGGGTCCCCTGTCTTAGGGTCGTGCTGGTCACACGAGCGATCGCCGCGGGTTCGGACCCGGCGGCTACGCTGCTGAAGATGTCAGCCCGCCACCACACGCTGAGCTCGTCGATCGCGAGTCTGCACGGCGACGAGCAAGCGGTGGGTTCGCCGCTGAACGATACCGAGCTCAGCGCGCTGCGACGCATCCGCCTGTTCGGCGCCAGCGGCACGATGCTGATGGCGATCGGCGCGCTGGGCGCCGGCGCCCGGCCCGTCGTGCAGGACCCGACGTTCGGGGTGCGGCTGCTCAACCTGCCGTCGCGCATCCAGACGGTGTCGTTGACGATGACGACGACGGGCGCGGTCATGATGGCGCTGGCCTGGCTGATGCTCGGCCGATTCGCGCTGGGCAACCGGCGGATGTCGCGCGGCGACCTGGACCGCACCCTGCTGCTGTGGGTGCTGCCGCTGCTGATCGCCCCCCCGATGTACAGCAAGGACGTCTACTCCTATCTGGCGCAGAGCCAGATCTCCCTGGAGGGACTCGACCCGTACCGGGTCGGCCCGGCCTCGGGCCTGGGCCTGTCCCACATCTTCACCCTCTCGGTGCCGACCCTGTGGCGCGAGACGCCCGCCCCCTACGGCCCGCTGTTTCTGTGGATGGGGCGCGGCATTTCGGCGATCACCGGGGAGAACATCGTCGCCGCGGTGCTGTGTCACCGGCTGGTGGAGCTGCTCGGCGTCGGACTGATCGTGTGGGCGACACCGCGGCTGGCCCGGCGCTGCGGCGTCGCCGAGGTCAGCGCGCTGTGGCTGGGCGCGGCCAACCCGCTGCTGATCATGCATCTGGTGGCCGGCGTGCACAACGAGGCGCTGATGCTGGGCCTGATGCTGGCCGGGGCCGAATTCGCGCTGCGCGGCGTCTCAGACGTCAAAGCCCCGCGCCTGCTGCCCCACTCCTTGAAGCCGGGTCCCGACTGGGAACCGCTGGGCATGCTGCTGGTCGGCGCCGTCCTGATCACGCTGTCGTCGCAGGTGAAGCTGCCGTCGCTGCTGGCGCTGGGCTTCGTCACGGTCGCGCTGGCCTACCGGCGGGGAGGAAACCTGCGTGCCCTGCTGTTGACGGGCGGCGGCATGGCGGCGCTGTCGCTGGCGGTGATGGCCGTCGTCGGCTGGGCCAGCGGGCTCGGCTTCGGCTGGATCTACACGCTGGGCACCGCCAACGTGGTGCGCAGCTGGATGTCGCCGCCGACGCTGCTGGCGCTCGGCACCGGGCAGGTGGGCATCCTGCTGGGCCTGGGCGATCACACCACCGCGGTGCTGGGGCTGACCCGTGCGATCGGCGTGCTGATCATCACGGTCATGGTGACGTGGCTGCTGCTGGCCGTCTTCCGCGGCAGGCTGCACCCGATCGGCGGCCTCGGCGTCGCGCTGGGCATCTGCGTGCTGCTGTTTCCCGTCGTGCAGCCCTGGTATCTGCTGTGGGCGATCATCCCGCTGGCCTGCTGGGCCACCCGCACCGGCTTCCGGCTGGCGGCGATCGTCATCAGTCTCGTCGTCGGCATCTTCGGCCCGACCGCCAACGGCGACCGGTTCGCGCTGTTCCAGATCGTGGACGCCACGTTGGCCAGCACCGTCATCGTGGTGTTGCTCATCGCGGTGACCTACACCCGGTTGCCGTGGCGGAGCCCGCCGGCGCAGCCGCGGGAACCCGTCGGCGCAGAGCCCGTCGACCCGGCGTCGCCCGCGCAGCCTGCCGAGACCCCGCGACCGGCGCCGGCCCATGACGCCTACGCTGATTCCACGTGAGCCGCGCCGACGACCCAGCCGCGCGCCGCATGAGCGGCGCCTATGAGCAGGGGCGGCGCCCGTGAACTCGGACGTTCCTGAAGTAGTCGTGCGACTGCGCGGCGTGAGCAAGCACTACGGATCCGGCGGGGCTGTCGTGGAGGCCGTCTCCGATCTCGACCTGGAAGTGCACGCCGCCGAGGTGCTGGCCCTGCTCGGCCCCAACGGCGCCGGTAAGACCACGACGGTCGAGATGTGCGAGGGCTTCGTGCGCCCGGACGCCGGCACCATCGAGGTGCTCGGCCTGGACCCGATCGCGGACAACGCGCGGCTGCGCGCGCGGATAGGCGTGATGCTGCAGGGCGGCGGCGGCTACCCCGCGGCCCGCGCCGGCGAGATGCTCGACCTGGTGGCCGCCTACGCCGCCGACCCGCTGGACCCGGCGTGGCTGCTGGACACGCTGGGCCTCACCGACGCCGCGCGCACCACCTACCGGCGGCTCTCCGGCGGGCAGCAGCAACGGCTCGCGCTGGCGTGCGCGCTGGTCGGGCGGCCCGAACTGGTGTTCCTCGACGAGCCCACCGCGGGCATGGACGCCCACGCCAGGCTGCTGGTGTGGGAGCTGATCGACGCGCTGCGCCGCGACGGCGTGACGGTGGTGCTGACCACCCACCAGCTCAAGGAGGCCGAGGAGCTCGCCGACCGGATCGTCATCATCGACCGCGGGGCGACGGTGGCCTCGGGCACGCCCACGGAGCTGATGCGCAGCGGCGCCAAGGACCAGTTGCGGTTCAGCGCGCCGCCGCGGCTCGACCTGTCGCTGTTGTCCGCCGCGCTGCCCGAGGATTACAAGGCCACGGAGGTGACGCCGGGCGAGTACCTGGTCGAGGGCCCGGTCGACCCGCAGGTGCTGGCGACGGTCACGGCGTGGTGTGCCCGGATCGACGTGCTGGCCACGGACATGCGCGTCGAGCAACGCAGCCTCGAGGACGTGTTCCTCGACCTCACCGGCAGGAAGTTGCGGCCATGAGCGAATCACCGTTCCCCGCAGGCACTTTCGCCCCCGACCCGCGGCCCAGCGCGGTGCCGAGAATGCTCGCCGCGCAGTTCGGCCTGGAGCTCAAGCTGTTGCTGCGCAACGGCGAACAGCTGCTGCTGACCATGTTCATCCCGATCACGCTGCTGGTCGGGCTCACGCTGCTGCCGCTCGGCTCGTTCGGCCAGCACCGCGCCGCCACCTTCACCCCGGTCATCATGGCGCTGGCGGTGATCTCGACCGCGTTCACCGGGCAGGCGATCGCGGTCGCCTTCGATCGCAGGTACGGCGCGCTCAAGCGGCTCGGGGCCACCCCGCTTCCGGTGTGGGGCATCATCGCGGGCAAGTCCCTGGCCGTCGTCACGGTGGTGTTCTTGCAGGCAATCCTGTTGGGCGCCATCGGTTTTGCGCTCGGTTGGCGACCCGCCCTGATCGCGTTGGCGCTGGGCGCGGGGGTCATCGCGCTGGGCACCGTGGTGTTCGCGGCCCTCGGCCTGCTGCTCGGCGGGACGCTGCGGGCCGAGATCGTGCTCGCGGTCGCCAACCTGATGTGGTTCGTCTTCGCCGGCCTGGGCGCGCTGACCGTGGAAACCGACATGATTCCGACGGCGGTGAAATGGGCGGCCCGGCTGACCCCGTCGGGCGCGCTCACCGAGGCGCTGTCGCAGGCGATGACGATGTCGGTGGACTGGTTCGGGGTGATCGTCCTGGCGGCGTGGGGTGCGCTGGGCGCGCTGAGCGCGCTGCGCTGGTTCCGGTTCACCTGACGGGTGCTCGGCGACGCCGGGCGTACTACGGCATGTAGTTTTCGGTGCCTTAGGATCGGGCCGTGCTTGGACGAACGCTGTGGCGGCTGGTGGACCTGCTCCCCAATCCCAGTTTGGGCGTCCAGCGGCTGATCGCCGTGGCCGTCATCCTGACCCAGGGCGGCATCGCCATCACCGGCGCGATCGTGCGCGTCACCGCCTCGGGACTGGGCTGCCCCACCTGGCCGCAGTGCTTTCCGGGCAGCTTCGTCCCGGTGGCCCACGCCGAGGTGCCGCGCATCCACCAGGCCGTCGAATTCGGCAACCGGATGGTCACCTTCGCCGTGGTGATCACCGCGGCGCTGGCCGTGCTCGCGGTGACCCGGGCCCGGCGTCGCCGCGAGGTCCTGGTCTATGCGTGGCTGATGCCGGTGTCGACCGTCGTGCAGGCGGTCATCGGCGGGATCACCGTGCGCACCGGGCTGCTGTGGTGGACGGTGGCCATCCACCTGCTGACGTCGATGACGATGGTGTGGCTCGCGGTGCTGCTCTACGTCAAGATCGGCGAGCCCGACGATGCAGCCGTGCGCGTGCTGATCCCTACGCCGCTGCGCGCATTGACCGCGCTCTCCGGCGTGAACCTGGCCGCGGTGCTGGTCACCGGCACGCTGGTGACGGCCGCCGGCCCGCATGCGGGTGACCGCAGCGCCACCCGGACCGTGCCGCGACTCAAGGTCGAAGTCGCCACCCTGGTGCACGTGCACTCGTCGCTGCTGGTCGCCTACCTGGCGCTGGTCGTGGGGCTGGGCTTCGGGCTGCTGGCGGTGCGCGCCACCCGCCCCGTGCTGCGGCGGCTCGGGGTGCTGCTCGTCCTGCTGTGCGCGCAGGCCGCCGTCGGCACCGCCCAGTACTACACCGGTGTCCCCGCCGCGCTGGTCGCCCTGCACGTCGCGGGGGCGGCGGCATGCACCGCGGCCACCGCGGCGCTATGGGCTTCCATGCGGGAACGGGCCGAGCCCGAGCCGCTCGCAGCCTGATTCGACCTCCACGGCGAACCGGCGCTGGGCGAGCTCGCGGGTGGCGGCGTCCAGGCGGCGCCAACCCAGCTGCGGCGCAACGAGATCCAGTCCCACCAGCCGGGTACCGGCCACGTCGGCGCGCGCGTACAGCAGCTCCCGGGCGCCGATCCCGGCGCGGCGGGCGGCCGCCGCGAGCGCCGCGTAGCCGAGATCCCAGGATTCGAACTCCGGCTCGCCCGGCCAGGCGTGCGATTGCTCCCCGCCCAGAAAGATCAAGGCCGACCGCGCCGTCGCGCCGGGGTCCGTCGGGACCCCGACGTCCTCGAGGTCGCGCAAATACCGCTCATCGATATTCCAGGCGACCGCGTCGGGCGGGTTGAGCAGGTGGCGCGTCCGCCGGGTCCAGGCCAGGAATTCGACACGTCGGTCCGGCTCGACCGGGGCGGCGCGCAGGATGACCAGGTCGGCCTGGGCGGTTTCCGGATCGTCCCAGGGCAGCCAGCGCGCGTGCAGGCCCCGCCGGCGCAGGGCGGGCACCAGTCCGGCGTCGTCGGGGTCGCCACCGCGCCCCGCCAGCACGATGCGGGGATGGAAGACGTCCGGACGAGCGAGCTTCATGCCCGGGCATGATAAGCACATGCACGCAATCGAAGTCGGCGAAACCGGTGGCCCCGAGGTACTGCGCTACGTCGATACTCCACAACCCTCGCCCGGCCCGGGTGAGGTGCTGATCAAGGCCGAGGCCATCGGCGTCAACTACATCGACATGTATTTCCGCTCGGGGCAGTATCCGCGCCAGGTGCCGTTCATCCTCGGCCAGGAGATGAGCGGCACGGTGGTAGACACCGGCGAGGGCGTCGACGGTGTCGCCGCGGGCGACCGGGTGGTGACCGCCGCGGCTTCCGGCGGTTACGCCGAATATGCCACCGCCCCAGCCTCTTTCACCGCCCCGGTGCCCGACGGCGTCCCCGCCGACGTGGCGGCCTCGGCGCTGCTGAAGGGCCTGACCGCCCACTACCTGTTGAAGTCGGTGTATCCGGTGCAGGCGGGCGACACGGTGCTGGTGCATGCGGGCGCGGGCGGTGTCGGCCTTATCCTGACGCAGTGGGCGCGCCTGCTCGGCGCGCGGGTGATCACGACGGTCTCGACCCCGGAGAAGGCGCGGATGTCGGCGAACGCCGGCGCCGACGAGGTGCTGTCCTACCCCGACGACGCCGACGAGTTCGGCGAGCGGATTCGCGCGTTGACCGACGGAGCCGGGGTGGCCGCGGTGTACGACGGCGTGGGGGCGACCACGTTCGACGCCAGCTTGGCCAGCCTGGCCGTGCGGGGCACGCTCGCGTTGTTCGGCGCGGCCAGCGGGCCCGTCCCGCCGTTCGATCCGCAGCGCCTCAATGCCGCCGGCTCGGTGTTTTTGACCCGGCCGTCGCTGGCGCATTTCGTCCGCACCGGGCAGGAATTCAGCTGGCGGGCAGAGGAATTGTTCGCCGCGATCGCCGGCGGCGAGATCACCGTGGAGGTCGGCGGGCGCTACCCGCTGGCCGACGCGGCCCGCGCCCACCGGGATCTGCAGGGCCGCAAGACGACGGGCTCGATCGTGCTGGTGCCGTAACTCCCCTGGCGGCTAGAACAGGTGCGGCAGCCCGATGGCCGAGTCGATCGCCAATGCGCAGAACACCACCGCCAGGTAGTTGTTCGATTGCAGGAATAGCCGCAGCGGCTTGACCGGCTCGCCGGCGCGCACCCCCGCGTATAACTGATGCGCCATGGCCAGGAACCACACCCCGGCGACCGCGGCGACCACCGCGTACAGCCAGCCGGTCGCCAGCGCCAGCGCCAGCGTGGCCAGCACCGTCAGCCAGGTGTAGATCAGGATCTGCTTGGTCACCTGGCGCTCGGTCGCAACGGCCGGCAGCATCGGGACGCCCGCCGCTTTGTAGTCGTCCTTGTAGCGCATCGCCAGCGCCCAGGTGTGCGGCGGCGTCCAGAAGAAAATGATGGCGAACATCACCAGTGCCGGCCAGCCGATGGTGTTCGTCACGGCCGACCAGCCGATCATCACCGGCATGCAGCCGGCCGCGCCGCCCCACACGACGTTCTGCGAGGTGCGGCGCTTGAGCAGCAGCGTGTAGACGAACACATAGAACGCGATCGTCGCCAGGGCCAGCAGCCCCGACAGCAGGTTCGTCGTCCACCACAGCCAGAAGAACGACCCGACCGTCAGCACCAGCCCGAACACCAGGGCGTTGCGGGTGGGCACCGCGGCCCGCGCCAGCGGCCGGCGCGCGGTGCGCTTCATCACCTTGTCGATATCCGCGTCGGCCACGCAGTTCAGCGTGTTCGCGCCGCCGGCGGCCAGCATTCCGCCGATCAGCGTGTTCACGATCAGCAGCGGATTGACCGTCCCGCGCTGGGCGAGCAGCATCGCCGGGATCGCGGTCACGAGCAGCAGCTCGACGACCCGCGGCTTGGTCAGCGCCAGATAAGCCAGCACCGTGCCTTGTACCCGGCTTGGCAATCGGCTCGGCGCGGCGCGCCCGCGAACGCTCACGCAATAACTCCTCGGGGTCGCAGCGGCGCGCAGCATCTACTACAGACGATGGTAGACCGAGTAGCGGCGATGCCTCGCCCGTGGGTCGGTTCCCGCAGACTTTTCCCAGATTTCCGAACTGAATGTTAATGGCTTTCGACGGACGCGTAATTTTCACACCTGCCGGCCGCGGGTACCCGAAATCCTGCTCTGCAAGAGCCGGCCCTCCCGCACTAGGGTGGGATTGATCAGCTCGATGACCCAAGGACTGAGTCTGTGACGACACTCGAAGAGATCTCCACGCTGACCCAACCGCATCTCCCGGACGACTGGTCCGAACTCGACTCGGCTGCCGTCGACACCGTTCGGGTGCTGGCCGCCGACGCGGTGCAGAAGGTCGGCAACGGCCACCCCGGGACGGCGATGAGCCTGGCCCCCCTGGCGTACACGCTGTTCCAGCGGACCATGCGCCACGACCCCAGCGACGCCCACTGGCTGGGCCGCGACCGGTTCGTCCTGTCCTGCGGGCACAGCAGCCTGACGCTGTACCTGCAGCTGTACCTGGGCGGCTTCGGCCTGGAGCTCTCCGACATCGAATCGCTGCGCACCTGGGGATCCAAGACCCCCGGGCACCCGGAGTTCCGGCACACCAAGGGCGTCGAGATCACCACCGGCCCGCTCGGGCAGGGCCTGGCATCCGCGGTGGGCATGGCGATGGCCGCCCGCTACGAGCGCGGCCTGTTCGACCCCGACGCCGCCCCGGGCAACAGCCCGTTCGACCACTTCATCTACGTGATCGCCTCCGACGGCGACATCGAAGAGGGCGTCACCTCCGAAGCCTCGTCGCTCGCGGCCGTCCAGCAACTGGGCAACCTGATCGTTTTCTACGACCACAACCAGATTTCGATCGAGGACGACACCAACATCGCGTTGTGCGAGGACACCGCAGCGCGCTACGAGGCCTACGGCTGGCACGTGCAGAAGGTCGAGGGCGGCGAGAACGTCGTCGCCATCGAGGAGGCCATCGCGGCCGCCAAGGCCGTCACCGACCGGCCGTCGTTCGTCGAGTTGCGCACCATCATCGGCTATCCCGCGCCGAAGCTGATGAACACCGGCAAGGCGCACGGCGCGGCGCTGGGCGACGAGGAGGTCGCCGCCGTCAAGAAGATCCTCGGCTTCGACCCGGACAAGAACTTCGAGGTGCGCGACGAGGTGATCGCCCACACCCGCAAGCTGGTCGACCGCGGCAAGGAGGCGCACGAGAAGTGGCAGGCGGATTTCGACGCCTGGGTGCAGCGCGAGCCCGACCGCAAAGCGCTGCTGGACCGGTTGACCGCCGAGGAACTGCCCGACGGCTGGGATGCCGACATCCCGCACTGGGAGCCGGGCTCCAAGGACCTGGCCACCCGCGCGGCCTCCGGCAAGGTGCTCTCCGCGCTGGGGCCGAAACTGCCCGAGCTGTGGGGCGGCTCGGCCGACCTGGCGGGCAGCAACAACACCACCATGGATGACGTCAAATCCTTTGGTCCGCCGTCCATTTCGACGAAGGACTACACCGCCGACTGGTATGGGCGCACACTGCACTTCGGTGTTCGCGAGCACGCAATGGGCGCGATCCTGTCCGGCATCGTGCTGCACGGCCCCACCCGCGCGTACGGCGGCACGTTCCTGCAGTTCTCCGACTACATGCGCCCCGCGGTGCGGCTGGCCTCGCTGATGGACATCGACACCATCTACGTGTGGACGCACGATTCCATCGGGCTCGGCGAGGACGGGCCCACCCACCAACCGATCGAGCACCTCGCGGCGTTGCGCGCCATCCCCAAGCTGTCGGTGGTGCGCCCGGCCGACGCCAACGAGACCGCGCACGCCTGGCGCACGATCCTGGCCCGCGGCAACGGCAGCGGCCCGGTGGGGCTGATCCTGACCCGCCAGGGCGTGCCGGTGCTCGAGGGCACCAGCGCCGACGGTGTCGCCCGGGGCGGTTACATCCTGGCCTCCGACGGTGAGGAGGCCGGCCAGGACCCCGACGTGGTTCTCATCGCGACGGGCTCGGAGGTCCAGCTCGCCGTCGAGGCGCAGAAGTTGTTGGCGGACAAGGACATTGTCGCGCGGGTGGTCTCCATGCCGTGCGTCGAATGGTTCGAGTCGCAGCCCGACGACTACCGCGACAGCGTGCTGCCCCCGTCGGTGTCGGCCCGGGTGGCCGTCGAGGCCGGCGTCGCGCAGAGCTGGCACAAGCTGGTCGGTGACACCGGGAAGATCGTTTCGATCGAGCACTACGGCGA
The DNA here is from genome assembly GCF_020217485.1 of Mycobacterium sp. WUMAC-067. Lineage (GTDB taxonomy): Bacteria > Actinomycetota > Actinomycetes > Mycobacteriales > Mycobacteriaceae > Mycobacterium. Next base: position 25,138 of record NZ_JAEKMI010000015.1, on the reverse strand, counting down.
ATCCGCCGACTACAAGACCTTATTCCGTGAATTCGGCTTCACTGCCGAAGCCGTCGCTGCCGCCGCGGAACAAGTAGTGGATAACTGAGGAAAGGGTAATTCACATGACCGCTCAGAACCCGAATCTGGCGGCGCTGTCCGCCGCCGGCGTATCCGTCTGGCTCGACGACCTGTCGCGTCAGCGACTGGAGTCGGGCAACCTGCAGGAGCTGATCGACACCAAGAGCGTCGTCGGCGTGACCACCAACCCGTCGATCTTCCAGAAGGCGTTGGCGGAGGGCGATTCCTACGAAGGCCAGATCGCCGAACTGGCCGAGCGCGGCGCCGACGTCGATGCCACCATCCGCACCGTCACCACCGACGACGTCCGCAACGCGTGCGACGTGCTCAAGCGGGAGTGGGAGGCCTCCGACGGCGTCGACGGACGGGTGTCCATCGAGGTCGACCCGCGGCTGGCCGCCGAGACCGAGAAGACCACCGCGCAGGCCGTCGAGCTGTGGAAGATCGTCGACCGGCCGAACCTGTTCATCAAGATTCCGGCGACCAAGGCCGGCATTCCGGCGATCACCGCCGTTCTGGCGGAAGGCATTTCGGTCAACGTCACGTTGATCTTCTCCGTCGAGCGGCACCGCCAGGTGATGGACGCCTACCTGGCCGGCCTGGAGAAGGCGCGCGAGGCGGGACATGATCTGTCCAAGATCCATTCCGTCGCATCGTTTTTCGTGTCCCGGGTGGACACCGAGGTCGACAAGCGGCTGGAAAAGATCGGGTCCGACGATGCCAAGGCGCTGCTCGGCAAGGCCGGGGTGGCCAACGCCCGCCTGGCCTACGCGGCCTACCAGGAGGTGTTCGAGGGCGGCGAGCGTTACCAGGCGCTCAAGGCCGACGGGGCCCGGGTGCAGCGCCCGCTCTGGGCGTCGACCGGAGTCAAGAACCCCGACTACTCCGACACCCTCTATGTCACCGAGCTGGTGGCGCCCAACACGGTGAACACCATGCCGGAGAAGACGATTGACGCGGTCGCCGACCACGGCGACATCAAGGGCGACACGGTCACCGGCACCGCCGGGGATGCCCAGGCGGTGTTCGACAAGCTGGACCAGATCGGCATCGACTTGACCGACGTCTTCAGGGTGTTGGAGGACGAGGGCGTGGAGAAGTTCGTGGATTCGTGGACCGAGCTGCTGGAGGAAACGCAGAAGCAGCTGGGTTCCGCCTCCAAATGAGCCCAGCCCGCACCGCGCAACAATGGCATAACCCGTTACGGGACAAGCGCGACAAGCGGCTGCCGCGCATCGCGGGGCCGTGCGGGATGGTCATTTTCGGTGTCACCGGCGATTTGGCGCGCAAGAAGGTCATGCCCGCCATTTACGACCTGGCCAACCGCGGGCTGCTGCCGCCCAGCTTCTCGCTGGTGGGCTTCGCCCGCCGGGATTGGAGCACGCAGGATTTCGGCAAGGTGGTGTACGAGGCCGTCAAGGAACACTGCCGCACTCCCTTCCGGGAGGAGAACTGGGAGCGGCTGGCCGCGGGGTTCCGTTTCGTGCCAGGTGCTTTCGACGACGATGAGGCGTTCGGCCGGCTCGCCGAGACCCTGGACAAGCTGGACGCCGAGCGGGGCACGGGCGGCAATCACGCCTTCTATCTGGCCATCCCGCCGAAGTCCTTCCCGGTCGTGTGCGATCAGCTGCACAGGTCCGGCCTGGCCCGCCCGCAGGGCGAGCGGTGGAGCCGGGTGGTCATCGAGAAGCCGTTCGGCCACGACCTGGAGAGCGCGCAGGCGCTGAACCAGTCCGTCAACGCCGTCTTCCCCGAGGAGTCGGTGTTCCGGATCGACCACTACCTGGGCAAGGAGACGGTCCGCAACATCCTGGCGCTGCGGTTCGCCAACCAGCTGTTCGACCCGATCTGGAACGCGCACTACGTCGACCACGTGCAGATCACCATGGCCGAGGACATCGGCCTGGGCGGCCGCGCCGGATATTACGACGGTATCGGCGCCGCGCGCGACGTCATCCAGAACCATCTGATGCAGCTGCTGGCGCTGACCGCCATGGAAGAGCCGGTCAGCTTCAGCCCCAGGGCGTTGCAGGCCGAGAAGATCAAGGTGCTCTCGGCGACGCAGCTCGCCGAGCCGCTCGACGAGACCACCAGCCGCGGCCAGTACGCCGCGGGCTGGCAGGGCGGCGAGAAGGTGGTCGGGCTGCTCGACGAAGAAGGGTTCGCCAAGGACTCGACCACCGAGACGTTCGCCGCCATCACGCTCGAGGTGGACACCCGCCGCTGGGCGGGCGTGCCCTTCTACCTGCGAACCGGAAAACGGTTGGGCCGCAGGGTGACCGAGATCGCCCTGATCTTCAAGCGCGCACCGCACTTGCCGTTCGACGCGACCATGACCGACGAGCTGGGTACCAACGCCATGGTGATCCGTGTGCAGCCCGACGAGGGCGTCACGCTGCGGTTCGGCTCCAAGGTGCCGGGCACCGCGATGGAGGTGCGCGACGTCAACATGGACTTCTCCTACGGCTCGGCGTTCGCCGAGGAATCGCCGGAGGCCTACGAACAGCTGATCCTTGACGTGCTGCTGGGCGAGCCGTCGCTGTTTCCGGTCAATGAAGAGGTCGAATTGGCTTGGCAGATACTCGATCCCGTGCTGGATAACTGGGCGGCCGGCGGCAAGCCCGAGCCGTACGAGGCGGGCACCTGGGGCCCGGACTCCGCGTTCGAGATGCTGCACCGCACGGGCCGGGAATGGCGGCGCCCGTGATAATCGATATGGAAGACACCACCACCACCGCCGTCAACAAGAAACTCGACGAACTCCGCGAGAGGGTCGGCGCCGTCGCGATGGGCCGGGTCCTGACGCTGATCATCGCGCCGGACAGCGAGGAGATCCTCGAGGAGTCGCTGCAGGCGGCCAACGACGCCAGCCACGAACACCCCAGCCGGATCATCGTCACGATGAGGGGAAATCCGTACGCGGACAAGCCCCGCTTGGACGCACAGCTGCGCGCCGGCGGCGATACCGGCGCCAGCGAGGTCGTGGTGCTGCGGCTCTCGGGTACGCTGTCCGGCCACGCCGCCAGCGTCGTCACCCCGTTCCTGCTCCCCGACATTCCGGTGGTGGCCTGGTGGCCCGACGTCGCGCCGGCGGTCCCCGCACAGGATCCGTTGGGCCGGTTGGCGATTCGGCGCATCACCGACGCGACCAACGGGGCCGACCCGCTGGCGGCGATCAAGAGCCGACTGCCCGGGTACACCGCGGGTGACACCGATCTCGCCTGGGCCCGCATCACCTATTGGCGGGCGCTGCTCACCTCGGCCGTCGACTTGACGCCGCACGAACCGATCGAGTCGGCGTTGGTGTCCGGTTTGGCCACCGAACCGGCCCTCGACGTCCTGGCGGGGTGGCTGGCCAGCCGGATCGACGGCCCGGTACGCCGGGCGGTCGGCGACCTCAAAATCGAATTGACGCGCAGCAGCGAGACCATCGTGTTGAGCCGCCCCCAAGAAGGCAGGACGGCCACGCTGAGCCGGACGTCGCGGCCGGACGCCCTGCTTCCGTTGGCGCGCAGGGAAACCGGCGAGTGCCTCGCCGAAGACCTGCGTCGCCTGGATCCCGACGAGATTTACCAAACCGCGCTGGAAGGCATTGAGAAAGTGCAATACGTGTGAGCACCAGCATCGAAATCTTCCCGGACAGCCAGGCCCTGGTCGCCGCGGCGGCCACGCGACTGACCGACACCATCGCGAACGCCGTCGCGGCCCGGGGGCGCGCGCTCGTCGTGCTGACCGGCGGGGGCAACGGCATCGGGCTGTTGCAGTCGCTCGTGGACCGACCCATCGAGTGGTCGAAGGTGCACTTGTTCTGGGGCGACGAACGCTACGTCCCCGAAGACGACGACGAGCGCAACGACAAGCAGGCGCGGGCCGCGTTGCTCGACCATGTGGACATTCCGTCCAGCCAGGTGCACCCGATGCCGGCCAGCGACGGCGAATTCGGCGGCGATCTCGCCGCGGCGGCCCTGGCCTACGAGCAACTGCTGGCTGCCAACGCCGCGCCCGGTCAGCCGGTGCCGAACTTCGATGTGCACCTGCTGGGCATGGGGCCCGAGGGCCACATCAACTCGCTGTTCCCGGACACCCCGGCCGTGCTCGAGACCACCCGCATGGTGGTATCGGTCGACGACTCCCCCAAGCCGCCGCCGCAACGAATCACCTTGACGCTGCCCGCCATTGCGCGTTCCCGCGAAGTCTGGCTGATGGTGTCGGGCGCGGGCAAGGCCGACGCCGCGGCGGCGGCCATCGGTGGCGCCGCACCGGTCTCGGTGCCGGCCGCCGGGGCGATCGGGCTGGACACCACGCTGTGGCTGCTCGACGAGGACGCCGCGTCCAAGCTGCCGTCGGACCCGTCCGGCGTGGCCTGACGCGATTCCTGCCGCGGGGTTCCCAGCGGGCCCGTCCGGGTCATAATGGCGGTCATGGCAGACAGAACCGTGCGCGGGGGGCAAGAGCGAAGCCGGATCAAGACGCTCACCCAGGCCGCGTTGAACGCGGACAAGACGGTGGAGCAGGTCGAAGACGTCCTCGACGGTTTGAGCAACACCATGAAAGAGCTCAGCAGTTCCCTGTCAGCGCTGAACGCCACGGTGGAACGCCTGGAAGCCGGCCTGGACCACCTGGACGGCACCATGGCGAGCCTGGACGACTTGGCCAAGCGGTTGATCGTGCTGGTCGAACCCGTGGAAGCCATCGTCGCGCGGATCGACGAGATGGTGAAGGTGGGCGAGACCATGATGTCGCCGCTGTCGATCACCGAGCACGCGGTGCGCGGTCTGATGGACAGGCTGCGCAACCGGACCGCCCAATAGGCGGGCCGTCGGGACCCCTGATGGCCACGTTGCTGCTGCACCATTCCGCCTTCGCCGCCCATCGGACCGCCCCCGGGCATCCGGAGCGGCCGGACCGCTACCGCGCGGTGGAAGCGGCGCTGCGCCGGCCCCAGTTCGACGCGCTGGTGCGCGAGACGGCCGAGCCGGCCGATCCGGGGGCCACGCGCTGCGTGCACTCCAACCGCTACGTGGACGCGCTGGAGGCGGCGCGTCCCGAGCACGGCTACGTCTATCTCGACGGCGGCGACACCATGATGGAGCCCTCGACGTGGGAGACGGCGTTGCGCGGGGTGGGCGCCACGCTACGGGCGGTGGACCAGGTGGTGGGCGGCGACGTGCAAAACGCGTTCGTCGCGTGCCGGCCCCCGGGCCATCACGCCGAAACCGAGCGCGCCATGGGCTTCTGCCTGTTCAACAACATCAGCATCGGCGCGCGCCACGCGCAGCGCAAACACGGGCTGATGCGGGTCGCCATCGTCGATTTCGACGTCCATCACGGCAACGGGACGCAACAGATCTTTTACAACGACCCGAGCGTGCTCTACGCGTCGACGCATCAGATGCCGCTGTTTCCCGGCACCGGTGCGGCGGGGGAAACCGGGGTCGGCAACATCTTCAACGCGCCGCTGGCGCCCGGCGACGGCGGCGCCGAACTGCGCGCCGCCTTTGCCGACCGGATACTGCCCGCGCTGCACGCCTTTTCGCCCGAACTGATCATCGTGTCCGCCGGGTTCGACGCACACGAGCGCGATCCGCTCGGCTCACTGACGATGACGACCGACGACTTCGCCTGGGTCACCAGGGAATTGATGAAGTCGGCGGAGGCGCTGTGCGACGGCCGGCTGGTGGCGGTGCTCGAAGGCGGTTATGACTTGCAAGCTTTGGCCGATTCGGTCACCGCGCACGTCGGCGAGCTGGTGAAAGGCTGAGCCCTCCCCCGGTCAGCTCGCCTTTTTCTCGTGCATCTCGGGGGCCGGGCCGCCGACCGGCGTCGCCGACTTCATGATGTCCTCGATCGCGGCCAGGTCCGCGTCGGTCAGCGTGACGTCGGCCGCACCGGCGCTGTCCTGCAGGTAGGTGACGTGTTGCGCGCCCATGATGGCGGTGTGCACGCCGGGTTGCGCGAGCGTCCAGGCGATGGCCAACTGGCTCGTCGTGACGCCGAGATCGATGGCCAAATGGCTCAGGTCATCAACGACTTTCAGGTTGCGCAGATAATCCTCGCCGGTGAAGATGGGACTCTTGCCGCGCCAGTCGCCGTCGGCAAAGCTGGTGTCGGGCTTCATGGTTCCCGTGAGCAGGCCGTGCGCCAACGGTCCGTACACCATCACCCCGATGTCGTGGGCGTGGCAGTAGGGCAGCAGGTCGCCCTCGATGTCCCGGCGGAACAGGTGGTACGGCGGCTGCACCGCTTCCACCGGAAGCGTGGCCGAGAGTTCCTCTATCTGGGTCGTGTCATAGTTCGACACACCGACGTGCCGAATCTTGCCCTCCGACACCAGTTCTGCGAGCGCTTCACCCGTCTCGGCCGCTGGAGTCGTGGGATCCGGCCAGTGCACGAGGTAGAGATCGATGTAATCCACACCCAGCGCGCGGAGGCTGGACTCGACACCACTGCGCAGGTACTCGCGGCTGGCGTCGCGGACCAGTCCGGTTTCGGTTTTGCGCAACCCGCCTTTGGTGGCGATCACCAGCTCGTCGCGGGCCCGCGCGAAATCGGCGCGCAGGGCCTTGCCGAGGATGCGCTCGGATTCCCCGAACCCGTATTGCTGGGCGGTATCGAAAAAGTTGATCCCCAGGTCACGCGCGCGATGGATCATGGTGATCGCGGCGTCCTCGTCGGCTTGGCCCCAGTCGCTGCTGAACGCCCAGGTACCAAAGGCCAACCGGGAAACTTCAAGCCCCGTCTTGCCGAATGTGATGGATTTCAAATGCCAACCTCCCCCGTTGGATAGTCGTCCCTGCGTGCGCGGCCCGCGCAGGCAAGCCACGACTCAACCATAACGAGGCCGACACCGCGGGCCGCAACACCGGTGGTCAGCGCGGAAAGTGCGCGCGTCGTCAGCCGCTGTTACGCAGCGCGCTGGCCAGCCCGTTCATCGTCAGCAGAATCCCGCGCTGCACCAGTTCGTCGTCGTCGCCGGAACGGTAGCGGCGCAGCAACTCCACCTGGAGATGGTTGAGCGGCTCGAGATACGGAAAGCGGTTGAATACCGACCGCGCCAGCGCGGGGTTGTCGGCGAGCAGGTTGTCCTGCCCGGTGATGAGCTTGTGCATGGCGATGGTGCGCCGGTGCTCGTCGACGATCTTGTCGAAAACCCGGCGCCGTAACTCCTCGTCGTCGACCAGTTCGGCGTAGCGAGCCGCCAGGCCGAGGTCGCTCTTGGCCAGCACCTGAGCCAGATTGGACAGCACGCTGCGGAAAAACGGCCACCGCTGGTACAGGTCGTGCAGGATGCCCACCCGCTCGGACTCGCTCTGCGGCCCCGCGGCGATCCACTGCTCGAATGCCGACCCGGTGCCGTACCAGCCGGGCAGCATGACCCGCGACTGACTCCACGCCAGCACCCACGGGATGGCGCGCAGGTCCGAGATCGACTCGGTGGGTTTGCGGGACGTCGGCCGGCTTCCGATATTCAGCGAGCCGATCTCGCTGACCGGTGTGGAGGCCATGAAGTAGTCGACGAAACCCGGTGTGTCGTGCACCAATTCGGCATAGGCGCGCTGGGCCAGCACGGCCACCTCGTCGAGCACCGCGTACGCCGGTTCCGCGGCGTCGCCCAGGCCCTCGACGTCCAGCAGCGTGGACTCCAGCGTGGCGGCCAGCAGGCTTTCCAGGTTGCGTTGCGCCACTTGCGGTTCGGCGTATTTGGCGGCGATCACCTCGCCCTGCTCCGTCAGGCGCAGCGAGCCGTTCACCGCGCCGGGCGGCTGCGCCAGGATCGCCTCGTAGCTCGGCCCGCCGCCGCGGCCGACGGTGCCGCCGCGACCGTGGAAGAGCCGCAACCGGATTCCGGTTTTGCGCGCCACTTCCACCAGCGCCAGCTCGGCCCGGTACACCGCCCAGCTGGACGCCAGATATCCGCCGTCCTTGTTGGAGTCCGAATACCCGAGCATCACTTCCTGGCTGTCGTCGCGGGCGGCCACCAGCGCCCGGTAGATCGGAAGTTCCAGCATCGCGTGCAGGATCGCCGCGCCGTTGTGCAGATCGTCGATGGTCTCGAACAGCGGGGAAATGCCCACCGGGCAGTACGGCGCATCCCCGGACGCATCGATCAGCCCCGCCTCTTTGAGCAGGATCGCGGCCTCGAGGACATCGGAGACCGAACGGCACATGGAGATCACGTAATTGGGGACGGCGGACGGTCCGTAGCGCTTGATGGCGTGCGCGGCCGCGCGCACCACTCCGAGCTCGGCGCGGGCCAGGTCGGACAGCTGCGCGTCGTCCCCGACCAGCGGGCGGCGGGTGCCCAGCTCGGCCGCCAACAGCTCGACGCGCTCGTCTTCGGGCAGCGAACGGTAGTCCGGGTGCACGCCGGCCCACGCCAGCAGCTCGCAGACCACCTCTTCGTGCGTGTCGGAGTTTTGCCGCATGTCCAGGCCGCACAGGTGAAACCCGAAGACCCGCACGCCTTCTCGTAGCAGCGCCAGGCGATCGTCGGCCAGCAGCGCGCTGCCGTGGCCGCGCAGCGACTCGTCGATCGTGTCGAGATCGGCCCCCAGTTGGGCCGGGGTTTCATACGGCGGCAGCCCCAGATCCAGCACCTGCTGCGGCGTGCGGTCCAGGATGGCGGCGCTCGTCGCGCTGAGCCGGCCGCGGATCACCCGCACCGCCCGCCGGTACGGTTCGTCGGCGCGGGCTTTCTCGCCGCAGCCCTCGGCCAGTTCGGCCAGCGCGGGGGTGACCGAGACCAGGCGCGCCGACATCGACAGATCCTGTTCCAGCGCGGTCAGCTCGGCCAGGTAGTGCGCCAGCGCGGTGAACGCGGCGCTGCCGGTGGCCTGGCGCACCACATCGGCCGTCACGTTCGGGTTGCCGTCGCGGTCCCCGCCGATCCAGGACCCGGGCTGCAGGATCGGCTCGTCCAGCAGGTCGGCGTCGGGCCAGCGGTCCCGCAGGGCGTTGCGGACCTCGGCGTTGACCTGCGGGATCACCTTGAAGAACGCGGCGGCGTAGTAGCGCAGACCCACCTCGATCTCGTCGGTGATCTGCAGCCGGGACAACCGGATCAGCGCGGTCTGCCACAGCGTGAGGACCTGGCGGCGCAACTCGAGTTCGATGTTGCGACCCTCGTCGGTGTCGGCGTGCCCCTCGGCGTGCAGCCGCATCAGCTCGGTGATCCGGTGCTGAGTGACGAAGACGGTGCGCCGGCGGGTCTCGGTGGGGTGGGCGGTGATCACCGGGGCGACCACGGCGCCCTTCAGCGCGTCGGCAACCGTGGCCGAATCGAGTTGTGCCTCATCGAGTTTGGCGTAGGTGGCGGCCAGGGTGCTGTCCTGGGGCGGTTCGCCGGCGGCGACGTGGACCGCGCGGCGGCGCTCGCGGTGGATGTCTTCGGCGACGTTGGCCAGCAGCGCGAAGTGGCTGAACGCGCGGATGACCGGGACGGCCTGGTGGATGTCGATGCCATCGAACATCTGGGACATCTGCGCCCGGTCGATCTCGGAGCGCCGCACCCGGAACGATTCCACCCGGGCGCGTTCGACGAGCTCGAAGACCTCGTTCCCGTTCTGCTCGCGCACGGTGTCGCCCAGGATGGCGCCCAGCAGCCGGATGTCGGCCCGCATCGGCTCGGTCGCCTCGCGCCCCACCAGGGTGCGCTGGACGGCGCCGATGGGTTCGAGCGTGCTGTCGGAGACTTCGGAGGCGTCAGCCATGCGTCCCAGTATCGACGCGGTGCTCGTTCGCGGCGAAAGTGAAATTCACGACGCATCGCCGGCGGGTCGCGTCGTAGATTTCACACTCGGCGTTGTGGCGGGGCGCGGTCAGTGATACTTGATCAGCAACGCCATGCCGACGATGCACACCAGCCAGATGCCGGTGATGAACAGCGTCAGGCGGTCCAGGTTTTTTTCCACCACGGTGGACCCGGACAGGCTGGACTGGACGCCACCACCGAACAGCGTGGACAGGCCGCCACCTTTGGCGCGGTGCAGCAGCACCAGCAGCACCACCAGGATGCTGGTGACGACCAGCGTGATCTGCAAAGCCAACTGCATGACGGCCAGCCTACCGGTGCCGACGCCGCATCACGGCAGGGGCCCACCGGCGGCGATGGCCGCCAGCGTCGCGAATTGCTCGCCGTCCAGCGACGCCCCGCCGACCAGACCGCCGTCGATGTCGTCGCGGGCGATGAGCTCGCCGATGTTCTTGGCGTTGACCGAGCCGCCGTAGAGCACCCGCACGGCCTCGGCGACCTTCGGCGAGGCGAGGGACGCCAACTCCTTGCGGATCGCCGCGCACACCTCCTGGGCGTCGGCGGCGCTGGCCACCCGCCCGGTGCCGATCGCCCACACCGGCTCGTAGGCGATGACGACCTTGCCGATCTGTTCGGCGGAGAGCCCGGCCAGCGACCCGCGCAGCTGCTCCTCGCAGTGAATGACGTGGTTTCCGGCCTCGCGGACATCAAGGTGCTCGCCGATGCAGACGATCGGGGTCAGTTCGTGCTTGAGCGCGGCCGCGGTCTTGGCGGCCACGACCGCGTCGTCCTCGTGGTGGTACGTCCTGCGCTCGGAGTGCCCGACGACGACGAACGTGCAACCCAGCTTGGCCAGGAAGGCGCCGCTGACCTCGCCGGTGTAGGCGCCCGCGTCGTGCTGGGACAGGTCCTGCCCGCCGTAGGTCAGCCGGAGCTTGTCGCCGTCGACCAGGGTCTGCACGCTGCGCAGGTCGGTGAACGGCGGCAGCACCGTCACGTCGACTTTGTCGTAGTACTTGTCCGGCAGCGCGAACGCGATCTTTTGCACCAGCGCGATCGCCTCGAAGTGGTTGAGGTTCATCTTCCAGTTGCCGGCGATCAGTGGCTTGCGGCTCACGACTCTGGGCCTCCCTAGTTGTGGTCGGGCTGGGGTCGGCTCAACACCTCGATACCCGGAAGCGTCTTGCCCTCAAGGTATTCCAGCGACGCTCCCCCGCCGGTGGAGATGTGCGAGAAGTCGCGTTCCGGGATGCCCAGCGCGCGCACGGCGGCCGCGGAGTCCCCGCCGCCGACCACGCTGAAGGCGCCCTTGCGGGTCGCCGCGGCGATCGCCTCGGCGACGCCCTTGGTGCCCGCGGCGAACGCGGGGAACTCGAACACGCCCATCGGCCCGTTCCAGAAGACGGTCTCGGCGTTGGACAGCAACGTGGTGAACCGTTTGACCGATCCCGGACCGATGTCCAGGCCCATCAGGTCGTCGGGGATGGCGTCGGCGGCGACGGTCTGCGGTGTCGCGTCGGCGGCGAACTTGTCGGCCACCACGATGTCCACCGGCAGCCGCAGCACGTCGACGTAGGTGTCCAGCAGCCGGCGGCAGGTGTCCACCATCTCGGTCTCCAGCAGCGACTTGCCGACCGAAAAGCCTTGCGCGGCCAGGAAAGTGAAACACATGCCGCCGCCGATGACGATGCTGTCGGCCTTGGTGGCCAGCGACTCGATGACACCGAGCTTGTCGGACACCTTCGACCCGCCGAGGACCACCGCGTAAGGACGTTTGGTGGAGCTGGTCAGCTGCTCCAGCACCTCGATCTCCTCGGCCACCAGCGTGCCGGCGTAGTGCGGCAGCAGGGTGGCGATGTCGTACACGGAGGCCTGCTTGCGGTGCACCACGCCGAAGCCGTCGGAGACGAAAGCGCCTGTGGGCCCGACCAATTCGGCGAGCTGCCGGGCGAGGGCGAGCCGCTCGGCGTCGTCCTTGCTGGTTTCGCGGGGGTCGAAGCGGATGTTCTCCAGCAGCAGGACGTCACCGTCGGTCAGCCCCTCGGCGCGGGCCAGCGCGTCGGTGCCGACGACATCACCGGCCAGCTGCACGTGCCGGCCGAGTTGCTCGGACAGCGCCGCGGCGACCGGCGCCAGCGACAGCTTCGGGTCCGGCCCGTCCTTGGGGCGCCCGAGGTGCGCGGTGACCACCACCTTGGCGCCCGCCTCGACGAGCGCCTTCAGCGTCGGCACCGAGGCGGTGATGCGCCCGGGGTCGGTGATCTTGCCGCCATCGAGCGGCACGTTCAGGTCCGAGCGAACCAGCACGCCGCGACCCGAAACCCCCTCGCCGAGAAGGTCTTTGAGAGTGTGGACGGCCACGGGTTACAGCGACTTGCCGACCAGGGCGACCAGGTCCACCAGGCGGTTGGAGTAGCCCCATTCGTTGTCGTACCAGGACACCACCTTGGCCTGGTCGTCGATCACCTTGGTCAGACCGGAGTCGAAGATCGAGCTGTGCGGGTCGGTGACGATGTCGCTGGAGACGATCGGCGCGTCGTAGTACTTGAGGATGCCCTTCATCGGCCCCTCGGCGGCGGCCTTCATCGCGGCGTTGATCTCGTCGGCGGTGGCGGACTTCTTCAGCTCGGCGGTCAGGTCGGTGACCGACCCGGTGGGGATCGGCACCCGCAGCGCGTAGCCGTCGAGCTTGCCCTTCAGTTCGGGCAGCACCAGGCCGATGGCCTTGGCCGCGCCGGTGGAGGTCGGCACGATGTTCAGGGCGGCGGCGCGGGCGCGGCGCAGGTCCTTGTGCGGGCCGTCCTGCAGGTTCTGGTCCTGGGTGTAGGCGTGGATGGTGGTCATCAGGCCCTTGACGATGCCGAACTCGTCGTTGAGCACCTTGGCCAGCGGCCCCAGGCAGTTCGTGGTGCACGACGCGTTGGAGATGATGTTCTGGCTGCCGTCGTACTTGTCGTCGTTGACGCCGAGCACGATGGTGATGTCCTCGTCGGTGGCCGGCGCGGAGATGATCACCTTCTTGGCGCCGGCGTCCAGGTGGCCCTTGGCCTTGGCGGCGTTGGTGAAGATGCCGGTGGACTCGACGACGACGTCGACGCCCAGGTCGCCCCAGGGCAGCGCCGCCGGGCCTTCCTTGACCTCCAGCGCCTTGATCTTGGCGTTGCCGACGACGATGGTGTCGTCACCCTCGAGGGTGACGTCGTGCGGCAGGCGGCCCAGGATGGAGTCGAACTTCAGCAGGTGCGCCAGGCTGGCGTTGTCGGTGAGGTCGTTGACCGCGACCACCTCGATATCAGCGGCGCCCTGCTCCTGTTGAGCCAGCAAGGCCCGGTAGAAGTTCCGCCCGATTCGACCGAAGCCGTTGATACCTACTCGGACCGTCACTTGTCTCTCCTCTGTGTTTCCTGAGCCGTCTTCATCGATGTCTTTTGCATGTCCGCGGACACTGCCTCTGGTCAGCCTAGATCAGCGACACACTCGGTTGGCGCGCCGGTAAGAGTGTGGACCATCGCCTTTGCAGGATGGCCGTCGGTAGACGCCACAACCTGTGCGCAACATCACCCGAGCGGTTGCGGGTCCAGCCGGGCTTCGGCCCGGGCGGGCGCGCCGTGACGAGCCTGCAATTCCGGGTGGAAGCCCTTGCAGACCCCCGCACTCGTCCCCACGCTGGGTGTCAACAATGTTGGCCAGCGGCGTTAGGATGGGCGCCGCAAAACGCGTAGAACACATGGAGGAAAGGGACGCCCACGATGGCGAGTTCCGCTGGTTTGCCGGAGCAAACGACAGCTGCCGGCGATGGACTGGACGCGTCCGCCGCCCGCCGCCCAGAACGCGGCCTGGTCAGCCGGTCGGTGGTTTTGCGGTGCGCGTTGCGATTGGTCGATCGCGACGGTGTGGATGGATTGTCGATGCGGCGCCTGAGTGAGGCGGTGGGTCGCGACCCGACGGTGATTTATCGGCATGTGCCGAACAAGGCGGCGCTGCTCGACGGCATCGCCGAGATCGTGCTGGGCAAATTGCGGGTGGACACCGCAGACCCGGACTGGGCAGGACAGCTGCGCGCGGTGGCACATGACTTCCGCCGACTGACCCTCGAGCACCCGAATGTGGTGCCGTTATTGGTGACTCGGCCATTAGCCACGCCGCTGGGGCAGCGACCCCCGGGCATGCTACGGCCACTGGAGGACGTCGTCGCGCTGCTCACTTCGGTGGGCTTCAGCGGGGTCGACGCGCTACATATTTACCGGGTGCTCTTCGGCTATCTCTATGGCCACATCCTCACCGAGCTGCAGGAGGTCGTCGAGCGGCCCGAGGAGTCCGATGATGTGCTGCGCCTCGGGTTGCACCGACTGGCGATCACCGAGTTCCCTCAGGTGCGCGCGCTGGCCCCAGCGCTCGGCTACTACGACGGTGCGGCCGAACTCGACCGCGCTCTGGATGTGTTGTTCATCGGTCTGGCCGCCACCGTGCCGGCGCCAAGGCGCTCGGCCCGCAAACGCGCGAGGAAGTAGCCCATCCGAAGATCCTGCTCTTTCAAAATCGGCGGGCCCAAGATCCGCACGCTCGTCGCGCACGCGGCGACCGCGAATCGGCGTACGCTGATCGATATCGAGCAGCTCGGTTGCGAGCGAACATGCTCGACTACAAAGGACATTCGATGGCAGCGCTCACAACGTTTCGCACTCCCTACGAGATTCGTCTCCAACTGGTCACGGACACCATTAGCGCGCACTCCAAGGTGAACAATGATGCGGCGGTCAAACTCGCCGTGCATGTCCTGGCTGCGTTGAACTCAATCCCCGAAAAGGTGCGCTGAGCGACGGCCCGGCTGGGCTTCAACACAGCGGCGACCGCACGGATTGCCGTTGGTGCGCGTTCATTTCGCCCTGACCGAAGTGCCGCCCGCACGAATTGGCAGACGGTTCCGGGTATCACGAATCACCCTGCGGCCGGGCGCTTTGGCCGTCGCTGCTGAGCGCGGCGCGAAAAGCCGCGAGCCAAGCTTTGAGCTGACTCTCGGATATACGGACGGAGCAGCATGATGAAACGATTGACCGGCCTGGACGGTGTCACGCTGCACGGCGAAACATCAGTGATGCCCACCCACGTCACGGCCGTGTTGTTTTGCGACCCCGAGGCGAACGGCGCAGTGACCGCCGACGCGATTTGCAAGCTGCTGGCTCAGCGCACTGCGACGATGCCGGGCTTCCGGCAGCGTCTGCTCACCAGGCCCTTCGGGTTGGGCCAGCCGTCATGGATCGAGGACCCCGCATTCGATGTCCAAAGCCATCTGCATTGTGTGCGGCTGGCCCAACCCGGCACCATGCGGGAGTTGACCACCCTTATCGGCGAGTTGCATGGGCAGCCTTTGAACCGCGACCGCCCGCTGTGGGACGCCTGGGTCGTGCAGGGTCTCGCCGACGGCAGATTGGTGGTGTTGATCAAGTTCTCCCACGCCATTACCGACGGTGTGGGCGCAGTGACGTCGATGTTGCCCGAACTGATGACCGTCGATGCCGCCGCTGAATTCGCGGTGGCACCAGAGCGGGCCGAGGCCACGATGCCCGGTGCGGCCACCAGGGTGTGGGACGTGGTCGACGAGGTCGCCGCCAACACCGCTGTGGGCATTCGGATCGCCGTCAGGCTGGGTCCCGTCGCGGTGAAGTCGACGATAGGAACCGCGCTGAGATCGGTACGCCAACTCCTCCCGGGCGCCGGACCGCAACGGTCCGACGGTTCGGATTCCGAGGAGGACGACAGTTCGCCGCGCACGCTGCTGAACGCCCCACTCACCGCGCGACGTAGCGTTGCGTTCGCCGCGGTGGCCATGGACGATGTGCGCGCCATCACCGCCGCGTTCGACGTCACTGTTAACGATGTTTTCCTCACCGCAACGACATCGGCGCTGCGCCGATGGTTGGCAAGCCACGACACGGTGCCCAGTCATCCGCTGCGCACCATGATGCCGATCTCGACCCGCGGTGTCGACGGCGACGCGTCCAATAGTTGGTCGCCTGTTGTCGTCAAATTGCCGGTGGATCTGGCCGACCCGGCACAGCAGTTGGCCAACATTCACGATGCGACATCCAGGATCAAGGACGGGCGACGGGCAGTGCGGCCCGTCAATCTCGCCGATGTCATCGATCTCGTTCCACCGGTCGTCATCGGCTTGGTGATGGGTGTGTACACCGGTCTGCAACTGTCGCGATTCCACTCGCCAGTGGCTCATGTCATCGCTTCCAACGTTCCGGGCCCTCGCGACGAAATCTATTGCGCCGGAGCTCATGTCCTGGGAATTCACGCCCTGGCCCCGCTGTTTGAGGGCTCAAATCTCAACATCACCGCGGTGTCCTACAGCTCCACCCTGGCTGTCGGCATCGTCGCGTGTCCCGATAACGTCGATGACGTCGCATCGATCGCGACCTGCATCGAAGACGTGGTCGGTGAACTGAAAATCGCCGCCGACGAAAAGTCCGGCCAGGGCGCAGTCTTATCCCGCTCCAGCGAGCCGGAACCCGCCATGAATGGCACTGCCACAACGCAATTCGCCGGGGGCGAAGCAGGCCGGCGCGACCGCGGCCTCGCGGCACGAAATGCCGGCATAGCCCACTTCCTCGGAGGACAGTCCCACGCCGTAGGCCCACAGCGTTGACAACCGGTCTGACGGGGCGTTTACTGGAGTTCTAGTCCGGAAACTGGTCATCGGCGTTCACGAGTTCGCCGCAGCACACCGCACTTTGGTGCTCACGATCGGCATTGTGACCGCTCTGGGCCTGGCTGTTTCGGTCGCCGGCCAGCATGACATTCGTCTGGCCACGCGTCGACCAACTCAGATCAAGACCCTCGGAACTTGACACCCGGAATGAGGCCACCATGAGGAACTCTGACCACGCAAAGCGAAACACTTTCCGCGAGAACGTGATCCACGTGGGCGCAGGCTTTCTCGCGAAGGAGCGTCTCCACGTCACACAGACGTTGTCCACGCTCGAGGCGCAGCTAGGCAGATGGCATCCGAAAGATGTGGACATCGAAGTCACCCTGCAGGACCGCGGCGGCAAGGAACAGCGCATCACGTTGCGCACAACCCTTCCCGGCCATCCACTGCTCGTAGCAGTCGCGGAAAACCCGGACATCACCCGTGCTCTGTGCGATGCAAAGCGCGAATTGAGCCGGCAGCTCGAACACCAGAAGTCGACACACGATCCGATGAACAATCGCCGGCTCAAGCGCGCGACCATCCGCCATCCGGACTAGCGCACACCGTTCGAGGTGGCCCGGCACGCGGTTCAGGACCCAACCAAACAGCAACTGCCTTCAACGAACAGAAAGATGCACGAACATGATGCACACCACTGACACGCATTCCGTCGTCACCGCTGACGAGCGCGCAACGCCCTCAACAGAATCCGGGATCTCGTTGATCCATAATGGCCCCTTGAGGGTCCAGGACGTACTCCGTGCGGGCATGCGCCGCAGGGCCAGACGCAAGGGAATGGCCCGGCAATCGATCTGGGATTCCGACGGCGGCGTAGGCAAGCCGTGGACAACCGACGTGCCGTTGGGCGGCACCACGCGATAACCGCGGCGGCGGCGCGGTATGACCGCCCGTCCCGTCGACGGGGCTACGCCGTCAATCGCTGCGACGCTTGCGCAGCCGGCCCAGCGCCGCCTCGGCGGCGTAATAGCCGCACAGCCCGTGGATGCCGGCGCCCGGCGGCGTGGACTGCGAGCACAGGTAGACGCCCGGCACACCGGTCGCATACGGGTTGACCGAGACGCGCGGGCGCAGGATGACCTGGAGCCCGTCGTTGGCGCCGCCGATGATGTCGCCGCCGATGAAATTGGGGTTATAGGCCTCTAGATCGGCGGTCCCCCTGCTGACGGTGTTGACGACACGGTCGCGGAATCCCGGGGCGAAGCGCTCGATCTGGTCGATGACGGCCGCGGTGGCGTCGCCGGTGTAGCCGAAGGGCACGTGCGCATACGCCC
Source organism: Mycobacterium sp. WUMAC-067 (assembly GCF_020217485.1). Taxonomy (GTDB): domain Bacteria; phylum Actinomycetota; class Actinomycetes; order Mycobacteriales; family Mycobacteriaceae; genus Mycobacterium. The sequence goes on along the minus strand of NZ_JAEKMI010000015.1, from coordinate 7,338 downwards.
AGATCGGGTTGATGTCGCCCGCCGAGCGCGACGGGTCGGCCAGGTACTGCTGTCCGACGAGGACGAACGGCCGCCGCACCATCGTGCCTTGCGCGCGTTGACGTTCGGTGTCGGCGACCTCGTCGAACGTGCCGCCCAGATGGACGGTGCCGGCGCGACCGCAGTCGGGGTTGGTCCAGGGGGCGTGGCCTTCGATGGCGAAGTCGACCTTGAACGCCGAGGACCCCTGGCGGTAGCGCGCATAGGACCGCTTGATTCGGGCGGGCATCACGTCGCCGTAGATGTTCAGCGCCGCGGCGGGGCCCAGGTCGAGCATGACGATGTCGGCGTCCGGGATGTCGCGGCGGCTTGCGACGGTGATTCCGGTGGTGACGGCGCCGCCGTGCGCTTCCAGGGCGGCGGCCAGCGCCTTGGTGATCGACCCGGAACCGCCTTCGGCGACCGGCCACCCGTAGCGGTGCCCGCTGGCCAGGATCATCAGCCCGAGGGATGCGGTGAGCGGGCGGTCCAGCCGCGTGTAGATGTGCGCGGCCGATCCACCGAACAGCGCCCGCGCCTGCTCGGTGCGAAACCAGCGGGCCAGGACGGTCGCCGGCAGCAGCGCGCGGGGCCCGAAGCCCGCGAGGCGGACCGGGTGGCGTGGAACGTTGATCACCGGGCGGAGCAGGTCCTCGGCCAGCTGATCGAATCCGGACGCCAGGCCCCCGACGGCGCGTCGCCACCGACTGGCGTCCGGCCCCATGCCGGTGACCGTCCGATCGAGGGATTGGTACAGGACGCCGGCGGTGCCGTCGTCGAGCGGATGCGCACAGTCGACCTCCGGCCACTTCCAGGCCAGCCCGTACCGCTGCAGGTCGATCTCTTTCCAGAACGGCGAACCTATGCCCAGCGGGTGAAAGGCCGAGCAGATGTCGTGGATCACCCCGGGCACCGTCAGCTCGGCCGAGCGCGCTCCCCCGCCGACGGTCTCGCGGGCCTCCAGCACCTGTACGTCGACACCGTGGCGGGCGAGATGGATCGCCGCGGCCAGGCCGTTGGGCCCGGCGCCGACCACCACCGCGGTCGTCATTTGGTGCGCTGTGTGGCGACGTGGACGGGACAGTCGTCGCCGGGCTCGGGCCAGGGCTGGCGGGTCAGCATGTCCTTGACGTCGATGTAGCCCTCCTCGATCACGCCGGCCTTGGCGTCGAGGATGCGATACGACTGCCGTTGGGCGTGGATGGGCTGGCCCTCCAGGACGATGACCCGGACGTCGCCGTCCTCGAAGTGGCAGCGCCGTTGCACGGCCTGCACCAGTTGCTCGTTGTGCAGGTGGCCCTCGCCGAAGTTCCAGCCGACGAGCGGCCCGGCGACTATTTCGCCCTCACGGATCTTGTAGTCGGCTTCGTCGTCGATCGCGCGCGGCAGCAGCGCGTTGAGCGCCCGGCCATGCACGTGCATCGCGCGGAAGGCGGCGATTTTGTCTGCCAAGAGTTCGGCGGTGTCCGGGTCGTAGAGCCTCGCCAGCTGATTGACGACGAGCGCGGAGCTCTTCACGATGTCGGCGTCGATCTTCTCCTCGGCGCCCGCGCGGAAACACCACACGCTGGTGGCCCAGTTGCCGGCGTAGTACCGCATTGCCGGAAGGAACGAAATCTTTTCGGGGAACATGTTTCCCACGATGACCACCACCACCGCGAGGATCACGAGCGCGAGCAGCACGGGCGAGCGAAGATCGGTGGCCCGGACCGCGCCATAGTGCCCGAACAGATAGAACAGCGAGAAGATGAAGAACACGTTCCATTCCAAGGGGACTCCCATCGGGAGGTTGGAAATGATGTTGAGATGGAACAGCACCATGAACCCGATCAGGAACCACCGCCACGGATGATCGGCGGCGAAGAAGACCAGGACCGTCGGAACCACGAATTCCGCTGTGGTGCCGCCGACGTGGGCCATCAGCTTGGGCAGCAGCGACGGTCGCAGGTCGTTGACATGGTCGAGGTAGAGCAGGCGCTTGATCGGAGTGAACAGCTTGGGACGCAGCAGCGCGTTGTTGCTCGTCATCACCGCCACCACGTAGGGGAAATGGTGGTTGAGCTTGGAAACCGCTGCGCCCCACCACAAGCAGAGCATGATGATCTTGAAGGCCGCGATCTGGTCGGTGAACGGGAAGAAGAACACGAACAGCTTCAGCCAATAGTGTTCACCGCGGGCCGCCAAGAACACCGTCTTGTCACGTAAACCCAACAGGGCCAGCGCCACGATCGTCGGGGCGACCAGGACGGGGTCGATCAGGCCGACATCGCCCGCGGCGGTGACGGGCCCGCCGTGACCGGGCGACAGCAGCGCCCACACCCCGCCGATCAGAACGAGGGCGTACAGCGCGACATCGACGGCGGTGCGGGTATCCCCACGGGTGAACGGAACCTTGCCGGGCCAGGCCGGTAGCCGAATCGTGTTGGGCCGCAACCAATAAAGGATGCCTCCGATCGGTGGCATGAACCGCCCGGTCAGCGGCCCGGATCCGCAGCCGAGGCCCGTGACCTCGAACAGCAGCGTGAAGATGACGACCTTCTGGTAGACGATGGGTTGCGTCCACCAGTCGCCGATGCGGCCCAGGCCGCCCAGGCCGGGGGTGAACGAGATGATCGCGGCGGGCGCGGCGATGTAGAGCGCGATCTTGAGCAGGTACAGCAAATACACGGCGTATGGCGTTCCGAATCCGTGTTCCGCCCAGTGCCGGGTCACGACTTGCAGCCGGGTCGCCCGGGGCAAGGTGTGCCAGGTGCTGCGGTCGACGTCCGGAAGTTCCGGTGACATGAATCCCATGGGCGGCCTCGTTCCTGTCGGAAAACCAGCTAGCCCATCGAATGTATCGGCACCGCAGCCGGCTAAACGGTTTACGCGGGCGAAAATGCCGAAACACCATCACAGCGGCGCCGCCCCGGTCGCTACCATCGAGGGACTCGACTCGGCGATCTGGCCCGGCGCGAGCGTCAAGGGAGGAACGTGACCGACAGCGACAACGCCGATGGCGGGGACATCGGCAAATTCGACCCCGTCTTGACCCAGCGCCTGATGGCGGTGATGCGCCCGGTGTTGAAGACCTACTTCCGGTCCGAGGTGCACGGCCTGGATTCGTTCCCGCCCGGCGGGGCGCTGGTGGTCGGCAACCACTCGGGGGGCATGTTCCCCATGGACGTCCCGATCTTCAGCGCTCACTTCTACGACAAGCTCGGCTACGACCGGCCGGTCTACACGTTGAGTCACGACATCCTCATGACCGGCCCCACCGCGGACTTCTTCCGCCGCACCGGGTACATCCGGGCCAATCGGGAGAACGCGGCCGTCGCGCTGCGGTCCGGCGGGGTGGTGATCGTGTTCCCGGGCGGCGACTACGACGCCTACCGGCCCACCCTGTCGGAGAACGTCATCGACTTCAACGGCCGCAAGGGCTACATCCGCACCGCGATCGACGCCGGCGTCCCGATCGTGCCGGCGGTGTCGATCGGCGGGCAGGAGACCCAGCTCTACCTGACCCGCGGCACCTGGCTCGCCGAGCGACTGGGCATCAAACGGTTGCTGCGCAGCGCCATTTTGCCGCTGTCGTTCGGTTTCCCCTTCGGCTTGAGCGCCGTCATCCCGCCCAACCTGCCGCTGCCGACGAAAATCGTGACCCGGGTGCTGGAGCCGATCGACATCGCCAAGGAGTTCGGCGAGGACCCCGACGTCGACGAGGTCGACGAGTATGTGCGATCGGTGATGCAGGAGGCCCTGACCGAGCTCGCCGCCAAGCGCCGATTCCCGATTCTCGGCTGAATCATGCCGAATCCTTTCAGCGAGACCCTTGGTCTGATCGGAACCATGCGCCGCGCCGGGCTGATCGCGCCCATGCGCCCGGATCGCTACGTGCGGATCGCCGCGGCCATGCGCCGCGAAGGCATGGGCATGACCTCCGGATTCGCCAGCGCCGCCCAACGTTGCCCGGACCGGCCCGGCCTGATCGATGAGCGGGGCAGCCTGACCTGGCGGGAACTCGACGAGCGGTGCAACGCGCTCGCCGCGGCGCTGCAGGGGTTGCCGTCGGGCCAGCCCCGGGTCATCGGGATCATGTGCCGCAATCACCGCGGGTTCGTCGAGGCGTTGGTGGCGGCCGACCGGATCGGCTCGGACATCCTGCTGCTCAACACGTCGTTCGCCGGGCCGGCACTGGCCGACGTCGTGACCCGCGAGGGCGTCGACGCCGTCATCTACGACGAAGAGTTCACCGAGACGGTGGACCGCGCGCTGGCCGGCACCCCCGGCGCGACCCGCATCGTGGCGTGGACCGATGCCGAGCATGAGCTGACGATCGAGAAGCTGATCGCCGTCCACAGCGGGGCGCAACCGAAGCGCACCGGACGCAAGGGCAAGATGATCCTGCTCACCTCCGGCACCACCGGAACCCCCAAGGGCGCCAAGCAATCTGGCGGCAACGCGGGAATCGGCACGCTGAAGGCGATCCTGGACCGCACGCCGTGGCGGGCCGAGGAGCCCGTCGTGATCGTGGCGCCGATGTTTCACGCCTGGGGCTTTTCCCAACTGCTGCTCGCGGCGTCGTTCGCCTGCCCGGTGATCACCCGGCGCAAATTCGACCCGGAGGCCACGCTGGATTTGATCGACCGGCACCGGGCGACCGGCCTGGTGGTGGTGCCGGTGATGTTCGACCGGATCATGGACCTGCCGCCCGAGATTCGGCGCCGCTACAGCGGCCGGTCGCTACGGTTCGCCGCGGCCTCGGGCTCGCGGATGCGCCCCGACGTCGTCACCGCGTTCATGGACGCGTTCGGCGACGTGATCTACAACAACTACAACGCCACCGAGGCCGGCATGATCGCCACCGCCACCCCGGCCGACCTGCGCGCCGCGCCCGACACCGCGGGCCGGCCCGCGGGCGGAACCGAAATCCGCATCCTGGACCCGGAATTCAACGAGCTGCCCGCCGGCGAAGTCGGCAGCATCTACGTGCGCAACAACACCCAGTTCGACGGCTACACCTCGGGCAGCACGAAAGACTTTCACGCCGGATTCATGTCGTCGGGGGACGTCGGGTATCTGGATTCCGCGGGCCGGCTGTTCGTCGTCGGCCGCGACGACGAGATGATCGTGTCCGGCGGTGAGAACGTCTACCCGATCGAGGTGGAGAAGGCGCTCGCCGCACACCCCGACGTGGCGGAGGCGGCGGTGATCGGCGTCGACGACGAGCAGTACGGGCAGCGGCTGGCGGCGTTCGTGGTGCTGGAACCGGGCGGCCACCTTACTGAGAAGGCCACCCCCGACGCCCTCAAGCAACACGTGCGGGACAACCTCGCCAACTACAAGGTGCCCCGCGAGATCGCGGTCCTTGATGAACTTCCCCGCAGCAGCACCGGCAAGATCCTGCGGGCGGAGCTGAGAGCACGGGTCGGCGGCTGATGCGGTTCATCCGGGTGATCAGAAGGCCCAGGCCGCTGGCGCGCGCCGCGCTGGAATTGGCCAACGCCGCCAACGGATTACGGCCGCTGGCCCGCAAGGGCTACAGCACGGTGCTGGTGTTCTGGTTCGGGTGGCCGGCGTCCGAGGTGCCGGGCGTGTACTTCTCCGCTTCGCTTTTGGACGTGCTGCGGCGCGGGCGCCGCGGCGACTTCGCGGGACGGCGCGGGAAAGTGGCGCTGGCGCTGACGGCGGCGTCCTGGGCCATCCTGGCGGTGATCAAGTACCGCGGCGTGACGACCCCCGGCCCGGCGCTGGAGGCGGGGCTGCGCGAGCAACTCGGTGACGACTACGAAGAGGCGCTCGACAAGCTGCCGCAGACCAAGCCCACCCGCAGCGGGCGTCGCACCCTGCCGCTGGGCAATACGGTCGCGCGGCGCCGCTACGTCGAGAAGACGAACGTGGTGTCCTACGGACCGCACGGCCGCGCCAATCTCGCCGACATCTGGCGCCGCCACGATCTGCCGCGCGACGGCAAGGCGCCGGTGCTGGTCCAGGTGCCCGGCGGCGCATGGGTGATCGGAATGCGCCGGCCCCAGGCCTATCCGCTGATGAGCCACCTGGCCGCGCGCGGTTGGGTGTGCGTGTCCATTGGCTACCGGGTGTCGCCGCGGCACACCTGGCCCGACCACATCGTCGACGTCAAGCGCGCGCTGGCCTGGGTGAAGGAGAACATCTCCCGCTACGGCGGGGATCCGAATTTCGTGGCGATCACGGGCGGTTCGGCCGGCGGCCATCTGTGTTCGCTGGCGGCGCTGACACCCAACGACCCGGCGTTCCAGCCGGGCTTCGAGGACGCCGACACGTCGGTGGTCGCCGCCGTCCCGGTGTACGGGCGCTACGACTGGTTTTCCACCGAGGGCGAGGGCCGGCGCGAATTCGTGGAGTTGCTCCAAAAGTTCGTCGTCAAGCGGAAATTCAGCACCCACCGCGACATCTACATCGACGCCTCGCCGATCCGGCGGCTGCGCGCCGACGCGCCACCCTTCTTCGTCCTGCACGGCCACGACGATTCCCTGATCCCGGTGGGTGAGGCGCAGGAGTTCGTCGAGGAGCTGCGCGCGGTGTCGAAGTCGCCGGTCGCCTACGCCGAATTGCCGCATGCCCAGCACGCTTTCGACATCTTCAGTTCGCCGCGCGCGCATCGGTCCGCGGAGGCCGTGGCGCGCTTCTTGTCGTGGGTGTACGCGACGCGTCCGCCCGAGCGCGACTGAGGCGGTTCTTTCGCTCGAGCGCGGCTGAGGCGGCGGCTTTTGTCGCTTGAGGCTGTGCGCCCGGGCTTTCCAGAGGTGTCGCCCCGGGCCAACACCTTCCCCCGACACGATTTCGGATATCGGAAACGCATAGCGAATTCCCTTGTGTCACTGTGGTTTCAGTGGTCACAATGCGAGGGTTTTTGTCAGAGGGTGTCGTTAGTTTGGCGGTGTGAGTTCCACTGGTTTGCCCGAGGTCGATGCGGTGTTCGATGCGCTCGATGCCGAGGTGGACCGCGCGTGCGGGTTGGTGCTCGATGCGTTGACGATCCAGCAGCAGTTGGCGGTGTTGGAGCGCTGTGAGCGGCTGCGCCGGCGTCTTCCGGTCATCGAGCATCCGCTGCTCAATTCCCTTGCCCGCCAAGTCCCGTCCCAGGAACTGGGCGCCGGGCTCTCCCACGCCCTGGTCGAGCGCACCCTGATCAGCCGCAACGAAGCCTCTCGGCGCATCCAAGAGGCCGCCGATTTAGGTCAACGCCATGCCCTGACCGGTGAACCCCTGCCGCCGGTCCTGGCCGCGACCGCAGCCGCCCAACGCCGCGGCGAACTCGGCGCCGGCCAGGTGACGGTGATCCGCAACTTCTACCACCAC
>NZ_JAEKMI010000149.1 GCF_020217485.1 Mycobacterium sp. WUMAC-067 | reverse complement strand
AGGCTGTGGCGCTGCTGTTTTCGCGTTCGGTCGAGGCGGTGGTGGCGATCGTGGCGGTGCTCAAGACGGGGGCGGCGTATCTGCCGATCGACCCGGGAGTGCCGGCCGAGCGGATGGGGTTTGTGCTGGCCGATGCCGCACCGATCGCTGTGGTCACCGCCGGTGAGCTCGTCGAGCGTCTCGATGGGTATGACGTGGTGGTCATCGACGTGGGTGATCCCGCTGTTGCGGCCCAGCCCAGCACGGGGTTGGCGGGGCCGGATCCCGACGATGTCGCGTATCTGATTTACACCTCGGGCACCACCGGGGTGCCCAAAGGTGTTGCGGTTACTCATCGTAATGTGACGCAGTTGTTGGGGTCGTTGGATGCCGGCCTGCCTGGGGCGGGGGTGTGGGCGCTGTGTCATTCGTTGGCGTTCGATGTGTCGGTGTGGGAGATCTTCGGTGCGTTGTTGCGCGGTGGGCGGCTGGTGGTGGTGCCCGAGCCGGTGACCGCTTCCCCGCAAGAGCTGCACCGGGTGCTCGTTGAGCAGCGGGTCAGTGTGTTGACGCAGACCCCGTCGGCGGTGGCCGCGTTGCCGGTTGAGGGGTTGGAGTCGGTGGCGTTGGCGGTGGTCGGTGAGGCGTGCCCGGTGGAGGTGGTGGATCGGTGGGCGCCAAATCGGGTGATGGTCAACGCGTATGGTCCGACCGAGACCACGATGTGTGTGGCGATCAGCGCACCGCTGAAGGCCGGCTCGGGTGCGGTGCCGATCGGTGCGCCGGTTTCGGGGGCGGCGTTGTTTGTGCTCGACGGGTGGCTGCGCCCGGTGCCCGTCGGGGTGGTCGGGGAGTTGTATGTGGCCGGCGCCGGCGTGGCCACCGGCTATGTGGGCCGACCCGCACTGACCGCCTCGCGCTTTGTGGCGTGTCCGTTCGTTGGCACGGGAGCGCCGGGCCAATGCATGTATCGCACAGGGGATTTGGTGTGTTGGCGCGCCGATGGGCAGCTGGATTACCTCGGGCGTGCCGATGAGCAGGTCAAGATCCGCGGGTATCGCATCGAACTCGGGGAGATTCAGTCCGCATTGGCCGCCCTGGATGGCGTGGAGCAAGCAGTCGTCATCGCCCGCGAGGACCGCCCCGGCGACAAGCGTCTGGTCGGCTACATCACCGAATCGAGCACCGGGACAGTCGATTCCGGCGGGCTACGTACCGCGCTGACCGAGCGGTTGCCGGAATACATGGTGCCGGTTGCGGTGGTGGTGTTGGACGCGCTGCCACTCACCCCCAACGGCAAACTCGACACCCGCGC
>NZ_JAEKMI010000148.1 GCF_020217485.1 Mycobacterium sp. WUMAC-067 | reverse complement strand
CTGAACTACCCCAGGTTTAGTTCCGATCCTTATAGGAGGATTGGAAGCTATGCCCCGTCAGTATTCGCCGGAGTTTCGGCAGCGTGCGTTGCGGTTGTTGGACACTGTGATGGAAGCCTCGGAAGTGTCGGAGTTCGAGGCCATAAAGTCTGTCGCCAGCAAACTCGATATTTCGGAGGAGTCGGTGCGTCGGTGGCGACGCAAGGCCCAAGTCGATGCTGGTGAACGGCCGGGCATGACCAGTTCTGAGCATGCCGAGATCCGTAAGCTCAAGCGCGAGAACGCTGAACTGCGCAGGGCTAACGAGATTTTGAAGTCAGCGTCTGCGTTTTTTGCCGCGGAGTTCGACCGCCCCGCGACGAAATGATCGCCTACATCGATGCTCATCGCGATCAGTTCGGGGTCGAGCTCATCTGCCGTGTGCTGCGGGCAGCTATCCCCGGATTCCTCACCTCGCGGGGTTATCGGGCCGCGCGGACCCGACCACCGTCGGACCGGGAGATCCGCGATGAGCAGCTGATCGCTGACCTTGAGGCGGTGCACCGGCAGAACTACTCGGTGTATGGGGTCAAGAAGATGCACGCGGCGATGACACGGCGTGGTTGGCAGCTGGGCCGTGAACAAACCCGCCGGTTGATGCGCAAGGCCGGGTTGCGCGGCGCCCAGCGGGGCAAGCCGGTGTTCACCACGATCAGCGACCCGGCCGCGATCCGGCCGGCCGATCTGGTCAACCGCCAATTCCGGGCCGCTGCACCGAACCGGCTATGGGTCGCCGACATCACGTTCGTGCGGACCTGGCAGGGGTTCTGTTACACCGCGTTCGTCACTGATGCGTGCACCAAGAAGATCGTTGGCTGGGCGGTCTCGGCCACGATGCGCACCGAAGACCTCCCGCTTCAAGCATTCAATCACGCTGTGTGGCAGTCGAATACCGATCTATCCGAGTTGGTTCATCATTCCGACCGCGGATCCCAGTACCTATCGCTGGCCTATACCGACCGGCTGGCTGAACTGGGGATCGCGCCCTCGGTCGGGTCGCGTGGCGATAGTTATGACAACGCCCTCGCTGAAGCGGTCAACGCCGCCTACAAGACCGAGCTCATCAACCGCGGCAAGCCCTGGCGGTGCATCGATGATGTCGAACTCTCGACCGCCGAATGGGTGGCCTGGTACAACCAGGAACGCCTGCACGAAGCCCTCGGCTACGTTCCACCCGCCGAGTACGAGGCCGCCCTCACCGGCACCTCACACCCTGCGAGCCAGCCGACCCCGGCCCTCGCAACCGAGTAGGAACTAAACCTGGGGTAGTTCA
>NZ_JAEKMI010000147.1 GCF_020217485.1 Mycobacterium sp. WUMAC-067 | reverse complement strand
TGCCGAGGAGGCCAACGGCGGCGAGGCCGGCCGGTCGTTGTTGGACGAGATCGTCCGCGACGGAGCCCGGCAGATGTTGGCCGCTGCCCTGCAGGCCGAGGTCGCCGCGTACGTGGCCGCATTCGCTGATCAGCTCGACGAGAACGGTCACCGACTGGTGGTCCGCAACGGCTATCACCAGCCGCGTGAGGTGCTGACCGCGGCCGGTGCCGTGCAGGTGAAGGCGCCGCGGGTCAACGATCGCCGTGTCGACCCCGATTCTGGTGAGCGGCAGCGGTTTTCCTCGGCGATCCTGCCGGCCTGGGCACGCAAGTCCCCGCAGATGAGTGAGGTGCTGCCGCTGCTGTATCTGCACGGCCTATCGACCAGCGACTTCGGGCCCGCACTCGAGCAGTTCCTCGGCTCGGGTGCCGGGTTGTCGGCCACCACGATCACCCGTCTGACCGCGCAGTGGCAAGACGAAGCCCGTACGTTCGCTGCCCGGGACCTGTCCGGCAGCGACTACGTCTACCTGTGGGTCGACGGCATTCACCTCAAGGTCCGCCTGGACCAGGAGAAGCTGTGCCTGCTGGTGATGCTCGGCGTGCGCGCTGACGGCCGCAAAGAGCTCGTGGCGATCACCGACGGCTATCGGGAGTCATGCGAGTCGTGGGCGGATCTGCTGCGCGACTGCAAACGACGCGGCATGACCGCCCCAGTGCTGGCCGTCGGCGATGGCGCGCTCGGGTTCTGGAAGGCGGTGCGGGAGGTATTCCCGAAGACCCGAGAGCAGCGCTGCTGGTTCCACAAGCAGGCCAACGTCCTTTCCGCACTGCCGAAGTCAGCGCATCCGGCCGCGCTGGCGGCCATCAAGGACATCTACAACGCCGAAGACATCGACAAAGCTCAGGTCGCGGTCAAGGCCTTCGCGGTTGCCTTCGGCGCGAAGTACCCGAAAGTGGTCGCCAAGATCGTCGACGACCTCGATGTCCTGCTGGAGTTCTACCACTACCCCGCCGAGCACTGGATCCATCTGCGTACCACGAATCCGATCGAATCCACCTTCGCCACAGTGCGTTTGAGAACGAAGGTCACCAAGGGTCCGGGATCGCGGGCCGCTGGATTGGCCATGGCCTACAAGCTGATCGACGCCGCCCAAGCCCGTTGGCGGGCCGTCAACGCCCCACATCTGGTCGCCCTCGTCCGCGCCGGAGCGGTCTTCCACAAAGGCAAACTGCTCGAACGGCCCACCGACATCACCCCACCGACACCACCGTCAGACGGCGATCAACACACCGAAACGGAGGTCGCCTGAAACACCCCGATCCACAGGTATTGACAATTGCTC
>NZ_JAEKMI010000146.1 GCF_020217485.1 Mycobacterium sp. WUMAC-067 | reverse complement strand
ACCGCCCCGAGTTCGATGCACACGCGGTTATGGGTGTGCAGCCTCTGATTGGGCTGTGTTCGTAGCGTAGTAGATCGTCTCGTACTCGGTCGGTGGGATGCGGCCCAGGCGGTGCATGAGCCGGCTGGTGTTGTACCAGTGCACCCAGTCGGCGGTGAGCAGTTCCACGTCGGTCAGGCGCTGCAGGGGGCCGCGCCGGAAGGGCGAATCCGCCCGGACGGCTTCGGTCTTGTACAGCCCTATCGTTGTTTCGGCCAGAGCGTTGTCGAAGGCGTCCCCGACAGTGCCGATTGAGGCCACCAGCCCGGACAGGGTCAAGGTTTCCCCGAACCGCACCGACGTATATTGCGACCCTGCGTCCGAATGGTGAATAGTGTTGCCCATCAATGGATTGCCTTCATTGAACCGCAGTTGCGCCGCATGCCTGATCGCCTGACGCACGAACCGGTCTTCCTTGCTTGCCGAGCAGGTCCAGCCCACGATCCGCCCGGCGTAGGCATCAATGGCGAACGCGGTGTAGACGAACACCCCGGTGGCCAGGCGCACGTAGGTGAAATCCGCGACGAGCAGCACGTTGGGGGCGCGCACCCGGAACTGGCGTTTGACCAGATCCGCCGCCCGGGTCGCGGCCGGGTCGGCCACGGTGGTGCGGACCTTTTTGCGCCGGGTGACCCCGCGCCAGCCGTTGACGCGCATCAGTCGTTCCACGGTGCAGCGGGCCACGGTGATGCCCTGGCGTTGCAAGTGAGCCCACATTTTCGTGGCCCCGTACAAGGACTCCGGTTTGCGCCGGCCGTGCTCGTCGGGTTCGTAGTAGCCGGCCAGCACCTCGGTAATGACGGTGTCCCACAGGGCCCGCGCCGACGGTGGGCGGGCCAGCCAGGCATAGAAGGTTCTCGGGGCGATCACGCAGCCGTGCTCAGTGAGCACGCGGCAGATCGGAGCGACCCCGAACCGAGCACGATGCTCGGCGATGAACGCACAGATCAACGGTGTCGCGGGTCGCTCTCCCGCACGAAGAAACTTGTTGCCGCCTTGAGGATTTCGATGGTTTCCTCAAGTTCGCGGTTCTTGCGTTTGAGCTCACGCAACTCGCGCACGGTATCGGTGGGCGCCCCGTCGCGGACCCCGGTGTCGACCTCGGCCTGGTTGATCCAGCGTCGTAACGATTCATACGACACCCCCAAACGCTTGGCGACCGCGGTCAGGCAGGCCGTACGGGTGGCGTACTCCTCGGCATGGTCGCTGACCAACCGCACCGCCCGGGCCTTGAACTCCTCGTCGTACTTCTTCGGCATGATGCGAACAACCTTCCCTCGAAAGAAGGTGTGCATCGAACTCGGGGCGGTTCA
>NZ_JAEKMI010000145.1 GCF_020217485.1 Mycobacterium sp. WUMAC-067 | reverse complement strand
GGCTCTGCGGAAATGAGCGTGCAGCAGTGGTTGGCGGATATCCGCGGTGGGGGTTCGTGTCGTTGAGCTGAGGTGGGGCCTCGGTGGGTGACGATTCAGGTTCCTACACGCCGCTTCACCAACACCACCGAGGTGACCCTTGCCTGAGGCTACTGCCTGCCCGCCGTCGGTTGTTGCCGACACGATCATGCGCACCATCGAGTTGGGGGTGACGATCACCGACGCCGCGGTCGACGAGAAGACGACGACGATCTTCTGCAGGCCGGTGGCCTGTGACGCCAGGTGTCCGGACTGCGGCCGGGAGGGCCGCTACCGCGACACTGTGACTCGGCCGTTGACGGATCTGCCGGTGGCCGGCTACCCGCTGGTGCTGCAGGGTGCCCTACCTCGCTACCGCTGCACAACGCCAGCGTGTGGGCGGGCAGTGTTCAACCAGGATCTGGGCAAGTTGGCGGCCCCGCGCTCATCGACGACGCGGCGCTGTGCCCGGTATGTATTGCGGCGGTTGATGATCGACCGCACCACCATTTCGGCGATCGCCGCCGAACTCGGGGTGTCCTGGCATACTGTCAGCTCCATCGCGATGCGTGCGACCGCCGGCCTGATCGCCACAACCGGGCCGGATCGGCTGGCCGGGGTGACGGTGATCGGTGTCGATGAGCATCGCTGGGCGCCTCGGCGTCGCGGCACAGAGGGGTTCGTCACGCTGATCATCGACCTCACGCCTACCCACGACCAGACCGGCCCGGCACGCCTGCTCGACCTGGTCGAAGGACGCTCAGCGACCGCACTGGCCACGTGGTTGGCCGCCCAACCCACCGACTTTGCCCGGGCCGTGGAGGTCATTGCGATGGACGGGTTCGCCGGCTACAAGACCGCCGCCACCGAGGTCATCCCGGACGCGGTCACCGTGATGGACCCCTTCCACGTTGTGGCTTTGGCCGGGACCAAGCTCGACCTGATCCGCCAACGCATCCAGCAGCAGACCCTGGGTCGGCGCGGACACACCGGTGACCCGCTCTATGGGATCCGGCGCATCGCCCGAACCCGCCTGCAGCTGCTCTCCCCACGCCAATACACCCGGCTGACCGAGGTGCTCGACGGCGACGACCATCTCGCCGTCAAGGTCGCCTGGCTGATCTATCAGAAGATCATCGCCGCCTACGCCGACCCGAACCGACGTCACGGCAAGAAGGCAATGACCAGGCTGATCGAGTCGATACGGCGCGGCGTACCCGCCGGATTGGAGGAGATCGCCCAACTCGGCCGCACGCTATCGCGCCGCCGCGCCGACATCCTGGCCTTCTTCGACCACCACGTCTCCAACGGACCCACCGAGGCCATCAACGGCCGCCTGGAAGCATTGCGCCGCAACGCCCTCGGATTCCGCAACCTCACCCACTACCGTTGGCGCTCACTACTACACAGCGGAGCACTCCACCAACTTGTCAATGCACTCTGAATTACGAAGAGCC